>CAZASI010000001.1:0-140605 GCA_964487795.1 uncultured Gammaproteobacteria bacterium
CTTTCACGGCTGACAGTTTTCAAGACTGTTCCATTCAACCACTCTGGCACCCCTCCAAAAATAGCGAAAGTCCTGATTTTATGGAATTTTCAGGGCTCGTATGCTACAATAAAGATACAATAATGATACCTTATTGTCAATCAACGTATGGCTGAAAACCAAGATCAAAATGCTGAGATAGCTGAAATTATCAGCTGGGATATTCCCGAATATGAAAAGCATACACGCGGCAAAGCGTGGTACTTGCTGTTTGCTTTAGTCGCGTTGGCTATGCTCGGCTATGCTTTAATGACCGGAAACTTTTTATTTGCCGTAATTGTTATTATCGGAGGTTTTGTTTTAATTATGAATGATGCCCGTCATCCTCAAAATGTAAACATTTCATTAACAACAGAGGGGGTCTTTGTCGGGCGCAAATTTTATGACTATGACGAGATTAGTAATTTCTCCATCGTATATAAACCGGCAGATAATTTGAAAAAGATTTATTTTGAATTTAAAAGTAAGACAAGACACCGACTCTCTATTTTCTTGTCCGATGTTAACCCGGTTTTTGTTAGGGATAACCTCATCCCCTATCTTTCTGAAAATATCGAACGCACCGACGAATCTATTTCGGAAGCGCTTGCTAAGGCTTTAAAACTATAACGACCCCTCAATTTAAAAAACTAATTTTGAATTATTACCGCGCTTATGGGCGCGTTTTTCCGTGGCGCCTAACTTTGGATCCTTATAAGATTTTAGTTTCAGAAATAATGTTGCAACAAACGCAAGCGCCCAGAGTTGTTGAAAAATATAAACAATTTTTAAAAAAATTTCCTAACCTAAAAAGTCTAGCTCAAGCTCCTTTGAAAAAAGTTTTAATTGCGTGGCTTGGTTTGGGTTATAATCGCCGCGCGGTGAATCTACAAAAAGCTGCGCAAATTATTATTAAAGATCATAAAGGTAAATTTCCAAAGAATAGAAAAGATTTAGAAGCACTTCCCGGCGTCGGTCCCGCTACTGCGGGAGACTTACTCGCCTTTGCATTCAACATTGCCGTACCTTTAATAGAAACAAATATCAGAAGCGTTTATATTCACTGCTTTTTTAATGATGAAAAAAATATTAGTGATGCTGATATTATGCCACTCATTGAAAAAACCTTGGATAAGAAAAACCCTCGAGACTGGTATTATGCTTTGATGGATTACGGGGCAATGCTAAAAACAACTCGTGTTAATCCGAGCCGTCGTTCAAAACATTACGTGAAACAATCATCCTTCAGGGGATCTAATCGTGAACTTCGTTCAAAAATATTGAAATATTCTCTTCTTTACGGACTGAAATCACCCAAGATCGTCGCAGCTTCGCTTGACGCTGATGAAACAGCCGTTGCGAAGAATATAAAGGCAATGAAGAAAGAAGGTTT
This sequence comes from uncultured Gammaproteobacteria bacterium, assembly GCA_964487795.1. Lineage (GTDB taxonomy): Bacteria > Patescibacteriota > Patescibacteriia > Patescibacteriales > Patescibacteriaceae > Patescibacterium. Next base: position 1,412 of record CAZASI010000001.1, read on the forward strand.
GTTAAAATAACAATCTTTTCTCCTGTCTGAACCACTGATAGCCCTGAAAAAACTGAACTTCACTGAAGCTTCAGTGTTATTCATGTGTCCTCAGGGCTATCAGTGGTTCTGACAATGATGAATCGTTAACCTTTTGCTAACGCTACTACCGTAATATATTGCGTTCCATTCTCTTTTAGCACCCTCGCACACTCATTAATTGTCGCACCCGTTGTAATTACATCATCAACTAAAATCACAATTTCCGGAACTTCTCCTGACACGATAAAACAATCTTTCATATTTTTTAAACGCTCGCTCTCAGACAATTTTGCCTGAGCTTTTTTATGTTTTACTCTTTTTAAACAACAGTTGATTTGCATATGTTTTTTCAAAGCGACAACATGTGCTATCTCTGCCGCTTGATTAAAACCGCGCCAGGCCATACGACGCTTACTTAAAGGTACGGGAACAATTACTCCATCTAATTTTTTATCCTCTATTTCTTGAGCTAATAATTCACCTAAATCTCCGCACAATTCTTTTACAAATTTATATTTACACGCTTTAATTAACTCGCCGAGCATCTTATCTTCATAATCCCCCAAACAATATATTTCATCAAAATATTTCTCTCCAATCAAAGATAGATTATTATCCCAAGCTTTAATTGGAAGTTTTTTACAGTTTACGCACCAATACGAACCTTCAGTGTCACAACTCAAGCAATGCTTTGGATACATTGTATCTAAAAAGCATTGGGTCAAAAAAGACGCAATGCTCCTTAGCCCTCCTCTCATATATGTAATTATTTATTTCCAAGTCGCCTGATCAACCTTCCATTCACTGTTTACTTTCTTCAAGACAATAGCCAAATCCTGATCTTTAGCACTGACATTACCCTCGGCGTCCGTCTCCTGTCGTTTAGTCTTCACCATTCCTTCGGCTGTGCCGTTCGCTTCACTGAAAGTAACGAAATCAGCTAGTATTGCTTGTGTCACTACAGATTGATACTCGGGAGCTCCATTCACCTTCTTGCGCTCAGCTACAACAAAAGCACGCGTACGATCACGCATTGCATCCGTCATAAAGATTTCCAATTCGGTTAAATTACTAAAATCAGCCTGAGTTGATGAAGTGCCGTAGCGCTCACTAAAGTAGACAGCCAACTGACTGGCAGAATCACGACTTTGTTCTTCGGCGCTGCGCGGTGTTGGATTTACAGTACTCGGATTAGTTTTTGAAATTACCGGTTCGGCCGTTGTATTCTGTCCCGGTGTCTCATCGATATTTTCTTCAGTCTTATTAAAATTATAGAAAAAGATGAAATAAATGATGAGAGCCAAGATGACAAGTCCGCCGGCAATCAAGGCGAGTGCTTTTTTATTCATATATTTAAGAAGTTAATGATTTAATGGTAGTCGGCTGAGACAGTTGGTCAGCCATTTGTTTTTTTGCTTCTTCAATTTCAAGCAATTGACGAGGATCAGACGTAATCAATTGATCTTCAACATAAGAGGCGACAACTTTAATCGCGGCGTGTTTATTACCGGCAAAGAAAATACCTTCTCCAACTCCGCATTCCAACAAGAGATATTTTTCGCTTTCTGTTAAAATAAAGGTTTTCTGAATCAGGTCGATCGACGCCGGAGATTGTTTTAAAAGAATCTGCAGTGAAGAGTTGGTGACAATCGCTTGTCCGTACGGACTGCGCAAAAAGTCGTTGACGTCCTGAGTAATTGTCGTAACTCCCAAATAATATTTACGGCAACGTTTAACGAGCGCATAAATAAATTTAGCACTGTCTTCTTGTTGCATCATCCACCACGCTTCATCAATAACGAGAATACGCTTACGAACCTGAGAACGTACTTCATTCCAGATATAATTGATAATAGTATAAATTGCCATTGGTCTCAGTTCATCTTCCAAATCACGAACTGAAAAACAAACTAATTGGTTGTCCATTTCAACGTTGGTTGTACTGTTGAACAAACCAGCAAAGGTTCCTTCCGTATACTTTTTCATACGTGTTGCCAGGCTGGCTCCGCCTTCCATACCTTCAAGAATTTCTTCAAAGTCTTGCATGATTGGCGGCTCTGCTGTAGTCAAATCAACGTCCGGCGTAATATCCTTTCGGGCGTAGGTTTCAAGCAATGCACGGTCAACAATCGAATCATCTTCATAACTTAATTGTCCAATCATCAAACGAACCAAACCCTTAAGCGTGATAACCGCTGATCGGATAATATCTTCAACTTTAGTCTGATCTCCGACCGCCTTTGGCAAATCAAACGGATTGATTTTACTCTGTGAGGCAAGTGAAATATTGATATAGGTTCCGCCAACAGCTTCAGCCAAATGCTTATATTCATATTCCGGGTCAATAACAATCACTTCAGTGCCCATCATTAAACTGCGCAAAATTTCTAATTTAATGGCGTAGCTTTTACCGGCGCCGGACGTAGCAAATACAACGCTGTTGGCATTTTGCAAACTAAAGCGATCGAAAAGAATTAAACTGTTATTATGACGGTTAATGCCATATAAGATTCCGTTATCAGAAGTAAGTTCGCTTGACACAAACGGGAAGCTTGATGCTACCGGCGATGAGTTCATGTTAAAAGCGATATACAGTTCATCGTTATTTAACGGTAGAGTCGAATTAAAACCTTGTTCAGCCTGATAATACACACGTTTTGAATATACCAAACGCGCACCAAACATATCTTCCACAACGTCAGACAATCGATCAAGTTCTTCAACCGAATCGGCGTACAAAGTAACATAGAGTGCAAACTGGAAAAACTTTTCCGTACCTTGAGTGAGTGAGTCACGCAAATTTTCAATATCTCGCAAAGCAGTTTCACGAAGCGGGTCACGCGGTGAACCCTTTTCCGCGTCGCCGATAATTTGGGCTTCAAGTGCACCAACTTTCTTTTTTAATTGTTTTAAAATAATCGCACTTTTAACCGGATAAAAATACATCGCAATATCAAAGGTGGAGTTCAAGTTAATCACCGGCGCAAACCATCCGACACTGATATAACGAGGATATGAAACAACAAACACCGTGCGTAAAAATTTGCCGCCCAGCTTAAGGTAATGCGGTGTAATTTCCATGCTTTCCGGCGCCAACAATTCATTGATAGAAAGCAAACCGCGGCGGAAAGTCTTTTCTTCGGATACAATGTCTTCAGCCGTCTTAGCTTCTGTTTCAAAACGTTCAAGCTCTCCGGACGACGCGCTTAAAATACCGTTCTTCTCGACTGCCTCAGTCTCGAGATCTTCGGGTTTTGCTTTTTTCTTAAATAATAATTCGAAAATTTTAGGCATATAATCTTAATCTTCTAAGCGCAGCTTTTCAACTTCAGCCAAATGTTCATTGGCGGCTGTTACCGGATTATAGGTGTTGTAGTACAGTTCGATCAAACTTTGAGTATCAAGTTCAATGGTATTCAAGCCGATAGAACTTAAACCAGAAATAACCGTATCAACTCTTCGTCCAAGTTCCTTGCGTAATCTCATAAACTTTTCCTCTTTCATTTTAATAAGCGAGGTCGGACTGAAGGTCTCGGTTAAACGGGAAATAAAACCTTTTTTCTTATCGGACATCGGATCATACGGGACAACAACAAAGAAACGCTTATTCATAATTTTTGACAGAGAAACCAATTCCTTAACATAACTTATATACTCCCCTATCTGCATTTTCAAAAGCTCATTAGTTTGTTCTTTTTCTTTCTGTTTGAGCTGCGACATGTACGCTTCAATATTCAATTCACGAGATTGAATAACAATCTGCAAAGGAAAACTGATATTGTTTAGAAAACTTACATAGGCGGCAATAATGGCGTTTTGTTCATCTTCGTTTTTTAAAGCGAAGTTGATACTTGATACCATAATAACCGACCGCAAGTTGCCGTCTTTCATAATCACCGTATCCTGTCGGATTCCAGCGATGTCCAGATATCTTAATGTTGAAGGCCGACTCGCGCCGGCAGCTTTTTTGGCCATACAATATTATGAAAAATCAGGCGGAACGTCCTTGTGAAGTTGTATTACAACGTCATCGGAACTTTCTCCCTGATATGATCCTTGAGTGTCTACAATCAACGACAATTCGTTAAGGCGACTTACGCTATATTGTCGATTAGAAGCTGCTATAGCGGCAGGAGCGGTCACTGTATCGAACTCAAGTCCTACGCTCAGTGTATCATCTTTGCGCCAAATGCGCAGCCCCGGCTTCTTCAATGTTTGCACTAAATTAAGCACAAAAAAGTGAAATGGCGCTCCGTTAATCTTAACAAAAGCAAAGGTCGTACCAATAGTGAAAAGAAACAGTCCTAGCACGATAAAAAGACTGAAATCGAACAAACGATAGCAGACCGCAATCAAAAGAGCAGTTACCAATTCGATAACAAACTGTCTGACCGTAATAGGTCCGAAAATCTTATCTTCCACATCAATAAATTGCGGAACGGTGAATTGCATCATAGCTAGAATTTAAGATCTTGGTTCAAGGCGATAATGGCGGAAACCTCTTCATTCTTAAGTGCATTAGAATCGCGCTTTCGCTCTTCACTCAGAATCTCAGTGACAGGTTTACCTTCTTCCATCGCTCGACGACAACATTGCAAATATAGATTACTTAAAGGACTTGCATGCCATGCAACAATGCCGTCAATCTTTTTGGCATAATCTTCCTTACCCAAAAGTTCCAACTTTTCTTTAATTTTTTCCGTTGCTTTGGCCGGATTAGGATTGAGGCGTCTGAATTGCTTAAGATTCATATAACGCAACTCATCAATCGGGCCGACCACTTGGGGCGTAAAACGTATATCATCCATTCTTATGCGACCGCTGTCAGAAGTTGAAAAATTAACTATTGGTTTTGGAACGCTATCTGCCGCGCGACGCAAACTTACTTTATCGACAGGTTTACCAGAAATCGCTTCCTTAACAATTTTTCTAACCGGTTGCGGGGTCTCTGGCTGCTTTTTCACAATTGCCGGAGTCGGCGGCGCAATTTCGTGCGATACATCAAGCTTCACGGCTACAGGTGCAGCTTTAACAATCGGAGCAATATTTTTATTAGCAATCTCTGTTTCTAAATTGTATTCCGCCGGTGTCGCAACTTTTGTGAACGGAGAAGCTTGTTTAACAGTCATGTCTTCCGCGACCGCAATAATGGGCTTACTTAGTGTTGTTGGTGTCTTAGACATCATACTTAATTCCAAAGCTGCGGCGCCAAGAGCTCGGTCAGCAGCATCACGACTTAAAGCCACTCCCCCTAATTCGCTTGCCTTAGTTAAGGCTTCAAGTGTATAACTTCTATCGCGAGTACCGCGCAAATAAGTTTTAACAACTTGACGAAACTTCCCGCCAACGAGCGGATCTGTCATGCCAATATGAGACTTTTCTACAACTCGTTCAAGCGCTTCTTCAATTGCTTGATCATAATTAACAGTTGAGTTTGTTTGGGCCGATTGTTTTACTTCTTTTTCGTCGCTTTCCGCAAAAACCAATTTTGGTGCATCCGTCGGTAATAAAATGTATTCAATCACCGGTGCAAAAACAATTTTTCTTAGATCTTTTTCCAAAGCTTTGGCTGTATCTGCCGTCACTCCCAATTGATTTACCAAATAAGCTCCCAATGCATCAAGCTTAAATTCTCGTGTGACGACTTTCATAACTACCGAAGCCAATTCAACCTTATATTGAGAACCCAGCGCAGCAATACGCGCCGCTGCCTCAGGTGAAGCAACGGCGTCTTTAACGTTTTTCGGTAAACTATTGAATTTTTGCAAATAAGAAAGCATGGGCGCTGACTAGCTAATTTTATTGTAAATGTTTAATTTCTTCTTCGATGGCTGAGCGCTCAAGACTACCAACTGCATATTGATCGCGCATTTTTTCAAGTTCTAATAATTCAGCACTTTTCGGTCCGGGCTTTGTCATGTCTTTCACAACTGGCGCTGCAGTTGGTTGCGGCACACTCCACTTTGGCTGTTTAATTGCCGGCGCTTTTGTTTCTATCGTTTTTGTTTCAGGGGCCGTCGCTGTTGTTCTGGCTCCCGGAATGATTTCCCATTTATCAACGGGAATAGCTGAAAAAGGTGTTGGGAAAAAATGGATATTGTGATACAAAGTTAAAAATCGACGCAACTTAGCCTGCTCATCTTCTGATAATTTTTTTGCGTTAGCCGAAGAAATAATATATTTAGCAATACTCAGCGTATCAAATGAATCGGCGCCGGCGACACTAAAGAATTCTTTCAACCAATTAGCAGCACTTGGAGCGGATTCTTTTTCTTCCAAAATAATATTTGTTTTCCCGATACTTAATTTACTTGTTAACAAACAGTTTTCTAAATCTTTTTTATGCGCTTCATCATCGGATAAAACTGCAATCAACTCTTCATTAATTGTTTGTAATATATCGCCATGTGATAAATTAAGTAAATCATCCAAGCCGTCTTCAAAAAAGGTTATAAGACTTGCTTTAATTTCCTCTGGTTTTAAATTCGCTTCTTCTTCAGCACTCAAGTTTTCTGCTTCTGGTTCTATAACGAGTGGAGCGGCTTTTTTCTCTGGTGGGAACAAATAAGAATCGTGATCATAAGTCCCGGCTTTATCTTCGGCAATCGCTTTTTTCATTGTTTCAAGATTCGCAACATATTCTTGCGTGACTCCTCCGGTATCAGTCAATATTTTTGTTATGTCATCACCCTGTTTCAAAAAGTAATCTTTGGCCGGCAATAAACAAAAACCGACAATATCGCGGACGATATTTTGAAGATTTGCGGTCGTGCCCACTTGCTTCGCTTTCAGCATTTCACCTAAGTCGCGACTCTTAGCTTGCCCTTGGTAGATTGCATCAATCGCCTGTTCAATCGTCATCTTCTGATCTGAAGACAATTTATATTTTTGTTTAATGCGCAAAGTTAAAACACGCTGAAAATTAGCCATCCAAATATCTTGGATTGCTTGCGGCATAGTTGTGTTTGATTGGTTAATGGCCATATGTCTTATGTTGTTTCGTCATCATTAGTTTCATCATCATCGTCTTCTTCATCAGAGGCGGTGGTTGAAGGATTTAATGCTGGATTTGTCGGTGGTGGATTTGTCGGTGTTGGGTTTACCTGAAAGCCGACTCCTTTGCCGCCGCTATACGGGGAACCGGTGGAAGGGGTTGTTGCCGCTGCTCCGGAACTTGTTGGTGTACTACCGCTACTGCTGCTTCCGCCGCCGAAAATTCTTGCATGCAATTCTTTCAAGCGACGCTGCGTCTTACGATTTCCATTCTTATCATCAATAATATTTTGCAGTTTCTTTTCTCCGAGTGCCTCTAACGATTCGAGATGAGCTGCTTCATATTCAGCTCGCTGTTCCGCAGTCTTGAGAACAGTATCATCATTAAAATCAAAGGTTTTTATATCCTGTTTGGCAATATCACTGTATGACATGGTGTCATACTGACCCTTAACGGCCTTACTGATGTTCCCGAGATCAAGTCCTTTACCCTTGTTGCCACGTACGGCGTCATGTCCGTCTTTAGTAATATCCTTTACTACCACGCGAGCTTGTGCAAAATTATCGTCCTCATCAAAGACAGGGGCCTGACGATCCAGATATTTGGTATGACCGACTTTCAAGGCCTGGTCGCTTTCCAAAGAGTGCGCACTGACTTGTTTCATCTGTCTGACAAATTCATCTTTAGTCAGAGCATTATCGGTAGCTTCAATAAATCTGTCATTCTTATAAGCGGCAGAATCTTGAACTTCAAGCTTCTTATCAATCATGCGCTTCTGTAATTTCTTCATTTCCTTATCAGCCTTAACCTCATCTTCACTGTCTATATCATAGTGAATGTATGCTTGCTTCTTATCAACATCGTCATTGAATTTTTTACTGAGCAAGGCGTTGTTGGCAATTCCGAATGATTCTTCAGCCTTGGCAATTTGTGCGTGATCTTTAAAGCCAGCTTTAATAGCAAGAGTGAGAGAGGCGGCCATCTTCTGATTTTTATTAGTGGCACTATCTTCAAGCATGGCAGCCAATTGCGACGGAGAGAGTCCGGCATCGGCCATTTTCTTTTGTTCGTCGTTGATAGCTTTTTCTTCCTTTTGATTACTATTGGCCTTGGCTTTATACATTGCCTTGGTCCAAGTGTTGGAAACCTTATACTCACGTTCGCTTAATTTACCAATATTCTCTCCGCGATAATCAGTTGCAAATTCATACTGAACTTTTCCATCCTTAAGAATTTCTTTGCCCTTCTTGTCTTTCTTAGTACGAGCATATACCATTTCGCCATGATCATTTTCATGCAATATATCATATTTGCCCGAAGCATCTTTATATACACCGGTTTGATACGCTCCAATGCGTCCATCTTTAAGTGATTTGCGATTTTCTCTATTCTGTCTCCAATTTTTAAAGGTTATTGCATTCTTGGCATTAGTTATGCCTGCACCGATTGCGTTAATTTTTTGCTGAGCTGCCAAAGGCAAGGTGCCTTTAACTCCCAAAGCCGCTGACTGTGCCCAAGCTTTAGGCGCTGTTTTAACCGCAGTTTTTGCTGTGTTATAACGACTGTACATACGATCGCCAAACGCCGAAATTTTTTCTTTGCGCGCCGCTTCTCTCTGTCCCTGGAAAGCTTGCCAGCGATCACGAACCGGACGAGTTGCAAGATTACGCACACCTTTAGCAGCACCTTTTAATTTATCAAAACCCGCACCGGCAACTGAACCGACCGCACCACCCAATTCTTTCGTAATCATCAAACCCCCCATCAATAAACCTATAGAAATAATAAACTTAAGCATGCTGTCGGCACTACCTGACTTAGAAATACCGGCCTCAGGAGCTCCAGCACCACTTTTTTCAAAACCTTTTAATTTTATCTCTTCATTTGCTCCCTTGTTCGGCTCAGTCGCTCCATTAATTAATGAAGCGCCGGTTGAATCAGGTTGAACACTCGCAAAAGAAAGCCAGATAAAGAAAGCAAGAATTGGTCCTGAAACAACGTTCTTACTGAAATCATCCCACCACTTACTCGCATATTTTTCCGTAGCCGGTAAAACAGATAATAGATACGGCAGTGGAGAAAGAACAACATAAATCCAGATCATAACCATACGAACAACAAGTACAAACACCATTATCGCGACTACCACGGTGGCAATGATAGAATACAGTAAAGCTAAGATATAAGTGCCGACAATGGTCAGAGTATCAAGTGGCTGATCTGAATCGGCGCTCATGGATAAATATCCACTGATGCCAAGCATGTCCGCAAGGTTACCGCCGCCGATATCTCGGAAACCGTTAACAAAAGTAAGCATGATGACCTGCGCAAAATCTATAATAATACCGCAGATAAGTCGTGAGAAGTTGATTAAAATTGCGGCGATAATAAACTTTGGCAAAAGCTTTTTCATCGCATAATTTTCTCGATTTAAAACAGTCGCAAAGGCGATAACAAGCAATATCAATACAAAAAACATGTTACACACATCGCGCAGAATAACCCAACCGTTGGTTACGGCAGGTGAATTGATGAAATCATTATATGAAGCCACCCAGAGCAAAATATACATCAATACAACCATGATTTGCCCGAGTGTCCACACCAAAGCAACAACAATCCAACCGACGATTGAAGTTACTACATTTTTTGAGCTCGTTGCAGGCGGCTGCTGAGTTTGTTGCGTATCAGTGGGTGGAGTTGCAGTAGTTGGCGGATCATCTTGCGCATATGCAAACTGAGGTGTTGCTAAAAATCCACCCCCCACACAGAGTGCGAGGACTAAAGTTAAAACTGCAATTTTTTTCTTTAAAAAGATATTCATGAAAAAATTTATTCTATCACTTTCCACTCAAGCTCCAGGCCACTTTAACCATTTGCCAGAATGAACCGAATCCCATTTCCCACAGTGCATCCCATGGGTTCTCAACCATCCACGCCAACAAAACAATAAATGCCACATTGATTAATACCAAAGTAAGGACGATTGCATCAACTGTGACAAGTACTCCTCCTTCTAACATACCGGCACCTTTTTTAGGAACTCCTAAAATCGATTCCGAGCCCGAATTTTTTCCGCTTAACCCCAACGGGGAGTTTGCTGGAAACCATTCTTCACCTAAAGGACAAAATAATTTATCTCCTACAACTTTATTCAAAAACCAATGAACATTAACGTATAAAATTGAAAGTCCGTAGGTGTCGGGCGCGGCTTGCCACATTTTTTTTAAAAAATTACTCGTTGCTCTATTGATTGGCGCGACTGCAATGTCGACAGCTCGGCCGATAGCATTTCCAACAGGACTAGCCTGAGCAGCTTCTTTAGCATTATGCTGCCGTCCTTGTCTTAATATGGCACCATGCGGTAAACGTGATTGACCTCCTTGTGGAGCAATTCTCCCGCCTCTATCAGGAATCAAATTTGCATTACTGACACGGTCGCGACGCAAAGCCGAAGATGCCGCGGCCTCTTCGCTCGGACCCGACAAGGTTGGTCGGTAAGCAATATTGACGTCTGGGGAAACGGCCATAATTATATAGTTATAGTATAACATAATTCCAGGTTTGGTAACAAAAAAATCAGCTTTATTAAGCTGATTTTCTCGCTACATTGTCAATAGCTTTATTCGGGACGCATGATCGGGAAAAACATTACCTCTCGAATCGAAGATTGGTTGGTATACAACATGACCAAACGGTCGATACCAATGCCGATTCCGCCCAAAGGAGGCAAGGCATATTCAAGAGCTTCCAAAAAGTCTTCATCCATTGGGTGAGATTCCTCATTTCCCGCACGCATTGCAGCCTGTTCGTTCTCAAAACGAGCGCGTTGCACTCTCGGATCAATAATTTCCGACCACCCGTCACCGATTTCTTTACCGTTAACATAGCACTCAAAACGTTCAACTAAATCAGGATTGGAACGATGCGTTCGTGACAAGGGTGACACTTCTTTCGGGTAATCAATTATCCACACCGGACTAATCAGCTGTTCAGTTACCAACTTTTCAAAAATATTCATAATCATCTGTCCCCGCGTTGCTTCTCCCCTATTCTCAATATTATTTTTGTCACATACTTTCTTTAAGTCGCTTTCATTCATATCAGCAACTTTAATTTTGGCAAATTTCTCAATAGCATCAACCATAGTAATACGCGGCCAAGCAGCGCTGATATCGAGCCAACCGGAATCAACCGGAAGTTTTGCTTCGCCAAACAAATTTTGAGCAATAAACTTGTACATAGCTTCAGCGTTATCCATCATCGTCTGATAATCAACATACGCTTCATACCACTCAATCATCGTAAATTCAGGATTGTGAGTTTGATCCGCACCTTCGTTACGGAAATTTTTTGCGATTTCATATACTTTTTCATAACCGCCAACAACTAAGCGTTTCAAATATAATTCAGGCGCAACACGCAAATACATGTCCATGTCATAGGCATTGATATGCGTCGTAAACGGACGAGCGTTTGTTCCGCCGTACAAAGTTTGCAAAACTGGTGTTTCAACTTCAATAAAATCTCGGCTGTTTAAAAATTCTCTCACTAAACCAATAATTTTTGATCGCATCTTAAAACGCTCAAAAACTTCTCGATCAGTAATCAAATCAAGAAAACGTTTACGAAAACGAGTTTCCTTATCTTTAAGGCCGTGAAATTTATCAGGCAACGGACGCAGAGCTTTACTCAGTAATTTCCAGCTATTTACTAAAATAGATTCTTCGCCTCGCTCGGTTTTAAAACGAGTTCCCGAGGCTTCAATAAAATCTCCCGAATCTACCATTTTTGAAAATAATTTAAAATTCTCAGCACCGAGTTCATCGCTTTTCAAAATCACTTGAATGCCGCCACTCATGTCCTGCACTACAGCAAAAATAATTTTACCGACCACTCGTTTAGAAACAATACGTCCGGCAATGGAGACTTTGGCATCTAATTTTTCAGCAAGAGCCTCAGTCACTAAATGCGTGCGCTCAGAAACAAGTTGATACGGCAAAATACCTTGATCTTCAAGAATACCAAGCTTTTGCAAGCGAATTGCGCGCTCATCTTCAATATTCTCGTATTGTGGTTTATCTGTCATATAAGAATATTATACAGTTATTTCAAGTTTCAAGCCATCTTCACTTGTCATAGCTTGGCTAAATGTTACTTCATTAATATGGAGCAATGATTTAAATAATGGAACAAACGTTTCTAATAATTTAGACTGCTCAGTAGAGCAACTAATGCTAAGATTCTTAATTTCACTATTTAGAGCCATAGCATTTTTACTCTTAAACCCTCGAACAAAAGTAATCACATTAAGCACATCTTTAAAATCAGTTTCCAATTTTGTATCAATCAAAGATTCATCAGGGTCAGCTAATTTCGCAACATGAATACTAATATCATCATTAAACTGTTTAAAGTATCCCTGATAAATTTCTTCTGAAATAAACGGCATTAACGGAGCATACAATGTTATAACTTGAAGTAAGCACGAATACAGAGTAGCCTGCGCTGCCGGACGAGTTAAATCATCCTGCGCATAGATTCGTGCTTTAACCATTTCCAAATAATTATCACACAGCGCATTCCAGAAAAATTGATTCAAAACTTCTTTAGCCTTTGAATAGTCATACTCGTCAAAAGCTTTAATATATTCCTTGGTCATTGAATGAAGCTGTGACAAAATCCAGCGATCGCTCGCCTCTAATTCTCCTGTCTTTTGTTTTGGATCATAGCCTTCCAAACTTGAAATAATAAATTTAGAAGCGTTCCATAGTTTAGTAATCGTGCGCTGTCCGACTTTTATTTCATCTTCGTTATAACGCAGGTTTTGTCCAAGCGTAGCGCCAGCCGACCAAAAACGTACGGCATCAGCCGAATATTTCTTAATAATAGTTTCAGGATCAACAAAGTTACCTAAGGACTTACTGATTTTTCTGCCCTGTTCATCTAATCCCCAACCGGAAATCATTACGTCTTTCCACGGAATTGTATTCAAATGATATTCGGCTTTAACAATAGAATAGAATAACCAAGTTCTAATAATTTCAAAAGCTTGAACACGTACGCTCATAGGGAAAACAGTCGGCATGGTATCGTCTGACATGCCCCAGTGTCCGTTAATCATTGGTGTTAAAGAAGAAGTCATCCAGGTATCCATAACGTCATTTTCAGGCCTCAGATCGTTTGATTTGCATTTTGGACACTCAGTTACGGGCGGCTTTGTTTCGCGCGGATCAAGTGGTAAATCTTTTTCTTCAGCGACAATAATTTCTTTGCAGTTCTCGCAATGCCAAAGCGGAAACGGAACGCCGTAAAAACGTTGACGAGAAATACACCAATCCCATTTTAAACCCTCGACCCATGAATCATAAATTTGTTTCATGTGAGGCGGGTTCCAATTAAGCTCGGCGCCACGCTTAGCCCAAACTTCCTTATTATCAACCACTTTAATAAACCATTGCGGAGCTAACACAAATTCAAAAGGTTTGCCGCAACGTTCATGCACATTCATTACATTTTTAATCGGATCTTTCTTAACTAATACTTCGGCTGCTTCAAGGTCAGCAAGTATTGTAGCGCGAGCATCGGTTGTATTTAAGCCCGCGTATTTTCCTGCTACTTCGGTTAATTTTCCGTTTTGTCCGATCAGTTCAATCGTTTCTAAATTATCTCTTTTCCAACGCGCGACGTCTTCAGAATCACCCCAAGTACAAACCATCATCAAACCAGTACCAAAATCGATTTCAACATCATCATCGGCCATAACCGGAACCATTCGATCAACTAAAGGCAACTTTGCTTTCTTGCCGATATATTTTGCAAAACGCGGATCCTTTGAATTTGTATATAAGGCGACGCACGCCGGAATTAATTCCGGACGAGTTGTTGCGATTGGCGCTATATTGCCATCTTCAAATTCAAAATTAATATAATTTAAGAAAGTATCCTGTTCTGCGTCATCAAGATCAGCTTGAGACAAAGCCGTACGACAAAACGGGCACCAGATAACCGGTTCTTTTCTATAATCGATTAAACCTTTTTTATATAAATCTAAAAATGATCGCTGCGCAACGGATTGCGAGCGCGGATCAATTGTTGAATAGAGAAGCGACCAATCAACGCTGATGCCGAGACTAGAAAAAAAATCTTTATAAACTTTAGCACCGGCTTCAGTTTCTTCAAGACACAGCTTAATAAATTCAGATCGAGTAATCTTTGCTTTATCAATTTTATGTTTCTTTTCTACAAAACGCTCCGTCGGTAAGCCGTTATCATCAAAACCCATTGGATAAAAAACGTTAAAGCCGCGCATGCGCTTATAGCGGATAACAAACTCAGCCTGCGTATAGCTCATGACATGTCCGGCATGTAAATGCGCCGCGGAAATATAAGGCGGAGGCGTATCAACAGAAAAAACCTCGCCGGAAGCGCTAGGTTTATAGCTATAAATCCCCGTTTCTTCCCAGAATTGACGCCACTTAGCTTCGCGTTCCTCGGGGTTATATTTTTGGTCTAAACTTGGCATAATATGAGCTAATCCTAACAAAATAAGGCGTTCGTGTAAAGGAATAGCTGGTCACTAAAACTGCGCAAAAATCCTCTTATTAGCTCCGTCAATTCGAATATTTTGACCGTTAGGCATACAAATTTGTGGTGCGGTATGCCCAAAATCAAGATTCTGTATGATTGGGATATTTTGATTATAATTGCGGACCATTTTTATAATTGTTTCTCGTTGCTCTTCACGATATGTTTTCTTATCCTCAGCACTTTGTTGTTTGTTAAAATGCCACGCTTTTGGACGGCCGACAAGAACAGCTTTAACTCGTGCTATGATTCCGCGCTCACCGAGCGCACGCAAGACACGAGAGACATATTGAGCCGAAGGAATTTCTTCTGAGCTTTCCAAAAATAAAATAGTGTTATCAAAATCCGGGAGTTGCGGCAGACTAACGCCATGGCGCATTATCTCATCAATCGATTCAATACAGCCGCCCCAGCTTATCCCTTGCGCGTCAGCCGGTTTGTCCCAAAACCACGGATCATTATCTTCACGAACTCGCGGCAAATTAATAGTCTCCGGATCATTCCAGTTTAAACCAATGTCGTTATAGTATGGGCTGGCTTCAAGTTCAAACTCTCCTTCCTCAAAGAAGGCTTTATTTAGATATGCAACAGTCAGTTCATCCATTTGCTGCTGCATAGCAAATTCAGTGAATAAACTTCCACCGTAAAATGATGGAATACCGTTAAGCCACAAAAAATTTTCAAAATGAGTATTGTCGCTAAAACCAAAAAATGGTTTTGGATTATTAATAAAAGGCTCGGACGGAAGGTTTTTTATATACGTAACCTGATCATCGCCCCCAAGGGCGCTGATAACAGCTTTGATTTCTTTATTTTCAAAAGCATCAATCAAATCTTTGGCGCGCTCTTCCTTTGTTGCGCCGACTTTTTTAGTAACAGAAAACTCAACCGGCTCCAGTCCGAAGACTTCTCTCAGACGTTTTAATCCTAGCTCATAGACATGAGGCCAAACGCCGGGAGCGCCGAACGACGGCGACACGATTGCGACCTTATCTCCTTTACGTAATTTAGTTAGTTTTTTAAAACCCATCTTTATAATCTAAAGAATTAGTTTTAATATATTCAAGAAATATTATTTTTTTGTAACTGATATTCCTAATTCATCCTTTTGCTTATCAGAAATTTCTCCCGGGGCATCCATCATCAAATCTCTACTATCACCAGTCTTAGCAAAAGGAATTACTTCTCTGATATTAGGTTCATTCTCTAAAATCATTATTAATCTATCAAAGCCCCAGGCAATACCACCATGCGGCGGTGCACCAAATTCAAAGGCTTTTATCATGTGTCCAAAATTTTTATCAATTCTCTCTTCACTATATCCCATTATTTCAAAAGTTTTGCGTAAAGCTGCAGGTTTGTGATTTCGTATACTTCCGCCACCGATTTCAAAACCGTTCAAAGTTATATCGTATTGAGTGCTCAAAATTTCTCCAACATCTTTCATTTCCATGAATTTTTCAAAATCAGCATCTTTTGGTTTTGAAAAAGGATTATGTGTGAAGGTCCAATCACCTGTTGCATCAACCGTCTCTTCATTTGTTTTTTCAAACATTGGAAAATCAACAATCCACAAAAATGCCAAAAGGTTCGGGTCATTTTTATCGTTACGTATATCCGGTCTATCCGTGCCATGTTTTTCAATAGCTTCTTTGTATGACATTCGAGGAAAAGGTATTTGCTGTATTGTTTTTTCCGGATACAATTTTTCTACAATATCAATCAAAAGCTTTTCATTTAAAGCCATAACATCTTCTTCATCAACAAAAGACATTTCAATATCAAGTTGAGTAAATTCCGGCTGGCGATCACCGCGTGTATCTTCATCTCGCAAGCAACGAGCAAATTGAAAATATTTTTCAAAACCGGCAACCATCAAAAGTTGTTTATATTGCTGAGGAGATTGAGGGAGTGAGAAAAAATGTCCCTTCCAAACTCTGCTCGGTACAACATACGAACGCGCTCCTTCAGGAGTTGGCGCAGACAATAAGGGCGTTTCAATTTCTAAAAATTTTTCTTGTTCAAGAAAATTTCTGATGTAATGTTGAAGCTTAAAACGATTCAAAACATTTTTTTGCATTCTGACACTGCGTAAATCAAGGTAACGATGCTCCAATCGTATCGTTTCATTAATTTCACGTGTGTCCCCGTCAATTGGAAAAGGCACGACAGCACACTCATTTAAAATATTAATTTCTAAAATCTCCAATTCAATAGTTCCGTTTAAAATATCTGTTTTCTGATCTTTTTCTGGTCTCGGGTTCACCTTACCTGTAATCTGAACAACAAACTCTTCTCGTAACAGTTTTCCGTTTTCCATCGCCTCGCTCTTCGGTAAAATAATACCTTGAACAACGCCGGTGCTATCACGTAAATCAAGGAAAATCATTTTTCCCTGATCGCGACGAGAATTTACCCAACCCATGATAGTCACGGTAGAATCTTGTTTTTCTGACAGCTCATTAATATAAACTCTATTTTCCATATGGTTATAATATGTACTTATCTTAGCTGTTTTGTGGGCTTTGTCAAACTATATAATTTTTTAGGTATTAAAAAACCCTCTTACTTTAAAAGCTAAGAGGGTTCTATTAGAAGGAGAAAAAACAAACCTCCTAGCGCAGAAAAGTAAGGCGAATACATCAGCTTATTGTGACGATTCTACTTTTCCCTATATAGTAGGAGGTTTATACGGCTACATTAACATATCAAGGAAAAAAGTCAAGTGGCATTAGCCTAAGGGAAAGTGACAACATTTTTCAGTCTAGGATAGATGATTACATCTCTTATATTATCTCGACATAAAACCCATGCTAAAAATCGTTCTATCCCCATGCCAAAACCAGAAGTAGTGGAATATCCAACTTGACGTCGAAGATCGATATACCATTCATACTTCTCTGCAGGGACCTTTTGTCTCGATAATGATTCATATATTTCTTGAATTAAATCTTGGCGTTGCCCTGCGCCGATAATTTCACCACCAAAGCTTCCTTTAATTAAAGGGGGGAAAATCATATCTGCATTAATAACTTTATTAGTATTTTCGGGGTCAGGTTTTTGATAGAAAGGAACACGATCACGATCATAGCCCGTTAACCATATTGGCTTCCCTACTGAGAACTTCTCTAGCAATAGAATTTCGCCTTGTGCACTAATATCATTACCGTTTTTATTGAAACTTATAAAATCAGAAAACCCATTTTGTTTAAGGTATCTAATGCTATCATCAAACTTCATTTTTTCAAAAGAAGAAGCATCAACTATTGTTTGCGATGCCTTCATGGTTACACCAGGATCTTTACTAATTTTATTCACAATATTAGGCATTAGTAATATGGTTTCACATAAAATTTTTAAATAATCTTCTACTATTGGCATAAGTTCATTCAAATTTCCTTTTACTTCTGCTTCGCAATGATAAAATTGATTCAGGTGTCTATTGTCAGGGTTTTCTCCTCTCATTGAAGGAAGGTAGCAATAAACCTTCTCAAATCCATTCATAATCAAAGGCTCAAAACCAAATTGAGAAGAATCAACTAGATAAGAATTGTATTTTCCAAATTTAAAAGGCAGGGGTTCGGAATCAGATCCGGAGCCCATAGGCGAAGAAATACTCGGAGTTATCATGAATAAATCTATATTTTTTGCATTCATTCGCATGCCAAAATAGTAGTCTGTCGCCAGTTTGATATAATGGCGCAAAACTAATAAGGCATGAAAATATGGCGATTTAGTGAGGGTAACATAATGAGTTAACGGATCGTAATCCGGAGCTGGAAAGATTCCTTTTACTGCAGCAAACCTAATATCTTCCGATTCTATCAGCTCTTTAAGATAAGATGGCAGCATACTAATGTTCAATAATTCTAATAATTGCGATAGTATCACTTAACGAAAGCTCTACTGCCCCACCTATTGGAAAAGTTGCAAGGGGGGTTGTATGGCCTAAGTCTACATTGGCAATAATGGGCACATTTTTTAACGCTGGCTTAGAACCGATAATTTTAGCAAGTTTTTCTTTGGTCATTGATGTTTTTCTCTGAAATCGTCCAATTATAATTCCCTGTACTCCTTTAAAATCAGACTGATGAATAATTGACTGAAGTTCGCGATCAAATAATTCAGGATTAATTTCAGAATCTTCCTCTAGGAGTAGTATAGAATCATCTAATGATGGCCAAAAATCTGTTCCCTGCAAAGCATTAAGGCAACGCACATGACCGCCAACAGTCCTACCTACTGCATGGCCAGGATTCATTATCCAATATCCCTCATTCTTTATAAAATTCCGATTGACTTGATCTAAATACCATGGATCATCGCTCCAAATATCCGAAGGGGGAAGTTCATAAACTCTATCCTCCATACATGACTTAACAAAATATTCAATTGAATACTCAAAGCCTTTCATCATTGCCCAGCTAGAAAAATGGGGGCCGATATATGTTATCATTCCAGTTTTTGCGGTTATCGCATTATTCAGTGCTGTAATATCTGAGAAGCCACAAATAATTTTTGGATTCTTTTTTATTAAATCAAAATCAATATGGTTTAATAATTGGTTACTATTATATCCGCCAATAACTGTGAAAATTGCATCAACTGAGGGATCAGAGAAAGCATTATGCAAATCAGTGATACGTGAAATAACTGAGGATGAATTAAATTCATCAGTTTCTGAAATATTGACAGCGAAGCTTACTTTAAAACCGAATTCTTCAAGACGTTTCAGGGCATACTCTTGAGATTCCGAAGAAATTATTTTCATACTACGAGAAGGCGCAATCACACGAATGTGACTTCCCTTCTTTAATTTTTTGGGTGTAATAGTATTGTTAATCATATATTTTTATTTAATTTCATAGCAGCAAGAATCTTATATTCTTCTTCGGTATTTGCTCCTTTGACAAGTAGGTCATTTTCAAAAGCGTGAACAAACTCAACTATGAGGGATCCATCATCTTGATTAATATATTTATTTTTTGAATTGAAGTTGCTAATGACTTCCTGCAATTTATTGAGTGGCATTCCTGTCTTAGCTCGAAAATAACTTAAAGAACGGACATATGATTTAAGAAGCCTATTGCGATTATGAGAACCCAATGGCCGCAAACCTTCGGAAAAAAGTTTAGATGAGGTTACTATAGAATCTTCAAACTTTCTTTTTATATCAGGATACTCAGACTCTATCCCCTTTACAGGAGTGCAATCTAAAACATGCTCAAGATTATATTGTTGTTTTAATATAGTACTTACTCCAAAGGCGAGCTCAACTCCGACTTGCTTATCCCCTTTTTCTAGAATAATAATATTTCCGATATCATTGAATTCATCATCCTCACAATTTTTCAAAGCTATATTAAAATTGCGACCCGCTACGTTTTCCATGCCTATCTTATGACGATAATAAGGTAATGGCTTAGAGTCTTTTTCAATTGTTTCCTCGGGGAAAACCTCTTGGCAAACTTGCAGTAAATCGTTATCGGTGGAGCTCACTCTGACCTTAAGAAGTGCGACATTAATATTAAGTTTCTTTTGAAAGAATTCGAATGAATCTCCACAGGCTTCAGGAAGTCGTTCGGCTGGAGAGAGCACACCAAGACTGATGAAATACGAGCCCCAGTTCGGGAATTTTCCATCGTTGTATAAATCTTTTATATTCTTTGTTCTAATACATTCCTGATCCATATATATTCCTGGTGAGGTAATCTCTTCGTTTTCAAGGAAGGGCTTTAAAACACTAATATGAGACCCTATGAAACGTACCGTTGGATCAATTCCCGAGCAAATGGAAACCGCTTCTTTCTTTACGTATCCCTTTTCTTTGAAGAAATCAGAAAAATCTTTTATAAGGTTAAATGAATACTCGGAAGCATTTTCAGGATTAAAAGCTTCTTTCTTATAAATATTTTCACTAGGGACCTCACTTGTGGATTTTACAAAACTATTCTCTTTCATTATTCTACTTTAAAAGTAATGGTTAATAAAAATTTATTACAAGGAAATAATAGCCCCCATAGTTTTCCTAATGATATAAGCATCCATTTGGGGGTTTCCATAATCAAAGGATTTCCAAAATATGCCGATTTGATTACTGTTATCTCTCTATTCTCTCTTCTTGCAGCTTCCTTAATCATAGCATGTAGTTCCCTTCTACTATAAAACTTTTCTGACCCGATTCTGTATCCAGGCATAAAACTTAATAAAGGCGATTTTAATATATTTGCTTTTATAATAGGTCCTGAAAACTTATTAGGAACCGCAAGTGCAACCAATCCGCCCAGCTTAGTGTAAGATATCATGATTCTTATAATCTCCACTATGTGATTTTGAGTATAGTGCTCAATCACGCCTATATTCCATGTAAAATCCTGACTCTGTCTCAAATCGATTCGTCTGTTAAAAATGTCATCACAAATATAACTGATATTATGAGCCTGAAATCTAGCCGCTAAATATTGTGCATACTTTAATGCTGCAGGGGAAATATCAACCAGTACTCTATGGTAATCTTGCCCAAGAAGGATAGAAGCTTTCCCTGAACCACTTCCTAACTCTAAAATACTCGGATTACTATATGAATCTAATAATTCCTTAATATATTTTGTGAGTTCACTATAATACTCTTCCCACCAATAAGAAGAAAAATCCTCATCTTTTCTCTCAGCTCGTTTGAGCTGTTCTTCAAATATTTTATTCCAATTTTCTAGTTCCTCATTAACTGCCTGAGTTTGATCTAAATTTTTCAGATTCATAAAGTAATTTCCTTCTCTACCTGTTTTAAAAATAATCTGAGAAATTTATGCCTATTAATACAAATCAATCGAGCCGACTTAGTATGAAGATAATCTTTCACTAATAATAGGCGTGTGTAGAATAAATCAATACCATAGCGCTTATCATCAATTGGACGCTTTCGAGGGAAAGGTTTTTTAATATCATAAAAAGACCTATTCATGGACCCCACTGAAGCAAATGTCCGCATAATAGAAATAGCGCCCGTTGCCTCCAACAAGTCAGCGTCATGGATTATTTTTTCCTCCAATGAATTAGCATTCTGAGACTTAGAAAAGGAACATCCCTTAATAATACTGGTAATCTTTTTAATTTTTTCATTTGGAAATTTAATTTTTTTTAATATAAGCGTAGTCTTTAAAGCACTATGTGGTTGGCTCTTTTCTCTCTGTTTACTATTTTTTGGATATGCAATAATATCATGAAAAAGTGCTGCAGGGACAATAATGTCTAAATCTCCACCTTCATTCTTGCTGATTTTCTCAGCAAGTATTAAAACCCTAAGCGCGTGTGAAAAGTCATGAGAAGGATCATTATGGATTTCTTGTTGGGCTATTTCTATAAGATTTTTGCGAATTCTTTTATTCATATATTGAGCTTATTAAGTATAATTCGCATAAATCATCATAGTCAAGCAACCACTTAAAAGCCGAGCAATCCTATATATTCTCTAAAAAATTATTTTTTAGGTATTAAAAAACCCCTTCGCTATAAAAGCCAAAGGGGTTTATTTACAAAAGGAGAAAAAAATTCTCTTTTATTTTACCAAAACCATTTTTTTGGTTTCGGTGAAGTTTTTTGCTTCCATGCGATAGAAGTATATACCGCTTGTTAATGAACTTGCATTAAAGTCTACATTGTAGACTCCAGCTGCAAAGTGTTGATTAACCAAGACAGTAACTTCCTGTCCGATGGAATTAAATATGTACATTTTGACCGTACCAGCTTCTTTAACAGCGAAGTTGATATTGGTCACAGGATTGAACGGATTAGGATAATTCTGACTCAAACTAAAGTGTTTAGGGACTTCAGTTGAGATCGGAGTAATACCTATTGGATTAGTTCCTTTAAGAATTGATCCGTTATCACCAACAATAAAACAATTGTCTTCGGTAGAGGCAGCACTACTTAATGTAACTGTGCCCGTACCGTAAGCTGGCTGTGTTATCCAAGTGTTGCCACCGTCTGTTGATCTGGCGATATACCCTTTATTTAAGTTAGTCGGATCGTTGAAATACCGACCAGCCACCGTGATAATGTTAGGGTAATTTGGAGTAATCACGACTGCTCTTAAATCAGCTCTACCCGATAAAGTCGGTTCAAACCAACTAATTCCGTTATCAATACTTTTGAAAAATATTGGTTTACGTATTCCGCCAGTTAACATCTCATAACCAACAACACAAATTGTATTACCAGAAGCAGTCATGCCAAGGGTCCTGATATCACCAATAGCACGAGTCTTGCTGCTCAACCATGTATTACCGCCATCATTTGAAATAATCAAATTAGTAGTATTACTGAATGAAACTCCAATAATCACTTTATTTAATATACAAACGACTGAGGATAAATGATCGTCAACAAGTCCTGTATTTAAGGTTGTCCAGTTTGCTCCACCATTAGTGGTTTTAAGCGCAGTATTCCATTGTCCAACTACGTATCCAGTATTTGCATCCATAAAACAAACTGCGTTGAGATCATTGGTAGTGGGTGTTGAACTTGTCCAGTTAGCTCCAGTGTTGGTAGTCTTTAAAACTAAACCACCTAAACCTACGGCGTAACCAGTGTTTGTGTTTACAAACGTAATTGCTCTTAAGCCGGTGAAAAAACCAGTCGCCATATGGGACCAATTGTTTCCGCCGTCATGTGTAATTACCATCTCACCATTATTACCGACCGCAATACCATCGGAGGCAGTAATCATGTAAAGTCCAAAAAGATTTTCAGTAGTACCGCTTGATACTACTTGATTAAAATCAGTTGCTAAAGCATTTATGGGCCACAGTATAGATAACAGGAGCCCGAAAAACAATGTGATTGTCTTCATTTTTTATTACTCCCAAGGGCTTGCGGCCCAATTTAATTTATTTATTTTTTAAAAAACTTTCAAAATTTCTTTGTTATAATGATAACATTTTTATGCACATATAGTAACATATTCAATAAAAAATGTCAATATATAAAGAAAAAGCCCCTTTATTGGGGCTTTTTCACTATTATTTTTGCTGGGAACCCTACATCGGACACTCCTCTACCCCAATTATCAGTTATAGATATATTAGGTATAGCTTCACAACATTGCTCTGCTCCTTGGCAAATTTGATTAAAATTATTGTAACAGGTGTTGTTTTGATTATTCAAAGTATAATAATCATAACGATGAGTAATTTGTCTTGGATTTACATCAGCCATATTACCGCTAAGCTGGTGCTGTTTCGGGCCTGATGCATCACTGTATCCCCACTCAATATTAATATTTTTCAATGGTAACTGTTCCGGATCTGTTTGTGTATCAAAAGATAAAGTAACATCCGCTGAACCATTAACAATAATATCGCTTGTCAAACCGTTTACTTTAATATTATTAACTTTCGGATTAATGTAACAATAGTCAGTATTATTTCCGTAGGTCGCACTCTTATAAGGTCGTACACCGTTCGGACAGGCACTTAAATTATTATAGTTCGCAGCAGGTAAAGCCTGTGCTGTATAAGAAGTTCCCCATTCATAAATCTGCCAAGCGTTTTGACAAACACCTCCGCTCGGTGAACAGTCACTCGTAGTACTACAAAGTGCATTGGTAATACTGCACCTATTAATAACTGGATAGATTCTTCGGATAGCATCCAAAGCTCGCTGTACTCCTGTTTGCTGCGAACTTGGTTCTTTTTTCGCGATACTAAATTCTTTTGTACGGTTATAACAATAAGCAATACAGCCCGCATCATCAGTATCACCCGTGCCAGAAGCAGTTAATGTCCACTGTCTATTACCTGAAAGTGTAGTTGTACAGGTCTGATTATGTGCATTTTCTTTACAGTGCACTTGGTTTGGTCCACCATCAGTTTGACAAACGTAATTATTACTTTCCTGAGTACCAAAATCGCAAGTTTCATACGCAAATATATCATCGCCATCTTGAATATTTTCAGGGTAACAAGCTTGATTTTCACAGGATGTATCAAAATCAAGAGTAATTGCAGTTCTGGGAACGCAAACATCCCAGTCGTTGATTACGGTACTTTGACTATCTTCATTCCACGCACCTATAAAATACGTGTTATCACCATAATTTTCCCAACCACCTTTTCTACCACAAGTCCAATTATACGGCTGAGCCGGGGTGCTACATTTAACCTTAGCAGAATCCCCGTAATACGGAATAAACGAACTAATACTGCCACCATTCAATTCCATAACTTGTCTCTCACTCATCCAACCACCGTTCGGACCCGCATCTAAAGGACCATACGAGCCAAAATATCCATCACCATAGCCCCAGAGCAAACCCGGTATTTCAACAGTTGGGCCCCCTCCTCCTCCAAAATCAATCTTCATTTGATTGGTCGGATACACCGGGTAGAAGAGTGGTTCTGCAGGGAAAATAGGAGGACCATTGGTATAAGCCGGGGTTTCGTTAGGGAACTTAAAGCTTGAGCCTTGAGAAATTCTTCGATTCCAATAATAATTAGTATCCACTTTAACAAATTTGTTACAATAGAAACCCGGAATTTTATTATCCACTCCACCGCAAGCATCAACCGCATCTATACAATAGTATGTTCCGTGTTCATTAAAGTTAACATTAGAACCTTCTTCGCTCGTATCACCGGCAATACGACTAACCGGATACCAAAGCAAACAGGTTGCCGGATCTTTCGGATCATTTTCCAAACAATAGCCGCGAATACCTTTATTGATTACGTTATCTTTGTCAGTATAGACACATGACAAAGCATTTTCATTCGCATACAATCTGCAACTTGAAGCTGCAAACTGCGGGCGAGCGCCTGGCTGAATACAAGTTCTATCACTCGGACTTGACGGACAATCAGAATTCTTAAAACAGGCCTGAGTTGCGAGATTACTACAATGACCAACCTGCGGATACATAATACATTCTTGACCGCCCGGACAATCTGAATTTTTTTGACAATTAGTTTCTGGATTTGTCAGAACACTACAGTGTCCTCTTGGCTCAACACAGCTATTAGGATCATTAGGTTGATTAATACCGTTTGCATCAGTACAGCGAGTATTTAATCCCGACTCAATACGAATATCATCAATATAGGCATCACCGCCACTCGTTTTTTCAATAACAATCTTATAAGAATTTGAAGCTGCCTTAAAGCCTAAGGATTGTTTAACCCACTGATTTTGCGGATCTAAATCTGAAACCGAAAGTAAGGTAACATCTAAGGCATGATTAGCTTCATTAACCAGTTTAACTTTTAATCCTCCGCCCTTACTATAGGTATACATGTTCATTACATAACGAGCTCCGGAATTAAGACTTATTTTGTCTGTTTGTGTTGCCGAAGATGCATTATTAACCTTAAGGATACCCTTGCCCTCGGGTACTATAAAGTCAGCTGACTCTTGTCCTTTAACAGCTTGGAATTGATTAAGGTTTTCTTGGCTGATTTGGCTCGGCTGCGATAAGAAGCTAATTCCTGCCGGAGGGCCCCAACCGCTACCATTAGATTCAAAGTTACCGTTAACAATTGTGATATTTTGTCCGACTTGAGTCATGTTCGCAAAATTGTAATAATCGTGCATGGTTCTATAAACCTGATTTCCGACATTAGACGCAAATCCAACCTTGCTGTAACCTGTTAAATTGGCGATTGAATCTAAGGAATTAATATTTTTGTTTGGAGGTGTAACAAAATTACTACAACCGCCATTGGAGTCTAGTGCATCACACAAGCTAACATTCAAACATGTCTTACGGTTTGGGTTACTCGGATCCGGTAAGTATGTCGTACAGGAAAGCCACTGTGAACATACTCTGTCTGGCTTAACCTGCAGGATAACATTGGCATTACGCGGAGTACCGTTTTGCGGTGAAGCTCCCGTGCTTGGAAGTGTGTTATAAGTTGCGTCCGCATTAAAGAGAAGCGTAGCTTTTTTATTTCCTGCTTGAGTACGCTCGTTAAAGAGTACGGCGCCCTTCTCGTTATTAACGAGACCGTTATGAGAACTTCTATCAAGGTTTTGCGACAACTGATAATCAACGATCGCCTGCCTCAAGAAAACCGAAGCCTTGTTCGATAAATAAGGCGGAGTCACATTTGAATTAGTACGTGTAATTGTACAGGTAACCGGTTCATTTACATTACTATTCACGTTCGGATTATTACGCTGCACATAAAACATAATACTTTTATCAAGTCCCGTTGTGTAGTCCGAAGTATTAACGCTTTCACATGGAGTTTCATTCTCAGGATCCGCCTGATCGCAAAGTTTAAATTCATTATTAGCATCAAGAATACGCAAGCCTTCTCCATTGGCCAATACTCCGCCTGAACATGTAATTTTCACAGAGACCGCCGGGCTCGCGTTATCCCGTATATCACCTTTAAGAATATAAATAGTTTGAGCAAAGAGTGAAACATCTTGCTTAGCGCTATTGGCAGGAAGCGCGGAGACCGTCCAGTTTTCAATACCCGGATCAGTGTCTAGATTTTCAAAGCTGGCATTTAACAATAAGTTTTCATTAATCTTAGACAGCGGTTCAATATATTCTGTGCAACCAGCTTGCGCGCTGGCACAAGTTCCCGCCCATTGGGTAGCTTGATTGGCGCCCGGTGCAGGTTGCGTAACACGTCCGGTTGAACCACCGACACCAATAGTTTTCATTGAACTTGAATCACAAGGATCGTCAAAATTATGTAGAGTACAGGTCTGTCCGGCGCTACAGTCGCTATTAGCTGAACAAAGTGCACCATTGGCAGTACCGCCACAACGATTTATCTTTTTCTTAAACCAACCATACTGACCGTTGGTCTGATCTTTAATACGCCATTCACAAACTTCATTGCCCGGATCTTTAAAGTATAGAGTTCCACCGTTTTTATCTGTGTATTGACTACAACCGACTGCATCTTTAGAACAAATCGTCGTATTATAATTGTCAGGATTATTACTCTTAAAAACATCGTTAAAGCTGACAGAAGTATCATACTTATTCATTTGTCCTAAACGCGAACAACCTTTAAGACCAGATTGGCAGAATTTATCTTTGTCATAAACCACATTAATCATTGTGTCGGCCGCAACCTGCACACAACTTGTTTCGCCCGTGTCGCATGTTCCGTTATTATTTGTATCATTGTACAAACGCTTACGATTATCAAGTGAATTATTCGTATCAATCATTTGCTCACAACCCGCCGCAGAATCCTGACACAACTGACTGAAGCTATGTAGGTTAACAGTGCGATTGTCGACATCTCTATACTGACTGCAACCCAACATGAAACGAGGCGCATAGGCTCCATTCATGTCTTGATCACACTCATCAGGAGTCACCCATGAGTCTTTAATCAAGTAATAACGATTTGGTACTTCAGTTAAACGGATATTATCAACAAACACCGGCGCATTAAATCTGATACGCAATTTTTCACCAATCTCCGGTGCACCAGGACCAGCATCTCCGCCGCCGCTACCCGCTGGAGTCACCTCATGGTCCAAGTTTGATAGATTAAAGGTATAAAGTTTCCATTCAGAATTGGAAATACTTGAGCCACTGGTATCAAATACTGCAGCCTGATCATCTTTATTTACAAAATCAATCGAATTGACACTTGTAGCATTAGTCTGAGCTTTTGCTAAGAAGCTAACAGTATAGGAAAGATTGCGCTCAACATCAGCACCTACATTCTTTAACAGTGGTACATCTTGGAAAGTTTGCAAAGAATGGCCGCCTAAATTAAGAGCGTTATTGCTTTGATTTCCTCCGAGCCAGCCGTCGGTCGGACTTGTAGTACTTTCAAATCCATTAACAAAGATTGTACGTACATTACCGGCAACGTTACCAGTATATTCCTGGCAACCGACTTGAGGAGCGCTGCAAGTTGTTCCTTCTGACGGAATTGCGTAATGTAAGCATCGGCTCTGTGTCGCATCCCAGGTTCCTCCACCGGCTGTACAAATTGCTGATGAAGCAACCTCACGTCGGTACGGATGACAATCGTCAGCACAACTTATTGTTCTGCTATAGAGGTGATAAGAAACAGTCCCGTCTCGCGCATAAAATTCGCGACAATCATGATTGAAACCCGGCTCTGAAGGTAATTTTTTGAAAATCTCAGCGTTACAGAGAAGCTCCTCCTCTGCCGGAGTCAAAGTGCTTTGTGGCTGCGAACCATTTTTCTTCAAAGAAAAAGTTCTCAGCTGATAGCCTGATTCATCAGAACCTTCCCAAGTATAAAACTGATCGCAGGACAAGGCATCAGGTTTCATACAGCTTCTCATGTAGCTGAAATATTCAATAGCTTCTCCGCCTTCAGCTAACTTATCAAGATTAGTAAACGCCGTACAACCGACAGCTTGCGCGCTGCAGGAACGAGCCGTGCTAGGAATAAAGTACGCACTCTGCATTGCATTAAAGTTATTTGGTTGTTGCACAAACATATTATAACCAACACAGGAACCCGGACAAAAATCCTTTGGTTTAGTCTTCGCAGTAATTTCGATACCACTGAGCGCAGAAACGTATTTCTTACAACCAACCTCATCAGCGTTACACTTACGGGCGAAGTCAAAACAAACCGGTGGAGCATTGGTTTTCAATTTAAAGTCTGAGCCTGGTGTTTGATAACAAGTGAGTTCCAAATACGGCGGCAACAATTTTTCGTAGATTAGATTTGTTGTGTAATATTCATTATACGAAGAAATAGATTCGCCAACTGTTAACTTAACACTATCAATATAAAACTTAGCGCTTGCATCAGTACCTTGAATATAAATATTATCAGGAATATTGGTCAGTGGTGCATAAAAATTAACCACTAAATTTTGCCATGAATCAACTACGGTAGATTCCGCAAATTGACCGTTGCTTGCTCCTAAACCGAAACCTACACGAACTTTTCCGGCCGTTGGTCTAACCACGGCACTCAAAGTATAAAAACGCTCAGGTTCTAATGTGAAACCAATAGGTAGAAGCTGCGCTCCTGCTCCCATTGAAGAATATAATCCACCGTTGCCTTCAATATACATACTATTTCTTCCGTGATCTGCAATATCTTTTGTTATACCTGCTTTAACCGATCCACTTGGTACATTAATATACCAACGACTGTTTGGTGATGGTAGATATCCTGAACTTGATACAGTCGACATAACACAGCCTGAGCTAAGTTGCGCGTTGGCTGATTTAACCAAAGAATTGTTGTCGCTCGGTAATCTTGACTCGGTTCCACCAGAAGCTTCGACACAAAGAGAAGATTCAAAACTGCCGTCAGCAATCAGGTTAGTATCTATATTATCTACAGTACGAATAAATTCATGACAGCCTTCTGAAGACGGATCACAATCAGTCATTCTTTGATTAAAATAACGCTGATTATTACTTGAGTCCCAAGTAACTTTAGCGGTCGGAGTAACTGTGTAAGTACCGGTCGTAGCGTACTGCTTACAGCCGACCTGATTAGCACCGCAATTATCAAAATTCAAAGTATTCTCAAGGTAAGCAACTTCAGCACCAGTTTCTGAGCGGAACGATTGACAGGTGTTGTTGCGAGCCTCACAGGCATTGTCTTGCGCTTCATTGAATACCCAGCGTCGTTTTTCTTGAGTACAATATCCATAATATGCACAAGATCCGTTGGCATTTTCTTTAATGCAGGATTGTTCATCGGCACAGTATGAATTATTACGACTTACTTCAACCTGACGACCGACGCTGAAATTACATTCTTTATTAACCGCCTGTGTGCTGCAGTCATCATTACTTGAACATGGAACAAAATCAGTTGTACAACCTTTACCTTGTTCTGAGCCGCTACATGAAGCGAGAGCATCGGTTGTACAATAACCAGTATTTGAAACTGTTTTAATTGCACTTAACAATTCCGTTCCGTAACCTTCCATACCACAAAACATTTTTGGAAGTTTTAAAGTCCAGGTCGGATCAATTAAACCGCGACACCAAGGATCCTTCAATCCCGGATATACTTCTTCA
Organism: uncultured Gammaproteobacteria bacterium; assembly: GCA_964487795.1. GTDB lineage: Bacteria > Patescibacteriota > Patescibacteriia > Patescibacteriales > Patescibacteriaceae > Patescibacterium. The sequence continues at coordinate 32,011 of CAZASI010000001.1, forward strand.
TCAGCATCCGAATAACATGCAACAAGATCATTGAGTGTTACATCCTTAGTAGCTTGGGGATTTTCTTTAATATACTGTGCGGCCACTTCCCAACCTACCGGTAAGATTCTATATTTACGTAAAATAATCAATGAACGATACGGATAGCCGTCTCTATAACTCATTTCATTTCCTTGCTCGTCGTAACCAAGACGTTTTGTTCCGTCAAGTAATCCCTCGCCACCGCTTCTGCTGCCGGCACCGCCTAACGCTTCACCAACAGTAATACCTTTTTCAATTGCCTGAGCAAATTGTTGTGTAATCACACAATTAGTCGGACCTGGTTTTTCTTCATCATTACAAGAAGAAAGCTGAGCTAAAATGTTGTAGTCAGTTCGTTCGTTAAAGCGAGTCTGTAGAACTGAACTTGCTCGTCGTTCAAGTTCTGTTACTCCTCCGGTGTTTCCTTGAGCTGTAAAGCTACTTCCCGTCGCCACGCCGTCCTGATCCGTATCCTTGCCCAGTGTTTCCAATAATTTATTAAAGGCGCTCAAAGCCAATTGATTCAAGAAAATATTAGCGGCATCAGCAAAAATATTACCACTTTGCTTACCAAAATTATCCACTATCAAGTTATTAGCGGTTGTAATTCTATTTTTCACTGTTTCTGGCGGTGCAATCTTTTTACCCGAAATTTTTCCAACAATATCGTTCCAGCCGGCACTCTCAGTACGATCTTGCTGAGCCGCCTGCTTTTTCGCGGTAATTTCATCACCAACCAATCCAAATAAGTTAAAGGCAGCACCAATATCAGTAGTACTTGGATTAGTATTAAGAGCTAAATTTTTAAAATAATCTTGACGTTTTGTTAAAGCATCTGGTGAAGTGCCATAAAACTCATTAAATCGCTCAGTGGTGTCTTTATATACTCTTGAAAGATTACAACGTGATTCTGCCAATCCTCCGCTATTACTCGTATAATCAACCAATCCTAAACTAATTTTTGCGGTTATATCGAGGTTTGGAGCACAAATATCATATTGTTGAGCAAAGATACGATCAATCATACCTATTTGATCGCTCTTTAAACCGTTAATTTGTTGCTTTCTCGTATTTACAAACTCTTCTACAAATGAACCACCGGCATTACTTCCCTGCTGTCTGATCCACTCTCCAAATTTTACAGTATAAAATAGCGGAGCTTGTCCTTCGGCTCCCGATCCTAAATAGGTTGCAGTTTCAAAAGCGACTTGATTGATAACAGCACGCGAAGCATTAAGTAAGCTGACTTGCGCGGCGCTCCATAGTGAATCCCAAATAGTATCTTTAGTCTCTGATATAACTCGAGGTAAGTCCGATACAATAATTGCGGGACCAGCCAAAGCGGAAACATAGCGCGGAACAAAAAAGGCCAAGAAAAAAATAACCAGAACACTTACTTTAAAAAGATTTTTCTTTTGAATACTGTTAAGTAGTTTTCGCATACTTTTTATTTCAACAAATTGTTGAGAGTTTCAATTATGACTTGATCGCTTAAAGCACTCAGGCTGTTTTGATCCATTCCCATTTGCGCCAACAATGCTCTGATAGCTGTCGGATCATTTATTTTATCACCCAAAGATTCACGCAATGCATTTTTTTCTTCAGCACTGAGTTGTGAAACTGATGGTGATGTTGTTCCGGTTACTGATAATGTTGCTGTACTTGTTGGCATCAACAAACTACTTTCTAACAATGAACCGCTAGAAAGTTCAGTGTCAGATTCTCCGCTCTGCGTTGAATTCAAAAAACAGTTTTCTCCCTTTGGACAATTTGGATCATTGCCTGATTCAATTTCTGCTTTGTCAGAAAAAGAATCAGAATCAGAGTCAGCCAAGTACGGAGAGGTTTTATATAAATTTAATTCATCCCAATCATTTAAACCATCAGCGTCAGTATCACGAGATTTTAATTCTGCTTCCTCGCCCGTTGGCGTTTGAGTCTGTTGTAAATTTGAATCGGCTAATTGTTGTAAAATTTTTGGATTGACGCCGCCGTGCAGAGGATAAATAATATTTTTGCGCAATTGAATTATCCAAAATATTAATATTAAAATTGCAATCGCTGCAATGACAAGAAACGCCTTTTTGTGGCGTCTATCAAAATCATCAAGATCGAAGCGGTCAGCTAATCGATCAAAAAATCCGGGTCGATTGTTATCAGACATGAAATGGGGCTAATAATGCTTTTATTATAACAGCCTACTCTAAAAACGGCAATAATTTAAGCCAGTCTCTCAAGGTTAATTCCTGAGCACGGACGCTTTCTTTGATATCTGAGGCGCGAAAATACTCGAGAATTTTGTCAACTGGTATTTTATAGCCTGCCGAGAGATTAGCCTTTAACATTTTCCTTTTAGCACTAAAACCAATGCGCACTAAACGCAAGAGTTGCTCGTCGCTCTTTCCCTTAGACTCTAATTGATCAAGCCAATGATTATTTCGAGTGAGTTCAATAATGGCACTATCGACATCCGGCGCTGGCCAAAACATTTTTCTTGAAACTGTTTTAATAATGCGTACATCGCAATATAATTGTACAGAAATCGCTAACTTGCTTAGCTGTCCGGCAGAAGCAGCAATACGCTCGGCTACTTCTTTTTGCAACATTAAAACAAAACGCTTTGGTAAAATATCTGCAATATTTCCACCAACAAAAAAACGTAAAAAAATCGAAGTGATTGTATAGGGCAAATTTGCAACAACAACTAAATTATTATTTTTTATTTCAGAAACTTTTTTTGCCCATGGCAAAGCAAAGTTCATGATATCAGCGTTTGAAGAATCTACATTTTTTATTTTTTCAATATGCAATCTGTTTTGCAAAGCAGCAAAAAGTTTTTTATCAAGCTCAACCGTAAAAACTTTTTTTGCGACACGCGCTAAATGCATTGTTAAAAATCCTAAGCCCGGTCCGATTTCCAAAACTGTTTCGTCATCAGTAATTTTTGCAGCGCCAATAATATCTTGATATATCGTCTCGTCAATTAAAAAATTTTGCCCGCGATTACTCGTGGGCTTAACACCGTATAATTTTGATAAACTAATTGTCTCGTCAAGGAGTGACATCTAAATAACAATATTAATAATTTTACCTTTCACGACAACAACTTTTTTTATCTCTGACTCCCCTATCCATTTTTTTGTAGAATCCAAATTAAGAGCGGCAACTTTAATTTCATCAACACTTGCATCAAAATTAATTTCAAATGTATCACGCGTCTTACCATTAATCTGAATCGCAATTATAGCTGTTTGATTTACTAAATACTTCTCATCAAACACCGGCCAAATCGATTGAAATATTGAAGTTTTATTTTCCAATTCTTTCCATAACTCTTCTGCAAAATGCGGAGCAATCGGCGCAAGTAATTGCGCTAAGATAGAAAATGATTCTTTGGAAATTTTCTCTTCATCCGCTAAGGCATTAGCATAAATCATTAAGCATGACACAGCTGTATTAAAGCGAAAATCTCTAATATCATCTCCGACTTTTTTAATAGTCTGATGCATTAAAGCCCTAATCTTATCTGAGTCAGTAATATCTACGCTCACTTTCTCCGCTAAAAGTCCTATTCTATTAAGAAAAGACTTAGCTGCGGCCACACCGTTTTCTAAGAATGCTGCCGGCTGAGCAAAAGGCCCGATAAACATCATATATATACGAAGGGCATCAGCACCATATTTTGCGGTCATTTCGTCAGGATTTACAACATTCCCCCAGCGTTTGCTCATCTTTCGGCCATCACCCGCCAATATTAAACCAACGGTTCGAAGCTCCATAAAGGGCTCAGAAGTTGAAACTGCTCCAATATCAAATAAGAATTTATGCCAAAAACGAGCGTAAATCAGGTGACGTGTTATATGCTCGTTTCCTCCAATATACATATCAACGGGCATCCATTGCTTTTCTTTCACTGGATCTACCAAGGCTTCATTATTATTCGGATCAATATAACGAAGATAATACCAACTTGATCCCGCCCATTGCGGCATGGTATTTGTTTCTCGTTTTCCTTTTCCCCCACATTTTGGGCATGGAACATTCACCCATTCGGCAATGTCAGCCAGCGGTGACTCGCCTGTTCCCGTCGGTTCATAGCTTTCAATATTTGGTAATTCAACTGGTAAATCTTTTTCCGGTACCGCAACAACACCGCATTTTTCACAATGAACAATAGGAATCGGTTCACCCCAGTATCTCTGCCTCGAAAAAACCCAATCACGAAGTTTATAACTAATTGTTGCTTTGCCGAATTTTTCAGTATTTTCTTTTTTCAAATCCAGTGAAACTTCAACTTGCTTGAAAGGCAAATTATATTTTTTAGCAAATTCAGCGTCGCGTTCGTCGTGTTCAGGAACGGCCATCACGGCTCCGGTTCCATAATCCCCTAAAACATAATCGGCAATATATATAGGAAGCTCTTCACTGTTTGCAGGATTGATTACAAAAATTCCTTCAAGTCTAACGCCGGTTTTTTCTTTGCCTTCCGCGGTTCTATCTATTTCAGTTTTCTTTGTCGCTTCTTCAATATATTTTTTAACATCAGAAAGATTAGAAATCTTATTTTCTAATTTGTGAATTAGTTCATGTTCAGGTGCCAAAACAACATACGTCGCACCAAACAAGGTATCAGCTCGGGTTGTAAACACGGTAATCTTTTCTTCGCAGTCTCGAATCGCGAAATCAATTTCTGCGCCTTCTGATTTACCAATCCAATTCTTCTGAGATTCTTTTGCGGAATCAGTCCATTTCAACGGCTCTAAATCAGAGAGTAAGCGTTCCGCATAATCTGTAATACGAAGCACCCATTGTCTCATTGGCTTTTTCTCAACGATTGAGCCGCAGCGTTCGCAGCGTCCATCTTCCAAATCTTCATTAGCTAAACCGGTCTTACAAGACGGGCACCAATTTATCGGTTCAAATGATTCATACGCCAAACCTTTTTCAAACATCTTAATAAACGCCCATTGGGTCCATTTATAGAATTTCGGATCCGTCGTATTGATTTCTCTCTCCCAATCATACGAAAAGGCTAAGCTTTTCATTTGTTCCTTAAAACGCTTAGTATTTGTTTCAACAGCCAGCTTCGGATGAGTTTTATTCTTTATCGCGTATTGTTCAGCCGGTAAACCAAAGGCATCCCAACCAGTGGTATGCAAAACCGCAAAATTATTCATCTTTTTATAGCGCGCAAAAACATCGCTCGCTGTATAAATACGCGCATGCCCCATATGCAAACCTTCACCCGAAGGATAGGAAAACATATCAAGTGAATAATACTTTTGTTTGGCACCGGGCTCCTCGGTCAAATCAATCTTATTTTCCTCCCAGAATGTTTGCCATTTTTTTTCAATTGTTTCAAACTCGTACTTCATACTAATTCAATATAAAACGCAAAATAATATCCCAGAGCAATGCCAATCCGGAAATCACAAAAATAACAATGTAGTTCCATTTGGCTTTTGATGATTCTAAACTATGTAAAGTTTTTACTAAAACTTCGCGATCGTCATTTGATAATGCATTTCCCTTAGAAACTTTTTCTTCCAAATTTCTTTCTTTAATAATCAACCAACGATTTTCTTCAATATTATAACGATGTGCAAAATACCAAATAAAACCAATCGTTCCGATATACCAGGCAATATCCGCCCACAAATGATTTGGTAATCGATTCAGAAAAATAATGATGCGATACACGATAGTCGCAACCACGCCAACATAAAAAACTAATTCGCGATAAAATCTGTGATGTGTTTTAAATTCTGTCATATTATTTTAATTCAATCCCAATTGGACAATGATCTGAGCCCATGACTTTATCAAGAATAAAAGCATTTTTCACGGACTTGATTATTTTAGTTGATACCAGGAAATAGTCAATGCGCCAACCAACGTTTCGAGCACGCGCGTTCATTCGTTGACTCCACCAAGTATATTGAACTTTATTAGGGAAAAAATGTCGATAGGTATCAACCAAACCAGCCTCAATATATTTTCTGCCCCAGGCTCGTTCCTCGGCCGAAAAACCCGGACTGAATTCATTTTCTTTGGGTCGTGCCAAATCAATCTCTTCACGCGCGACATTAAAGTCACCACAAATTATAACCGGCTTTGTTTTTTCAAGTTTTTTTATATACTTGAGCATGGCCGCATTAAAATCGCTCTTATAATCAAGTCTTGCTAATTCCGGTCGAGCGTTAGGGAAATAGGTATTGATTAAATAAAATTTTGAAAATTCAAGCGTCTGCGCTCGACCTTCAAGATCAAACTCTGAAATTCCAAAACCGTTGCGTATACTTATTGGTTTAATTTTTGTCAGAATTGCAGTCCCGCTATAACCCGGTCGCTTAGCCGGATGCCATATTTCCTCATAACCCTTAAAATCAAAAGCTTCCTTAGCACGGCGCGCATCATCAATCTTGATCTCTTGCAAAGCAATAATATCAGGTCTCGCGGACACTAAAAAATCGCCAAATCCTTTACGGACCGCGGCGCGTATGCCATTGACATTCCATGAGATTAATTTCATAAGATTGTATCACCCTGACTATCAGTGTATAATAAAGTATATCTGACTCACACATTATCCGCAATTACATGCTTCCGACTGAGACAATTAGACACCATAGAATCAAAAAAATTATCATTGGAGTGATTATTGTCCCCATTGCGCTTTTTCTTATGCTTTTAATAGTTGGTTTTGTCGCTAACGTACTTAATCGCAGTCAAAGAATCAGCCAGGGTGATTATTCACTAGAAGCAACACCGACAAGTACCGCTACAGAATACAGTGGAGAATACAAAACTTTAGTTGAAGGAGTAGGCTCTCAATCAATCGGTGCCACAGAGCCGAAATTGACTATTGTAGAATTTGCCGACTTCGCCTGTCCTTTTTGTCTTTCATCTTTCCCCGCCCTGCGACAAGCCAGCGTAAAATATAAAGATAGCGTCAAAATTATTTTTAGAGATTGGCCCGGTCATACATATTCAATCCCATTATCTTTAAGCGCATATTGCGCGGGCGAACAAGGTAAGTTTTGGGAAATGCATGATAAGCTCTATCAACGACAATCGGACACTTTTGGAGCGGACAAAAATGATTTAGCACAACTCGCCTCCGAGTTAGGTATTTATAACGAACAATTCCAACAATGTTTTGATAGTCAAAAATATCTATCCTTAATCAAGAAAAACTTTTCTGATTCGCAAACACTTCAAGTCAAAGGAACACCTACTTGGTTCTTTAATGGAAGTAAATACGAAGGCGCGATTACAGTAACAAACTTAGAAGCCATCATTAATGAGTTTTTGAAATAGTATGAGGAAATTTTTTCGTTATCTTGTATCATGTAGTTTATTATTTATAATAAGTTTAACATTTGTTAATACTTCATTCGCTATAGAAAAAAGAGGTTGCAAGAGTTACTACCCGAGTGGCAGACCAAGCAGTGAATGTTGTTTTTTTAAAGGTGGTGTTCCTGATTTAAAATTGTGGGGCTTGAATGATAAACCGTATAAAAATGCACAGGGCAAGGATGAATGGTGGTGTGGAGGACCTCCGGCAACAGATTTTGAATGTTACTGTCAAAGAATTAAAAATGATTCTCCAACAGGAGTTGACGGTGAGGCCAAGGGGGCAATAAAAGAATCTGATCCGCTTACATATACCCCGCAAGTCAGCATTCCCGGAGATGACTCACCATTTACGGCAAATAAAACAGTGAGTGTCCCTGCTAATACTCAGCTTTTAGCCGATTATATTATTGCCATTTTTAAATATTCGACAGGTATTGTGGGTGTTATTGCCACAATTGTCGTTATGATGGGCGGAGTTCGTTGGCTGACTGCCGCGGGGGGCGCTGGAGTTAGTGAGGCTAAAACAATGATCATTAGCGGCATATCAGGTTTGGCGCTGACCCTTGGATCATTCTTGCTTCTCTCCACTATCAATACCAGTCTTGTTAATTTTAAGGTTCAACCAGTCAAGCAAATCACGAAGATTGATTTATTTCAGTTTGGCTGTTGTGAAAAAATTAACAGTGACGATAGTAAAACTACTGAGAACTTAAAAGATATTGAATGTCGTGCACTCAAAGGATATAAAGCCACCTCATTTAGATATGGCTATAAAGCAGAGGCCAACGAATGTAAGCCTGATGAGAGAAAACAAGCATGTTGTGAATTCGGTTGGTACAAAGAAGACACCTTCTTTAATGACGATGGGCCTCAAGTCTGCATTCATGAATTAATGGCCTCTGATACTGCATTAGCTGACTTCCGGACAAAATGCACCGAAGAAGCTAAGAAATTAGATGTCGGCAAATATAACACTACGCAGATTAGCATTAAGGAAGGCAAGAAATGCCATCCCCGATTATCGCAGTGTGAATAATATATGAGAAATATATTTACAACAATTTTTATACTAACAAGTGTCTTCGTATTATTTTTTGCTGTTCAAGTAAATGCACAAGCGGTTGAAGGATGCGCTTGGAGCTTTATGAAGGATGAAAATTATTGTTCAGATGAAAGTGGTGGCAATATCCCCACCACTGATGAAAGTTGTGCGGGAGATCCACCATCAGACGAATCAGCTTGTTGTTGTACAGCCGCAGGATGGCTCAAAATCAATTCACAGTACGATAATAACGGAAATAAAATAGGAACGATTAACAATGAGCCCGAGAAACCGCGCGAAATTATCATGCCTAATCTCAGCGTTTCAATTCCCGGTCTCACGAAATTTAGCAAAGTGAGCTGCGATGAAAAGAATCCCGATTGCGCAATTCCCTGGATCGCAGAATATATCGGAGCAATTTTTGAGTATAGCATGTTAGCGATTGCGATATTGGCCGTTATTGTCATGATGATTGGCGGCGTAATCTGGCTCACAGCCGGAGCAAATTCAAGTAGAATCAGCCAAGCAAAGGACTTTATAAAAAATGGTTTATTGGGAACCGTTCTAGCTCTCTGCTCATACATGGCTCTTTTCTTAATAAACCCTGATTTAACTATCCTGCCACCAATCAATATTTCCTACATTCGATATGAAGATTATGACCCGGAAACAGTTGACCCCGCATTTGATCGATATGAGGCTCCTAAAAATAATAAAAAATATCCCAATGTCGATAAAAAAAATCCAAAATGTGATGATTGTGTTGTCACTACTTTAACTACAAAAAATAACAAAAATATTAATAAGGACTTAAATGCGCTGTTATTAAAGGTGAGATCAACTGTCGGTTGGCGTGTGACCGAAGCTTTCCCACCCAGTAGCCCGCACCAATCAAATTGCCATTATAATGGAAATTGCGTAGACGTAGGTATTTGGCCAGGCGCCAAAACATGTGCTAACTGGATAACTCTAATGGCTGACTTTAGAAAAGCAGGACTCAATGTTTACAATGAAACTAAGTGTGGACCGGATAATCACAATACAAAATATGGTACCGGACCACATATGCATGTTAGCCATTAATCAGCCTTATGAATAACAAATTCACTACAATTTTTATACTAACAAGTATCTTCTTGTTATTTTCTGCTGTTCAAGTACAAGCTACCGCCCTACCAGGTTGTAAATATGAAGGACTTAATCGTCGTGGAGAATGCAGAAATCCAGAGGTTCTTACACCTGTTACTGCAGAATATTGTGCGGGTGACATTCCGGCGGGCTTTTACGAGGATCCACAGACAGAGGGGTGTTGTTGCACCAAAGAAGCAAATCTTATTATCAATTCACAGTATGATAATGAAGGAAATAAAATAGGAACGGTCAGCAATGAACCAAAGAAACCACGCAAGGTTATTTTGCCAACCTTAAGCGTTTCAATTCCTGAATTTCCAAAATTCAGCACAATAAAATGCGATGAAGGAAATTCAGATTGCTCAATCCCCTGGATCGCAGAATACGTAGGAGCAATTTTTAAATATAGTATCTTGGCAATCGCTATTCTTGCCGTTATTGTAATGATGATGGGTGGAGTTATGTGGCTCACTGCTGCCGGCAATGCGCAGAGAGTATCCGAAGCAAAGACATGGGTCATTAACAGTCTTGGAGGTTTAATTTTATCTTTAGGGTCGTTTCTTCTGCTTAATACGATTAACCCCGAATTAACAATTTTAAAAAGTATTAATGTTAAATATATTAAACTTATAGACGTACCGGAAATTATTATTGACCCAATTGAAGCAGAAAAAAATATGAAATCAGGCCAACAAATACCGCTCGGAAAATATTGCGGCTGTATTGAATGGAAAAATACCAAATCAACCTCAACCTTAACTAGCGCCGCTGCGATAGACGAGGCAGTAAAGAAGCTTCATCCGAGTGGTCCACTTAACGGTTTAGGGAATGTTATTCTAGCAGCTTCCAATGAAACTGGGATTGATCCAGCATTTTTTCTCGGTAACGCAAAAGTTGACAGCGACATGGGCACATCGGGCGCAGGCAAAACAAATATTAATCCTGGAAACATTACATGCTACAACAATAAGCCGCTGGAAGCGTGCAAACAATATTCCAGCGGATGTAACGGTAATTGGAACACTTCCGCTTCCTGGTCCGATGCCGTCAAATATTATTTTTGCTTCATGAAAAATGCCAGCACGATGTCAAAAGCAAAAACAATCAGACAACTTATTTCAACATATGCACCACCTTGCATGGTAAAAGAAAAATCAGGCGAATACGTATGCGGAAATAACACGGCACATTATATTGATTACGTCACTTCAACTATCGCGATGTATAACTCAGCCGCTACGATAAACGACAGCTCTGAAGGAAAGAGCTGCGACTGCTTTAATCCTTGCGACCGCTGCGCTCAAGCTGGTGAAACGTGCTGCGCTCCTAAAAAGTAATATGCGCTATATATTTTTAAGTATCGCCATACTAATCCTCCCCTCAATTTCTTTTGCCGCACAGGAATGTCGTTGGACCCAATTTGCAGTTGGCAGCTCTTGCGGACAAGTACTTGATAGTAATTGGAAGATTAAAGAATGGACCCAAGGCGCCAATAACAAGTGCCAAACCCAGACAAAACCCTCCGCCAAAACAGATACCAATACTCTCTGTTGTTGCCATGAGGTGAGTTCTCAAAAAAAACCCTACACAAAAATTATTATCATAGGTTCACTGGCTGCTATTTTTGGGGTTATTACAATTTTATCTTTTGCGATAAGAAAGAATGAAAATACATAATATGAAAATAATAGTATACGCTTGGATACGAAGAATAGTTTTTATACTCTTGTTTATATTATCACCGATAATGGTCGAAGCTGCGGGATGCTGTCAGGTAAACGGAAGCAGTGGACCAATTTCAGCAATTATGACCGAGGATGATATTACCTGCGATCAAAAGAACACTGAAAGTAGTGTAGCAGTATTTATGCCCGACAAAGTCGTTGATAAAACGGGTATAAATTGTATCGACAAAACAACTGAAACAAATTCCTCTTTACCAATAATTTCTAATCCCTTTGATGCACCGAATCTTTCCGTATCAATCCCGGGTTTTACAAGTTTTGGAAAAACGACTTGTACTAATTCTGAGTGCATAAGCCCTTGGTTAGCAAGTTACATTGATGGACTATATCGTTACGGCACCGGAGCAATCGCTATTCTTGCGATTATTACGATGATGATTGCCGGAGTAATCTGGATTACAGCTGGCGGCAAAGAAGAACGCATCGCAGATGCTAAACAGTGGATTGGCGGAAGTCTTATGGGCCTCTTGATCGCGTTGAGCAGCTTCATGATTCTAAATATTATTAATCCAGCGCTGACCGTTCTCTCCCCTATCAAAATAGCGTATATAGGAGCATTTGATCTTTTACCACAAGAGCCTGGTGTGGGCGAGGATCCAGACCCACAAACGCAATCAAATACTCCTGGGAGCTATCCTTCAGTAGGAGGTTCTTGTTTTCCTGTTGCCGGTAATAGTTATAGCCGCTCTACCTGGGGATTTGGTGATAAAAGAGTCAATAAAAACGGTCGACACCGCTGCCACGCGGGAGTTGATCTTTATACTAAAGGTTCTGGCTACTCCGTTGCCATGGCCGCTGGCACAGTACTATCCACGGGCCATTTTTATAATTGTAGCGGTGGTGCTGTTAGTGCTGTTATTATTGATCACGGAGATTATGTTGCCAATTATGGTGAAATTGACACCGGTAAAGTTAAGGTTAGCGTCGGCCAACAAGTTAAAGCAGGCGATATTCTAGGAGTAGCAACACGATGTGGCATGTTACATTTTGAATTATATACGAAGGGGACAAAAGGCAATGAACAATGGTATCCCCCATCAGGAAAGACTATTAATGGTAAAAACTATTGTCGAGATAATTATATGTCCACTAAACCTCAAAATTTAATGGATCCTACAAACACATTAAAAAGTTTAGAAAGTAAGCTATGCGGAAACTAAGTATACAATTATTATATTTGGTAGTGTTTTTACTTATTTTTTTTGCTAAGCCTACGACTACACAGGCTCATCCCCTTAGCAGTACCTATATTGATATTTCTCTTAATCAAGGTGAAATTTTAGCAAAGGCATACGTACCTTTACCATGGTTAATCGAGTATACCGATAATGACAGCCCTCAACAATTACAAATTATTTTGTCGGAAAAGCGGGAAAAAATTACCGATTATATATTAAATAACCTTAAATTCAAATCAGGGGAAGCGGAATGCAAAAGTATCCCAACCGAGTTCAATTTAACTTATTTACCTGACGGACCATATGTAACACAGTTTTTTACTGTTGATTGCATACTATCTCCAACTTATTTAACAATAAATTATAATTTATATTTTGAAAGCCAGGCAAACCACCCTGCCTTTGTTATTGTAACTCATGCAGATTCACAAAAAGAATCTTATATTCTAACTCAAGATAATCCTAATCAAGTTATAGGTTTAAAAAACCCGAACACCTGGATTCAATTTAAAGAGTTTATACAACTCGGAATCCATCATATTTTTCTCGGTTATGATCACATATTATTTATTCTCTTATTACTTCTACCCACGGTCTTAGCAAAGCGAGGAACAAAAAAAATTCTATTAATTATTACAAGTTTCACGATTGCTCATTCTCTCACTCTCGGCTTAGCCTCCTTAAAAATTATCACTCTACCGACACAATTAACAGAATCCGTGATTGCATTATCTATTGTTGTAGCAGCGTTGTTTAATCTCTACAAACCACACAAGCTTGATTCTTGGCTCATCGCTTTTTCTTTTGGACTGATACATGGTTTTGGTTTTGCCAACATCCTTGCGGCTTATGAATTACCCACCAATAGACTAGTAAAAGGGCTACTTGGTTTTAATATTGGCGTAGAGCTTGGACAACTGGTCGTTGTCGCTGCTATCATGCCTATATTATATATTTTAAGTCACAAACAATGGGGATTGCTTATCTTCAAAAAACTAAGCATAGTTAGCCATAGAGAAAGTTATAGCCGATGGATAGTCCCCGGAGTCTCTTCAATGGCGGCGTTGATAGCCTTATATTGGTTTATAGAAAGAGCGTTCCAGATTACGTTATTTTAATTGTATATAAATAAATGTTAAAAAAAATAATTGAAATTATCATTGTCATTATTCTCGGCTACGCCGCTTTTTTAGTCACAACCGAAGACGGAGCGTACTGGACGCGATTTAAATTGTATCGTCAGCTTTTAACAAAACCAATTGAAAAAATACGCGACGATTATTCTAAAAAAGATTGTAAACAATATAGCGATATTGAAAAGAGCAAAGGATATTTTGAAGCTTTTGTTACCGGTTACTGCAAACCGCAAAGCGAAGCGTATGAGAGCAGAAAAGATTTTCTCTGCGCTGTAGCTCTTAACTGCTCTTGCCCGATCGGTATCGATGAAAAGACACTCTGCTCATCAAATTCCATGCGTTGGAACGCCTGTATTAATTTTGATGAAAAAACCATGCTCTATTGCAATCAAACCGCGTCTACCTTAAAACCGGAAGACGGGCATGTTGCCGCCGACTGGAGTTGTTTCCCTAAAGGCACTCCTTTAAAAATTGAAAATAAAGATTATCAGGTAACTGATAAGGGCGGTGTGATAAAAGGCCGACGCTTTGATATTTGGTTTAATAGTTGTTCTGCCGCGCTCAAAGCGACCGGCATCTACAAAGTCGCCATTCCAAAATTATGATTTACTTTAGTAAGTACGCCGAACAAAAATTCGAGCTGCTTAATGCTCATAAAGTATATATTCGTAAAGAAGAGGTTGAACGCGTAGTCAGCTCTCCTGAAAAGCTTGGAAAAATCGGAACATTAGTTACTGCTCAAGCTGACAATATAAAGGTTGTATATCAAAAAGAATCAAACCTTATAAAGGTAATTACCTTTTATCCCGTATGAACTACGATATAGAATCTAATATTTTAAGTTGGGAACTTGGTTCCGGTAAAATTGTGAAAGTTCTTGAGCTCGGTAATTTTATCATTCACCTCTCCGGAGCCGGTAAACCGGTTCTTATAGAAATTCTCAATGCTTCAAGTTTTAAAACTAATCTCAGCAATTCAAAATTTTTAAAAGAGATGAGCGAAGCCACATAAACAATTTTAAAAGGCAGTCTGCATAGAGCAAACTGCCTTTTTTAAAAGTACAATTCTAAAAATAAATAATTTTAATAAATTCCCGTTTAGCAAGATCAAGCAGATCTTTTTTTAATCCGCGCTCTAATACGGTGAATGTAGCGTGGGCATGAAAATAAACTTTAATTTTTTCAGTCTCATATAATGTGCTTGCCGAAAATAATCGATATAACTCAACTGAGTAATTCTCGGGTCCAGGAAAAAACATTTTAAGACCTGTTGAATTTGAATCCATTAATAGTCCTATGCGATTAACCTCGGCTGCAAGCAATGAATCATATAACTTGCCGCCAATATTTGTCATCAATTTATTCTTGACTTCATGCGCCTTGAGTAAAGCTGAAATACTTTTCTTTCTCCCCTCTTCCTTATTAAGGCCCGGTGGATCTTTGTAATATTCTAAGGCAATTGTTCCATTAAACAACATCAATAACCCTTTCATTGTTTCACTGATAACCCCTGAACGATGCTTAGTAGTTAAAATTATATTTTTATTTAACACAAAGCAATTAATACCAAGTTGTTCCTTGTCGGCAGGTCCATACCAAAAATCTGACGGAAACGGTCCAGCCGTATCCATAACCACAAAACCAATAAAAGGCTTGATCACTGAATCATACGGTTCCGCGCCAGCAATTCCCGGCTTTGATATAACTACTTTTTCATCAAGAAAGTCCATTATATCCGAAGCTTCAACTAATTTTGTCTTGTCAGCAATTTTTGATCCGGCTTCAAGCCATTGCTCCATTACATTTTTGATTACTTTTTTATTTAAAGAATCAGGCTTAAGCAATGGTTTATCAAGCACTTTTTTTTCTGACTGATAGTTTTGTTTAATCTTGTTTTCCGTGTTAATGGAATCGGTTTCGGGAATCATTATAATCCCATTTGATTGTCCTCTTAAATTTTCATTCTTTAACAGATTAGTTTTCTCTCCACTATCTGAAACAAAATATACTATCAAGATTAGCGCTGCCAAGAAAATGAGAATATTCATTCCTCTGAAATACTCAAATACTTTTTTTAGCATTATTATCTCCTTATTCTATTTAATTTTTAATGTATTTCCAATTTCCATATTTAACTACATATTTATTGAAAAGTCAAGAATAAAAAAGTAGAGGCAGGTTTTAAACCTGCCTCTACTTTTTTTAAATCTAAGCTTCAACAATAATTCTGAAACCGGTACCGGCCGGAATCGGACGTCCGATAATAACGTTTTCCTTCAAACCTTCAAGTCTATCGATCTTACCGGTAATAGCGGCGTCGATCAGGACTTTAGCGGTTTCTTGGAAAGAAGCGGCTGATAAGAAGCTATTAGTTGAAAGCGAGGCCTTAGTCATACCCATGAGCAATTGCTTGCCTGTGGCAATCTTCTTGTTCGCAAGTTTAGCTTTGGCATTTTCGCGATCAAACATCAATTTTTCAATAACTTCACCAACCAAGAAATCAGTTTCACCCGGTTCTTGAATATACACACGTGAGAACATCTGACGGGCGATAATTTCAATATGTTTGTCGTTCAAAGGCTGACCTTGTGAAGAATAGACGTATTGAATTTCTTTTACAACATACTTTTGAGTAGCGGCGATTCCGCGTAATTCGTAGAGCTGTTGTAAATCAAGAGATCCGTCGGTCAACTGGTCGCCAATAATAACTGAAGCGCCGTCTTTAACCCAAATGTTAAAGGTACGGGGCACAATATATTCGCGAACTTTTTCTACCGGAGCAATAACTTTCAAATATTTTTCTTCCAATTTAACTTTGCCCGGGCGGTTAGCTTTGATAGTAACAGTTCCGGCTTTAAACAACGGAGTATCTTTCTTAACCTTATCACCGTCTTCGACCAAAACCTCAACCTTAGCTTTTTTCTTCTTCACGCCTTTTTCTTTCGGGGCTTCCTCTTCTTTATCTTTAGCCTTGGCTGACATAGTTGCTTCAGCAAAATAATACTTATCGGTTTCTTCACCGTCATAGGCAATAGTAACCATTCTGCCTTGTGAAGTTCCGCCTTCAGATTTCAATTCAGTAATTTTAACCGTACCTGCAACATCAGCAATATAAGCTTTTCGCTTTGGCTGTCGTGCTTCAAAGATTTCTTCAACACGCGGCAAACCTTGCGTAATGTCGTCCTGGTCGGCTACACCTCCGGTATGGAAGGTTCTCATCGTCAGCTGAGTTCCCGGTTCACCAATGGACTGTGCAGCGATAATACCAACAGCAGTTCCGATCTTAACGAGGCGGTTATAGGCCAAGTCAAATCCGTAGCAGGTCTGGCAAGCTCCACGATGAAGCGCACAACGCATAACAGAGCGAACTTCAGCTTCCGGAATATCTTCTTTAGCGGCCGCATCAGCCATATCTTCAGTAACCAACTCACCTTTCTTAACTAAAACTTTTCCTTCAACGTTCTTCAAATCAGCCGTTAAGTAACGTCCGGTAATACGGCGGATTAACGGGCGACCCATTTCATCACTTTCATCTTTTGTCATTAACAAACCGTCTTTGGTACCGCAATCATCTGCTGAGATAACAACGTCTTGCGCAACGTCAACTAAACGACGAGTTAAGTATCCGGCGTTTGCAGTACGCAAGGCGGTATCGGACAGACCCTTACGCACACCGTGAGTAGCAATAAAGTATTCCAAAACATCAAAACCGCGCTTAAAGTTTCCTTTAACCGGCAATTCAATAATTTTTCCTGAAGGAGATGTAACAAGTCCTTTCATTCCGAGAATCTGAGTCAACTGTGCCCAAGATCCACGAGCGCCGGATTCAATCATCGAATACACCGGACCAGTCTTATCAAGTTCGCTGGTACAGATAAAGGTGACTTCTTCTTTGACCTTTGTCCAAATTTCAATAACTTTTGAATAACGTTCAGAGTCAGTCAACAAACCTTCTTCAAAATATCCTTGAATTTCTTCGGCTTGACGGGAAGATTCTTTAATCAAATTTTCAATCTTATCAAACTTAGGAAGATCATCCATTCCCCAAGACAAACCGGAACGAGTAATATAATCGAATGCAACTGTTTTCAAATCATCAAGCAATTTTACCGCGCGTTCTTCACCGTACAAACGGAAGCATTCCTTAACTATTCCCTTAACTTTAGTTTTACCAATAACTTCGTTTACAAACTGCTGTTTTTCAGGCAATAAGTTATTAAAGATAATACGACCGATATTCGTTTCAACAATTCCCTTACCTTCCATCATAACACCAATTTTTTCACGCAAACCGATACGTCCCAATTCATAGGCGGTATTAGCTTCAACTTTTGAATGGAAATATTTTTCAACCTTCTCCGGTCCTTCAATTGTTGTCATGTAGAAAGTTCCCCAAACAATATCTTTGTCAGGTGAAACCACCGGATCACCGGTAGCGGGTTTTAATAGATTGTGAGAAGCAAGCATAATATCGCGAGCTTCAGTAATCGCTTCTTCGGTCAACGGTACGTGAACAGCCATTTGGTCTCCATCAAAGTCAGCGTTAAAGGCTGTACAAACCAAAGGGTGAATCTGAATCGCAAGTCCTTCAATCAAGACCGGATGAAAAGCTTGAATACCAAGTCTGTGCAAGGTTGGAGCACGGTTTAAGAGAACAAAGGCGCCCTTAATAATTTCTTCTAAAATATCCCACACTTCATCATGTCCAGCTTCAATGTAACGAGAAGCGCTGCGAACGTTGTGAACGATTTCGCGTTGGATAAGTTTTGAGATAATAAATGGTTTGAACAATTCAATGGCCATGCGCTTTGGCAGACCGCATTGATCCAGTTTCAAATTTGGGTTAACGACGATAACGCTACGTCCGGAATAGTCGATACGCTTACCGAGCAAGTTCTGACGGAAACGTCCTTGCTTACCTTTCAGGGAATCAGCCAAAGACTTAAGCATTCTCTTTTGTCCGGTTGAAGCAACAACGGTTTTACCGTGACGGATTGAGTTATCAATCAAAGCGTCAACCGCTTCTTGCAACATACGCTTTTCGTTACGACAAATAACTTCCGGAGCATTTAATTCAAGCAGTTGCTTGAGTCGGTTATTACGGTTGATAATACGACGGTACAAATCGTTTAAGTCTGAGGTTGCGAAACGTCCTCCGTCGAGTGCTACCATTGGGCGCAAGTCAGGCGGAATAACCGGAACGACGGACATAACCATCCAAGCCGGGTTGATATTATTGGCGTGCAAGTTCTTAAAGAATTTCAAACGCTTAATTACCTTATCTTTCTTTGAATCAACAACGTCTATCAAAATCTTATCCAAGTTCTTAATTTCTTTTTCTAAATCAAGGCGTTCTAAAAGACGACGTACCGCTTCGGCTCCGATTCCGGCGCTAAAGATGTGCCCATATTTCAAGCTTAAGTTCTGATACAAATTTTCTGAAATAATCGCCAAAGGCTTTAATTCTTTCAATTCCTTTTGAGCAATAGTGAAAGCGTTATCAAGTGCGGCAATCTTTTCATCGCGAGCGACCACAAGGTGCTCAACCTCACGTTCAACCTTATCAGTAATTTCCAACTGACTCTTACCGTCTTTAGCCATTTTAGCTTTCTGATTCTTAATCATCGTAACTTGATTGGCGTGATCGGCTTCCAAAGCTTTCTTCTTTGCTTTGTATTCAGCTTTAATCTGATCCAAAGTCGCTTGCTTTAATTCTTCATTAACTTCGGTAATAATAAAACTTGCGAAGTAAACAACTTTTTCCAAAGACTGCATAGACAAATCGAGCGCCAAGCCAACCTTTGAAGAAAGTCCGCGCAAAAACCAAATGTGAGTGACTGGGGTTTCCAATTTAATATGTCCGAAACGTTCACGGCGAACTAAGCTACGAGTGACTTCAACACCGCACTTGTCGCAGACAATACCGCGATAACGAATCTTCTTATATTTTCCACAATAACATTCCCAGTCTTTTGAAGGACCGAAAATACGTTCGCAGAACAAACCGTCTTTTTCCGGTTTCTGTGTACGGTAGTTAATAGTTTCAGGACGAGTTACTTCGCCGTATGACCAGCCTAAAATATTTTCAGGTGAAGCCAGTTTAAGCTTGATAGCTTCGAAGTCGTTTGTTTTGATTGGGTTAATCATATGTATAGTTGATTATGACGCCTTACTCAGCGACTTCTTCTGACTTAAGTTTAGGTTCTTCCGGTTCCGGAACTATTTCCGGCATAACAGAAGCCTTAGGAAGCTCAAGTTCATCGCCTGCTTTTTCAAGGTCGATTGGATGATTCTCAGCATCCAATAATTCGACATCAAGACCCAAACCTTTCAATTCGCGGACCAAGACGTTGAAAGATTCCGGGACATTCAATTTTTTGATAGTTTCGCCTTTGATAATCGATTCATACGCTTTCGAACGACCGGCGACGTCGTCTGATTTAATCGTCAAAATTTCCTGTAAGCTGTGAGCTGCTCCGTACGCTTCCAAAGCCCACACTTCCATTTCTCCGAAACGCTGTCCACCAAACTGAGCTTTACCACCCAAAGGCTGCTGCGTAATTAATGAGTATGGACCGATTGAACGTTGGTGAATCTTATCTTCAACCATGTGGTTCAACTTCAACATGTACTTGTAACCAACTGAAACTTGGTTATCAAATGCTTTACCGTTCTTACCGTTGGTCAAACGTACTTTTCCATTTTCCGGAAGTCCCGCTTTAACCAATTCTTCACGAATCTGATCTTCAGTAATTCCGTTCAAAGGAGGAGTAGCAACTTTGTAACCTAATTTCTGTGCAGCAAAACCAAGGTGCGTTTCAAGCAACTGTCCGAGGTTCATACGAGAAACAACTCCGAGCGGAGACAAAATAATATCAATCGGTGTTCCATCTTCTAAAAATGGCATATCTTCAATCGGAACGATCTTTGAAATAACACCTTTGTTACCGTGACGTCCGGCCATTTTGTCACCACTGCGAATCTTACGTAAGTTAGCAACAGTTACCTGAATCGATTGAATAACACCGGCGGAAAGCTTATCGCCTTGTTCACGGGAGAAAATCTTTACATCAATAACTTTTCCGTGTTCACCGTGTTCAAGGTAAAGTGAAGAATCGCGAACGTCTTTTGCTTTGTCGCCGAAAATGGCGCGCAACAATTTTTCTTCAGCCGATAATTCAGTTTCACCTTTTGGTGTAATTTTACCGACTAAAATATCACCAGAAGAAACCTCTGCTCCAATGCGGATAATACCGCGTTCATCCAAATTCTTTAATTTTTCTTCTGAGATGTTCGGAATGTCGTTAGTAACAATTTCCGGACCGAGTTTTGTATCGCGTACGTCAATGGTGTAATTTTCAATATGAATAGAAGAATACAAATCTTCTTTAACCAAACGTTCAGAAATAATAACGGCGTCTTCATAGTTATAACCTTCCCAGGTCATAAATGCGACCAACACGTTGTTACCGAGAGCAAGTTCTCCCTTATCAACTGCTGAGGCGTCGGAAATAATCTGACCTTTCTTTACTTTGTCACCGCGATTAACAATCGGACGTTGGTTAATACAGGTTGATGCGTTGGATCGCAAAAATTTTGAAACAATATGAACATGATCCTTACCCATCTTATCGCGGACAATAATCTGAGTACCGTCAACCTTAAATACTTCACCATCAACTTCAGCTAAAATCGCATGTCCGGAATCTGAGGCGGCGCGAGCTTCAACACCAGTTCCGACAATCGGAGCTTTTGCTGCAATCAATGGCACAGCCTGACGTTGCATGTTTGTTCCCATCAAAGCACGGATACCGTCGTCGTGTTCCAAAAATGGAATCAAGGAAGTAGCAACTGAAACGATCTGGTTGGCGGCGACGCCGATTAAATCAACATTATTCACATCTTCGATGGCTGGTTCACCGTATTTTCTTACTTCAGCTTTTTCTGAAGTGAAGTAACCATCTTTATCAGAAGGCGTGGTAAACGCTGTAGAAATATATTTTTCTTCTTCAAAAGCGTCGAGGTAAACAATTTCATTGGTAATTTGAGGACGACCCTTAGAATCTTTTACAACTTTGCGGTACGGAGCTTCAATAAATCCATAGCTGTTTAAACGAGCATATGAAGCAAAGTGACCGACCAATCCGATATTCGGACCTTCAGGAGTAGCAATCGGACAAATACGGCTGTAGTGAGTCGTGTGCACGTCGCGAACTTCGAAACCGGCGCGTTCACGAGTAAGTCCTCCCGGACCCATAGCGGACAAACGTCGCTTATGTTCAAGTTCAGCCAAAGGATTGGTTTGGTCCATGAACTGAGACAACTGAGAAGACATGAAAAATTCTTTGACAACGCTCATGACAGGACGAGCATTGATAAGTTTATTTGGAGTCAATGATTCAATTTCCAAAATACTCATCTTGTCTTTGATGATGCGTTCCATACGCGCCAAACCGATGCGGGCTTTGTTTTGAATCAATTCACCGATCGCACGAACGCGACGGTTTCCCAAATGGTCAATATCGTCTTCTTTATCTTGAGTAATATTTAAACGGATGATTTCACCGATAATCGCCACCAAATCTTCACGGCGCAAAATACGGGTTGATTTATTATTAGGAATATCAAAACCAAAACGCTTGTTCAGTTTATAGCGTCCAACGCGGTCAAAGTCATAACGATCAAAACGGAAGAACATTGAGTGAATCAATGACTTCGCGTTATCGGCCGTAGCTAAATCACCCGGACGAATTCTCTTATATACTTCAATCAAACCTTCGGCTTCATCTTTTGCAGTATCTTTGCCAAGGGTCGCTTCAATATAATCAAGTTCTCCAACATTAGCTTCTTTAAACAAAGCGCGAATTTCTTCATCGGCGCTATAGCCAAAAGCACGAAGTAGTGATGTTACCGCAACTTTACGTTTTCTATCGATACGGGCCCACATAACGCCTGAGGCATCAGTTTCAATTTCAATCCAAGCACCACGGTTCGGAATAATCTTTGCGCCGTAATGTTTGCGGCCGCGGATCAATTCTGCCGTAAAGATAACACCCGCGCTGCGGATAAGCTGAGAAACAATGGCACGCTCAATACCATTGATAATAAATGTTCCATTCTTAGTCATGATCGGAAAGTCGCCCAAAAAGACTTCCTGAGTCGTTTTCTGATCATTCTTCTTATTCAATAAGGTTGTTTCAACACGCAATGATGCTTCGTAGGTTACATTCTTGGCCTTACTTTCAGCTTCATTAAACTTTGGTTCGTCAAAATAATACTTACCGAAATGTAGTTCCAAGTCACGACCTATAAAGTCTGTAATTGGAGATATTTCATCAAACAGGTCGGCTAGTCCTTCTTTCAGGAACCAGGCGTACGAATCCTTCTGCACTTCGATCAGGTCTGGCATTGGGATAGCCGCGTCCTGATTGGTAAAATATGTGCGGCTGTTTAAAACTTCAGCCGGAGCAAGAGTGGTTTTGGGCATAGGCGAAATTGAATAATACGGCAAAAATCTCAACGAGTATTGAGATCTTCAAATATAAAATAAATTTAATTGTTGGAAGGGTTAGAGCGGCGAATATGATTATAAAAAAACCCTTTAAAGACACAAAAAAACGGCCTGTTTGATACAAATCTGTGTATTGTTAGATGAGTGAATACACGCGTGGGCCGTTTACAAATAAAGCTTCGAAAAGCTTTTTTATACTAACAGCATATTTATAAGATGTCAACAGCTTGGGTGCTCTATCTGAAAAAATTGTCAAGATAGTGATTTTTTCTTTAACCTAAGCTATTTATTAAGATATAGCCCTATTTTCTCTTAAGTGCCTTTTATGACTTATCCACAGTTTGTAACATGGCAGCTAATTCTTCGCGACAAACCGTTCTATCATCCCATGCTTCTTTCTTGCCATTTGCCCTGCAAATCGCCTGTTCTGAGCCTTTACCGGTTATTAAAACAACATCGCCAGTCTTAGCGTGAGAAAAAGCTAAACGGATAGCTTCACGACGCGACATGAGAGTAAAGAGATCCTGATTCCGGACTTTGCCGCTTTGCTCGGCACCGATCGCTACGGCTTCGATAATACTGAGAGGATTTTCATCATATGGGTCTTCATCAGTCACAATAGCAATATCAGCTTGTTTTCCCGCCAGTTCGCCCAGTACTGAGCGTCGAGCCTTATCTCGTCCGCCGCCGGCTGAGCCCAAGACATGAATAATCCGACCATGTGGCATCTCATTAATTGTTTCATATAGCTTTCCAACAGCATGCGGTTCAAAGGCATAATCGACCACCACCATAAAATCCTGACCCGCATCGATTCGTTCAAGTCGTCCAGGTACTCCAACAACAGTTTCAAGTCCGGGAGCCAAAACTTGAATATCCAATCCCCTCATTAAACCAACAGAGAGTGCCGCTAACATATTATGCATATTAAATCGGCCGAGCATTTGAACTTTTATTTTTTTACCATTAACGACTAAAGCTCTTTTTGTTTCATTCTCTAGAATCGATCCGCTAATCTGTTGAACGTCATCAGGAATTGTTTCATGCTTTTCATCCTTAATATAAAAGGCACATTTTTCTTCCGCCCAAAAATCCATAAAATATGGCGAGTGCTTATCATTAGCATTAACAATTGCGGTTTTTTTAACGCGATGCAAACTTAATTTCTTTACGCCTTCGGCTTTAGTCACAATTCCTTTATCATCAACGTATTTAGTTTTGCAATCCTTCAAACGCGTAAAGAGCATTCCTTTAGCTTCTTTATAATGTTCAAAACTGCCGTGCGCTTCGATGTGTTCAGGATATAAACCAGTGATCAAAACAGTGTCATAATTAATAAAGCGATGACGATATTGAATAATACCTTCACTTGAAGTTTCAACAATAGCGTATTGGCAACCGTTACGCAGCATCGCGCGAAGCATTTTATGTGTAAATAAACGACCGACCATGGTCATTTTTTTTGCGTTCAACCAATCGCGATTACCGTCTGAAAACATCGCGGTTGAAGTAAAGCCAACTTTGTATCCCGCCTCGCGCAACATTTGTGCGATTAAATATGTAGTAGTCGTCTTTCCCGTTGTACCAGTAACTCCAATAACAATCAACTTGTCAGACGGCCAACGATAAATAATATTTGCCGAAACGCCCAGTAAAAAATGATACATGGGCCAGGCCATGTTAAATAGTTTTTTCGGAATGAATTTTTTTATTTTCTGTAGTATTCTGTCCATAATTCTAAAATAATCTGCGTAAGCTTCGAACTACAGTATAGCCTGTATAAGCAGCTGTTTCAAGTATTAAGTCAAAAGCACCAGGATACACGACGTCGTATCCGCCAAAACCGCGTTTAAAACGCGTAAAGCCGGGCCACTTTAATGAATCAACGCCGTGCCAATCATAGTGTTTCAAACCTTCAGATTTGGCATACATCATCATCTCCCAATGCAGCGCAAACGGCGCCATCACTTCCCTTTTGTTGGAACTTGAAGCTCCGTGCAAATAAGTCATTGTATTACCAAAAGTCGCGAAAATTCCTGCTGCCAATATTTGCTTATTGTCTTTAATGGTCGCGAGTTGCGCTGCACCGCTTTCAATCATTTTGCGGTAATATTCACTTGAATGAGAAGTAAAATTATCACGCGCACTTGTTTCCTTCATTAATCTGATGAAACCGTCGACATCGCTATCTTTATATAAAAAACCCAAACCTTTTTTAAGGCTTAAGCGGATATTATAGCGAGTTTTCGGATGCATGTTCGAGAGCAAGTCTTTTTCTTCTTGCTCGAGGTCTGTATAAAATGTCCGGCTCGGTTGCAGGTCGGCAATATGTTTCGTGATTTTTTCTTGGTAGCTTGCATCAGGTTCAAAACGCACAAACATAATATTTTTTCCAATCAGCGTTTTTTTAAATTCTTTCAAAAATTCTTTCCACACATTTGTATCTGCCAAAAACGGACCACGCGGAATATAATAATATTTTTTTCCAAAAGGCAATGTATATTCAAAGGCGGAAAAATAAATGTTTGTATCTTCAATATAAAACAAGTGCGGCGTATGGCCGACTGCTTCTTGAAATTTTAACCACTTACTTGATTGCAAAAGTTGGCAAGGCGCGCAAGATTCCTGATACGCATCAAGCTTCGCCAGATTATGATCATTAATTGTTTCTTCGCGTATAGTCATCTTATTGTAAGGACATTATTTGCAGACCTGAGTCAGCTGCATCTGCTTCCTTCCAAAATTTCATTTCTTTAGTTTTAGCGATATAGGTAATCCTCTTCTCTAAACTGCGTCCGCTATATTCACCAGTTGCTGGATCAAATTCCTCAAAGATAATCAAATCTCCGATATTACATTCAAAATCATCGAGACGGCAATCAAACGCTTTTGAACCGTCCATCAATGCTCTAAACTCCTCAGGCCAAGTTTTCTTTTTGATATTCATAAAATTTAAATATTTTTTAACGCTTGCTTTACTCGTTCACCGCTATCTGTAATAGCGCTATCAACTTTACTTAATGCGTCTCGTGCTTGTGTTGCGCTATAGCCAAGTGAAACTAATGCTTGAATTTCGTCAGAACCGCCAACTTCTCCACCAACAATACTAATATCACCGACTTTTGATTTAAGTTCCAATATTACGCGTTCTGCTGTTTTTCTACCAACGCCGGAAACTTGAGTTAAGGTATCAACTTCGCCGTGCGCAATCGCTGAGCGAAGGCCAACGGTTGAAGCAACACCTAATATCGCTAACGCAGATTTAGGACCGACGCCGGAAACGGACAATAATGATTCAAATAAATCTAATTCGTCGAGTGTTTTAACACCGTAGTGTTCAATAGAATTTTCGCGAGCGGCTTCATGCAAATATAATTCAATGTCAGTATTGATTTGAGATTCAGCCAAAACAATAGGCGTAACTGTAATTCTATAACCTAGATCTCCAATCTTAATAACAAGATCGTCTTTGAGTTTTGCAATGATTGTGCCTTTAATGTATGAGAGCATATTTATTTTCTCTTCACTCTAACTAAGCCTGAAATCGGTACAACTTTAATACCTTTCTTTTCAAGTTGATCCAAAAATAAATTCATACCAAGTGAATCAGATGACATGTGTCCGGCAATTACAACATTAATATGATGCTTCGCAGCTTGCTTTCTATGTTCTTCTCCCATATGCATTCCGATAATTGTTCCAATACCGGCCTGCGCCATTTTTTCATAAATATCTTTTGAACCGTTGGTTCCGCCGGTAAACTCAGTCACAACAATTTTCCCTGCGTAGTTATCTTCTTGTCCAACAAACAAACGAGGGCCGGCGCCGTGCTTCATGGAAATTTTATATTCCGGAACTTCTTTTAAGATTTTCAAAATATCTCCGACTGTTTCAATCTTAGATTTATTTTTATTAATTAAGTTAGTAATAAATGTTGCGGCCATATTATCTTGAATCGTGTGGCAACACATAAAATCAATACCCAATGCGCGAGCCATATCAACGTTGCGATTATGATTGATCGGGGAAACGCCGCGGCTAACTTCCGAGATTCTCGGTTTGATAACTGACTCGGCGACGTTGATCGGTACGCCGTGCAATGACAAAACTTCGGCCTGCAAACTCATGACGTCATGTAAATCAGCTAAAGCTCGTCCTTCCGGATGATGAGCAATCACCAAATCAATATCGCCCATTTGTTTGGCGAGTAATAATTCCGCGCCTTCAATATCAATACCAGCCATGACTTTCTTAATTTGCTTTTTGCCGGTGTCATTTAAAATACGGGAATCAGTGTAAGGATTGGTTAATTTCACTTCATCAAATTCTTCTTTGCTTTCTTTACTCATGCGCGCGTACTTTTCCTTGGTGCGTGTCATTAATTTCTTCACTTTGGCAACGCCGCGTAAATCATGCTTAATGCCGAGTTCAACTGCTAATTCTTGAATTTGTTTTAATGTCATAGATTTTTTAGAATTTGTTAAGATGTGGTATTTTTACCAACAATTGGCAATTCTGACAAGTTTGACTTTCCAATAGCACAAGTCAGCGATCCTTGAAAGGGTTTATTCTGCGCCGCCATTACAGCTAAAGCAAAACAGCGATGCATTCCTTCAATAACAACAATTTTTCCGTCACTTAATTCCAAAGCTGATATAATAGATTTTTCAGGATAATTTTCAGAAATTTTTTTCACTGCATCATTTTCAAGAACTTGTGTTTCTAAGGCGAGTTCAACAAAACGCTTTTCCTTATCTCCTTTATAATAGAGATCAATCATTGTTTTAAACGGACCGCCGTACCATTCACTGATTACTTCACTAGGGTTTGAAATTTCATACAATCCCCAATCAGCTTTTTCACATTCGAAAGGATGAGCATAACCGGTAAGGCGCCACTCGGCCCATGATGCAAAGCCGCGACTCTTGGCCAAATCAATCCAGTGTTGTTTGTCACCTTCGTTCTGATACCAGGTCAGAAATACTTCTTCCCAAGAACATGGTCGTATGAGTTGTATTCGAGAATCCATGTTTACTTTTTTAATTTCCTTTTTTTATGTGCTTCGAGTAGCCAGGAGCTGGATTGAACTTTGCCGCCATGTCCGATATTAAAAATCATCTTTGTACCAAGTGCTTCACAAACCGGAACTTCGGGAATATTATCATGCGTCCGATCTCCGCCGTTGGCAAAAATATCAGGCTTAACTTTTTTAAGCTCATTACAAATACTCATGTCTTTAGTTCCTTTTTTGTGAAAACTTAAAACTACTTTATCAACTGATTTTATATTTTCAATCAATTCTTTTCGTTCCTTATCAGGCATAAAAGCAAAACCTTTTTTAAGTTCCAACCAATTGTCATTATTTAGAATGACAACTAGTCTGTCACCTAAAGCTTTGGCTTTGGCGAACATTCTGACATGTCCGACATGCAAAGGATCAAATCCCCCGCTGACAGCTACGACTATTGGCTTTTTCTTGACTGCTTTTTTTATTTGTTTTTTCATAGCATTTTATAATCAATTATTTTTACAATGGTTTGCAGATTAACTTGATCACCATAATATTTTTTATAACTTTCAATCATTTGTTCTTGGCTTTCAAATTTCTCATGACCATTATAATCAGCGTCTTGAATTTCCCCTAAAGGCTTTTCTTTAATTGCAATAATTTCTGCTTCTCCAAATTTTTCTCCTGTTTCTTTATTGATAAATTCAAGCTGATCACCAACACTTAAATCTTTGTCATCAAACAATCTCCAGGTCGAAACTTTTTCTCCGGATAAAATAAGTGGAACTAAGTGTGAAGCGAATTTAAGCGTTTTCATACTGAGTATAGTTACATGCTTCTATTTCATACTTATTATTTTTATAACCATTCAATAGTAACTCAAATGAATATAGAATCGGAAAAATAATTGGCATCTCGTTATATTGCCTTACGTGGATATGCTCATGCTGCAAATCACCTTCTTTGAGTTTCGGACCTAGCATAATCACTGAGCCAAAAGTTGAAGCTCTAACTCCTTTAATAAACATCGATTGCCACCAAAATGATTTAACATTAAAGACAAGGGCAAACGGCTTTGTTATAAACCTTAAGCCTGTGGGCATAGAAAGTATTACACACAGTATACCGAGAATCGTGTATGGAAGATTTAAAATAAAGCCTATCATTTATTTCAATTCAATTCCTCTTAATGCTGCAATGCGTTCTGCTACCGGCGGATGGGTCATAAAGGCTTTAGTAAAAAATCCAACTTTCTCGCCCGCATCATCTTTAAACGGTGAAGCAAAATAAAGGTGAGCTGTCGCGCGATTAGCGGCTTCCAAAGGTTCTCTGTCGCGCGCAATTTTTTCGAGTGCAGAAGCAAGCCCTTCCGGAAAACGAGTTAACATCGCACCATCCGCATCAGCTAAAAATTCTCTTTTGCGAGAAATCGCCAGTTGCAAAAGCGTGGCAAAAATAGGAGCAAGGATGGCAAGAATAATTGCCGCAATCGTAATGACCAATTGAATCTGTCCGGCTTCTTTATCATTAGAACGACGATGACCAAAAATACTCCAGCGCATAAACCAGTCAGCCAGTAATACAACTATACCGACCATAATCGTCGCAACTGTCGCAACTAAAATATCGCGGTTTCCGATATGAGATAATTCGTGCGCGATAACTCCTTCGAGTTCAGTACGTTCTAATTTAGAAATAATTCCCGTTGTCAGGGCAATCGCCGCATGTTCAGGATTTCGTCCCGTAGCAAAGGCGTTAGGAGCCGTGTCGTCGATAATATAAATCTTAGGGACAGGCAATCCAGCTGTAATACACAAATTTTCTACCAAGCGATATAACTCTCTATTTTCCTCCATTTTTAAAAGATGCGCGCTCGACATTGTCAAAACAATTTTATCGCTCCACCAGTACGAAATAAAACTAGAAATAATACTAAAGCCAACGGCAATATATAAAATTCCCGGCTCCTGCATCGCTTGGGAGAAGACCCAACCGATCAAGATAACGGCAATAAAGAATATTGTCATCAACAACCAGGTTTTTCTTTTATTAGAATCGATGTGAGTATAGAGTGATTTCATAACTTAATCGTTACTGTTGTTTAAAAAATTTTTCATAGCGTCAAACTGCGCGACGTCAGATTTATCAAGTTGTTCGGCAATAAGTCGAGCAGCGTCAGAATGATCAATATCAAGATTTTTGATATTATCAAGAATTTCCGCACCAATCATCTTTTCTACAAGTTTATATGTCCCAGCTTCATTCATAGTGTTGCCTGAAAACTTGCCGTGTATCATTCCCTTCCAAATCGTCTCAGTATCAAATCCAGTTGATCGACTGAGCGCGCGAACAAAGGCCTCAACCATAGCCACTTCATTTTTATAAAAACCATTCTTATCTTTTCTGCTTAAGTTAGCTTTATGTTTTTCAAGATCCTCTTTCGAACTAAAATCAGCGTGATTCTCAATATAAGGATACAGTATTTCTTCACGAGCATACTTTTCTGTAACTCCTTCATCAAAACCGAAAAATGCAGCTTTATGAAAATATTTTTTCTTTCCTCCGGCATCCATCGGAACAACAATGTCACCTTTAAAACCGCTTTGGATAGAACCCTGCCCAACTTCCCTGCGATCAAGTTCACTGATGCCTTGGCAACTTACTTTTGAAACTGCATGGGTTTCTTCATGCGCTATGACATGCAATAAATATAACTCGGAAGAAACGCCAGCCTCGGCCGCGCATTGTTTTATTCCTTCATAATTAAGTGAAATTCGATTTGCAAGCATTGTATAAAATGCATCCGCACTCCGCTGCTCACCCTCTCTCTTTGTATTAACAATTGTGCTCGCTTCAACAAAGTTGAGCTCGTTTTCTTCAATACCCGAGCGTACGGCATCGGCGCTAAACATTTCTTTCAAATCTTTAAAATCAATTTTACTCAGCGCTTCTTGAAATGATTTATTTTCTTGCTCATTCGTATTAGCGCGACGCGAAATACGCTCAAACGATTCTTGTTCAAGTTTAGAAATATCCTCTTCGTCTTCAGGATTTTGATCTGTTGTAAAAAATTCTCGGCTTTTCATGTTATTTTTTTCTTTTAAATGAAATTGTGCTTGAAACGCTGAAGCCCTCAGAACTATCCAACGAAGGCTCATCAAGTTTGCACAATTGCTCCTTACTAATACTTTCAATTTCTTTCGGATAAAAATTTTCTTTTTCAAAAACCGGTGGCTCATCAATATCTTCTTGCTCCATACCGTGTTGTCCCCACGTTAACCAAGGTTCACCGGTTGCGCCGTAGGCTTCTCCAATTAATAAATATTCATCAACGCTCGGACACGCACGAATAGCAGCCGTAAAATCAACTCTCGGAGGCATCCAAGAAGAAATAACAATCTGCGGTTTATATTTTTTCAAAGCTTCTTCGTTAGTAATATTTTCTACAGGAAATTCTTGCTTAATCTTCCATGAACCAGTGTCAGTTGCAACGACGTCAATCATTCCTATGCTCTCTTCGTTCAATCTTTCTTTTAAGAAATGTGTCAGGCGTCCGTCACCGGCTCCGAGTTCTAAGATAGTTACTTTATCAACTCCCTTTTTCGTAAAACTTTTTGTTCGCTCAAGAATATAATCGCTTAAGGCTTTTACAAAGCCCTCGTTAATAAATTCGTATATCGGGTGGTCCACATCGTTACGGTCACAGAAATATGTCCAATCCTTTAACTTGTTTTCATTGTCCGCAAAAGCGTCATATAAATCTTGCCGGGTTGGCAAATATTCCGGATCTTTTATTTTTTCAATAAATTCCGCCTTAGGTGCTTGAAAAACCTCAGCTTCTTCAATTGCTACATTATTAGGTTGTTCAATCATCTCTTTCATATATTCACTTGATTCTCATCTTTCCCTGTTTCTAATAAATTTAAGATTGACTTCGTTGCTGCATCGCTACACTGTTTTAATTCGGTAAAAGTATTAAATGCATTGGAACCGTTAAAACAATACCATATGCTCAAAGGTAAATCTTTGGCTGCTGCGTCTTTTAAAGGATGATCAGAAGCGGCGCGGATACGACCAGACTGTAATTCTTTTAGTAACGCCGCATCATCAATAATTCCTTCGGCCATAAAGCTTATCAGTAACGACTTGTCTTTTATTAACGCTAGTTGCTCAGCTCCAACAAAATTCGCTCCTGCGTCTTTTGGAAGGCAAGTGAAAATAATGTCGGATTGAGATAATACATTATTGAGCTCAGCGTATTCAGCACCTTTATGTTGATGTTTACTATAATACGAAACTGATGCGGGCTTAAAAGGTTTGATCATTCTTGCTATTTCTTGACCGATTCTACCAAAGCCGACAATACCAATTTTTTGATTTTCAATTCCCTTACTTGTCATAAAGGTTTTTTCGCCAACGCGACCCAAGTCAAAAATATTTCTATTCATTGCTAGCGCCATAGTCAGAGCCCATTCGGCAACAGCATGAGTTGGAGCATCCGGAGTATTGGCAATAGAGATTCCTTTCTTGATTGCATGCTCCCAGGCTGGAATAAAATCTTTATATCCGATTCCCGTAAAAACAATCGCCTTTAGTTGGTCTCCTGAATCAATAATTTTTTCTGTTACTGACTCAATACCGGCTAGAATATATCCAACTTTACCTTTCACCGCTTCAACCAATTCTTCTTCACTGGCTTCGGGTTTATCAAGACGTTCAATTTCATAACCAGCATCACGAATCTGTTTCTCGTGTTCCGGGAAAATGAATAGTGAATCGGTTATTAAAATTGTGCCTTTCATACTAAATACTAAAACTTTACTTCAACATTCTCCTTTTCCTCAGCCGCAGCTTCGAAGAAATCACGTGACTTAAAGCCAAGCATATTTCCAATCATGTTTGTCGGGAAAACTTCCAACTTGGTGTTAAAGTCGCGGACATTCGTATTGTAGAAACGACGTGACGCTTGAATCTTGTTTTCAGTATCTGATAGTTCGCGCTGTAGTTCTAAGAAATTTGTATTAGCTTTTAAATCCGGATACGCTTCTGATAAAGCAAAGATAGATTTAAGAGTAGAAGAAAGCATGTTTTCAGCTTTTTCTAATTCAGCACGATTGCCGGAAGACTGAGCTTGCATTGCAGCATTACGAGCTTGAACTACTTTATCTAAGGTTCCCTGCTCATGCGCAGCATAACCCTTAACAGTTTCAACCAAGTTAGGAATCAAATCATGACGACGCTTAAGTTGTACATCAATATCAGCCCACGCTTCTTCAACACGATTCTTTAAACGAACAAGTCCGTTGTAAATTCCAATAAATGCCAAGGCTATAACTGCAATAATCGCTATAATAATCCAAGTAGTCATATATATAAGTTAGTTAATAAAAGTTTATTTCCAGTTTCCTAAGATCAAACCGAAGATGATAAAGAGCACGAGGTAATTGCCGCCTTGAATGGCGAAACGACTCCATGCGACTTTATTAGAACTTCCGTTCCACATCGTCGCACCGAAAACTGTCGGAATAACGAACGCCGCCCAAATCCAAAGAGCATTGGTAACTCCAGAAGCATCAGTCCAACCTTTAATGTAATACGAAAGTACCCAGGCCTGAAACAGGGCAAGTACAAAAGTAAGAATATAAGTCGGGATCATCGCTTTTTGAGCCTTTTTCATCTCTTCCGGAGTTTGCGCTCCGATATTCATAAGCTTCATCCACTTTTTACCGAACAAAGGACCGAACCATATAAAACCGAGAATCATTGCAGCGACACCGCAAGCAGCGACCGCATAATAATTGATAGTTATATCCATATAATTATTTTAGCTGTTAACTATACTTTATTAATTATTAAATTAATTATTTTATTGTTAATTTTTGATTCAGCCATTCCTTCCATTTTTTCCATCTTTATTTCAGTAGCTAAGACATCTGTTTTAATTTCATCACCATACTCCTCAAGAGTTTTTATAACAAGCTCATCATCCGAAGACCAGCTTAAGATTATTCTGTCTTGAATCGTTAAACCATTATTTTTTCTCAAGCCATTTACTAAGCGTACGATTTCTCGCTTCAAGCCTTCTCTTTCGAGTTCTGGAGTCAACACAATATCAAGTTGAACTTTTTCTTCTTCGCCTTCAGTAAATAATACTTCTTTGATATTTAATTCATCAGTTACTAAACTAATCAAATCCTGATTATCTAATTTGATTTTTGAAACAGTGATTTTTTGTAGTGGCTGACGGATTTTTATTTTCTCTGCGTCACGAGCTGCTAATCCCATTTCAACAATCCTACGAACAAGTTCCATATCTTTGATAATCTGAGCATCAACGTCCATCGCCATTGGCCAAGTTTCAAGATGCACACTCGCGTCTTCTTTCAAGAAACTAAAGCCGCTCACTTTTTGCCACAGTCCTTCAGCCGTAAACGGCATAAACGGCGCCATTACTTTTGCTAATTCGATAAATACATATTTCATTGTTTCTAGAGCTCGCTGATTGTCCTCAGCTTCAACTTTAAAACGATCACGTGAACGACGAAGATACCAGGTTGAGAACTCATCAATAAATTCCGTAATTGCTCTCATACCTCGTGGCAAATTATATTCATGCATTGCTTTGGTCACGGTAGCAATGAGCTGATTTAATTTGGCGATAATCCATTTATCTAAAATATTTTCTGAAGCACTACTGGCTTTCTCATCAGCCTGATACATCGAGTAAAAGGAAAACACATTCCAAATCAACATGACATTTTTACGCAAGGATTCTTCAACGCCTTTTTCAGAAAAATTCATATTCTCAGCCTGCATGACTGGCGCCGCCAACATAAACGCGCGTAAGGCATCAGCGCCGTACTTATCAAAGATAATCGCCGGGTCAGGATAGTTATTAAGTTTCTTTGACATTTTCTTACCATCCTCAGCTAAAACAATCCCGTTTACAATAACATTTTTAAAAGCTGGTTTATTCTCTAGGGCAGTTGCCAAAAGATGCATATAGTAAAACCAACAACGGGTTTGATCAATGCCTTCAGCAATAAATTCAGCAGGAAAATTCTTTTCAAAACGCTCTTTATTTTCAAACGGATAATGCATTTGTGCGTATGGCATTGAACCAGAATCAAACCAGGTATCCAAAACATCCGGAATACGACGCATAGTTCCGTGCCTACCGGCAGGCAGGTTTCCGCATTCACATTTTAATTCAATTAAATCAACAATATGTTTATGTAAATCAGTAACGGTTTGTCCACTCGCCTCTTCCAATTCTTTAATCGATCCAAAAACTTTAATCGCCCTGCATTCATCGCAACGCCAAAGTGGAATAACAGAAGCCCAAAATCTCTGGCGAGAAATTGACCAATCGCGCGCGCCGTCAAGCCAATTACCAAAACGTCCTTCTTTAATATAGTCAGGCGACCAATTGATATCTTTGGCAGTTTTAAGCATTGTATCTTTAAACTTTGATACCGCGACAAACCACGAGCTCGTTGCGTAATTGATGAGCGGCGTATCACAACGCCAGCAATGCGGATATGAGTGTTCGTATTTTTCTTTTGCAAAAAGTAAACCGTGAGCCGCTAAATATTTAATGATTTGCACATCAGTTGCTGCAACATCTTCAATTGGTTTAACATGTAGTCCCGCAAAATCTTTTACTTGTTCTTTCATAATACCGTCCATACCGACATGTTGCACAAAAGGTAAATTCTTTTCTTTGCCAAGTGCCATATCGTCTTCGCCAAAAGCCGGAGCGA
The DNA here is from genome assembly GCA_964487795.1 of uncultured Gammaproteobacteria bacterium. Classification (GTDB taxonomy): domain Bacteria; phylum Patescibacteriota; class Patescibacteriia; order Patescibacteriales; family Patescibacteriaceae; genus Patescibacterium. The sequence continues at coordinate 67,904 of CAZASI010000001.1, forward strand.
TATGCACAATGCCCGTGCCTTCTTCGGCAATAACAAAATCAGCCGGATAGACTTTCCAGCCGTTAGCTTTATTTTCCAGTGTCTCATCCGTTGCATAATAATCAAACAACGGCTTGTACGCTTTACCAACCAAGTCGCTGCCTTTTAAAGTCGCAATGATTTTTGTTTCTGTATTTTTTCTATCATGTTCTGATTTAGAAATAATTATTTTTTCTGTTCCTGTATCAACTTTGATATAATCCATTTTCGGATTAACGGCCAAAGCTACGTTGCCCGGCAATGTCCACGGAGTTGTTGTCCAAGCCACTAAAAATGTTCCGGGTTCATCAACTAATTCAAATTTAGCAACCACGGATAAATCTTTGATATCTTTATAGCCTTCCGAAACTTCAGATTGTGACAAAGTTGTTTCGCAACGCGGACAAATATACATTGAACGATAACCTTCGTAAACCAAACCTTTGTCATACAGCTGTTTGAATACCCACCAGACTGATTCCATAAACGAGGGATCCAAAGTTTTATAATCATTTTCCATATCAACAAAGCGTCCGAGACGTGCCACCATTTCTTTCCAATCATCAACATAACTCAAAACTTTAGAACGGCACGCTTCATTGAACTTATCTACTCCCATTTCAATAATCTGACGTTTGTTCGTAATACCCAATTCTTTTTCCACCAAATTCTCAATCGGCAGGCCATGACAATCCCAACCCCATTTTCTTTCAACTTTAAAACCGTTCATCGTCCAAAAACGAGGAACTACGTCTTTCATTAAAGAAGAAACGATGTGGCCATAATGCGGCGTTCCCGTAGCAAAAGGTGGTCCATCATAAAAGACATATTCACCTTTTGAGGAATTTTTCTGCAGCGAACGCTCAAAAATACCGTTACTTTTCCAAAAGTCGCGGACTTGAGCTTCTAAAGCAATGTATTGAGGTTTTTCAGACATAGAGGTCTTTCAATATTACGTTAAAAAAGGGCTCTTGTCAAAAGGCAATTAAATCCAATATTCAGCTTTTTTTATTAATATTAGCCAAAAATATTGTATTATATGAATCAGGAATACATTTTTAATAAATTTTTTTTGTTTATTATTTTTTATTTGTAAAATATTATTACAATTTTATACACTTTATTTATACAATATTTTGTTTAATTCTAGCTATTTTTGACATATTTTTAAAAATAAGTGTAAGGGGGGCTTGACAAATATTTAAAGCTGTGATAGATTGTTTTCATCAAGCAAGAAAACAGCAAATGTGTCAACGGCTTGAAACACGAACATTACAATTTCATACAAGACTTGTCGTGCCCCTTCTCCGCTATTTAATGGTTATCATGGATCTGAATTATTCAGATTCGCGATAACCATTAAATAAAAAAAGGAGAAATTATGAAAGCAATCAATTCCGCTTCAAAGAATTCCGCTACTTCGCCTAAGGCTAAAACCTTATCCGAGGGGCAAATGTTCTTTAAGGGAACAATTGCTTGTGCGATGGAGACTTTGGATATTTCAAGGTCTCAGGCGCTCGCCTTTACGAAAAACCACAGCGTGACCAAGTTGGCACGCGTGGTGATCGTAGCTAAGGTTCTTTCGCCAGAAATGGCAAAGAACATGATCAACTCGAAGCGCGGGTGTGATCATGTGAGATTATGGTTCTCTCCCCGCCAGATCGATGATCTGCACGGGCCGAGAAACATTCTCAGTTTAGCCACCAATTTTTTAGCCATCCGCAAGGAAGCTGATGAATTGGTCGCCGCAGCTGCAGCGAAAGCCGCAGCTAAGGCAGAGGCCGAGGTGCTTGCTGCGCAGCCAAAAGCTGCGTAGCATCTGATCGATTTTAACAAGCCTAAGAATATTCCCGTCGCCGAGAGCAGAGCCTATAAAGGTAAACGGTTTGTGGCAGCGAGTGACGTAATTCCTTATTGCAAGGTGGTCAGTCGGACTGTGATCACGGCCGGGCCGGACCTGGATTCCGGTTTGCACACTCATGCGACGCTGAATATTCTTAGCGCTTCTTAATAAACATATAAAGTTTAGTCCTGGGGTACATGATAGTCTGGCAACAGACGATAGGCGGCGGTTTCCTTGTGAACGCGACCGATGCCGGGTGAATCGATGTTTCTATCGATTTATCCAAATCCCCATCTGTTTTACGAAGAGAGGGTTACTTTGACCCGCCAAAGACTCTTCAGCCTTGAAAGAATTCGTTCTTTCAAGCGTGAAACAGAATGCACGATGGGTTGGCGCTTGTTGTGCAGAGTTAGAAGAATATTTGTCTCGCCAAGACAAAGATTCCGAAAGTTAGTGTCTAGAGCATATTGGCCGCAAGCTAATGAGCTCAGGGACCCTCTTGTTACTAACATTACGCGTTCGCTAATAAAGTAGAGCGAAAGGTAAAGACAAGAGTAAGTTTGACGACGTCGGACCATACCGCAATATCATTCTTTCTTACAGGTGAAGGATGATTGAAAAGCGGGAGGGAAGATTACCTCTTCTCATGCATGAAACGCCGGCCAGCGTGGATCGCAAGAAGTCGTCTTACGGATAAGGTTTTTATTTCTTTTTCCTATAAAAGAAAGGTCACAAGCGATTACCGTTCGCACACGGTGGTTAACATTGGTTTTCGAGCCAATAAAAATCGCAACGAGTTTATTGACCTTTTAAACTCACATCTGTATTTATTTGCTCCTTATTATTTTCAAAGGTAAAAGCAACATCTTTTACCTTTATTCCCGAGTCAGTAAAGAAATTTGCTGTTTCAGGAATAAATAAAAACAAAGGGTGAGTTCATGAAAAAAGAAATTATTACTTTAAAGATCAATCGCGTTAAGCAAGTAAAGAGAATGTCACGCGGTGTTTTTTCCGGACTAAAACTCGGAACAAAATCATTTCGTGATAAAAGTAAATATACACGGAAAATAAAACATAAATAATAAACAGAAACGGGGTTGATTGTGAAAGCGAACAAAGTTATGGGAGCTAGCATCTCCCGAAAAACTGCTCAGAAAAATTTTAGGCAATATTTCGATATTGCCTTCTCTCCTCAAGCGATAGCCAATACTCTCCAGTCATACGCTATCGCCTGAGGAGAGAAGAATAAGAATGTTCTTTTCAAGAGGCGCGCCGGCGACCATCCGGCAATAAGAGGATTGGTAAAAAAACAGTATACGTACTGCGGAATTTTTCAACTCTAGAGTACACACCCATGACTCTAAGAAAAATTCAGCCAAGACCAAGAGATTCCTGATACTACCTCTTGGCGCACGCTTCTAGCTAATAATTTTTAGCTAGCACAACGTGTTTCAAAACTGGCGGGTTACGCACTTGCGATAGGACGCAAGACCCTTCGGCGACGAAAAAAGCACGCTTTGGGGGAAGTGAAAAAAACTTCACTTCCCTTCTTTATCAGAATCTTAACTGTCAGAATAATCTGAAGTCGAGGTTCAGTAGAGAATAGTACATTACATTAAAATTATTTCACCGTTTGGAGGACGGAAACAATGATAGTAACTATCAACGGTAAAACATTTAGCTTCAATGATAAAGCCGAAGTCAAAGTTAATGGCTATGACCTCGACATTATTGATCCGGAGTTCGATAGAACAACGGAGAAACAGGAGGCTGGTTTTACTAGCGTTCCCATCTCTCTTCCATCATGGATACGTCCTAATAAAACATATCTTGATCCCTGCTCAAAAATTTATCTTGACGCAGCGGGAAGAAGAAGACTTAATGCCTACTTCGATTAAACTGAATACATCGATTATGAGAACAGTCCTCGTAATCAATGCCCGGCGATCAGATAATCCGGACATGGCAGTACACCAAAGGTCTCTCTAACAAGAGGGTTTGAAGGCGTTGATACAAACGACCTAATCAAAATCAGAAAGTAATTGCAGGAGTAACGACTGACTCCGAGGCAAAATTACTTTATCTTAATAACACCTTCCTGAGGTGCATTATTAAGAGTCTGAACCAAAACTGACGGCTTAAAGAGAATTTGTGAGACAGGACTCACAAATGCCTTCTGGAAACAGAAAAAATCTCTTGGGGAAGTGAAAAAACTTCACTTCCCCTCTTTATCAGAATCTTGACTGTAAGAATAATCTGAAGTCGAGGTTCAGTAGAGAGTGTAAATTGAAAAATTAAAATAGAAAGGTCCCATAATATGGAACTATTCAATATAGAGCTTCGCAGCGCTGATCAACTTAGTGCCGCTGAGAAACTTCCTAAAATTCCTGCTTTGGTTTCCGAGTACCGTGCGATTGAAAGCTCGGAATTCGCAAACCGTAAGAACGGTGAATTTTTCCGAGTTTCTGTCGAGGGCAAAAATAAGGCCAGCGGTTCGGCGGGCATTGCCTATCTCAATGAAATGAAAGTTGAGATGAAAAACGGCAGCGAGTGGAATCAAATATATTCCACGGGAATGCGCCAGTATCGCGGAGCCTATAATTATGAGATCGATGATTGGGATCTTGCCATCTACGACCCCGTAATTTTACGGGAGTCAAAAGATAAAGCTCAGGTTGCGTTTCGCACCGGAGTCGGCAATATCAAAATCTTTTCTTTCTCTAAGAAAGGCTTGATAAAGCCGGGCGATTCCTTTAGCTGGAGAGACTACTCTGATCAGCTTGACCGCATTGAGCTTGTGAAAAACATGGTCAATGATCCCGAGCTGTTTAGACAGTACGTCAGTAAAAGCATTAAGGAAAACCGTTGGCACACGAGTGACAACACTTTTCTTAATGACGGGGAGCTCATCGTTCAGTTCGCAAATCATGCGAGCCGCGACTATGACGCCGCCACTGACAAATATCAATTTTGCTTTTTAGTAAAAGGCAAAGGGATAGCTGTCTCCGAAGTTTTGTACTCTGGTTTACGTAATCCGACATCTCAGTTCTCTACAAATTACGCTTATCTTGAGAAAGCTGAATTAATTTCAGCTGATGACAAGCAGATCGTAATTGAAGTTGAATTGTCGGCCAGACGTCAGGGTTGGACTCAAGCGTATCGTTTTACGATACGCTTATAAACTCTTCGATTCAGATGCCGGCGATCATCCGGAAAAGCCCACGAGTCGGTGGTCGGAAGCTTGCAATAATAGTAAGCTGAACCGAATTTGTTACGGGAAGTGTTGGACTGCAATAATTATGCATTCGTGGTCCAACTGATTTCTTTCTTTAATGAATCCAAAAACTGACGGCTATGAAGATGCTAGTTGAAGAGACTGGTAGCCCTCTGGAAACAGAGAAATTCTTTCGGGGAAGTGAATAAACTTTCACTTCCCCTCTTTATCAGAATCTTAATCAGCGGTATCTCGCGGTTGAGGTTCAGTAGAGATTGTTCTTAAATAAAAAAACCGCACGGAGGCGGATATTATGAAGGCGATAAAAATATTTTTTATTTTTATTTTTGCTTTAATAGTTATTACTGGTTGCCGGGAATCAAAATCAGGTAAAGAGAAAAATGCTGTTATCCGCTTATTGGGAGATAACCGGCATATATATCTTTCTTACATTGATACTGTAAGATTTCGGCCGCAGGATACACTAACTTTTATCTATGATCTGAACGAAAAATTCGTTCCAGGTTGGCAGATAAGCCGCATCCCTTACGGCGACACTATTATGGTTACTGATAAGAGCCAAAATGTGATGTATCGCCGCGGTGTGATCGAGGAGTTTCGATAAATTGAAACCCTTTGGTGCAGTGATCACAACTGCACCTTCTGTCTTAAAGTATATTACTTTAACTGATGAGTCCTTAGAGGACGAAACAGAAACCGCACCTTTCAGAGGAGAAATAATGAAATTTATCGGCTTTAAAGACGTAGAAGCTTTTGCGCAAATCATTGAAGCTGATGCCTCGGGTATCGGAGATAATGTTCATGTGGTTGTTGCTGAAATGCCGGATCAACAAGGCATTATGCAATATTTTATCGGCTTAGAAAAAGCTCAAGAGATTGCTGAAGAGGACAAGAATAACTTAGTCATCCTGACAAGTTTTGTTCCCCTCACTTTTCTTGCCACCAGGAAACATTTTCACGAAGCTATGGCTGATCCCCGCGTACTTTTTATCAGATTGCCTTTTAGCGCCGAAGACCTTAGGCAGGCTCTTAAAGATTATGAAACGAATCCTCGTCCTGCCGACGAGTTAGCAAAGCATCTTGGTCATATCAAACGGACTAATAATGCTCTGAGCATGCTACAGCATGACGGACGCTATCTGGTTGATCTGCCGGCCGATGACTCGCGAAAGAAACACTGGCTCGACAAAGCCAATGTCACACTTGGCGATGGTTCATTTGACGAGCTTTGGGCAAAGCTCAAGGGTCAAGTTCCTTCAGTAAGTTCTTCGCTATCAGGCATGACATTTCCTGATGTCTGCGTTGATATTGAAGGTACTCTTTTCACACCTGAAGGCGTTTTAAGAACCGAGGTTCTTGAAACGGTCAAGGCGTATGAAACAACAAACCCGATCACCGTCTGGACCGGAGGTGATATCGAAAAGTTAGATAAACTTCTACGCAGAAACAACATTCTTTGGAAAGTACTTCCTAAAGAAGCCTTGCGTGGAGCTACCGTTGAGATTATCATTGATGATCTGCCGCAAACGGAGTTTTTCGAACAGTACGGTGTGAATTGTGCAACGTACATTCAGGTTTAATATTACAAAGGCGAGACAATAAAGTCTCGCCTTCATGATTTAGATGACAAAGAAATTTGTTTTCCAATATTCAACAAGTAGTATTGACTCTTTCTACTTTTTATGTTATTGTCACGAATTACCTTGCATTTTAAAAACTAAATAAAAATAAATATAATGACAAATAAAGGAACTTTATTAGCGTATTTTGATGACACAATTCTTGAATTAAAAACTTCAAAAAGCATTAATCTAGTCCCTTTTGAAAAAGGGGCCGAAGAAATTATTGCCAAACACAATAATACTAAACAAGCTCTCCGCCGAAAACTTTCCTTGGCCGATTTTCACTTTGTCAACGAATTAAAACAAAAAATTCTTCTCGACTTGCAAGCTTTAAAACTTACATTGGAAGGAGTCCCCAGCCTTAACTTCGATATCTACCACAGTTGCACCATCAAAATTGATGCCAACGCCTCTTTGGAAGAGTTGGTAAAAAGAGGTAAATATAGTGTTTGGGGTAGAAACTATAATTCGGAAAAATATCCAAAACCCAACTGGGAAGTCGAAACGCTGGATTTATTGATTATTAATTTCAATACCTTAGCGGTGCGACCATATAAACAGATGGTACAAAAAGTTACTAAAAAATTCGCTGCGCTCGGTAGATTTGCCGGCATATATGAACTGGCGCATCTTGGCTGGCAATATCCAGATCTACAAAAGCGCTTCATCGAGCTCTATGGTCTCGGTTCTCAATTCTCTTCATTTGATGAAGGCTTTCGCATGGAATTAGAATTCTGTCCCTGCCTAACTTATTCTTACGAAGATGCTGGAGCGAAAGTTCGCGGCTTCTATACTAAAAATGAGGTTAACATGATGTACGATCATAATTTCTGCAGTACAGGCTTTGTTATGATAAAGAAATAGATTTGCACTTTAACTAAAACCGATTAACGAATACGCTAATCGGTTTTATTTTATACAAGAAATTACTGTGGTATAATACAATATATGATTAGTTATAAACAAATTATCGAATTCGGCCTGGACGAAAAAGAAGCCCGTGTCTTTTTGGCTGCTTTAGAGTTGGGCGGTGAGAGCGTTTTAGCTATAGCAAAAAAAGCCGGCATTAACCGCGTCGCTACCTATGACGCGCTTGAGAGCTTAATTAAGCGCGGTCTTATCAGCACCTTTGTAAAAGGTAAACGTACGTATTACTCAGCAACCGAACCTGACCGACTTGAACATTTGCTCGAACTTGAAAAACAAGAAATTACCAATAAAGAAAATGTACTCGGTAGATTAATGCCTGAGCTTAAATCTTTGTATAATTTTTCCAGCAAAAAACCAAAGGTCATGTATTATGAAGGTAAGGCCGGCGTCAAAACAATTCAGAACAGTTTTCTTAAAACCCCTGATAAATTGTTGCGACTTATTTATTACTACGATGCCCTTAATACTTCTTTTACAAAAAAAGAAATGGAAGAGTATGGTCAACGCCGCGCTAAAGCCGATATTGGTATTAAAGCTATCGCAGTTATCAAGGATAAGAAACTTCAAGTAGATCAGACTAATAAAAATGTTGAACGCGTTTACATCAGTTATGACGATTTTCCAATGGAAAGCGATATTACAATCTATGGAAATAAAATTGCCTTTGTTTCCTTGCCGCAACTTTTTGGAGTTGTTATTGAAAGCGAAGAGTTAGCTAATACCATGAAGTCATTTTTTGAACTTGCCTGGACGATTTCAAAAAAGAATCCTTCCTCAATTTAATAAAAAATTAGAGCCGACTTGCATTTGCAAGTCGGCTCTTTTATGTTGCCCACAAATTTATCGCGTGGGCGATCGTCATGTTTTAGCGATGTATTTTTCGTTGATAAATACGCATCGCTTCTTTTTACATCAGTTCCACTGATACTGAGGTTATTTATTGGTTAGCTTCCTGCTCCGCCCAATATGATACCCTCCTTTTCCTTATGTACGAACATGTTTTTTCGCTCCCCTTTCTTGGAGTGCAACATGAGAACGAACTTGAATCCCTCTTGTCTGTGATTAATAAATTCTCGGTGTGAGCCGAGGGATAGGGGACAAAATCTATGATTTCCCCTATCCCATCCGTCTATCGCTAGACGGTGAAAATATTTAGGCACATCCCATGGGACCCTCCTCCGTTAGGTTTATGAAATTGTGAATTAGCTACACTATATACTATATTCAGAATTTTGTCAAGTCTATACAATTCATATTCATAAAAAATGGCTAAAATAAGATAAAATATAGAATATATACCATAAATAGTAATAATTATTTACAGTTTATATAGTCAAAGAAAGCCTGTAATCATTGCTCTGCCAAGAAGGCGATGATATAGTTAATCAACTATGTTTACCCTCCACTCCACCTTTAAGCCGACTGGCGACCAGCCTGAGGCCATTAAAAAGCTGACAGAAGGCCTTAAGAAGGGTCTAGAGCGTCAGACTTTGCTTGGTGTTACAGGATCAGGCAAAACCTTTACCATGGCTAATATTATAGCCAATGTTAAACGCCCGACGCTGATTATGTCTCACAATAAGACTTTGGCTGCCCAGCTCTACAGCGAGTTTAAGCAATTCTTTCCGGATGCAGCTGTTCATTACTTTGTCTCATATTATGACTATTATCAGCCGGAAGCCTATATTCCCCAAAGTGACACTTATATTGAAAAAGAAGCGACGATTAACGAAGAGATTGATCGTCTGCGCCATGCCGCTACTCAATCTTTAATGAATCGTAACGATGTTATTATTATCGCGAGCGTCTCTTGTATTTACGGCTTGGGAGAAAAAGTTGATTATCTGGCCATGAGCCAAAAATTTCAAGTCGGACAAAGTATTAAACGTAATGAAATTTTGCGCGGCCTTATACGAATTCAATATGTCAGAGATGATAAACAGGTCGGACGCGGACAATTCCGTGTACGCGGCGACCGTGTCGATATTCACTTAGCCACAGGTGAAGCCGTTGTTCGTCTTAACCTGTTCGGCAATACTATTGAAAGCATTCAAATCTTTAATATCACACCAAGTAAAGAAGCTGTGTGGTTAAGTGAGTTAGATGATGATAAGGCGGAAAATCTACGAGAAGTTTCAATTCTGCCAGCTAAGCATTATATGGTTACTGAACCAAAGTTAATTGAAGCTGTTGGCGCGATTGAAAAAGAATTAGAAGAAAGATTGAAAGTACTTCGTGATAACGATAAAATCGGTGAGGCGGATCGTCTTGAAAGAAAAACCAATTATGATTTGGAAATGATTCGCCAAGTCGGCTATTGCACAGGTATTGAAAACTATTCGCGTCACTTAGCCGGCCGAGCGCCGGGAACGCCGCCCGAAACTTTAATTGATTTTTTCCCGAGTGACTATTTGTTATTCATTGATGAATCACATGTCAGCTTACCGCAGATTAGAGGTATGCATGCCGGCGATGCGTCACGTAAAAATACTTTGATTGAGTTTGGCTTTAGATTGCCGTCAGCGCGCGATAACCGTCCCCTGACTTATGATGAATTCTTAACCAAGGTGAATCAAGTTATTTATGTCAGCGCCACGCCGTCTCAGTATGAACTATCAAACTCCAAACAAGTTGTTGAACAGATTATTCGTCCGACCGGTTTGCTTGATCCTGAAATTGAAGTACGTCCGAGTATTAATCAAATCAAAGATTTGGTTCCGGAAATTGAAATACGCGTCAAAAAGAAACAGCGAGTATTGGTGACAACCTTAACAAAGCGCATGGCGGAAGAATTGACTGATTATCTTTTAAACGAAGGTATTAAAGTAAATTATATTCATTCAGAGATTGATACCCTCGAGCGAGTCGAAATTTTAAAGGAATTGCGCTCCGGAAAATATGATGTCTTAGTCGGAATTAACCTGTTGCGTGAAGGACTGGATTTGCCTGAAGTATCGCTCGTCGCAATCTTAGACGCCGATATGTCCGGCTTTTTACGCAATGATACGGCTTTGATCCAAACGATTGGTCGCGCCGCCCGACATCAAGAAGGTAAAGTTATTATGTATGGCGATAAAGTAACTCCGGCAATGCAATTTGCTATCAATGAAACCAACCGCCGTCGCAAGATTCAGGCTGAATATAACAAAACCTATCATATTGTTCCGAAAACCGCAGGCTTAAAAGACTATTCACCTTTGGGGTCCGGAGAGTAGTTCTAGTGCGGGAGAGGGTTTGACATATGATTCTTTTTCATTTATACTCATAATATTCTAACTTTTAATTTCTAAACACCAATATGGCACATAAGAAAGCCGGTGGTTCCACTACTCTTGGCCGAGATAGCGAAAGCAAACGACTCGGCGTTAAACTGCAAGACGGTCAGATTGCCCGAGCAGGCTCTATCCTTGTTCGTCAGCGCGGAACCAAGATTAAAGCCGGAACCAATGTTCGCCGCGGCAAAGATGATACACTCTACGCCATTTCTTCCGGACTTGTTAAATTCTCTACCAGGAAATTAGCAAGCTTTACCGGGCACTTGAAATCGACTAAGATTGTAAGCATTCAAGCGGAGAAAAAATAACATTTTAAAAAACACCCCGTGAGGGGTGTTTTTTTATTTCTTTTTACCCGCCGAAGCTTTAGCGGAGGAGGGCTTCTTTTTTCTTCCGAGGCAAACTTTTACAAATTCTACAAACAATGGATGTGGATCTAGGGGACGAGAAATATATTCAGGATGAAATTGCGTACCGATAAAAAACGGATGATCAGTGATTTCAATTGCTTCTACGATTGAATTATCGGGAGAAGTGCCGCAGACAGTCAAACCTTTAAGTTCGAGTAGCTCGCGGTATTTAGGATTAAATTCATAACGATGACGATGACGTTCAGACACAATTCGCTTCGTTCCGAATTTCTTAGAATAAATTTTTGCAAGCCGAGTGCCCGGAACTAAACGACAAGGCCAACCACCCAAACGAATTGTTCCGCCGTAATGACCTTGCTTCAAATTTTCCTTTTGAGTTTCCATAACATCAATAATCGGATACGGCGTTTTCGAATTTACTTCGCGACTATTCGCGCCTTTGAGCCCAGCGACATGACGCGCAAATTCAATAACCGCCATTTGCATACCATAACATAATCCAAAATACGGAACTTTATTTTCACGACAATATTTAATTGTTTTAATCTTTCCTTCAGCACCTCTGGTCCCCCAACCCTGCGGCACAATAATACCGTCAAATTGTTTTAACAATTTCGCTCCTTGCTTTTCAACTTCTTCTGAGGCGAGCCACTGAATATTTACTTTGCAATGATTGGCAGCGCCGGCATGCTTAATGGCTTCTAATACTGAAATGTAGGAGTCAGTCATTGTAAACGCTCCGGACAAGAAATACTTACCAACAATGCCGACAGTAACTTCTTTCTTAGCGGTTTTAATGCGACGAATCATAGCACGCCATTCCACCAAATCTTTACGACGAGGACGCAATCCGAAACGCGCGAGAATTCGCTCGCCCAAATGTTCTTTTTCAAAGTTTACCGGCACATCATAGATCGATTCAATATCAGGCGCGGCGATAACGTCCTCAGCTTTAATATTACAATTAAGGGCAATTTTTTCACGACGCGGCTGATCCAAACTAGTGGAAGAACGCGCAATAATAAAATCAGGCTGAATACCGGCGGCGTTTAAAGTATGAATAGCATACTGCGTCGGTTTTGTTTTCATTTCCGAAGAAAGTGAAGGCACCGGCAAATAACTTACCATAACAAACGCGACATCGCGTCCGTAGGAAAGTTTCATCATACGGGCCGCTTCAAGAAACAAAAGATTTTGATATTCCCCGACCGTGCCACCGATTTCAATGATCATGATTTCGGCTTTAGTTTTTTTCACGGCTCGTTCAATACGATCTTTGATTTCCAAAGGAATGTGCGGAACAACTTCAACGCATTTTCCTCCATAACCCAAATTTCGTTCACGTTCAATAACTGCTTGATAGACGCGACCGGTCGTCATATATGAATCGCGATAAATATTTCGATTTAAAAAACGTTCATAATTACCAATATCCTGATCTGTCTCGTCTCCGTCCTCAGTTACAAACACTTCTCCGTGTTCAATCGGATTCATCGTACCCGCATCAACGTTAATATATGGATCAATCTTAATAGCCGAGACGTTAAAACCTTTACCGTCAAGAATACGGCCCATTGAAGCTGCCGCAACGCCTTTACCAACGCCGGACATAACTCCTCCAACGACAAAAATATATTTAGTTGTTGCTTTTTTCTTTTTCATTTTAAAAACTAATAAGTTTTAGATACCACGCGACAATATTATTTCCGTATAAAAGCGTAATGGCGCCTGCTAAAGACAAAAAAGTCCCGAGCGGCACCATTGAACTCCATTGTTTTTTTCCACTGGCAAGTAGCACAATCCCAATCACAGCTCCGACAAAATACGCAAGAAAAATGGCTGCCAAAATATTGGGCCAACCAAGACTCACGCCGAGCAAAAGCCCGAGTCGGATGTCTCCCCCGCCGATCCAACGGCCGCGGGAAACTAAATATTGGACGAGGAAAAAACCAGTTCCTATTGTAGCAGAAATTAGAAGGTTCTGCCAGTTCATTCCGAGGTATAAGTTGAGCCCAAGCATCACAACAACGGCTGGCAAGCTAACTTTATCCAAAATAACATACCAACGCGCATCCATGATAAAAATTAAGATAAAAATAGACAAAATAAACCAATTTTTAGCTATCAGTATCCAATCAAAAGGCGTAGCCAAAAAAGCCAGGGCAAAGACAATCCCGGCAATGATCTCCACAATCGGATACTGCCAAGAAATTTTGTCCTGACAGTGACGGCAACGCGCTTTAAGTATTAAAAAACTAAGCACGGGGATATTGTCATACCAAGCAATCATCTTTTGGCAGGAACGGCAGTGACTTCGTCCGTTAAGGCTTTCACCCTGATACAGACGCCAAGCCATACAGTTTAAAAAACTGCCAATACACAAACCGAAAAGTAAACTAAAAACGAGATAGTATAGTTCCATATTTTTTATCTTGCAGGGAAAATGCGATTAACGCAATAGAAATCGGGACCAAGGGAATAAAGGCACGAGACAAGGCAGTATGATCAAGCGCCCATTTGTAATTTTCCGTAAAAATAAAGATTGCTAAAATTGCAATGACCAAGAGTCCGAAAAAGAACCACGCGGTTCGGATATTCCTATTGCGACGAATATGAACTACTGACATAACTGCAAATACTATAAGTGCAAACCACCATATATTCCAACTATTGCCGGTAAAGAAGCGCTCAAAGAAAGGCATAAAAATCTCTGGATGCCAACCATAAGAAGCCGCTGAGTTCCGCAAATTTAAATTATACACCAACTTAACAATTGCAAACGGTAATGAAGGAATAACTAAAGAACACAGAACAGTGGCGACACTTTGTTTACTGGGCCATTTGTTTCGCCAGTAGTAAGCCAAAGTCGCCAGAAAAATCAAGCAATAGAGGGTCCCATAATTTTTAATAGAAAAGGACCAGCCGATAAACAGTGCGCTAAGAATGAGATATAATCTCGATTGATTTTCAAGCCATTGGAGAAAAAAGATAAATCCTGAAGCAAGATAAAAACCAATAATTAAATCCGCATAATTATTAAAACTATGGTAAAAAATTAAAGGTTGAGAGCATAGTATAAACGTGAGAAAAAGTCCGTACGTTTGGCCCAGGCGTCGTATACAAAAATCAGCAAGAACCAAAGCTAAACTGATCATATAAAACCAAGCAATTAAGTTGACTTGCGCTCCGCTTGCGCCTATTAATCGAAACCAGTACTCCAATAAAGAAAGATGCCAGGGATAATTACTATGACTAAAGGTCGCTAAAAAATTATTTGCCGATGAATTAAAATTCACAGTACCATCGGCCAAAAGTATATTGGCTCTCATTCCCCAGAAAGCAATCGTGTCGAAAGCTATTGGCGGTTTACCAAGAGCCTGAACCAAAGAAAAAAACAAAATAAGAGTAATAAACAACCCTAGAATCCACGAAAGAATAGTAATATTCTTAAATTGAATTTCAAACCTTTTTTTCCAATCGATTTTATATGCAAGCCATGCAATAGATGCCGCCGATTGAAATCCGAAAAACCACAACAGCCCCAGATTAAAGGCTTGTTGAAACACAACGTAATAGAGGAAAAGCTCCAAGGTAATAATTGCAGTTCCAATACCAAAAGCTATTATATACTTTTGCACTGGTGATATAACAGTTTTTTTACTCAAAAAAAATGTCACCACTCCACCGGTGCTTAAGACGCTAGCAATAAAAAGAAGAAAGCTCCACATATTACTTTAACTTGTAAATAAATTCATTTGTCCCAAATCCCGCTACCAACTCTACCTGTACTTCAAGTTTTTGTTGATCTGTAAAAATTTTGAGTAGTCCATCATTGAGTTCATAATGATCACGCCAAGCATAATAAGAAATAATATAATCTGCTGAAGATACGTCGCTAATCGTATATGATGGGTAACTATAATATAACAAATAGGGCATAAAAACAGAGTCCAAAAAAGCTATGCGGGCATTACTAGGAATATATTCGGACAGCCGTGATATAAACGGACGAACCCCGCAGAGTCCGCCTCCTAAATTTTGATTTTTATCAATACGACAAGCACGCCATGTGTGCTGATCAGTCTCCGGAAACTTCAAGATAAACCAGGTATCTTGAAATTCTTCCACTGAACTATAGATAAACTGAGAAAAGAGTGGCAACCAAGCAATGGCTAGGGAAATAAACAGAATCTGCTTAATATGTAATTTCAATCTTTTTTTAATTATGAGGCCAATTGTAACAAGGATTATAAAAATAATTCCAATAATCGTAGTCGCTGAATATTGACCGATTTTGACGCCCAAAATAGCATTTATCATTCCCAGTGATTCAGGATATTGATAAAAAAAATTCATATCAAGCCTTTCTTTCAAAAATACATTCGTATTGAAGGGTCAAGTCTTTTACTCGGTCAATCGGATCAAGAATATAAGCAATAAATCCGATCAACCAATCAAGTGGATAAAATATTAGAATACAGAGTCTCAACAACCATTTGTTTTTAATGCGAGCCAATAGATTAAGATCCGTTATCATTTTTGCGATAGTAATAAATTTACCACCAACTTTATTCATCTCTATTACTTTAAAACCGTGATCTTCGCCAAGTCGTTTAAGCGAAAATTGAGTATAACGAAAAAAATCATGCGGTTTCTGATGTTCCTTCCAAGTCATTGGACAAGTTACAAACAAACGTCCACCTGGCTTTGTGAGTCGAGCAAATTCCGCAAAGGCCTTATCAGGAAAGGCCAAGTGCTCCATAACTTGGGTGCAGAGAATATAATCGAAGCTTGCGTCGGGCAAAGGAATATCGTAGATTTCTGAAACAATATCAATATGAGAAAAATCCCAATCAGGATCACCGACTCCGGAATCTTGCGCTGTATATGTAAGATGAGAAAAATATTTCTTATACTGCGTTTCACCGGCGCCG
Source organism: uncultured Gammaproteobacteria bacterium (assembly GCA_964487795.1). GTDB lineage: Bacteria > Patescibacteriota > Patescibacteriia > Patescibacteriales > Patescibacteriaceae > Patescibacterium. The sequence goes on from CAZASI010000001.1 coordinate 84,132, forward strand.
ACATCAAGCATCTTTTTACCCGCAATTGTTTCACGAGCAATTCGTTTAATAAAGGACTTTAAACGAAACTCGTTATAATCGTAAAAACGATTGCCAATGATAAGGTTTCTAAAATTGCCAAACATATATTTAACGATTTAAATCTTCTACCAACTCTTTAACCTGTTCATTTTCGGGATCAAGTGAGGAAGCTTGATTGGCGTACATTCTTGCTTGTTTCAAATCCCCTAGTTCGCGATAGAGCGTTGCTAAACTAACTGGCCACAACGCTTCATACGGTTCACGTTCAAATGCTGTTTTGTTAAAACTGATTGCTTTTTGCAAATCGCCTTCAGTATAAGCCATGTCAGCTAATTTTTTTAACGAAGCGGTTACCATCGGATCATATTCAAGCGCTTGAGCATAGGCTACCTTTGCCAAAGGGTAATTTTCCTCTTCAAAATAAGTTAGACCTATTAAATTATAGAAATAGCCAAGCTGCTTTCCTATAGCCACTGTATGTTCACTGTCCGGAAAGGCTTTGTCAAGCGGAGGAGTTATAGCAATACCTTCTTCAAAAATCTGGCGCGCTTCGGCAAACTTTGCCTGCCATAACTTCATGCGTCCCAAATCCTGATATGTCACGGTAATATTTTTATTAATTGCGATTAATTCACGATAATATTGTTCCGCCTGCGCGTAGTATGAAGGATTTTTATAATAACCAAGAATCGAATAAGCGTGAGATAGATCAAGTAAGGTAAAAAACTGCCGTTCATGCTCGGGAATAAGCGCAGCTTGATCAATTATATTCTTAAATACTTGTTGTTTAGCCGCCTCGCCCCCCACCGCTGCAAAACAATTAACAGCATGAGACAAATACGCGCGCGAGTAATAATGACTATCGGGATACCATTCCATTACAGTTTCCATATTCTCTAAAACCTTGTGACAATCTTGGCGCACTTCAGCTTTTTTTACTTGGATATAATAGTAGTCAGCAAAAAGCGGACGTACGTTAAAAGTATAAAATATAACAATCAACAAAGCTGACAAAGCTCCAGCAAGCACCCAGCGAGATGCCGGTTGGAAAAAAGAAAGTGACTTTTCTTCTGTGTCCGAATGAGCAGCGCCTAAGACAAATGATAAACCGAGTAACGTAAAGAGCATCATAGCCATAGCCGTCAAAGAGAAGCTGAACATGTTATTGGCGGCATAGGCTATCAAAGAGGCCACAAGAGCTGTTGCCAACCAAAATTCTTCGCCCTTAGCTTTATTCAATATCTTCATTAAGCCACTCACTGAAAACCACACCAAAGCGAAAAAGGCGGCAGTACCGACAATACCAAATTGCAAAAGCAGATCAAGCAAACCGTTATGCGCTCGATCGGGGTAGGAATTCAGTCGTTCATAATATCCCCAATCTATCTGATATTGATCAACATATACACTGGCTTGCACATCAGGTCCAAAACCGAAGAGATAACGGTTAAAAGGTGCTTCCTTAAAAGCATTAAGCGCGGCCTTCCAATATTTCAAACGAATGGCATTTGAACCATTATTAAAATCAATAATACTCACCAAGCGGCTTGAGAATTTCAGATTTACATAATCTGAATGAGTAAGTAGAGCAGAACGGACCGGAGGCGTAAGAAGACTGGCAATACAAGCCACGGCGACGATCACGATTGTAGCGGCTGTCTTCTTATAATTCTTTTTCCACAGCACCAGTATCAAGCTTAGTCCAAGAGAAACTACTAATGCAATCCAGGCACTGCGACTATAGGTAAAAATGAGGCAGACAATCTCCGCTACAAATAAAAGCGCATATAGTATTCTCATATACCAACGCCTTGCTATGTAGAAAAAACTATATACTGAAATCGGAATCATGACCGCAATATAATGCCCGAAAAAATTCGGCTGACCGAAACTTGAAAAAATTCTCGACATCGTACTTTGCGCCCAGTTCAAGAAATCCAAACCAAACAATTGCATAAGCCCGTAAATACAAATAACCGCAGCCGAAGTATTTAAAACAATCACTAAGCGTTTAATATTCGAGTGAGTTTTAAAAAAAGTAGCAATCAATAAAAAGAGTAAAACATAGGCGACTATATTATGAAATCCCTGTTGACGTTCATAGCTCCCGAGTAAACTGATCATTGGGTGAAGCGACAATATCGAGCTGATTATCACCGCTGCAAGAAAAGACATCGCCGACCAAAATATCTTTTTTGATCCAAGGGCGGAAATTCGGCCACGCAAAGCGAGCATCGCAAACCAAGCTATGATAGCCACAGTCAAACACAATCTTAAAAAAGCTGATTTATTCAGATCAAAGACGGTGTAATTTTCATGAAACCACGCAAAATAGAGTGGCACCATAAATACCGCTGCGATAACAGACCACTCGATAATACGACGCAGATTTTTGATTAACTGTTCGTTCATCATATTTTATAAAAAAAGATCATCACACAATGGAATGATCCTTATCTCTAAAAAACTTATTAACTTAATTCGCCAAACCGTTTGGCGATGCGCGGTGAGTTCCCGCAGACAAATCACCAATCGCGCCACCCAAACAATAGGTAATAATATACGAGGTATTGGTGCTGATTTGTGAATAATCATAGTTTACCGCCGAAGGACAGTTACCATCATTATTAGGACTCGGGTTTGTAGGCACAAGTGCCATATATGTCGTACCACCGTAAGCTATCGTGTCGCCCGGATCAGCATCACCGTCAGCAGGATAGGCTCCGGCATCATTATAATATAATTCCAAAGCTGTCATAATCTGTCTCATATCCGCCACGCGCTTAGCGTCACGGGATTTAACACGCGCATTGCCCAAAGCAACAACAGCCATGGTGGACAAAACACCGATGATCGCAATTACGACCAACAATTCAATCAATGTAAAACCTTTATGATTCTGAGAAATTATTTTCACTAGAGTAGATTAATTTGCCAAACCGTTTGGCGAAGCGCGGTGAGTTCCGGCTGCCAAATCACCAATCGCTCCACCTAAACAATAGGTAATAATATAGGAGGCAGCAGTATTGATGGAAGAATAAGCATAGTTAGTGGTAGCTGGGCAGCTTCCGTCGTTATTCGGACTCGGATTGGAAGGCACAACAGCCATATAGGTAGTTCCGCTGTAAGTAATCGCGCTACCTGGCGCTACACCGGCACTGACAGGATAAGCTCCGGCATCATTATAATATAGTTCCAAAGCAGACATAAGTTGGCGCATATCGGCCACACGTTTGGCGTCACGGGATTTAACACGCGCATTGCCCAAAGCAACAACAGCCATAGTGGACAAAACACCGATGATTGCAATAACAACCAACAATTCAATTAATGTAAAACCTTTTTGCTTATTTTTTTGTTTCATATGATATTTATATCTATCTATAGTATATCGCACAACAGCACAAGGGGCAAGTATTACAACTGGCTAACTACATTATACATCGGCAAAAGGATGGCAGCAACCATAACGCCAACACCGAGACCCATCACAACCATTAATGACGGCTCAATCAAAGACATGAGGTTAGCAAGCATTGTCGTAATTTCCCTATTATAGAAATTCGTTACTTTTTCTAAGGAAACGTCCAATTTTCCAGTTTTTTCTCCAACCAGCATCATCTGTGAAACCATGCTTGGGATTTCTTTGGTCCTCACAAAAACGGTGCAAATCGAGTTACCGCTCTGTACTTCCGCAATCGTTTCTTCTATTAAATGCTGGTAATAGGTGTTACTGACAACTTCGCCGGCAACACGCAAGCTTGATGAGATATTAACACCCCCGAGAATAAGGGTATTCATCGAACGAGTAAAACGAACCAAAAAAATCATTTGTAACAGCTCTCCAAAAATCGGCAATTTCAAAATAAGATAATCAAATTGTTCACGTCCAGTTTTGCTCTTAAGATAAAAACGAATGGCAATAAAAGCCGCAATGATAATAACGAGCAAAATCCACCAATAACTGATAAGAAAACCCGATATAGCAATCATGATGCGTGTAGCCATAGGTAATTCACTACCCGTTTCAACAATAATGGCTGTCAGTTTCGGAACTACAAACATCATCATTAACACGCCAATGGCCGCCATCATAGTAATAACAAAAAGCGGATAAATCATCGCACCTTTTATCTTTGAGTTCATGTCATAATCCTTTTCCATTTCATCCGCAATATAGTTTAGGGCATCATCCAGTTTACCTGACTGCTCCCCTGATTTTACAACACTGATATAGAAATTTGAAAATAATTCCGGTCGTTTAGCCAAAGCGCCCGACAAGGTATCGCCGCTGTCAACTTCGTCACTGATTTCGGCAACAATTCGTTTAAGTTTTGCTTTTTGTGTTTGCTGAGACAAGACTTTTAAAGTTTCAACTACCGCTACGCTCGCTCCGACCATAACGGCGAACTGACGCGAGAAGGCGACCAAATCTTTTGTATTAACTCGATCAATTAAATCCATAACCGACCACGAAGCTCGAACAGTAACTTCTTTGAGTGCCACAATCTGTAAACCACGGGAACTCAAAGTGTCGATCGCTTGCGCTTCGTCAGGGGCGTCAACCTGCCCCGTTTCTTTGTGGTTATTCAAAGGATTGATCGCTTTAAAATTATATATTGCCATGATTATTTCTTATTGATGATGAGCAAAGATTTCGCAACTATTTCACTCGGATCATAATGCATTTTAATCCAATAATCTTCTGCACCGTAAATCAAAGCCTGCTCACGGTAGGACGGATCAGACAAGTTAGAAAGCATCACCACCGGGATTGAAGCTGTGCCTTTGCCGCGTTTTATTTTTTTCAACAACATAATGCCGTCTTCATCCGGCAACATGACATCTAAAATAATTAAAGATGGTTTATGTACAGCTAACTTTTCCAAAGCTTCAGCGGCACTGCTGGCTCCGGCAACGATACAACCCTCGGACACAAATTTAGTCGAATATAACGACAATAAAAACATGTCATCCTCGACCAATAATACTAATGGTTGTTTGCTTGGCATATTAATCTTGAATTACGCGCATAACTTCTTCAACTGTAGTGAGTCCCTGTAAAGCTTTAATCAATCCGTCTTGTTCCATAGTTAAGAACGGCTGATTACTTTGCACATCTTCGGTAGTTAACGCACCGCGTTTCTTAAGAATCAAATTTTTCATCTCATGATTGATATCAATCGCCTCGGCAATACAGATACGGTCGCGATAACCAGTTTTACCGCAGTGAGAACAACCTTCTCCGCGGAAAAACTGCAATTTATCAGGTGTGAAGTCAGGAAAATTCTGTTTAAGAATATCAAGTGGGATTGCTTTGACCTTACCCATAATTGTTTGATCAAGCGACGCGTCAAGTTCAAGCGGCACTTTGCAGTAGCTGCAAATACGTCGGGTCAAGCGCTGAGCTAAAGTCATATTCAAAACCGAACCGAGCAAGAACGGTTCAACGTTCATATCAACCAAACGCGCAATGGTACCGAGCGCATCTTTAGTGTGCAAGGTCGATAATACTAAGTGACCGGTCAAAGCGGAGTGGATCGCCAATTCAGCGGTTTCATCGTCACGAATTTCACCAACCATGATAATGTCAGGATCTTGACGCAGGATAGAACGTAAACCGGAAGCAAAGCTGAACCCGATTTCCGGTCGAACCTGTGTTTGGTTAATTCCTTTAATAAAATATTCAACCGGATCTTCCAAGGTAACAATGTTGGTTTGCTCTCGGTTCAAAACATTCAATAGAGAATACAAAGTAGTTGTTTTACCTGAACCGGTCGGACCGGTAACCAACATAATACCGCCGGTTCGCTTCAAACTCTTGTTGACGATTTCAAAGTTGTGGCCGATAAAGCCGAGTTTATCAAGCGAGAAGATGCCCTTGGTAGAATCCAAAACACGCATCACGATCTTTTCTTCGCTGAGCAATGGCATTGAAGAGACACGGAAATCGATTTCTCGATTATTGATAACTAAACGAATACGACCATCCTGCGGAGAGCGAGTTTCATCGAGCTTTAAATTAGACAAAACTTTAATACGAGCGACAATCGACTGGTGAATATCTTTTGGCAAAATCAATGAATTGTGCAAGATACCGTCAATACGGTAACGAACACGTGTTTCTTTAGCCAAAGGCTCAATGTGAATATCGGAAGCGCCGCCTTCAATCGCGTGACGAATAATAACAGACACAATTTTGGCAACCGGAGCATCCTTAACAATTCCTTCAAACTCGATACTTTCATCTTGCTTTAAGCTTACTTCCTGTTTGCCGGAGTCTTCTTTAGCCTTAGTCGCTAAGGCGCTCGAAATTTCTTTACTAAAATCCTTATACTGACTAAATGCATTGTTAAAACTGAAGCTTGAAATCAAAAAATAATCAACTTTTAATTTATGCTTTTGCGCCAAAAAGTCCATGGCTTCAATCGCCTTAAAATTTTCCGCATCAACCAAACCGACTTTCAAACGATTCTGATCACGATCAAAAGCGATAATGCGATAATGCTCGGCGACGTTCACCGGAACAATGTTTAAAATCTCCTCCGGGATTTCCTTGTCCGCCAAGTCAATATAAGAAAAATTATAAAATTCAGCTTTAGCCTTGATAAATTCCTCAACGTTAATCAAGTTGCGTTCCAAAATAATATCATCAACCGAACGATTGCCTGACTCCACTTCAGAATTGATTTCACTTGAGGTCGCCGGACTCAACAATTTGCGAGTCAAGAGAAAATCAAGTAATTTTTTTTGTTTATCCAAATAGGATTGATTGCGTGCCATAAAATTAGAATGGTGAAAATGGATTGCCGCGTCGCAACTCAAGTGGCGGCCGCAGCGAAGGCTTAACTGTTCCGCTAACTGCGGGCTCAGAAGAAGAATCTGTGCTCGGTTGAGCAAGTTGTTCGGCACTTAAAATTGGCTGAAGTGAATCAAACTTCTGATCGCTGAAGAGATTAAAGCGCAAATCACGTTCGCTAATAACACCACGCGACGCAGGTGTAAATTCACTGAGTTTCAATTCATCGTTCGGGAAAAACCAACCGTTAAAGTTAACAATGACCACAATCAAGAACACCGAAACGCCGAGCGTAATCAGGTATGTTAGCAATAAATTTTTGTTTTCTTGGGCCAACATATTAGTGTTCAAGATAATAGGTATAAAATTCCAAAGAAGCTTGTCGCGCCGTCGGATCAAAATTGACTTTTGTTATATCCATGATACGCAAGCTCTTTTCAAAACGATTCAAGATACTCTGCAAGACGGGGTAATCAACTTGTTTAATCAAAAATGTAACTTGTACCATTCTCAATTTTTCATACAAAGGATTGTTCTTTGGACTTTCCGCAATCTTCAAAAATTTTTCCGTTGAATTATCGAGCGGGGTGATTACGATATTATCAACGGCAACTTTCTGTTCTTTACCAACCTGTCCGATTTCACGAAGTAAGATAATTTTCAAACGATCCAAATCCTGATTGGCGGAAAGAATTGCATCAATCTTATCCTTATCGTCTTGTCCGATGCCTTTATATAAATTCTTCAATTCATTAAGCTGCTTCAAGTATTGTACCTTATCCTCATATTCTTTTTCTTTAAAGGTCAATTCCTGGTCACTCGCAATAAAATCATATTTTGGTTTGACCAGCCACCAATAACCGACAACGAGCATTGTCAGGCAAATAAAGATGACAAACCAGTTGAAAAAACCGGCGAACACATTAAAGGTCACCACGCCGATATTTTTTACCAACTGACTCGGTTCTTTCTTTTTTGAAAAAGTAATATTTGCCATCTGGTTATTTAATGAAAATCTTTGGATCAACCGAAATCTCCAAATTGAACTTAGTGCGTTGTCCATCACCTGTCGAATCGGCAACAGTCTGTCCGGCCAAATACTGTACACTGCGCACGAGCGGATACGCTTTCATAACTTCCAGTTGACTTGAGGCCGCATCAAGATTGCGCGATACAGCCGGAATCATGTACTGTCCGGTCAAATCTCCGGTAAATTTCTCAAAGTATACGTCTTTCAAAGTGTTGGTTTCGAGGAACTTAAAGAAATTGCTCCAATATACATGGTTGGTTAAAATAAAACTGACCACATCGAGTTTACGGTTAAAAGTGACAATTTCCTGAATCTCGCGTTCGTTCTTGGAAATTTCCGCATTAATCGCTTCAAAGTTTGCCAGTGTAGACTCGTTATCGCGCAAACGTTCTTTTTGCCAAATTAACAAACCGACATACACCAACCCGATGGCTAAGGAAGAAAGCACCAAAGCAAGGCTCAAAGTCAGTAAGCGCTGTTTCCAGTTAAAAAATAAAACGCCCTGATCTTTGATCAAGTTTGCTTTTACACTGTTATACGGTTGCCAGAAACGTTCCTCCACTTCGTTCTTGTGCTTGACGGCTTCTTCTTGTTTTCTTTCTTCTGCCAGCTTTTTCGCCAAGGAACTTTTTTTCATGAACGACTTGAAAAAATGTGCGAAGAAATTTTGTTGCGATTTTTTAAGAATCGGAGTTTCAATTTTCTTTTCAATCTTTTCAATTTTTTTCTCAGTAATGGGTTCCAACTTTTCAACTATCGCAACAGGTTCGGGTTTTATTTCAGCTGCTATAATCGGCTTGAGTTCTACTTTAGGCGGCGCTGTGACTTGAAAGTGAGGAGCTTCTTTTCTTTCTTCTGTTTTCAAAATTGAAGGGACCGGCTTGTTGCGGCGCAAAAGCTTTTCATAAAAACGTCGCTGCTTAAGCAACGCGCTGTGTTCTTTTTCTCTTTCACGTTCCAAGCCGCTTATTTCACGCTTAATACCCTGCTCAGAAATTTTATGTTGACTGCGGCGAAAGAAACGCTGTAATTTTTTGAGCCATGATGTCATAAACTGAAAAATTCCTACTTATGATCAAATTCTCTCATTGCAAGTCCGATAGCAACAGCCAAACGGGGGCCGATTTTATCGAGAATCGGTTTTAATTCATAGGGATAAGCCACTCTAAACCACGGATCTCCGACAATAACATTAATATTGAACATTTCGGACATATGGGTAGTCAAACCCGGCAAGAGAGCTCCGCCACCGGTCAAGATAATCTTTTCAACGCGACGATTATCCTTTGAACCGGAAATTTCCAAAATATATTTTATCTCGTTGATGATCGGAGAAATAACTTCCAAAATCATCGCCGGCAATTTTCCGCCTTCACCTTGCTGATCATTATGCATTAAGTCGTATTTGAATTGTTCGGCTTGAGCCATCGTCATATTCAGGTGCGCAGCGATAGCTTGCGTAGTATTAATACCGCCGAGGGCGATACTGCGATTAATAACCGGAACGCTTTTATCAACCACAAAAATATTGGTTGTGGTCGAACCGAGTTGAACAATCATTACAGAGGAACGATCATTACCGAGCAACGAACGAATCAATGCAAAGATTTCTGTTTCCAAACTTAAAAGATTAATCTGCGCATTTTTAAACGCACCGACATAATTTTGAATCAAAGTTTTGGGAGCGCCGGTCAAAAGCACACGATGACCTCCGGCAGCGTTTGGCGCAGTTGCAACTTCATCAATGAGTTGCCAATCTAAAACAATGTCCTGCAAAGGCAGTGGAATAACTTTTTTCGCCTCCCAATTAATCGCTGCTTCCATGTCTTTCTTGCTGACACTGTGGTTGATATTGATAATTGATGAAAAAACCGAAAAAGTCGGTAATGAAGCCAAGGCCAGATTGGAACTGACATGAGATTTTTGGCAGATATTCTTTATAAGCTCGGCGGTGCGATTGACATCAAGCGGTCCGGACTCTTTAGGTGACGCTTCATTGAAGCGCTCGCTAAACCCATAGGTTGATAAAGCGACTTTATTACCGTGTTTTTTCAGCTCAACGATCTTGACGCTCGAAGGATTAATATCGATTCCAAGATAGCTTTGTAGTGATGATTTAAAAATTTCCATATTGAATAAGCGAGACGGATATGTATCCGTTTTGACACCCGCTGATAAGACGTACTATAATTTAGAAAGATTAGCTTTATTATACCATAATACTTAAGGAAGCAAAAGCATATGAATAGCATCAATTTTAAAAAAATCGGCCTGATAGTTGGACTGCTCCTCGTAGCAGCTGTTATCGGCTATTTCATCTACTCTCTCTTCTTCCGTGCAGCACCCGGAACAGTCCCGAGTGACAATCAAAGTACTGACATAGGCAGCGGATTGCCACAAGCCGGCGTCGGTACGCCAAGTGGCAACGAACAGACTGAAGGTCAGTTGCCGCCGACCGGTGAACAGCCTAATATTCCGAATCTTCCTGACCCTGAAAATGATACGGTGGGAGTCGCCTCAGACTTAGGAGTAAGCGCGAGCAACCTATCTTTCAACGCGAGCGGCAGTATGCAGTTTTACAACGAATCAGACGGAAAATTCTATCGTCTAGGAGCTGATGGAAAAGCACAAACCCTCAGTGATCAAGAATTTGTCGGCGCATCTAATATCGTCTGGTCCCCGACCGATGACAAAGCCATTATAGAATTTCCTGATGGCTCAAAAATTCGCTATAACTTTACAACAAAGGAACAAGTTACTTTGCCTAAGCATTGGGAAGACTTTGCTTTTTCTCCAGCCGGAGATAAGATCGTCGCCAAAAGTATCGGACTTGATGTTGACAACCGTTGGTTAGTCATTGCCAACGAAGACGGCACTAAAGCTAAAACTATTGAACCGCTCGGCGAAAACGGTGCGGATGTAATTTCTTCCTGGTCCCCCAACAACCAGTCTATTGCCATGTACGTTAAGGGTTCAGATTTCAATAGAAAGGAAATATTGTTCATTGGACAGAACGGAGAAAATTTCAAATCCATCACAACCGAAGGACGCGGCTTTGAACCAAAATGGTCACCTAACGGCAGCGAACTCTTATATAGCGTCTATTCATCAGATAACGATTATAAACCCACCTTGTGGCTGACTAGCGCACAGGGCGATACTATCGGTGCCAATCGCCGTCTTGTCGGTTTAAATACCTGGGCTGAGAAATGTACCTATGCCGGCAGCGCGGTTTTTTGTGCAGTTCCACAAAGTCTTGAACGTGGCGCCGGACTTTTCCCGGAATTGTCGGACAACACACCAGATCTGCTTTACCGCATTGATCCGCAGACTGGCATTAAATCTCCAATATCATTGGACGGTGGCAGCTACAGCATGCAAAATCTAAGTGTGTCGCCTGACGGCTCATATCTTTACTTCACCGACACAAGCACTAATCGCTTGCGTCGCATACGATTGAAATAATTTTGTGTCAAAACAATCCGCGCTTTTTATCTGTAGCCATTGCGATGCGCAATATGCAAAATGGCAAGGCCGCTGCAACGAGTGCGGACAATGGGGCACGGTAACTGAACAAAGTTCCGCTACTCGCAGCGCCACAAAAGCCGCAGCCACCGTCATAGATTTGAACGAAGTTTCAAACGATGACGGATTTTTGCGTTTGCGTACAGAAATTGAAGAAATAGATCGTGTGTTTGGCGGCGGCATTGTTTCTGGCTCCCTTACTTTACTAGCAGGAGAACCGGGCATTGGAAAATCAACACTTGTCGCGCAGATCGCCGATTACATCGGAAAAAATAATGACGTATTATATTCAAGTGGCGAAGAATCTTTGCCACAAGTAAAAATGCGACTCGAACGTTTGAATTGTTCACTCGACAGAATAAAATTTATTAATGACACTGACCTTGATAAAATTATCAACGCGGTTGAAGAGCTCGGACCGAAACTTGTAATCATCGATTCAATTCAAACTGTACAAAACGCGAGCACTCAAGGCGAGGCCGGCAATATCAATCAGATTCGCTCCGCGGCTGTGCGCTGTTTAGAAATTGCGAAACGTCGCAATATCGCTTTTATTATTATCGGTCATATTACTAAAGACGGCACGGTCGCCGGACCAAAGTCGTTAGAACATTTAGTCGATACCGTTTTATATTTAGAACAAGAAACTGCGCGCGGTTATCAACTACTTCGCGCATCAAAAAATCGTTTTGGATCAACCAACGAATTGGGAATTTTTGAAATGACCGGCACGGGTTTTAAACCAATTACAAACTCTTCTTCAATCTTTTTAGAAGCTGAAACCGAACGCGCAAGCGGCTCGGTTACCAGTTGTATAATTGAAGGAACCAGGCCGTTTTTAGTGGAAATTCAAGCCTTAGTGACTAAAACTGTCTTCGGCTATCCGCAACGAAAAGCTTCAGGTTTTGACTTAAATCGCTTGCAAGTTTTATGCGCAGTTATTAACAAACGAACAAAAATAAATATCACGGCGCAAGATATTATCGTTAATATTGTCGGCGGACTTGAAGTTGATGATCCCGGGATCGACGCCGCAGTTGCCGCCGCAATTATTTCTTCAATGCTTGATAAACCAGTTAATAAAAAAACTCTCGTCTTAGGAGAGATAGGACTCGGCGGAGAAATTAGACCGATTAGTAAAACAAGTCAACGACTCAAGGAAGCTGAGAAGCTTGGCTTTAAAACAGTGCTCGGACCCGGTGATATAAAAAATTTGAACGAGTTGATCGCTAAGCTTTTCTAAATTTACTCTTTCTCCACTTGGCGATTTCAGCATGATTGCCCGATAACAAAACTTTTGGAACACTATATTTTTTAGACCCGAACTTCAACACTTCGGGTTTTGTGTATTGCGGATATTCAAGCATGCCTTCTTCTGAATGTGATTCGCTGACAATGCTTTCAGTATTTCCTAAGACTCCCGGAATAAGCCGAGCAATAGAATCCATCACGGTTAAAGCACCGAGCTCTCCCCCGCTCAAAACATAATTACCAATAGAAATTTCTTCATCAACTAATTCTAAAACTCTCTCATCAACTCCTTCATACCTTCCGCAGATAAAGGTTATTGACGGTACTGATTTTGCATATTTTTTTGCAAGTGATTGGTTCCAAGTTTTTCCTTTTGCAGAAAGTAAAACTATCTTTTGATTTTTAATTTTCTTCAAAGATTTTAATGCTCTATAAATTGGTTCTGCTTTCATGAGCATACCTGCTCCACCGCCGTAGGGCGTATCATCTAAAGTTCCGTGTTTATCAGTGGACCAGTCGCGCAAATTAAAAGCTTCAACTTTAATTATTTTTTTCTTAATCGCGCGCCCTAACACTCCGGTGTTCATATAACCGGTAATAAGTTCGGGAAAAATTGTGAGGGCGCGAAACAACATAGGATTTGCAACAAAACCCTCCGCCAAATCGGCGGAGGGTTTTGTGGTTTTAGATAGTTAAATTTTCAATCGCTGAAGTGTCGAGCGGATCCTCAAGATTATCTTCTTTCTTGATTCCCGGACGTTCAGTGCGTTCGGTTCGTTCTTTACGAACATGAGTAGAACCTTCCGGTTCATGAATCTTCAAATTAACGCGGGCGTTATTTTTTGCTCCGACGATTTTCAAAAGCGTACGGATGGCTTGTGCGGTCTGACCGCGGCGGCCGATAACATAACCCATATCTTCCGGATTGATTTTCAGTGTAAGCAGAACGCCCATTTCATCAACGGTGCGATCAACCTCGACATTTTCCGGGTGGCCAACGATCGCCTTAACGATCATTTCTAAAAAAGCCTTGTCTTGCATGTCTGACATATTGCTAAAGTGCTTAATAGTAAGTTTCTTTATTATAGCGTATTAAAATGACCTTGTCAATGCTTATTTTTCTTATTGACGAAGCAATAAACGCATGCTTAAATAAGGCCAACAGCAAATTAAAAACTAAATATAAAAACGCCATGATAGACTTGTATATTGAAAACAACGCAATCTATCTTGATTGCGACCCTCTTATCTTTAAAGGTTTTAAGGAACGCCGCGATGCGGAAAAACGCGCTAAAAAAGCTTACGAAGAATATGGGGAATTTAAGACTGAACAACATGAACTTGGTTTTAACGGCTGTCTTAAGTTAGCCATGTTGTCAGACGAGCATATTGTATATATGTGGAATTTTCCAAAACAAATTCCTGATCGCTGTTCCTGCTCTGAAAAGGGTGAAACGTATCATTGCTTTTTATGTGATGATACAAGAGTGCATTTTAGTGTAGATCATTTTGAAGTAAAACGATTCTTGGCAACACTGCATATTTTATCAGATTATGAAATAAAAGCTCGTTTTTCTGATCCAAAAAATGCTCCCAAACAAACATTCTGCTTGGACTTAAACTGTCGTTACGGCGGTAAGATGCGACCCTTTGTTGGAGGATATCTCTACCCTCCCTTGGTCAAGTTTCTTAAAAGCAGGACTAACGAGCAAATAGCCGAGATTGAAAAACATGTAAAAACAGAAACGCAGCGGGTATATGATTATATGTGGGGCAGAAAAATAAAATGCGTGATGACCAAAATCAGTCAAGATTATTTTTATGTCTGCATCTCCGGAGACGCAACAAGTCTGTCAACTGATAGGGATTGTTCTCTATATCAAGGCAAGGTTAGCTTGATTGATCATAATGTATTTAATGCGATGGATCAGTTTATACTTGCCTCAAGCCTTATCAACCTCAACACCTTTTATAGAAAGCAGGTGAAAGATGATTGATATTACGCTCCATGATTTGCGAATTGAAATCAAATTTGAGAAAATCTTTTTTGATGAACAATTTTACAAACGTTGGAGTACATTTGTAGATGACAAATGGGGTGTGTTTCACACAGGTAAGGTATTAGGTTTTAGCGAAGGAATGCATTTTTTGTCAGAAGATAAAAGTAGCATCATCTATTATTGGGATTTCCCTCCGCAGTATGACGCAGAATGCTATTGTGTACAGCGCATCGTAGACACCGGACCCTGTACATATTGCAACGGCACCAAGACAATGCGCAAGTCAAAAACTAAAGAAATGCAAATGTTAGTTTTTTCTCTTCAATTTTTATTTAACTATGAATTTGAAGACCGCTTTCCTGATCCCAGAAATATCGAAACTCAAAGCTTTGATCTATGTACTATGTTAATGATGTATTCGGGACGCATTTATCCCAGGCTTCTCAATTTCATAAAAAGTAGCGATGATACAACATTATCGGTGATAGAAAGATATATGCAAACTGAGATGCAAAGAATTGATACATATATGTGGGGCAGAGAAAGTATGATGACTGTAAACCTAAATCGTGATTATTTCTTTCTGCAAGTCCCGGGCAACGGGGTGTGGCTTGAGCTAGATAAAGGTGAACGTCGCGGATTACGTTCTTTTTCTCTGCATAATGTTGATCATACTACAGATTATTTCACCTTACTTATTGGCATTATCGCTCTTAATACACTTTATAATAACGCACATTTTAAATAACAAAAAACAGGACTGAGGATCCTGTTTTTTTAATTGATTATTATTTTAGCGGTATTTCAAAACTTACTTTAAATCCAAAATCACGGCCCCTAGTCTCCGCCCAAATACGACCGTGATGCGCTTCTACAATTAATTTACAAGCATAAAGTCCAAGTCCAAAACCTTCTTGACTATTATCAGGCACATCGCGACGTTCAAATTTTTCAAAAATATCAATCAAATATTTTTTATCAATCCCCGGTCCAGAATCAACCACTGAACATTGCAAAAGATTATTTTTTTCTTCAAGTATTAATGTGATAGAACCACGTTTGGTATATTTAATTGCGTTATCCAATAGATTTAAAATCACTTGTCTCATCATTAATTCATCGGCGTGAATATTCTTAAGCTGCGGTGCAATCTGTAAATTTAATTCCAAATTTTTAACCGAGGCTTTGTGCTTCATTTCCTCAACAAGTTCTGTAGCAAGTTTCGATAGATTAAACATTTCTTTTTCAATATGAAAATTTTTCTTACTTTCAAGCTGAGAAACGCCGAGCATATTTTCCACTAATCGTAATAAGCGTTCATTAGCTTGATAGACTGCGGTCATCGCTGCTTCTTGGCGTTTATTTTCGATTTTGCCAAAGTCTCCGTCCAGTAACATTGAAATATAGCCGCGCATAATTGTTAACGGCGTGCGCAATTGATGCGACGCCAAAGCAACAAAATCTGCTTCGCGAGACTTATTAGGTTTTTTAAATTGTTGGTACGCCACGACAATAATTACGACCACCAAAGCGGCCATGGTAAGAATCTCGAGGACGAGTAGTATTTCATAGCTCATAATTACAGTATAGCAAAAAGTGGCCTTAACACTAACTCAGCCCTATCCCTAACCCTTTCCCACGCAAGCGCGGGAAAGGGAAACTATAGAAAATAATCTTGAATAATTGACTTAATATAATTTTTCAATTTCTTTTGTACTAATATTGGATTTGATTCAATCTCTTCATTAGTAACTCTAATAATCGTGATTCCGTATCTTTTTAATATTTCTTCTCTTTGTTTATCAGATTCTTTGTTTTTTTCAATGTTATGTATTTTTCCATCAACTTCTATAGCTATTTTTAATAGCTGACAATAAAAGTCTAGAATATAACCAGCAAGAACATGTTGCCGGCGAAATTTATAACCCAATATATTATTATCTTTTAAAATTTGCCACATTATTTTTTCAGCTTTTGTAGGATTTGAACGAAATTCACGAGCTAAAAAAACTTTATTCTTATAGGTCATAAGTGTATTTATATGAATAAAAGTCACCCCTCCCCGCGCTTGCGCGTGGGAGGGGTTGGGGGTAGGGCAAAAATAAAAACTCCCCACATTGGAGGAGTCTTTATTAGAGTAAACTTACTCGAACTTAGAGGCTATAACGGATGAACTTTTCTATAGTCGCGCCGTTTAAGATATCTTTAACTTTCTTCTTATCGTCTTTGATATATTCCTGATCCAAGAGACATACTTCTTCATAGTATTTATTCATCTTACCGACCAAAATCTTATCTACCATTTCAGCAGGCTTGCCTTCTTTGATAAGTTGTTCGCGATAAATTTCTTTTTCTTTATCCATCTCAACAGGATCAACTTCAGTTGAATTCAAGTAACGAGGATTGGCTGCTGCAACGTGCATAGCAATATCTTTAGCTAACTCAACGGAGTTAGGAGTGCTCAAGGCAACCAAAACACCAATATTACCTTGCGGGTGAGCATAGGCGGCGACTGTTCCGTTAGAGGTCAAACGTTCATAACGGCTTAAACCAATTTTTTCTCCAATAACGCCGGACATATGTAGCAACGCTTCATCTACGCTTGAGCCGTCTGTTAACTTAACAGCCAGTAACTCTTCCATAGAAGCCGGGACATGCGTCTTAGCTGCTGCCAAAATAGCATCGCCCATAGCTTTGAATTGATCATTACGTACAACAAAATCAGTTTCGGCATTCATCTCGAAAATATAACCTTCAGTATTAGTGTCATTAACCGCAACAGTGATTGCACCTTCGTGCGCTTCGCGGTCACCGCGCTTGGCGGCTTTGGCAATTCCCTTCTTACGCAGTATTTCAATTGCCTTTTCAAGATCGCCGCCGGATTCGGTCAAAGCGTTCTTGCAGTCTACAATTCCCGCGCCGGTTCGGTCGCGGAGTTCTTTGATGTGTTCCATATTTTTATTTTTCCGCCAAAGGCGGACCAGCCTCTGGCTGGAATTATTAATATATTATTTAATTTCTTCAGTAGCGGCTGTTTCGGCCTTAGCGGCGGCTGCATCGGTCTGAGATGCGATAACCGTATCTTTAAGCAATCCTAAAATTAAAGTAATGGCTTTGCTCGCGTCGTCATTAGCCGGGATAACGTAATCAATACCAGTCGGATCAACGTTAGTATCGCACACAGCGATAATCGGGATGCGACGCTTCTTAGCTTCTGCCAAAGCAGTTTCTTCGTGCTTGATATCCCAGATAAAAATAATATCAGGCGGGCGGTTCAAGGTCACTAAACCTCCGACACTCATTGAGAGCTTGGCGATTTGGCGATCAAACTTGATACGTTCTTTTTTAGTATATTTTTCCAACTTGCCACTTTCTTTCTTTTCCAGTAAATCAACATACATACGAATCGAATTACGGATGATGTTGAAGTTAGTTAAAGTTCCGCCTAACCAACGTTCGCAGATATATGGCATGCCGCATTCTTTAGCAGCGTCGCGCAAGTGGTTCTTAACTTGAGTCTTTGTTCCGACAAACAAAACATTCTTGCCCTCAGAAACGCTGCGGCTGATAAAAGCCAAAGCTTTTTCAAGCTGAGTTAAAGTTTTTTCTAAATCGATGATATGAATCCCTTTACGGGCTTCAAAAATAAACGGCTTCATCTTCGGGTGCCACTTGTATGTTCTGTGGCCGAAGTGCATACCGGCTTCTAACATCTCTGTCACGGATGGCAGAGATAAACTTTTGTCATTTTTCATATTTTCCTTTTATTCCTCTGCCCCTATTATCCGGCAAGCTAACACCTGCTTCGGACAAGGAAAAACCAATAGGGCATGAGAGATTGTTAATAAAATTCAACCATGCAAAGCATGATTGAGACTTTATTTTAGGGTATTTATAAAGATTTGTCAATAATAATTCTAAAAACTTTTATATTGACAAAAGGACCAAAAAATGCGAGAATTCTATATTAAACAAAAATCAAAAACGTTTCTTTAACAAAATGGAAGATGGAAAGCAAGGCACTTGTCAAAAGAAAAGTTGGCGCAGAAAAATATTTAGATCTTAATACAAATATACTGCTGCCAGACGAAACAAGATTTAATCAATTATTTTCAAAACACGGAGTTATACTTAAAGGCAGACGCTTAACAATTCCTAAGCACTGGATTATGAAAGGCTTTATCCCGGTAACCTACGGTCAACATCATTTAGTTTTACGAGATGAAAAGAAAAGAGACCGAATAATTATTTGGTGGAACCATTTAGAAGTAGAGCCCCGTTACTCTTTTGTTGATAGAAGAGTAATGAAGAGTAAATATGGTGATGAGGTCTCAGCTACTGTTTACGATAATCAAACAGTCACAGCTATTAACGTTCATAGTGACTCTGCTATCAGTAAAGAAATATATAGCGTAGAAATTCCTCTTCCAGCTAATACGCTCGACGATGTTATAAAGAAAATCGCAAGAAGAGAGTCTCGGCGAGTACTGGGGTACCTTAAGACGTATTTTCCTAATTATGAAGATCCTTTTGCTTATTGGACAGAGTAATAATTTTCACAAGCATAATAAAAAAGCAGTACAATGTACTGCTTTTTTCATATCCCTCTCTCCTAACCTCTCTCCCTGTTCCAGGGAGAGAGGGATTATAAATATTTCTTCTTCCCCAATTCTTTTGGGAAATAGTCTTGCTCTTCTTTATAATCAAAACTCGGACTGTATTTATAATCTTTTCCGTATCCCAAATCTTTCATAAGTGAAGTCGGGGCATTACGAAGATGAAGCGGAACTCCTAAATTAGAAGTCGCTTGAGCGTCTGCTGCTGCAGCTTGGTACGCTAAATACAGGTCATTAGATTTTTCGCACTTAGCAAGATAGACAACAAGCTGCGCTAAAATGACATTGCATTCCGGCATTCCCAAACTATGGCAGGCTTGATACGCGGCATTGGCTTGTTCAAGCGCACGAGAATTAGCAAGACCAACATCTTCCGACGCAAAACGAACAAGTCGTCGCGCAACATACATCGGATCTTCGCCGGCTTCTAACATTCTCGCCAGCCAATACAACGCTGCATCGGCGTCCGAACCGCGCAAGGATTTATGAAGCGCGGAAATAATATTATAATGTTCTTCTCCGTCTTTATCGTATAAGAGATGAGATTTCTGCGCTGCTTCTTTAATTGATTCAAGGGTGATATGTTCGTGCATGACACTAGCTGCTTCTAAAATATTGAGAGCCGAACGTGCATCTCCTTGAGATAATTGCACGAGCATGCTAATCGCTTCGTCATCAGCTTTTATATTTTCCGGCAAACCCTGATCATGATTGCTCAACGCTTGATTGATAATATGTTTAATAGCCTCGGCTGACAAAGATTTTAAAACAACCACGCGGCAACGAGAAAGTAAGGCTGAGCGAATCTCGAAGCTCGGATTTTCCGTTGTTGCACCGATCAAAACAATAGCTCCACTTTCAATATGCGGTAGTAGCGCATCTTGCTGCGCTTTGTTCCAACGATGAATTTCATCAATAAATAAAATTGTCTTCTTATCTAGGATCTGATTTTCTTTGGCGCGATCAATGGTTTTTCGTAAATCCGCGACGCCCTGCGTAACCGCACTAAAACGTACAAAGTCTGCTTCAGTCGCGTTGGCAATAATTAAAGCGAGAGTTGTCTTTCCGGTTCCGGGAGGACCCCAGAAAATTAAGGACGGCAAATTTCCCGATTCTATAGAATGTCGGATTAAAGTTCCAGTTTTAGTTATATCGTCTTGCCCGAAAAAACCTTCTAAAGTTTTAGGTCTCAGCCTGTCGGCCAGGGGCGCTGTGAGTTTGGTCGTTTTCATACGACTGTATAGTAGCAAATAATTGCAAATATTGCTCGGCTGCGTTTTCCCAATTAAAATGTCTTGCTTGTTCTAAGCCTTTTTTAGATAAATCAGCAGCAAGCTCAGGATTAGATAAAACTTGTTCTAAGCCCAAGGCAATAGAACTCGGATTATAGGGATCAATTAAAATTCCGGCGTTCCCCACCACTTCCGGTAAGGAAGAAACTCCGGCGACTACGACCGGCGTACCGCAAGCCATAGCTTCTAAAGGAGGAAAACCAAAACCTTCGTAAAAAGAAGGGTAGGCAAAAACTTTTGCGAGACTATATAAAAACGCTCGTTCGTTTTCTTCTACATAATCTAACACTTTAATATCATTTTTATACGGTGACTTGGCAATCAATTTAAAAATTGGCGCAGACTTCCAGCCGCGTCCCCCGGCTAAAACTAAATCTAACTCGCCTTGATGCTTTTTCTTTAATTCATTAAAAGCTAAAACTAAACCTTCAACATTTTTTCGCGGCTCGAGTGTTGATAAAAATAATATAAACGGTTTAATCAGATTATATTTTTTTGCCGTCTCTACAATCCCTGCATCATTTTTGTCATAGACTTTAAAAGATTCATCAATGCCGCTATGTATAACGCTAATCTGATCAAGACTAACTTTACAAAGCGCTGCTAAATCTCTTTTTGTGTGTTCAGAAAAAACAACGATTCTATCAAAACGTCTGACAAGTTGTTTCACCATCACAAAAGTATGCCACAAGTTTTTCCACCAACTAAAAAATCTTGGTTCAATTAAAAAAGAAATGTCGTGTACGGCTAAAATCGTTTTAACGTTTTTAGACACCGCCATATAATTAATATGCGGCATGAAAAATATATCAACCTTTTCATTCACCCACTTATCAAAACGCGGACGACGCAGTAACCAAAGTAACGGATAATTTAGGATTCTATTCGGAATCTTTTTTCTAACAATTTTTACATTAGGAAAATCGAATTTTGGGTCTCTGACTTGAGAAAAAGAATTATATAATAAAATATAACTATTCTTATCATCAATCTTAAAGAGCGCGTTAAGCAAACGGAAGATGTATTCCGATACTCCGCTATATCTTGCGTCCATTAAAGGACGGATGTCGATCAAAATTGTCATGAATTACGCTTTGCTTTATATTCTTCAAAAATTTCCTCTGAGGCGATTTCAATATCCTCTCTTACAATCTTAAGTTTTTCGGAATCAAAATAATCCTTATCAGCACGTTTAGTAAGGGGCTCCATCTTTATGAGTGATTTTCTGCTCGTACCGCTCATATCAGGTCTTCTCCAAAAAGCAGAGCCGGCATCTATGCTAGCACTATATATTTTCCCTCCCAATATAGTTTCTAATTCTTCTAAGCTCAGATCGTTGTAATCATCATCTTCAAGCTTATTTGCACAAGCTATCTCATACTCAACATTTCTATCCCTTAACATTTGAGTCAATGGTTTCAATCTTGTCCCTGAAAGAATATATTCTGTTGAGATTAATGCTCCATGATCTTTATCTGGAAACTCAATTTTATGCTCTTTAAAAAAATCATCTAATACTTCTACATAGTCTGCAGCAGCTTTTCCTGGATTATTGCCTGCAAGAAAAACTATCTTTGGTTTTTCCAATCCATTTTCTTCGTAAATCTTTGAAATTACTTTATTAATAAGCAGGGTCGGAATTCTGCCTGAACTTTCATCTCCAATTATTAGAGAATACTTACCAGCTTCTATCTTATCCTTCATTTCATCAATAAGTTCTGCCACGGCAGACTTAAGAGTAAGAATCTCTTTAGTTTTGATTTTCTTTTCTTTCTCAAGCTCTGGATTGTTCCCTTGTTCTTTAAACATACTTATTATTTATTCAAAATCAGATATTCTCCTTCACTAATAATTTCTATTTTTCCGTCAACAAAAGAAACTGCTGATTCATTATCTAAAGCATAAATTACGCCGGGAATATCTTTAGCAATACTTTCTAAATACTCTTTTGAAGCATGAGGAAAACTCGGGGAATTAAAATGCGGACGGAAATAAAAATCAACAAACCCAAGTCCTTTGTCATTATTATATCCAAATTGCTCTTCGTAATATATTTTTTTATCTTTACTACTCAGCGCCAAACTTGGATTAGTAACTATGCTTCCGGCACTGATTCCCGCGTAGACTCTTGTTTTTAGAAGTTCAGGCAGCAATTCACTTAAGCCTGATTCGTCTAACCAGCGCATTAAATGATAGGTGTTGCCTCCTGAGAAAAATAATACGTCGGCCGCTTCTAAACGGGGCAGCCAGATATTTTTAGGTAAAGCGGAAATATCAACAATATCAAGACATTTAAGACCTTGTTTATCTAAATTATTTAGATCATTTACAAACCAACCTTTATCACTCCTACCAACATTAACGGCTGTTGGGATAAAAGCGATTGTGGTTTCTGCGGCTGGCTTCCCAACCATCTCAAATAAAGCCTTAGCGATGGATTGGTTAGATAAGCCGTTGGATGTAAGGAGTAATTTCATAATTATTGTTTTATTTCTAGTTCCCCGCCTTCGCGGGGATGACAGATAAATTAGTTTGTCCTTTTGTCATCCCCGACGAGCAAAGCGAGGTCGGGGACCCAGATATTATACTTTAGGAAAATTAACCGGTTGTTGTATCGCCTCCGGATGCTCAATCAAATCGTACCAGTTCGGATTGATTTCCTCAATAAGCCTCAGTTTCTAGGCGCGATTCCAGCGTTTTAAACGCTTTTCTCTTCTGATAGCCGCGAGTACATCCGTATACGTTTCATAATACACTAATCTATGAACTCTATACTTTCCGACAAAAGAAAAGCTGTCTACGGCCGCTTTGTGCTCGGCAACTCGTTTAAAAAGATTATTAGTAACACCAGTATATACCGTGCCATTCTTGCGACTGGCCATGATATATACAAAATAATGTCCCCCTCCTGACATATGTTTGATAATTAATATTTAATTGGAGGGATTTTCTTCTTTGTTCAATATCTGGGTCCCCGCCCAAGGCGGGGATGACAGGTTACAATGTTAATGACATTTTGTCATCCTCCGCGCAGGCGGAGGAACCAGAAATTAATTGTGATTCTCGTTTAAAGATTTAAATTGGAGAGTTCCAAACCTTAACATAAAGGGCAAAAGTCGAAGAGAATGATTATTCTTTATATTTCACACTCTTTAAATATTAATATTCCAAGTTTGCTCGAAACCATAATCAGCTAACTCACTAGCTCTCAGTGTTATTAATTTTTGATTCCATTCTTCATCTACGTATTTTGTAATAATAATTTCTTTGTTTCCAATATTAATCAAGTGCTTTAATTCATCTTTGATTAAAGCGAACTTTTCTTTTGGTAATAAACTGCTAAATTTACTATTACTGTGCTTCGGTATTACTAAAAGATTGCCAATATTATGACCAAAATCAAAACCAATTAAATCAGACTCATTTTCAAATTTTGTTTGAGGATAAAAGTGTTCTATATTACATTCTTTAGATTTACTTTCTTTATCAGGATTATAAAGTGGATAGATTTGAGCACCTTTAGAACCTGTGTTTGAAATCCTATCAAAGATATAGCGAATAATATTATGGTCATCTTCTTCATAACTTAGTTCAGTGAATTTAGAAACAAAAGTTTTCTTAGATTCTCTTAATTTAAGTAGTTCGTCTTTAAATGTATTTTCAATTTCAATGAAATCATTTAAATCCTTAGCTAAATGAAACTCTTTTGAATAATCTGAATATAAGTTCTCAACCTGGTTACCAATATTACTACAAATAATAGTGTTCACAAAGTGAAAATTTTCTAATCTTTTTATAAAATTTAATAAATACTCACTTGCAGTTTTTTTATTTTTTGAAATTTTATTTTTTTCTTCTAATTCTTTATTCAGTCTGTGGAGACTTACTATATATGAATATATAAGAGGGTATATTTGTGTAATATTAAAAAGTTGGAATGCTGATATTGATCTGATAATTGACTTGTTGTGCGAATCATTTTCTAAAATTAAATTAAAATTAATTTTTTTAAAAAATTCTCTAGTAGATTCTAAAGTCATTATTGAATCATGAGACATCATTTTATAAAAAAATGAAAAATGTAATAATTCTTGTATCAAAGTATGTGGTGATACACTTTTTACTCTGGCACTTAAAATAGGAAATATTTCCTTCTTTAGTGTCTTACCGTTTGTTGTAACAACATAGTATTTCAACATTTGACTGAGCTTCTCTAGGGAATTTCCCGCAATTTCAGTCCATTTACTCTCTACTTCATCATGAAAACTTTCCTCAGTCTTTTGAAATAGTAAGTTTTTTACTAAATCAGATTGCGCAAGCTTAACACCCCTTGCATTTGTTCTCTCAAAAATATCAAATGCTTCAGTGGGGTCTGTTATCTCTATTTTAGTTACAAATATTTTTTCTAAGGCATCCAAAAGATCTGCCAACTCTTGCGTATCAAGATCTTTAACTTTTTCAAAAAAGAAGCTATAAACTGGCTCTATTTTTCTTTTTATTTTTCTGTATTTCCTACCATCAAAATTATTAATTTTTTCCGGGACAATTCCGTCCCATTTATAATCTGCCATGATATCAAATAATGGTCTGATAGATTTTTCTACTTTTACTTTTTTTACTCCCGTATTTTCCTTGTTACTAAATTTTGAATCGTAATATTCAATCAAATTATTTATATTAGAAATCTGCAATGTATTATCATTTCTTTTACTGGTTAGTGTCTTTGCCCTAGTTCGTATTGCAATCAATAATAATTGTAACGTGGTCAATCTTTGCTGACCATCTATTATCGATAAAACATTCTCATGATTACTATCGTTTAAGAAAATAAAATTTCCAAAAAAAATACTATCTTTATCTTCTTTACTAACGGACTCTATATCTTGCCACAGTTCTTTAATCTGTTCCATCCCCCATGCATACTCTCTTTGAAACCTTGGAACTTCATATCTATTATTCTCAAAAAAAATTTCAATCAAATTTTTATTTTTTGGATCAAATGTTTTCATAAATAAATTTAAAAATTAAAACATCCCCTTAAACCCCTCCACGGCTTCTGCAATCTTTGCTTTAAAATTTTCTACGGAATATTGTTCGGCTTTAGCGCGGATTTCGTTTTGATTGAATGTTATTGTATTAAAGCGGGTGAGGGCTTCTTTTATTGCAGCAGGTGTTTGTTCATCAAAGAAAATACCGGAAACGCCGTCTTCTACAGTTTCGGTTGCGCCGCCCTTTTTATACGCGATAACTGGTCGTCCGGCCGCCATAGCTTCTACGACAGTTATTCCGAAATCTTCTTCCTGAGGATTCAAGAAGGCTTTGCAGTTTTCGAAAAGTTTTATCTTCTCTTCTTCGGATACGCGTTCTAAGAATTGAATATGCGGCGCTCCCTGAGCGATTTCGCGCAAACGAGGCAAATCTACACCTGATCCAAACACTTTCAAAGGAAGACCTAAATCGCGAAACGCTTCTACTACTATATCTACTTTCTTGTACTTTGCTAAACGGCCGCCAATAAGAAAATAAGCACCGGGCGCGTTTAGGACGCGGTACTTTGAGGTTTCGACTGGCGGATAAATAACGATTGAATCGCGCTTATAATATTTCTTGATTCTTTTCTGTACTGTTTTCGAATTTGCAATAAAGAAATCTACGCGATCCGCAGCCTGACGATCCCAAAGTCTAATATAATTTAACACTAACGAAATTATTTTTTTAAAATATTTATTATACGGCAATTCCTGAATATACTGATGCGTATAATCCCAAACATAACGAGTCGGAGTATGACAATAACAAATATGCAAAGTATCAGGTCCGGTAATCACGCCTTTAGCAAAGGCTGACGCATCAGAAATAACTAGGTCGTAACTTGTTAAATCAAAAAATTCTACCGCCATCGGCATGAAGGGCATGTACCATTGATAATGTTTGAGTCCCCCGGGCATCTTTTGAATGATCGAGGTTTCAATGTGATTAGAGAATAAAGCCGCAACGCCGGGATCGGCGAGCAGTGTATAGATCGGCGCTTTCGGATACATTGAAGCCAAAACTCTCAGCACCTTTTCAGCGCCGCCGTCCTGAGCTAAGTGATCATGAATCAAAGCAGTTGCCATATCTTATTCAGCCTGTCGCGGACGAAATACCGCCAAAGGAGTTTTTAGTAAAATAATAATATCAAAAATTAAGGACCAGTTTTCTATGTAGTAAGTATCAAGACGAACTTCATCTTCAAAACTCAAATCGCTTCGTCCTGAAACTTGCGCAAGCCCCGTAATACCCGGTTTAATAGTCATAACCTTTTTATGACGGCTTTCATACTTTGCAACTTCTTCGGGCAAATGCGGACGCGGACCAACTAAACTCATCGTGCCCATAAACACTAAAAATAATTCCGGAAGTTCATCCAAAGAGAAACGACGAATAAATTTACCGACACGAGTAACGCGCGGATCATCTTTAATCTTAACAATTGGACCGTCGCCGCGAATATTCTTATCAGCCAATTCGTTATAACGCATGCTGTTCATGCGATTTAACATCGAACGGAATTTCAAATAACGAAAGGCTTTACCGCCTTGACCCATACGATATAACGGCGAATCATCGTCTAATTTAGAAAAGAAAATCGGGCCGCGTGAATCTAATTTAATCGCAATAGCAACGAGTAGCATGATCGGGCTCGTAATAATAATTAAGAACAATGAACCGAGAATATCAACAATACGCTTCATAACTCTGCCCCAACCGTCTAAGGGAGTTTTCTTAACTTCAACAATCGGAATACCAGCAAGTTCATCAACTTCAACGCGCAGAACTTTAGTTTCAAGTAAATCAGCCGCGTATTTAAATACCAAATGATGTTCATCGGCAAAATCAAAAAGTCTCAGGCGATCGCTTTTTGCAAGATTCGGATCAGCCTGTAGAATTTCATCAACTTCTTTAGTCTCTAAATATTCTTCCAATTCTTTTGAAGCTTCCAAATCAAAATCATCAAAACGCTTAACAACAGTAAAACCGAGCCAACGCTCAGAAGCAAATTCTTTAACAATACGATCAGAGGTTTGACCGGCACCGACGACGACAACTTTATGAATGCCAAGTCCGTACTTATAAAAAAAGCGGCGGACATAGGTAATAATAATGCGTCCGACCGCAACAAAGATAATTGAAATAATCCAACCGCTCAAAACGATAAAGCGAGAAGAAAATAATTCACGGTAAAAGAATATTAAAATAACAACGGCGACAAGACCTAATGAACAACCGAAAACAACACGCTTCAATTCAGTTTTCAAACTGCCAAGCTCGCGTAAGTTGTATAAACCAGCAAAAGCGAAAATCACCAACCACACCAAAGCAATGACAGATAAGATCTGCAAGTAATCAGAAATAGGCAAATTAAAAATGACCGGACGAATATCCGTAGTCAAATCTGCAAAACGCAAATAATAGGCGGACAAGCCGGCCAATACCACCATTAAAAAATCAATCGGTAACAATATGACGGAAAAAAATAATTCGGATCGTTTCATATATGTTGTTAAGTCTTATCGCAAATTAAACACCGGGTATGCTGTAAGCCGGATTCTGTATCCCGCAATTTAGAGCGGGACGACGGCCATCTATCTTGATCCGCAATCGCTTGCGGATTCGAGCGAGCTACGTTCCTCTGCATTGTTGTTCAACACAGGTTTGCTCTTGCTCCAGGCAGGGTTTACCACGCATCTTCGTCACCGAAGCGCGAAAGTCATAGCCGTTTATCGACACTGACTTACTTTTCACCTTTCCCCAATCAGTTGATTGGATAGTATTGTCTCTGTGGCACTTTCCCTAAAATTGCTTTTGGTGGGCGTTACCCACTGCCCGTTATATGGAGTCCGGACTTTCCTCTAGTCGTATATTTTACGACCAGCGACCGTCCGCATGCCCGGCGATTAGCTTGCGACAAGGCTTCCGTATTATATGAATAATAACTCAAAATGTCAAGCGTGAAATCGCTGATATTAGCTAAAATTACTTAAAAACTCGCCGTGACAGGGCGATTATTGCCTCTGAATCGTCATCAGGAGAAACTCGATTGGTCAGTTGTTTGGCGCAGCGCTGGCAGCGATGAACTATCTCTTGATTATGACCGGTTATGAGCAAGCCGATGGGTTCCATAAGTCCAAGACACTCGGCAGAGCGATCTCCGGGATTAATATCAACGTGTTTTGACCATAAACACTTAGGACAATGATTGGTATAACCGTTGCCTTTTACTTTTGTCCCGCATTTATCGCAAACAAAATCTTCTTTGTTTTTTTGAAATTTTTTTGTTTCCGTCATATAACTCAATCTTATTATATAAAAGAAAAAGAGTAAACCGATTGGTTTACTCTTCACTTCTTTTATTTTTAAAGATTGGATAGTACAAATTCAAATTCAAACATTATCCTTTGTTGTACATTATTGCTGGTTTCAGCATCATCTCTTTTATCGGGGAAAGAATAAATTTCTATATTAGATCCATCAAAAACAAAGGAATATAAATTCTTATTCAACTCAAGAGTAACTACATTGGGGACCTTCATATATCCTTCACATGGTAAATAATTCCCATTCTCCTCTTTAAGTCTTAGCCATATCCCACATTCTTTAGTCCAACCGATCGGCCTAACTAAAACATGATAGAAATTATCTTTTGTCTTTCTAGTAAATTCTTTTAAACTTATTCCGCTAAAAGAACTCGGCCATAATATTTCTTTCTCAGTTACCACAGATGATAATTGATTGAAAATAGTAATAGCACTCAGATACATGTTGTTAACTACGCAATATTTTCTATGCATTTTAATTCTCCTGGGCCTTACGCCTCATTTTAATTTACAGCCTTACGCTGTTTTAAAGAACTTTGATGAGAATATATAACTAATTTTATCTTCCGTCAAGGGACCATTGTCTGAACCGCAAGATACCGCTGATGAGCAGATTAACGCAGATACTATATCTGTGAGCATCAGTTAATCTGGGGTATCTCGCGGTTCTGACAATTACAGCTTCTTCATCACTCCAAACGTTTCCTTTACAAAAAAATCAATTCCGTCAGATTCAAGTTTCACATAGCCAGTATTTACAATTGATCCTAAAAGTTCTTTGCGTGTACCAAATCCAAGATGCGCAAGTAATATTCGAATTGCTGCACCGTGACTCACAACAAGTATCGTCTTCCCGGCATACGCAACAGCGACTTCGCGCAAGAAACGAATAACCCGCGTTGCGACTTCTCCTTCGCTTTCATCGCCTGTCCCTAATTTCGCCGCCATTAAACTCGCGGCATCGGCCTCTTCGTTGATAATCTTTCGCAATGCTTCAACATAATGTATCATCGGTCCATCTTCAAAAGTACCAAAGAATTTTTCTCGCAAAAGTTGTGATGTTTTCACGGCGATTTTGCGATCAAGTGCTGCTATTTCAGCAGTGTGTCTAGCTCGTTCCAAATCAGAAGAAAATATTGCGTCAAACTGAACGTCGAACAAATTCTCGCCCAAGGCTTTTGCTTGCATTTTACCTTTATCAGTCAAAGGAGAACTGGAATGACCTTGAGCAAGACGTTTGACATTACCTTCCGTTTCGCCGTGACGGGCCAAATAAATCGTGCAGTACTTAGTATCCATATTATATGCCGCGTACTTCTCCTTGATCATCTGATTCAAGTTTTTGCGCTGAGGCAAACAATCTAATTTTGGTAGCGGCCCAGAGTTCCGCAAACTCCTGACTCTTCAAGAGTGAACAAATCGCGCAATATACAAGTAAGCCGAATAAGCCGGCTAAGGCACCTTGGAATAAAATTCCCCACAGTCTTGTCATATCAACAAAAGGCCAGAGTAATAGTTTCATTGCTTGAATCGTAATAGCCATACCAATACCGGCCGCTGAATATTTGGCAATAGAAATAATAATACGTTTCTCATCAAGAGTACCGAGTCGGCGATGCAAAATAATAAAGAGTAATACAAAGTTGATAATCATACCGGCTGAAAATGCCAAGGCCAAACCGGCGACGCCCAAAATCGGCGCCAACCACAAGGACAGTACGACATTCACAACTGCCGCCAAAAGACCGATAATAAAAGGAGTTTTCGAATCATGACGCGAAAAGAAAGCGCGGGCCAAAAGCGGCAAAGTGGCTTGCGCAAAAAGTGACAGAGCAAAAAAACCGACCGTATCAATCGTCATAACCGTATCTTCCCAACTAAAATTACCGCTACCAAGAATTACACGTACAATTTGCGCGCGTAAAATAATGAGTAAGACTGTCGCCGGAACAATAAAAAATAAAATTTGTCGAAATGTTCTTGAAAAACGATTAATAAATATTTCGTCGCTCGCAGCGGCTGACAAACTCGGGAAAACCGCGACCGCAAAAGAAACACCGAAAATTCCAATGGCAAAAGACTGCAAATTATTAGCCAAGTTAAAAACCGCGAGTGATCCTTCAACCAAACCTGAAGCAATAATCGTAATGACAATTAGATTGAGTTGGGTAATGGCAAGCCCTAAAGTGCGCGCCGTCATCATACCGTAAACCTGACGCATGGCCTTGTCCTGCCAATTAAAGAAAAATTGATATCTAAAACCCAGTTTAAAAAGTGAAGGCAGTTGAATAATAAAATGACAAAATGATCCGATAACTACGCCCCAAGCCAAACCGACAATGCCGTAACGTGGCGCAAGATACAGTGCACCGAAAATGATTCCTAAATTATAAAAAACCGGCGACAGCGAATAAACAAAGAAACGATGAAACGATTGTAAAATTCCTCCGACAATACTCGACAAACCGAGAAAGAAAGGAGAGAGGAACATAATTTGTGTCAGCACAACAATTGTCGACTTTGCTTCCATGGGAAAACCCGGCGCAATAACTGTAACAAGCCATGGTGCCGCAACAATACCCAGACCGCAAACCGCAATCAAGCCGACGGTTAAGGTATTTAAAATATTATTAGCGAGCATCCAGGCGTTACTTTTCTCTTTTTGATCAGAAGCGAGTCGCGCAAAAACCGGGATAAAACCGGCTGACAGCGCGCCGAGCACTAACAAATTAAAAACTAAATCCGGCAAACGAAACGCCGCATAATACATATCAAGAGTTTGATCCGCACCAAAAGTCGAAGCAAGAATACGATCACGGAGCACCCCGAGTAAACGACTGGCCACTGAAAATAAACCGATAATAAAAGCAGCCGATGCGACGCTCGAGCTGGCGGATGTAAATAATTTTTTGAGAGGGGCGCCGATCATATTATGCTCCAAGATTATTACCTGTCATACTGCTCGGTTTTTTCAAGCCCATTAATTTCAAAATCGTCGGCGCAATATCGGCCAAATTACCAATTGGCGCTGCTTTCTCAATATGATTAGGAGAAATTTCCGGCCAACCAAGATTGTAACCCTGAAAACGACGACCAATTAAAGACAAAAATACAGGATTTAAGGAATGCTTTTTAAAACTTGCTCCCGTAGCCGGATCAATCATGCGTTCCGCTGAGCCATGAGTCGAAGTAATAAGTAGGGCTCCGCCCGCAACTTCAACTGCTTCAGCAATGGCTTTAAGACTTAGATCAAGCTCCTCTACAATTCGCTTGGTCTGTTCAAAATCTCCCTGATGCGCCGTTAAATCTATTTGTGAAAAACTTACGGCAATAAAATCATACTCCGACGAAGCTACAGCGTCTAAACAATTGCGTTTAAGCTCTGACATGGCGTCAAGACTCGCGTGTTCAAAATCTTCCTGCGGATTAATTGGAATAAGTCGACGTTCAACATTTTTATAAATCGGATTATCAATATCATCAAGCCAAAACGCCGGTCCGAAAAATCCAGCGCTATCGCCGAGGCGCAACTGTTTAAAATCATTATCTGCCAAAACCGAACCAAGGCTATCAACTTTTTCCGAAAATTCAAACAAAGAAACAGCCTTGTCCCCAAGACCGTAGTTAGTCATGGTAAAAATATGTAGTTTCGGAAAACGTGTCACCAAACCTTCGGCCAGTGAAACCAAGGAGCTACCGCGATAATTCCAAAATAGGACTACATCATTTTTATTAATGCAAAAATTTTTATTATCCGTAAAAACAGTTGGGGGAAACTCTTCATCATAAATTTTCTTTGCATACGTCTCCTTCAAGGCTTTTTCCAATGAGCTTGCCTTATTAGCTTCTCCGTCCAACAACATACTAAGCGCTTTTTGTGTGCGAGCGCTGTTATGTTTATTATCAAGTCCGTATAAACGACCCATCACTGAAACAATAGAAACTTTTTTGTAGTGAGTAATCATTTCTGACACTTCTTTTAACAAACGCTGTCCGGCAGTCGCCGAGGTTTTACGTCCGTCTAGAATTCCGTGAATTAAAATCTCCTCAACGCCGTCTAAATTAACTGCCGCGAGCATTGCTTTAAGATGCTCCAATTTAGTTTCAGTATCGGCGCTTGAAATCAATCCGATCAAATGCAAACGCTTAGGACCAACACTCAAGGTTTCTTCAAGTTTCTGTACACCTTTTAATTTTCTATATGAGCCGTCAGCCAAACTCTCTGAAATCAAACGCGAAGTCTTAGGCCAGGCTCGTCCATGTCCAATGACATAATGCCCGATACGGGAACTTGATGACATGCCGCCTTCAAGACCAATTGCTTCGCCGCTTGCTTCAAGCAGTCCTGTAGGATAGTGATTTATTATATGATCAAAAAATGGCGTCTCGGCCGCAGAAATTGCATTAGCCTCACCGGCCATGGCAATACCAAAGCCTTCGATAATTGCAAGGACTATAGGATGAGGACGAGGTTGTTTAACCGTAGTTTTTGCCATCTTAGGAGATAATATTTTTTAAACCGGGAAGTTCTTCTCCGCTTAAATAGGCAAGACTTGCTCCCCCGCCCGTAGAGATAAAAGAAAATTTCTTTTTACTTTTTGTTGCTTCGGCGACAGTTTCACCGCCACCCACCACTGAATAAATCTGTTTGTTAGAAGTAATAGCTTTAACAATTGCTTTTGTTCCGGCAGCAAAGCGTTTATCTTCTGTTTTTCCCATTGGACCATTCCAAACAACAGTTTTTGCTTCTTTGATAATTAAAGAATAACTTTGTTGAGTTTTTGGACCAATATCCAAAATAATATCTGTCTTCTTAATCTCATTAACTTTTCTAATAATTTTTTTACCATTGCTTAAAACAGCTAAATCTGATGGCAGAATAATTTTGTCCAATGGCAAAAGTTTAAAATGCTTCTTATCCAATTGATCATACAAAGAAGTTCCCACTTCATATTTTTCGGATTTTAAAATAGTATTGGCAACTCCTCCGCCCACTAAAACAGTTTGGGCTCTATGACCCAGTGATTGTAAAATTTGAAATTTAGATTGATATGCTGAATTGTTACTTAAAATTTTTGCTCCACCCATGATCAAAACCAAAGGTTTTTTTGCATGTCGCGCTTTTTCTAAATGCGTGATTTCATCTTCAAGTAAGAATCCGGCGTAACTTGGTAGAAAACTCGCAATAGCTGAAACTGAAGCGTGATTACGGTGCGAGACGGCAAAGGCGTCATTGACATAGATATCACCGAGCGACGCCAAGCATTTGGCAAAAGCTTTGTCGTTTTCTATCTCGCCTTTGAATAAGCGAACATTTTCAAGTAGCATTATTTCTTTAGGCTTCAATTCTTTAGCCTGCTTAGAAATATCTGACCAATCAAGCGAACTCAAAGTTATATTTGTTTGTAAATTATGTGCTAACCATTGAGCGACAGGTTCTAATGTCCAGGACGAACGCTTCGCCTTCTTTTCCGGTTCGCCGCGATGCGACACAATAATTAACGAAGCCTTTTTTTTCAATAAGAAACGAATAATGGGCAGACAAGCGCGTAATTTATAATCATTAAGAATAGTATTGCCACGAAAAGGCACGTTTAAATCAAGACGCAAAATAATCTTGCGTCCTGTCAGGTCTTTATGCGAGCGTATTGAACGAATCTTCATAACGCAAAATGTTATTTAGTCACCAAAGTATCAAGAGTCACGGTAAATTTTTTAGTTTCTTGTCCGCGACGCAAAGTCACATTAATGGCATCACCGGAAGAGTACTCTGACACAAGCGACGCAAGATCCACAAATCCGTTAATCGCGGTATCATCTATTGCTGTGATAATATCACCTGCTTTAATTCCGGCTTTTTCCGCCGGAGAGCCGACAACCACAGCCGGTTCTTTGCCCGACGCAATCACAAGGGCTCCGCTATCTTTACCCGGAGCAAGCGCTTTTGAAAGATTTAAATAATGTACACCGAAACGCGGACGAACAATTTTGCCTTCAGTCAATAATTTTTCAAGACTCTGTTGTACTGCGTCCATGGCTAAAATAGTTTTTGATTTCACTACAGCGACCATCTGTCCGGCCGCATCAAAAATATATCCGTCGCGTCCCGCAATATCGGAAACCGCCAAATGAGCGACGTGTGCATCACTCGAAATTATAGCGTCAGCCTCGCGTGACAGGCGACCTACTTCAACTGCGCCATCATTAGACAGAGCAATCATTGTCTGACCGATAGTCAAATCAGCCTTGCTGATAAGATTTCGCACCGGCAAATTTTGCGCTCGTAACAATCGAATATATGACAAACCGGTTAAAGTATCAACCTTAACAGTTTCAATTTCAAAACGACGTCGATCCGGAGTAACCGCTTCATAATTTTTCCATGTTTCTTTATCCGTTGGTACAATACTTCCAGTCACCAACCAACCGTCGCTTGTCGCGATAACCGCCGTGAAGAGCGCGTCTTTCTTCTGATAAATAGCATTGTCTGCTTGGCGTTTAAAAATTCTCACAAACTCCGCATCAGCCGACTCAATCGACTGTGCAATTCTATTATCCTGTTCAACAATCACCTTCTTTGCGTCCCGTACAATAACCGGAGAATTTGTAGTTACCGCTAAATAATTGCCACCGGGAATACCGTAATACTTGTCTAACATATAGATGAACGCCCAGTTGCCAAGCACGCCGCCAAGCAAGGCCGCGATGACAATACAGGAGAAAACTAACCAAAATTTAACGGAGATGTTTAATTTCATAATGCTTGGCTATTGTACCTTAAAACCAGCGAGCTGTCAGCAGCACGGCTAAAGATACTAAAATTGTGATAATCATGATAAAGCGCGCGCGAGCGACATTCAATTGTCCACTGATTTGACGCGATAAAAGTGAAGAAAGACCGTACCACATCACTCCCAACATAAATCCGAGCAAATGAAAGTTAATTGGCAATAAACTGAGAGCGATAAAAAACTCTGCCAAACCAAGCATCAGTATAGCGCCGTAAATCCAGTTGTGATGTTCTTCGGCTTTTTCAAACCATAACCATTGCGTCACTACCGCGGCACTCATCACCACACTCGCGGCAAACAATTGCCAATCCGGAAAATCAAGGAAAGTTTTAAAACCGAAAATTGCTGCTGCGCTGAAAAAAATCGCAATCAACGATAAGTAGGTTGAGCTGCGTTCAAGACTGAATGGCCTGAACGATCCTTGCTTAAAAGCATACAAAAATACCAAGCGCCAATATACAATTGAACCAAAAACCGAAACTGCAATAACACCGAGTGCCAAACTCGGAACACTGATCATCAACGCATAACTTAAACCCGAGATCATTAAAACTGAAGGCAGAAGCGCAAACTTCCACCAATCAATACGCGCGCTTCCCAACCACTTAGCTGAAGCAAGGTTAATCACTAAAATTGCAACACCGAGCCACAAAAAAGATTCCGGCTGCTGATACCACCAAACGCCGATAAGAATTTGTGAAGCAATGAGAAGCGGTAAAAATATAATGCGTTGGTCCATACTATTACTCTTTGATTGGCATGGCCGGTTCGGTCATAGGCATGGGCTTATCTCCGCCGCCGACATTTTGCTGTGGCAAGCTGATACGCTTAGTGACTGCCAGGGTCTCGAGATTATTAATCTGCAAGGTTGAAGCTGACAATGTGTAGAGTTGATCATTAATATATAAACTACGTGTTATATAATCTGTGACGTTATGACCAATTCTGCCGCGCTCAGTAATCGAGTCGGCTTTAATACGAAATACCAACGCTCCCTGAAATTCTTGCTGATAATTATTTGAGCCGAGCTTTGTTAAGCCGGCAGGGATTACTAATAGTTCTCTGTCTGCCGAGAAAAGCAAGGCCTTATGATCATACAAGACGGATGAATCACTGCCTTTACCGCCGATAATTAAATTGCTGATTTCTTTAGGCGCCGCCGGATCAGCTACGTCAAATAAACTCAATTTCAAACCACCAAGTTCAACGCCTTGATCACCCTTATCAGTTGCTTCTTTACCAATACCAATTAAAATCGTTTCTGAGTAGGGATGCAAGTAACTGGAGAAGCCAGGAATTTTTAATTCTCCGGCTACTGTAGGTGCAGTGGGCTCACTTAAATCAATGACAAACAAAGGATCAGTTTGTTTGAATGTTACGACATACGCCCGTTCACCCATAAATCGAGCTGAGTAAATACGTTCGCCCTTAGCTAGATTTTCCAAGTTACCAATCGTCTTCATCTCTTCGTCCAAAACAAAAACATTGTTATAGGAATCGTTGGTTTGCACCGGAGCCACCATTCTTTGCGCTATAATCGGGAAAGGCATAATCCACGATTGTCCGCGAGTTGTTGCAATACGGAAATAACCGTTATATTCATCCATTGAAAACTGATTTAAGACATGACCGGAAACTTCTCCGACACCGCGGTATTCAAGCGAGCCGTCATTTAAAGCAATTTTATGAATGACGGTTGTCTCCATTTCTTTATACAAAGCGTCAAAACGTTTCTGAAACTCATCATTTAATTCTTTAGCAACATTGGTTTGCTGATCTTCCGGCAAACGAGCGATGTAGCCTTCTATGACCTGATTTATTTTTTGCGCTTTTTCATCATCGGATAAAATAGAAGAATCAACACCGGCGATTTGCACAATACGCATTCGTTCACGATCAGGAATGCGATCGAACATTAATTCACGCGCGACAGTCATGCGCAGTTCATAATCGCTAATGAATTTCGTGTAGGTCAAATACAGAGCGCCGCGTGAAGCGTAAATTGCTTGTCCTGCCGGCATGAAATACACATTTGATTCAAACGCTTTATCAAGACTGGACAAATCAATGACTGAAACAGTTGTGGCACTGTAAGCCGAAGGTGTATCAATATAATATACTTCAGGATACGCGTAGCGACTGTTAGAGGAAGTGCCCGAAATTTTTTCGTCTCCATCATAGACATTAGGTAACAACGCTTCGTCGCTCGGATAGAAACTGTAATTATTAGTGATAAAATAAATTTTACTATCAATCATGCGTGAACTGATATAGCTACCATCCAGTTTATAATTTTTCAGGGCTTTCACATTCTTAGGGTCGCTCATATCATAGACTGCGACAAAAACTTTCGCGCTCATCGGTCGCGTAATCATCATTTCTCTGCCGTCATAGGCAATCTCTTCATAACCAAAGACAACTAATTTTCCATTATCAATAAATAACTCTTGTCCGTTACCCGGTAATTCAGTTTCAGAAACAATAGCAGCATCCGCGGCCGGTACTGCTTGAGTAATAACTAATTTTTTTCCGCTCAAGCTATAGATGTAGTTACCGTCAGTTTTTACAGAGTCAGCTTCATCAACGCCGGCGACTTGAATATTGGTTTGCGAAAAACCGTTACCGCCGCCAAGGCCCGCTGCCGGAGCTTCAGCCGAAATACTGTCTTTAGCACCCAAACCAAAAGCCATTTCGCTTCTGGCCATAGTATTAGACGATGCATTATTGGAACGACCGGCAAAATACTCTTTTAATTCACCGGCGTTTTTAAATTTCTTCATTTCACTTTGACGCGACAACGTATCAGCCAAAGTTTTTGGAGCTTCAACTTTTGATTGTTTTTTTGCGAAAGGATTTGTGCAGGCGCTTAAAGCGAGTATTGAGAAAAGTGCCAAAGAAAGTAGTAAATATTTTTTCATATGTTTAGTTAAAAAGATTTGTTTTAAAAGGAATCCAATCTTCTGCTGCTTCGTCGTATTTGAAAATTGATAAGGTGTGAGTTTTTTCAGTCGGGGAAAAAATGTGATTGACGGTTGTTTCTGAACCAATGCGTTTGTGATAGTGAGTTTTCGTATCGATGATTAAGGGATGTGTTGCGAATTCAAGTCTCATTATACCCAGAGGGCCACTAAATTCGATAAACTCGGTAGTCGTGCCGCCCAAATCTTCATCTTCATAGCTGCCCGAATCCTCAACTTCAAAGTTGGTTTTTATTTGTTCTAAAATGTCGCGCCAACGGTCTATTGTCATGGTATTAGTAATATGAAGCTTTGGTTTCTTCGTTTCGAGTTCTGTTCATTGCTGTTTCGGAACTGATAAGTCCTTGCGCGGCCAGCTGTTCAATCGCTTTGTTCATCGGAATCATACCCTCCCTAGCGCTGGTCTGAATAATCGTCATAATCTGACTGACGTCATTACGACGAATCAAATTGGCGACGGCTGCATTATTGATTAAAATTTCGCGCGCCGCAACTAATCCTCCGCCAACACGAGGCAGAAGTTGCTGCGTAATAATTGCGCGTAAACTACTCGCAAGCTGATTTAAAATTTGTGTTTGCTGATGAGGCGGGAAAGAGTCAATCAAACGCAAGATACTGTCAGCGGCGGAAGAGGTATGCAATGTAGACAACACTAAGTGACCGGTTTCTGCCGCGGTTAGGGCAGCTGCCATTGTTTCTTGATCTCTCATTTCTCCAACCATGATAACGTTTGGATCCTGACGCAAAGAAAATTTTAATGCATCGGCAAAAGTCAAAGTGTCAGTACCGATTTCTCTTTGTTCGATCAAACATTTGTCATTGGCAAACACATATTCAATCGGATCTTCAATAGTAATGATATGACCGTTGCGGGATTTGTTAATGATGTTGATCATCGCGGCAAGAGTTGTAGATTTACCGCAACCTGAGGGACCGGTTAATAAAATCAAACCGTCGCGCAGCTGCGTCAGTTTGTTCATTGTATCGTTAAAGCCGAGTTGTACCGGATCAGGCGAAAGATTTGAAATAAGACGCGCGGTCAGAGCTACTAAACCGCGTTGGTAATGAAGATTAACGCGAAAACGCTTACCAAAAGCTTCATGAGAAAAGTCCAATTCTTTGGTTTCGGTAAAACGGTGCCAAAGCGCCGGCTCCAAGACATTTTGTAATTCAGCGATTAAGGTATCATTTTCCAACACGGTTTCGCCAGGAATTCCTTCGAGTTTATTTTCAACGCGCAAAGCTGGCACAGCGCCGGCCACGAGATGCAAATCCGAGGCTTTTCGTTCAATGGCAGTTTGAAAGTAATCACGTAATGTCATATTGATTTTATTATAGCATATCTACAATATCACTTGACAAAATAGGGTTTTTATAGTAAGTTCTGAATTAATTGAACATTAAAAATCACATAAAAAAATCAAAATGATAAAAATAAAAATAGAAGAAATATCCCCACTCATGGGTTTTGAAGTTGAGCATACCGGAATATTTACTCATGCCAAAAAAGGGCAGCTTAATGAATTTATAAAAGCAAAACATTCAAACATAAAACAAGTGCGGGAATTTATTAATATGTTATTGGACAGAATAGAGGCCAGAATGAGTAATGTACCGGTTGATGAAAATAATTCAAACTATTACGTGCTGATAAAAAGAGTGGAGCAATTAGCGAAACTTTCCAGTAGGCTTGAAAATAACTTTCGTAATCATGGTATTGAATTTGTCTACCAACTTGTAGATAAAACAACAAGTGATCTCTTGAGTGGCAGAAATTTTGGTGGAAAATCCCTTAAAGAAACCAGGGAGTTGCTTGCTGAACATAATCTCTGTCTTAAAGATGACACAGCCTATTTAATAGAGTATAAAAAAATTGTTGAAAAATTTAGTGAAGAAGATATCTAAAAATCAAAAAATAGAAAAGAGAAGGAAATGGAAATATTCTTGTATCCAGTATTAATAGTTCTCATCATTATAATTATCCTTCTACTTATTTTCTACCGAAGGATAAAAAAATTCCATGAGTGTATAAAGAAAAATTATTACTATACATTCTTAGGCGAATGGGAAACAAGACACGGTAAGTGCTTTGCGGGTGTTGAGATTCGAAAAACTGAGAGCGGTTTTGAAGAACCAACATATAAAATATTTGAACTCAATCCTAGCTGGACTCAACGATTTAAGGTTGGGAAATGGTATCAAGTAATAATAGAAGAATCTGACAATGAAGAACCAACCGTAATTTTCAGGCAATCATACCCTAAATATCCGAATAATATATGGAAAGTTGGTTTATACGCTCCTGATAAAAAGAAGTACTTTACAGAAATGTAACAAAAAATACCCGACGTTATTTATAACGCCGGGTATTTAATTTACTTCAATTATTTATTTAACGCTCAAGGACTTATAAATAGAATCAGCGGCGACCGAACCTTCTCCGGCAGCGGTCACAATTTGATGAAAATTATTGGAAGCATTAGTTGAATCACCCGCAGCGTAGACGCCTTCGATATTAGTAGACATATCAGGCTTAACAATAATATAGCCGAGATTATCAGTTTCAACGCCTAAAGTTTTAGCTAAATCTGTTTGCGGGACTAAACCAATTTCGACAAACATTCCGTCAACTGCGACTTCTTTTGATCCGTTAAATTCAATATCGAGTTCTAAGGCTTCAAGTTTGTCTTTACCAACTAAGCTCACAACATTGGCATTAGTAATAAGTGAAACGTTCGGACGCTTTTTAAGTTCTTCTCTCCAAACTGGCTCCCCTTTCAAATCAGCTCCGCGAACAATAACGTACACTTGCTTAGCAAGATCAGACATATAGAGCGCAGCAGAAATTACGCTATTACCACCGCCAACTAACGCAACATTCAAACCGCGGAAAAATGCTCCGTCGCAAGTCGCGCAATACGCAACACCTTTACCTTGCAATTCATCTTCGCGCGCTAAACCTAGATGACGATGCTTTGTACCGGAAGTAAACAAAACTCTTTTAGCCGTAAAACTTTTTCCGCGCTTAGTAACAACTTTAAACCCTTCTCCGTCTTTAGTAACTTCGCTAACTACATCTGACAAAATTTCCCCGCCTGATTCTTTAACATGACTCGCCATCTTATCCATCAAATCAAAACCCGTAATACCCGGAAAACCCGGCCAGTTATAAATCTTATGCGCTTCGGTTGTTGTGCCTCCTAAAATGTCTCCAATCACAACATTCTTCAGCGTATAACGCGAAGCATAAATCGAAGCGGTCATACCAGCAGCGCCGGCGCCGATTATAATTAAATCGTAGTCCATAGTATTAGCGATTATCGCCGTCGCCTCCGAGTGTACCTCGTTGCATTCGGCTGTCTAATTTTTTTAAATTCTCATCTGCAATTTCTTCCAAGTCCAAACCAAGATCGCGGGAAAGCATCGCGATGTACCACAGCACATCACCCAGTTCTTTCTTGATCGCCTCTTTATATTCATCAGTCAGCTTGCCGTCAAAATCTCGGAAAATCTTTTTAATCTTGCCTAAGACTTCTCCTGATTCATTGGCGAGACCTAAAGCCGGATAGACATACGGAGCACCGATGGCCGGGTATTTTGCGGTTTTGGCCGCTTCTGTTTGGTAGTCTTTAAAATGCATGTATAATGTATAGTTCTCCAATCATAGCAGTAGATTGTGACTTTAATCAATATCATCTAAAATGAAGGTATGGAAGCCTTTTATTCATGGGCCTTTGGCACAAAACCGCCCTACAAAATACTCTCGGAAATCGTTTTTGTATTTCATCTGCTCTGGACCTGGATGTCTATATTCCAGATTTTTTTCTTACTCTACTGGGGCCTTGGCTATGCACCGTGTTTCTTCCTCTATATTCTTATTAATATTGTAGGACCTTTGCCGTGGCATGCCTGTCCGATAACTAAACTCGAAAAATATTTACGTGCCAAGACCGGCGATACTATGGACACTGATCTGACTTTTAATCAACGACTATTTAAGCGTTGGTTTAAGTATACGCCCGAGTTATGGAAGGTGCATTTGGCTCATGGCACCTGTTACGGGATTTCACTACTGATTATTATTTATAAGTATTTCCAATAAAAAGAAACGGCTCGCGCCGTTTCTTTATTTGTAGTCCCAAGGGGAATCCCAGCCGGAGGCTGGTCCGCCTTTGGCGGAGAACCTAAAACCTAAAATGTAGTCCCAAGGGGAATCGAACCCCTATTACCAGGATGAAAACCTGGCGTCCTAGCCGTTAGACGATGGGACCTCATTAACTTTTAAATCTATCTAATAACTCTTTTTTTCTAAAACTATTATGTTTCAATTCGTATTCTCTTTTTATAGCGCGACGTTTATCTGCATAACCCTCAAAGTATATTAACTTCATGGGCAGCTTACTTTTAATAGATTTTGTTTTACCTTGATTATGCTCAGCTATCCTCTTCTTTAAGTCTTTAGTATAGCCTATATAATATGACTCATCCACAATGCTTTGTAAAAGATATACAAACCACATAATATTTTGTGGAGGAGATATTAATTATAAAAGGATGCCAGCCAGAGGCTGGTCCGCCTCTGGCGGAAAAACCTGGCCACTCACCTAGAGGGTGATAACAAATTAAAAATAAAACTGTAAAACCCAGTATAATAATAAAAACGAAGATTGTCAAGAATTCATTTACCTTGACTGCTCCCTCTTTATACTGTAGATTGATAGATTGATTTCATGAAAACAAACTACGAACAAATGAAGCATGCAATTGAGGACGCCACAAGCATCCTCATTACGTTTAATCGGACCTGGCCGGGCGACGCCGTGGCGT
This sequence comes from uncultured Gammaproteobacteria bacterium, assembly GCA_964487795.1. Lineage (GTDB taxonomy): Bacteria > Patescibacteriota > Patescibacteriia > Patescibacteriales > Patescibacteriaceae > Patescibacterium. The sequence goes on from CAZASI010000001.1 coordinate 127,619, forward strand.
CTGCTTTGGCGCTGCGCCTCTGGCTTTTGCAACTTGGCAAAAAAGTAGTCGTCGCGGCAGAAAAACCAAGCTCAGCTTCACCATTTTCTTTTTTACCCGGCTTTTCTCATATCAGTTCAGAACTTGATAACTTACGTAAATTTATTATCAGTTTGGATATTACAAATACAAAAGTCTCAGAGATTGAATATAAGGTTGAAGATAATAAGCTCGACTTTATTATTTCTCCAAAAAAAGGATTTTTTGCCGATGAAGATATTTCTTCACGTGCTTCCGGCTTTGCGTATGATCTTATCATCTGCTTATCAACGCCGGACTTTGAATCACTCGGCTGGATTTATGATCAAGACACACAATTCTTTTTTGAAACTACGGTCGTTAACATCGACCACCATGCCGCGAACGATAATTTCGGTCAAGTTAATATTGTAAATCTTAATACTGTCGCCTGCTCGGAAATTATTTACGGTTTTTTACAAGAAAATAAAGTCACTCTGAACGCCGACATCGCGACTTGTTTACTCGCCGGTTTAATTTCTGAAACAAAAAGTTTTAAGACTACCAATGTCACGCCAACAACGCTGACTATGGCGTCAGATTTAGTCAGCCTCGGGGGACGCCGGGAAGAAATTATTAATGTCCTCTATCGTTCACGCCAACTTAATGTTTTGAAACTCTGGGGAATGATTCTAACTAATTTACAAAGCCGTCTCGAGAACAGATTGATTTGGTCAAGCGTTAAAAGCGAAGATTTTATCGCGACTGAAACAAAGCCTGAACAAATTGCCGATGTGGTTGATGAATTAATTGTCAGTCTGCCGCAAGCTAACATCATTATCTTGGGTTATGAAAAGCAAGATGAAAATGGCGTTATTAAATCAGAGGCGATTATTCACAGTGTTAAAAATTTCGATGCCTTATTTTTGGCTCAACCATTTAAAGCTACAGGTACGGCGCATGAAGCGCGTGTCATATTAAACGGCAACTTAGAACAGGACTTGTCTAAGCTCATAGAAGCCGTTGAGGAAAAGGTGCGACGCCTTGAAACATAGGCTTGAAAAGCATTAGGCGTTATGTTATCGTAACTTTGTTATGACCGTTTAGCTCAGCTTGCCCCGCCCATGCGGGCGGGGTTAATTAGAGCGTTACAGTTATTAATATTTAAGTCTTGACCGTTTAGCTCAGTTGGTTAGAGCGTTACGTTGACATCGTAAAGGTCAGTGGTTCGAGTCCACTAACGGTCACAGTATTTAAGGAGGGGTCGCGATATGCGCCTGTAGCTCAGCTGGTTAGAGCATCGAGCTTATACCTCGAGGGTCCTTGGTTCAAGTCCAAGCAGGCGTACCGAAATTCAAAAGAGGCTTAGGCCTCTTTTGTGTTGACAAAATATAAATATTAAACTAAGGTTTGGGCAAAATAGTACTTAAACAATTCAATATAAAGGAAGGTAAAAATGACACTTAAAAGTTTTATGTCAGTAGTACATAGCATGGTAATGGGTTCATTCCCACATCATGAAATTAAACATTATTCTTTTAACCAAACACCAGCTGATGAGAATGATCACAATAAATGCATCATTGAGCTATCAAAAATAGAACAAACAGGCGAAGCTCGTGAATCTCTTTTTGTACTTTTTGATGTCTATAAACAAACCAGTGATGTGATTTTGGTTAAAAAGTACAACAGCAGTAGATATCAACGCTTTGTTAAAATGCATTTGTTCGAAACTGCGCAGAAAATAATTGTTGCGGAAATGAGTCATAAGATTTCATATATCGACATAAGTGGTAATGAAGTCGGTATCTTAACAGACTTTGCGGGTACCGGCAGCATCAGTGGTGCTTTCATGAACAGTTATAAAAAATTAACGTTCAGAGAAAATTCCTGGGGCGAGATTGTTAAAAGTAATCTGCCGGACTATATCGGTATGCTCAGTGATGATGATTCATTTTTAATAATCAACATCAAAACATGGACCATCGTTGAAATGGTGAAAGATATTCTTCCCATGCTTGAAGTTGAGCAATTTTCAATACTGCAAAAAGACAGTGAATCAAAAAGACTTTTTGCTTTACTGAAAGTTCGTTCTGAATTCTATGATTACTCCAGGGAAAGAATCGGCGTTTGGGAAATCAAACTGGACAAAAAAGGTAACTACGGAATTCCGCGCGGCACTTATGCAATCGACGGTTATAAAGACCTTAAAACATCCTTTATTGATCATTCACTGGTTGTTGATGTAGAAGCTGCCGATAGCACCAATGCTCTTCTGTTCAGATAATTTAAAAAAAGGCCTAGTACCGCAAGGGAACGGCTTTTTACATTTTAAAAAATATACTATAATCAAACAACTAACTATTAATTTACTTCTATGGAGGGACAGAAGTATCTTGTGGCGTTAAGCCACTTTACTCGCTTCGGGCCTCGGCGCCTGAAGCTTTTATTTGATTATTTTGGTTCTTGGCAAAACGCCTGGCAAACGAACGTGCCGGATTTAATGCGTTGCGGTATTAGAGACGAAACAATAGAGAGGTTTTTAGAATTTAGAAAGGATTTTAATGTCGAGACAATTTTAGAAAAAATAGCTAAGAACAATATTAAGATTGTGTATTTAGAAGATTCGCTTTATCCGCCATTGCTTCGAGAAATATATGATCCGCCCCAGCTTCTATATTATAAGGGACAGTTAAACGACAAAAGTTTTGCGGCTCCAATCTCTATAGTCGGCACTAGAAAACCAACAAGTTATGGGAAAGAGGTCTTACAGCAACTTGTAAAAGAATTAAATGGCCAATGCTCTATCATAAGCGGTTTGGCTTTAGGAATAGATTGTTTGGCACACGTTGCAGCACTTGAAACAAATACCTGCACAATCGCCTTTCTTGGTTCAGGGCTCAATAATATTTACCCGCGCACTAATTATCATTGCGCGATGCGCATCATTGAATCAGGCGGCGCTGTCATGAGCGAATTTCCGCCTGACACTTTGGCATACAAAACCAACTTTCCGCGGCGTAATAGATTAATTGCCGGATCAACTTTAGGCACTATAGTTATAGAAGCTGCTGAAAGATCGGGGACTTTAATTACAGCTCGCTACGCATTAGAAGAAGGAAGAGAAGTTTTTGCTGTTCCCGGCTCTATTTTTACTAAAACAAGTGAAGGAACTCACAACTTATTGCGCAGTGGCGCAAAGATTGTTACGCGAGCTAGTGACATCATTGAAACGCTTGGTTTAGCTAAAGCCATGACACATAGTTTTCATCAACAACAACTTCCTCTAAACAGCGAAGAACGTATTTTGTTAGAGTTATTGGGAAGCGAGACGCGACACGCCAATGAATTGGCGCGACTTGCCAAACTTGACATCACTGTGATAAACAGTAGACTGACAATTATGGAAATAAAAGGTTTGGCTAAACATCTCGGAGGAATGTATTATATGAGAACACGCCAACCACTCTAATATATGAAACTTGTTATCGTCGAATCTCCAACTAAAGCAAAAACAATTTCTAAATTTTTAGGCAAAGGCTTTAATGTCGAGTCTTCTTTTGGACATATCCGCGATTTACCGAAATCAGACATGGGTATTGATGTTGAAAAAGATTTTACTCCGCGTTATGTCATCCCGACCAAAGCCAAGAAAACCGTTACTAAATTAAAGAAGGCCGCTGAAAAAGCAACGGAAGTAATCCTGGCAAGCGACGAAGACCGCGAAGGAGAAGCTATTGCTTGGCATTTGGCTGAAGCATTGAAACTTTCACCTGACAAAATTTCTCGCATTGTCTTTCATGAAATTACCAAAGAAGCGATTGAAGCAGCACTTGAACATCCGCGCGAAATTGATCAACGCTTGGTTGATGCGCAGCAGGCTCGTCGCGTTTTGGATCGCTTAGTCGGATATGAACTATCCCCTTTTCTTTGGAAAAAAGTTGCGCGAGGTTTGTCTGCCGGTCGCGTACAATCCGTTGCACTTCGTTTAGTTGTTGAACGCGAAAGAGAAATCGAAGCGTTTATTGCTGAAGAGTATTGGAGCATTGAAGCTGATTTAAAAACTCCGCAAGGCGAAGTATTTACCGCTGAGCTTTCTAAAGTTGATGGTAAGAATTTAGATAAGATGGGAGTTAAAACCGAAGAAGCCGCCACTGCCTTAGTTAAAGAATTTGAAAAAGAAAAATACGTCGTTTCAAAACTCGAAAAGAAAAGAGTACATAAAGCTCCTTCGGCGCCGTTCACTACATCAAGCCTGCAGCAAGCCGCCAACCGCATATTAGGCTTTTCCGCTAAACAAACGATGATGATTGCTCAGCAATTATACGAAGGTATTGAATTGGGAGCTGAAGGCTCAGTTGGTTTGATTACTTATATGCGTACTGACTCGCTTAACTTAAGCGAGAAGTTTTTAACTGAAGCGCATGATTATATCTTGTCTGATTTCGGAAAAGAATACGCGTTGGAAAAGCCGCGAAAATTTAAAACTAAATCGAAAGGCGCGCAAGAAGCTCACGAAGCAATCAGACCAAGCAATGCCTCTCGCACACCTGATTCTATTAAAGATCATCTTGTACCGAACCAATTAAAACTCTATCGTTTGATTTGGCAACGCGCGGTTTCAACTCAGATGGCTGATGCGCAACTGGATCAAAGCTCGGTTGATATTTCTGCTGGCCGCGGCGAATTTCACGCCACCGGACAAATCATCGCTTTCCCGGGTTGGCTCGCTCTTGCTCCTGAAAAGAGTCAGGAAACCCTACTGCCTGTCATGGAAGAAAAAGACAATTTGAATCTTGAAACATTAAAACCGGAACAGCATTTTACAAAACCGCCGGCTCGCTATAGCGACGCAACCTTAGTTAAAGAAATGGAAAAGCACGGCATTGGTCGCCCTTCTACCTATGCTCCAACAATTTCTACGATTGAAGCACGTCATTACGTTATCAGAGATGACAACAAACGTTTGCAACCAACTGATATTGGAAAAATTGTTAACGATTTATTAGTAGAACACTTTAAATCGATTGTTGATTTGGAGTTTACCGCGCAGATGGAACAACGATTAGATGACGTTGCTGAAGGCAGTGTTGAGTGGCAACCGGTGATTGCCGATTTCTACGGACCCTTTCATAAAAATCTCACAGAAAAATATGAAGCCATTAATAAGAATGACATCATGCCGGAATTAATTACCGAAGAAGTCTGTGATAAATGCGGATCAAAGATGTTAATTAAGAACGGACGCTTCGGACCCTTCCTCGCTTGTTCAAATTTTCCGGAATGTAAGAATATTAAATCAATGACAAAAAAGTCTCCGGAAGAGGAGGCTAAATTAAGCGAGATTAATGAACAATTTAAAGATGCGAAGTGCGAGAAGTGCGGCGAGCCTATGGTTGTTAAAGTTGGACGCTTCGGACCCTTCCTCGCCTGTTCCGGATATCCGAAATGTAAGAATATAAAAAATATCGCTGATCCGAATGCTCCGAAAATTCCTTGCCCAGTTTGCGGCAAAGGAAATATTGTTCAAAAGAAATCACGACGCGGAGTATTCTGGGCTTGTGACCAATATCCTGATTGTAAGACGGCGTATAATTCTATGCCGACGGGTGAGAAATGTCCTGATTGCGGTGAACCTTTGGTTGAGGGGAAGGACGCTCCGAAATGTTCGAGTAAGACTTGTAAGTACGGGAAGGAGAAGTAGGTTTATTCTTAAAAAAGCTCGGCGTTCTAAACGCCGGGCCTTTTTTATTTCCTACTTTTCCTCGAGAATTACCTTTCATACTAAGGTCTAAGCAACGAGAACATATAATAGAATGTCTCAGACCATATCAGCCAAGCAATAACAAAGCCCAAGACAAAATTAACCGCCGCGATTGTGAATTCGCGCGAGCAATACCATTTTCCTCTGCCTTTGCAGATAAAATTGAATTTCATAGATAATACCAGTATAATGAGAATCGAAGCGAAAATCAACTATGAACGAAACTATCTTACTTATCATTATCATCGCCGGATTCGCCATCTTGGCGTTTTTACTCATGCGAAAGAAGGAAAGCGGCAACTCTTCAGAAATTGGCGCCTTTATGGAACGACTCGCCAACCTGACCGAACAAAACAAAGAATTAAAACAAGTACTTGATGCCAAATTGTCAGAAACTCATGCTGCTAACCGCCAGCAATTTGGTGAATCAGCGCAACTTATTAAAGATGTCACCGAGAAACTGACCAAGCTTGATGAAACCAATAAACAAGTTGTTAATTTTTCCGCACAGTTACAGAGCCTGCAAGATATTTTAAAAAATCCAAAACAACGCGGCGTTCTTGGCGAATACTACTTAGAGACGTTATTAAAGAACACCATGTCCCCCGGCTCTTACCAAATGCAGTACCCGTTCAAAAATAAAACAATTGTTGATGCTGCGGTTTTTGTTAAAGACAAAATTATTCCGATTGATTCAAAATTCTCTTTGGAAAATTATAATCGTATCATCGAAGCAACTGATAAAACCGAACGAGAGCGTTATGAAAAAGTATTTTTAAACGATTTGAAAAATCGTATTGTTGAAACTTCAAAATATATTCAACCTGATCAAGGCACGATGGATTTCGCCTTTATGTTTATTCCGCACGAAGCGATTTATTATGATTTACTCATCAACAAAATCGGCGCGGTAGCAGAGGACACGGAAAATTTAATTCAAAGAGCCGCTTCAAAATATAAAGTTATTATTGTTTCGCCAACATCCTTTCTCGCCTATCTGCAAACTGTTTTGCAGGGTTTACGCGCAATGCAAATTGAAGAAAGCGCCAAGTCGATTATCTCTTCTGTTGGAAAGTTAAGTCAACACATTGGCAACTACGAAACCTATGTACAAAAATTAGGTGCGAGTCTTGGTACAACGGTTAATCATTTTAATTCAGCGTACAAAGAATTTGGAAAAATTGATAAAGATGTTACAAAAATTTCCGGCGCTGTTGCCGGCGTTGAACCGATTGCTTTGAATCGTCCGACAATGGACGACACTGAATAATATGCAAGAGATATCGCTCGAGCATGCGATTGAAACTGTTATTGCTCGTTTTGATATTTTTGATTATCCTTTAACTGCTTTTGAAATCTGGCAGTTTTGTCCGATTACAACCAGCTATCAAGAAGTCGAGAAATGTCTATCTACTTCGACGCGCATTGAAACTCATAATGGGTTTTTTTTCATGCCGAAAAGAATTGAAATAATTACCACTCGTCAAAATAGATATCGAGATTCATACGCGAAAATCAGAACCGCTCAAAGATTAATTAAACTTTTTTCCTGGTTGCCTTTTATTCGCTCGATTATGCTTGCTAATATCATCGGGGCGAACAACGTTAAAGCGGAAAGTGATATTGATCTTTTTATTATTACTAAACAAAACCGAGTCTGGATAATAAAAGGGCTGGCTTCTTTTATTTTTGCCGTACTAAATTTACGTCCAAAGAAACAGAAATCAAAAAATACTATCTGCTTAAGTTATTTGGTTGATGAAACAGCACTTGATCTAAGTCAGGCTCGTTTTAACGAAAATGATTGGTATTTTGCCTATTGGCTGAGCGGACTAATGCCACTCTATGGCTCCACTGAAATATATGAAAAACTATTAGAAGCTAATCCATGGCTAAAAACTAACTTGCCTAATTGGCAATTAGCTAATGCAAAGCCTTTAAAAAGATTTGTCACTTATAATAATTCTGAAAAGTCTTTTAAGTTTTGGAATATATTTGAAAAAATGGCTCATGCTTTTCATATGAAAGTGTTATCACCAGTTTTACGAGAACGAGCAAATATAGATTCTTCTGTTATTATTAATGATCATGTCCTCAAGCTTCATCCGAGCGACAGACGTGACAAATTATTTATTTTAGAGCAAGAACGCCTTGCAAATCTATGAAACAATTTTTTCTACAATCTGAAAAGATTTTAACTCATCTTTTTTTAATTACTCTGCCCTGGCAAACACGCTGGATATTTCACGAAGGAACTCTGCATAATAATTATTGGGAATACGCGAGTTTAAGTTTGTATGCAATTGATATCATCATCATAGCCATTATTATTTTACAAATGATTCGTCGCAAAAGCTTTGGAACTAATTTTTTGCTTCTTAGTGCTTCGCTCGCCGTAGCTCTTACTAGTATCTATATTAGTAGCGATAAAATTTTAACGCTTTTTCATCTTGCTTGGTTTATTTTAGCTACTGGTATTGTTATTAGTTTAAAAAATTCTTTTATTACAAAAAAGAACCTAGTTACGACATTTGTTATCGGCTGTGCGATTGCCGGCTTTTTAGGAATCTATCAATTTACCAGTCAAAAAACCTTTTCACAAAAATGGTTGGGTCTCGCGATGCATGATTCAGCTGAACTTGGCACGTCCGTTGTTGAAGCAACCGCGCCCGACGGCATGCTCGAACGATGGCTACGCGCCTACGGTCCGCTTGATCATCCAAACATGCTCGGAGGTCTTATGGCGCTTGGCTTAATTTTTGCGTTCTGGCTTGCTAAAACAAGAACTGATACAAAAAATTCTACAACTAACATTATTACGATTCTTGCCATGGTTGGTTTAAGTGGCGGCTTGATTGTTTCATTTTCTCGCTCAGCGTGGCTAGCGGCCTGTGTTGGCATTATCTTACTTTTATTTTTTGAGATAAAAAAAAGTCGCGCAGCTTTACAAAATCTTTGGCTACCTCTCGTAACTTGCGTGTTCGTCGCTACTTTATTTGCCATTCCCTACTACTATCTTGTAACGCCGCGCATTTTCGGAGATACACGTTTAGAAAATAAATCAGCCATCGAACGCGTTTCCGGATTGCGTGAATCATGGACACTAGTTAAGCAGCATCCGATTATCGGATCGGGTCTTGGTAATTACGGTTTGGCGCTCGAACGCATTGAACCTAAACAAATCGTTTGGTTTTATCAGCCAGTGCACAATATTTTTGCCTTACTCTTAACTGAAATCGGTATATTCGGAACGATTATATTTTTATTAGTCCTTGTTTCACTCTTTCTCAAAGCCTGGCGACAAGGATCTGATCGCGCACTGACTCTTAGCCTAATCAGTGCTTGTTTGATGCTGATGTTATTTGATCACTGGCTTATCAGCTTACATGCCGGAATTCTTATCGGGGCCAGTACTTTGGGTCTTATGCTCAAAAATGAATAGTTTTGACACTTAGGCTCAGGCAAGCTACACTGTTTTTATGAACAAATCGAAAGAAAATAGCCTGATGGAAGCAATAACTTCGTTGTGCAAACGACGAGGTTTTATTTTCCCCGGCTCTGAAATATATGGCGGTCTGGCTAATGCCTGGGATTACGGTCCTTTGGGTGTTGAGCTAAAAAATAATATCAAAAATGAATGGTGGAAGCGCTTTGTGCAAAACCGCGAAGATATGGTTGGCTTTGATTCTGCGTTACTCATGAATACTAAAGTCTATGAAGCAAGCGGACATTTAGCTCATTTTTCCGATCCGCTCGTTGAGTGCAAAAAATGTCATGAGAGATTCCGCGAAGATCACCTCGATGGCTCAGAAATCTGTCCCAAGGACAAAAAAAAGCACGAATTAACAGAAGCTAAACAATTTAACCAAATGCTCAAGACTTTCTTGGGCCCAGTAGAAGACGAGAAAAATGTTGTCTATTTCCGTCCGGAAACAGCTCAAGGTATTTTTGTTAATTTTAAAAATATTGTTGATACCGCTCGCAAGAAATTACCGTTTGGTGTCGGACAAATCGGCAAGGCCTTTAGAAATGAAATTACACCAGGTAACTTTATTTTCCGAACGAGGGAATTTGAACAAATGGAAATTGAGTATTTTATTCCTGAACCAAAATCTGATTCAGAATGGCAAGGACACTTTGAAGCCTGGCGCGGTGAAATGGAAAAATGGATTGAAAGTCTTGGTATTAAAAAAGATGAATTTGAACAGGTAGAGATTCCTGACGGCGAACGCGCTCACTACTCGAAAAAAACAATTGATTTTGAATATAAGTATCCCTTCGGACAAAAAGAATTGTACGGCCTCGCCTATCGAACTAATTTCGATCTAACAAATCATGGACTTGATTATACTGAACAAGACGGCAGTAAATACACGCCGCATGTTATTGAACCTTCAATGGGTGTTGATCGCAGTGTCTTAGCAACTTTGTTGTCTGCGTATACTGAAGAAGCAGATGGCGAGGAAACTCGCATTGTCTTAAAACTTCCGGCAAAACTTGCACCTTTTAAGATTGCAGTATTCCCGTTACTAAAAAATAAGCCGGAACTTGTAACGGCCGCCGAAGAAATTTACCATACTCTTAAGAAAGATTGGGCCTGTATCTTTGATGATAACGGCAATGTTGGCAAACGTTACCGCCGCCAAGACGAAATCGGAACACCGTTTTGTATTACGGTTGATTTTGATACGCTGGAAAACGGCGACGTTACGGTGCGCGATCGCGATACTATGACACAAGAACGCATTAAAATCAGTGACTTAGGTAATTATTTTTCGGACAAACTATAGGCTATGCCTAAATCACGTCTTGTTAGTTTTATAGTTCCCATCTTCCTCTTCAGCATCATTTGGTCGGCGGAAGAGTTTTTTATTTCCGCTCGTTATTCCGAAGCCAATATCAGCATTGAAGTAATGGGCATGCTTTTTGCTTTCTCATCAATTATCTCGCTACTGCTCGATATTCCCGCCGGTAAACTATCTGATAAAATCGGTCGTCAAAAGCTTATCGCCTATTCAATGCTTTTGGTTGCTGTGGCTATGTTCCTACTTTACGCTTCATCAACATTAATTGCCTTTATCGCTTCAACCGGACTGATTGGTGTGGCCTATGGTTTAAACTGGTCGCCCTTACTCGCCTATGTCGGCGACAGTGCGAAAAAATATAAACAAGGCAGTAACTTTGCAGGATTTTTTACACTTACCGCAATCGGTGAAGCCGTCGCGCCTCTTTTAACTGTGGCGATGGTAAGCTACTCAAATAATCGTTTTCCTTTTCTGGTCTTCAGTGTCGTGGCGCTGGCTTGTGCCTTTATGTTTGCGCGTTTAAAACCGGAGCATGTTCCAGTATTAAAAAAGACAAAAAAACCGATGTCATTTTCCTATGCAAGCAGCGTAGCCATCATTCATAAAATTGGTCCACGCTCTTTATTTCTTTTATTCATGGGTTTCTTCGTTGCCTTCTTTTGGGAAAGCGTCTGGTTTTCACAACCTTTAGTTGGTGTATTCGAAGACAGCCTGATCAACGCCGCATTAATTGTCGCTGCATTTTCTATACCAACTATTATTTTTTCAAAACCACTCGGCTGGCTTATAGATAAAATAGGAGAAAAGAAAGTTTTCTTTTACTCAATCACACTCGTGGTTATTTCATTTTTATCTTTTTATCTGAGTCAAGCGTTAATCGCCAAAGTAGCTTTTATATTTTTAGCAGCCGTCGGCGTACTTGGTGTTTGGCTTGTACTTGATGTCTTGTCAGTTAAAATTAATGAAGCCGGACAGAGAGGAGAATTTTTCGGAATTCTTGAAACAGTCAGAGATGCGTCATATGCGATCGCGCCACTCTTCATCGGTTTTAGTTATAAAGCAATCGGCTTGAATGGAGTCTTCTTGGTAAACTCAATAATTGCTTGTTTCCTTCTTTTCTTCGGCGTTTTGATTTTTAGAGGAAAAACAGTATACTAATTATATTATTAAAAAATTTATGCATAAATTAAAAACTACTTCCACGGGACTTAATCTGTTAACGATTCCAATGGCCGGCGCAAAGACAACGGCTATTTTAGTAATGATAGCGACCGGTTCAAAGCATGAAACAAGAAAAACAAGCGGTCTATCCCATTTCTTGGAACACATGTTTTTCAAAGGTACAACCAAACGACCGAACGCGATGATTATTTCTTCCGAATTAGATAAACTGGGCGGAGAATATAACGCTTTTACTTCAAAAGAATATACCGGCTATTGGATTAAAACTGCCGCCAATCAAATCAAACCAGCGCTCGATGTTTTGGCAGACATGTTACTTAATTCAAAGTTTGATCAAGAAGAAATTAAAAGAGAGTCAGGCGTTATTGTCGAAGAGGTTAATATGTATCTTGATAATCCGATTATGCGCATCGAGGATGTGTTTGAAGAATTACTCTACGGCGATACTCCGGCGGGTTGGGATACCATTGGCACAAAGAAGAATATTCTCGGTTTTAATCATAAGGATTTTGTAGAATATTTTAAAAGTCAGTATAAGACAGAAAGTACTTTTGTGTGTTTAGCAGGCAAGCTACCTACAAATTCTGAGAAGTTGTTATCCTCTACTTTTAAATCATATTCAAAAGGCAAAGCCAAGAAAAAGATTGTTACCAAAGAAAAACAAATTAAACCAGCAGTAAAATTAGAGTTTAAGCAAACCGATCAAGCTCATCTTTCGCTCGGCGTACGAACAGTTCAATTTGGTGCCAAAGAATCAGTTGCCTTAAAAGTAATTACGACAATTCTCGGCGGTTCAATGAGCTCTCGACTTTTTCATCAGTTACGCGAACGTAACGGACTTTGCTATTATGTGAGATCAGGTAATGAAAGTTATAGCGATACCGGATATTTAACCACCAATGCCGGCGTTCCCGTTGATAAGATTGAAAAAGCAATTTCTATTATTGTTCACGAATATAAATTATTAGCTTCTGAACTTATTTCTGCAGAAGAATTATTAAAAATCAAACAATTTATTTCCGGCCGTATTTTATTGCAACTTGAAAGTCCGGATGATGTAGCGGGTTGGTACGCTAAGCAATTGGTTATCAACCATCAGCAAAGTAAAAAACTAAAACTTATTACTCCGGAAGATTTTTTACACGAGATTGCAAAAATCACTCCGAAAGATATACAAAGAGTCGCGCAGAAAATATTTAATCCAAAGGGATTTAATCTGGCAGTCATTGGACCGTATAA
>CAZASI010000001.1:140705-364041 GCA_964487795.1 uncultured Gammaproteobacteria bacterium
CGCAGAAAATATTTAATCCAAAGGGATTTAATCTGGCAGTCATTGGACCGTATAAGGATAAGAAAAAGTTTGAGAAGTTGTTGAGATAATTTAAAAGCCCGGCAGATTATCTGTCGGGCTTTCTTTAAACAATTTGTTTATTTACTTTTCTTTTTAGTTTTTTTACTATTTTTTTTCTTTTTGTTTGCTATTTCGGAGTCAATTTTTTTAATCTCTTTATCTATTCTCCTGGTTGAAGGAGAAGCTTTACCTAACGACTCATCCAGGTATGACTCTTTTGTTACTTTAAACTGTCTTTTTAAATCTTTTAATTCCGTGATGTTTTTATTTGAATAGTCTGTATCCACTATATTCTCCTATATATTTTAATTAATATACTTTTATTTTTTGTACAAAGCGTCGGCAAGTAAACCGATGCACTTATTATCCTGGCATTCAGCACTCATAAAATCCATCATTGTCTTATGTGCAAATCCATAAACATCTTTCACCCCTGCACCAACCGCTTCACAGTAAGATGCATAAGCAACCGAAATTGCCTCATCCCATTCTTCTTTAAAAGCAGAAAATGCAACGATTAAATCACCCATGCGAATTCCACCACCGAATCTTAATAATATTTGATCTCTGGTTGTCATGGACCGGGTGTCGCCGTTTATATGAAGTCTGATAGCTTTTTCTGAGCCATGATAAGCATACTCAGGATTCCAGCCCTCTTCTGATTCATACACCGGCATACATGCAAATTCACCGCTTTTTCTACTACCGGCAACTAAATAGCCGCCAAGCTCTGTTTCACCGTAATCCTTATGAGCCAATTGTCGCGCTGTCTGTACTATACGATGAGCTTCCTTAATGTGGAAACATTCAGGGACTTTAATGCTCAATAAATCTAAATATTTATCCAATTTTTAGCTCCTATAATTAAAGTTAATGTACAATATTTTCCTTGATTTAATCACTATTTAAGTTTTTTGTCAATGCTATTAAAGCGTTTATTATCATGCTAAGATAAAAGCATTATATGCCAAAAACTACTCCAAAATCAGCTGATTTTCTCAAGGATTTAAATAAAGCGCAAAAAGAGGCGGTTACGCATGACACCGGCCCGCTCTTGATCGTCGCCGGCGCCGGAACCGGTAAAACGACTGTCTTGATTAAACGTCTCGCCTACTTAATTCTTGAGAAAAAAGTACATCCCGAACAAATCCTAGTAACAACCTTTACGGAAAAAGGCGCAGGAGAACTTGAAGAACGCGCTGATAAATTATTGCCGTACGGTTATGTTAACTTGTGGATCAATACCTTCCACGGTTTTGGTGAAAGAATCTTACGTGATCACGCGCTTGATATCGGACTAACTACGGCTTTTAAAGTTTTAAATAAAACCGAGCAGTGGATGTTTATCAGAAAACATATTGATGAATTTAAATTTGATTATTATAAACCGCTCGGCGATCCGACAAAATTTATTCATGAAATCATCGATCATTTTTCTCGCTTGAAAGATGAAAATATAACCACAGATTCGTATCTCAAGTTAGCAGAAAATTTAAAATTGAATGAAGATAAAGCACCAAGCTCAGATGAAACTGCAGATAAGCTCGAAGCTCAAAGAGTTATTGAACTTGCTAATGGTTACCATATTTATAATCGCCTTTTGCTTGCCGAAGGCTTTCTAGATTTCGGCGACTTAATCCGTTACACAATAAAACTATTTACAGAGCGCCCGAATATTTTACAAAAATATCGCGAACAATTTAAATACATCATGGTCGATGAGTTTCAGGATACCAATACGATTCAGTATGAACTGATTAAACTCTTGGCAGCGCCGGAAAATAATTTAGTGGCGGTCGGCGACGATGACCAAAGTATCTATCGATTTAGAGGAGCCTCTCTTTCAAACATCATGCAATTTAAGGATGACTATCCAAAAGCGCGCGAAGTAGTTCTTACCGAAAACTATCGCTCGGGACAAGTAATTCTAGATCATGCCTATACTTTTATTTCTCATAACAACCCGAATCGTCTTGAAACAAAACTAAAACTTGATAAAAAACTTGTTTCGAAAATAAAGGAAAAAGGCGCAGCTCATTATTATGCTTTTGATACGGAATTTGAAGAAACAAAAACTGTCGCCGACATGATTAAGACACTGCATGATAAAGAAATCCCTTGGTCGCAAATGGCAATCTTAGTACGCGCCAATGATACAGCAGATAAATTTGTTAAAGAACTGACCCGTCAACAAATTCCTAATCACTTTGTCTCGCTTAAAGGCCTCTACTATAAGCCGGTAATTCTTGACGCTTTAGCATATATTAAGTTATTGGATGATTATCATGAACCCGCCGCCTTGTATCGCGCTCTGAATTTAGCGCATTTTAGAATTGATCACACGAGTCTTTTATTACTCAATAAGTGGGCACGTAAAAAATTATGGTCATTATTTGAAACCCTGCAACACGTTGATCTCATCAATGACCTGCCTGACAAAGCACGAAAAAATATTAAGCAACTTCTTGAATCCCTTAAAAAGCATTCTGAATTAGCAAAAACCGATAAAGCCTCAAAAGTATTTTTGCATGCTGTCAGAGATTGTATCTTAGAGCATCTTGATCAAGATACTGATTTAGAATCATTTTCTTATCTCAATCAATTCTACGCAAAAATTAAAGCTTTTGAAGCCGCCGACCAAAACGGAACCTTAAAAGATTTTCTTGCTTTAATTTCTTTGGAAATGGAAGCGGGTGAAACTGGGGGGTTGCGTTTTAATTATGACGATGCCGATACAGTAAAAGTTATGACCGCACACGCGGCCAAGGGTCAGGAATTTGAACATGTATTTATCGTTAACTTAGTTGATCGAAAATTCCCAACTGATAATCGCGGCGACAAGTTGCCGATTCCGGAAGAACTTGGAGTGGTTAAGAGCCAAGGCAAAGATGCGCACACCGAAGAAGAACGACGATTATTCTATGTTGCGATGACGCGTGCAAAATTCGGCTTATATTGCACGGGTGCCCGCGATTACGGCGGACTACGAGATAAAAAACCATCGAAATTTGTTGAGGAAGCAAATCTTCCAATCATTGCCTCACGCGCCGATGTTAAAAACGAATTGAAGCGCGATCTTGAAGCCATTGATATAGCTCCCACGCCAACACAATTTGTCTTGCCTGAAAAATTTTCTTTTTCACAATTAAAAACCTTTGAACGTTGCCCTTGGGAATATAAATTCCTCTATATTTTAAAAATGCCCGAAGAAGATACTTCGTACTTTACTTTTGGTCGTGTTATACATTCCTGCTTAAGACAATTTCTATTACCACTTCTAAGCGATGCCTGGCGACAACCAAGTTTGTTTGATGGCGGAGTAAAACAGGAAGCTGACTTAAGTATTAAACGTCTACTTTCCTTATATCAAGAATATTGGATTGATAGCGGATATAACAGTCGAACTGAAGCTGATCAATATAAAGTACGCGGCAAACAAATGTTAGAATCTTTGCAGGCTGGCTTAAAAGATCAACAACCAAGCGTTGCTTTGCTTGAAAAAAAATTTAATCTACCACTTGGTAAAGAAACCTTGTCGGGAACCATTGATCGAGTCGATCTCTTAGCCGACGGTAGCTTCGAAATTATTGATTATAAAACCGGACAAAAACCAAAAACCTTTGGCTTTGAACAAAAGCAGCAACTACTATTATATCAAGCTGCTTTAGAAGAAGTCTTTGGCATGAAAGTATCAAAATTAAGCTTTTACTATTTGAAAGATAATGAATACGTGTCCTTTACCGCAAAACCGGGTGAACTTGAAAAAGTAAAAGAAAAAATGCTTGAACTGATCAATAAAATTAAGAGCTTTGATTTTACTCCGCGAGCGGCAATTATGTGCAAAAACTGTCCGTATAAAAAGTTATGCGAGTTTACTCAAATATAAGCTTACGTGTATAATACAGGTATGACATTAAGAAGTTATTTAGCATTGATGATTATCGCGACACTCGTCGCCTGGCTCGGCTTTGGAATCGTGCTTCTGACGGTTAATCCGGAAACTACGAGTTGGCTTGGATTGATATTGATGTACCTAAGCCTTTTAGTCGCGGTAACAGGCAGTGGCTCAATTATTGGTTTTATCATCAGATTTTTATTTCTTAAACATGAGCTGATTGTGCGCTCAGTTGTCGTCGCCTTCCGCCAGGGTTTTTTATCAGCAATTTTAGTCTGCGGCGTTCTTTTCTTATTCTCTCGCGGTCTGTTCAGCGCTTTGAGCCTTGGCTTACTCATTGTCGTATTAACCGCCTTGGAATTTTTCTTACTAAGTCTTGAATCAGAACAAATTAGATCAAAATAATATGCTTAGCTTTATAAAAAAATTGTTTAGTTCTAAATCAGCCAACGCTGAAACACGTTTTCCTAATGTTGTTGTCGGAAAAATTTTACAAATCGAATCTCATCCCAATGCCGATCGCCTGCAACTTGCAACGGTTGATGTCGGACGACATCTTCGCTTGGTCTGCGGCGCTCCTAATATTGAAGTCGGACAATATGTTCCAGTTGCTTTGGTCGGCGCTCAATTGCCTAACGGATTAGTTATTCAACAAGCAAGCATTCGCGGTGTTGATAGTGAGGGCATGATTTGCGCGGCTGATGAACTCGGAGTCGGCAATGATCATTCAGGAGTAATTATTTTTCAAGAAGCGCGCATTGGAGAAACCATTGACTCATATTTAAACAAATAACAAAATAAACATATGAATTTAATTTCAGACAGCCAAGACGTTTTGTTTCTAGCCTTAGCTTTGTGCGCGTTATGGCTCA
This sequence comes from uncultured Gammaproteobacteria bacterium, assembly GCA_964487795.1. Lineage (GTDB taxonomy): Bacteria > Patescibacteriota > Patescibacteriia > Patescibacteriales > Patescibacteriaceae > Patescibacterium. The sequence goes on from CAZASI010000001.1 coordinate 145,533, forward strand.
CGGCTTTTTTCGCGTGGTTTTTGTACTACGCGATTATGTCAGTTCGCCAAATTTATCAGGCAGTCAAGCAGATAAAAAGTAAGATTGATGCGGTTGATGAAATTATTACTATGATCCGGGAAAAGATCAGCGCGAGTACATCATACCTTACCTTGATCGTCGCCGGAGTACGCAAAGTTGTTGATTTGCTTGGCTCTAACAAATCAGAAAAAAAGAAAAAAGCACGAAACTAAATTGTTATTTTGTTGATTGACCCGCCGCGTGCTTTATGGTATTATATGATGGTTCGATTAAGTTTTAGACTATATATATTAGTACCAAACTTAAGCAGATAACCGTTAATTTACTGTTATCTTTGCTAAAATTTATCATTCATATAAAGAGGTTCATAGCCGCTTTTTTTGTTACAGTGCTGATAAAGCCCTTAGCTTGGATTGCGCGATTGGCTTTTGACTTATTTTTGGTACCTATCTATCGCTTGTATGTTCGCGGCGCAAAGAAAATAGAAGGTGGTAATAAAGTGAGCGGTTCGACAGTTTCACATTTCTTAAACGGTCGCTTTAATATACATATTTTTATCGGAGCTCTGGCGTTGATTCTCTGTATCAGTAACTTGGTCGGAAACCAAAGTGTCGCTTCATCCGATGAGCTAGTCGGTCGTACTAAACTTTCCCGACTGGTCGTCTCGGGCGATGTTGAAAGAGAACAACTGATTGAAGATTATCCTAATCTTGAAATAGCGAAGCTGGAAAGGCGCTTTGGAACAGATACTGATGTCATGCAGATTGAAGGAAGTATTCTCACTAAAGAAGAACCTGAAGTTGAGGCTGGTCCAGCCTTGGCTGAACGCAGCGAAACCGTAATCTATACGGTTCAATCAGGAGATACAATCAGTAGTATTGCGCGACGATTCGGCGTCAGCGTTAATACGGTATTATGGGAAAATAATTTAACTGCGACAAGTTTGATTAAGCCGGGTATCGAACTCAGTATTCTACCAAGCTCAGGAATTTCTCATACGATCACGCGCGGTCAAACTCTAGGTCAAATTGCCGCGTTATACGGAGTTAGCAGCGACGATATACTTACAACCAATAATCTCGCTAACCCGAACCAGCTACAACTTGGAGCAAAGATTATTATTCCTGGCGGATCACGCTTGGCTGTTGCTGCGCCGACTAGAACAACTGCACGACAAGCAAGCAGCGGTATTATTGGCATCATCCAAAACAATAAACCCTCAGCCCTTATTCCTTCAGGTGGACGTATGGTGTGGCCAACCTCAGGTTATCGTATTACACAATACTTTTCTTCTCGTCATACGGGTCTAGATATTGCGAATAAAATTGGTACTCCTATTTATGCGGCTGATGCAGGAACAGTTGTTACTGTTGGTTATAACCGTGGTGGTTACGGCAACCAAATTGTTATTAATCACGGAGGCGGCAAGCAAACACGCTACGCTCACCTTTCTTCCTTTGACGTCAGAGTAGGAAATAAAGTAACCAAGGGCCAATACATCGGAGCCATGGGATCAACAGGACGTTCTACGGGTCCTCACCTTCACTTTGAGGTTCTTATCAACGGCAACGTTTATAACCCGCTGAACTATATCAGATAATTGCAAAATTCTGATTACTTCGCTACACTTGCTATATGAATTTCATTGTTGGTTTGATTCTGTCTATTGGAGGAGCCCTGATTACGATAAAATCAGAGAAAATCTTTGAATTTTTCGGTAGAATTGAGTGGTTTGAAGATAAGCTTGGCAGTTCCGGCGGTTCACGCTTGGGCTATAAGCTAATCGGCATTCTATTCTTCTTTATCGGCATCTTAACTATGACAGGCTTAATCGGCGGATTCTTACAGTTTATTCTTTCGCCACTACTCAGGTATTCCAATCCTGAATAAGTAAGGGCCCTTAGCTCATTTGGTAGAGCACCGCGTTTGCAACGCGGGGGTGACCGGTTCGAGCCCGGTAGGGTCCACACATTATTAGATTTGATTAATCAAATCTTTTTTTGTACCATTGACATTTTAAATTAATTATGTAATAATCATTTTAATAAAAATTTCGAACATTAACAGGAGAATAAGCAATACATGAAAACACTACTCATAGTATTTGTAGTAACGGCAAGCTTAATGTACATGGGCTGCCAACCGAATTCTAAGCAACAAGAGCGGGTACAGGAACATAAAGTTACTCCTCCTCCACCCGACGTTTCCAGAATCATCGCTTCGGTTTCAGAACTTCAGGAAGAAAAAATGTTTTTGGTAACTCTGAAATTTAAAAAAGAACAATTGACCATTGATCCGTTTGACCTTATTGGAAACGAAATCAAAGCGGAACACAAAACAATTGTTGTTGGAGAAGAAACATATAACAGTTATCAGGTCGGACAAAAAATATCCGAACAAACCGATACCTGGGGAATATTCTTTGAAGGTGACTTTTCAACGTATGTCATTAAAGTAGATAAGAAGGAAACCGAGAGTCAATTCTTTTGGACAGACTCAAGCGGTATGCAAACCGAAATCAACGAGGCAGAATATCAGGAAGCTCTACGGGAACTTAACAAAATTGGACGCACTATAACAAGAGTTAAATATTCCGGCTTAGAAAAAAATTACCTATCAAATATTCCAATAAGTGAGATGCGTTTTGCATCTTACAAACCCTTATATCACTATTACTTTGAAATTGAAGTTAAAAATGAAACCTTCACTTTTGATATAGGTAAGCAGATCAGAAACGCTTCCAATGTCCATAAGATAAGCTTGGAAGTTTCCGAAAATTCCTATCTATCCACACGGGAAATATGGGACCCAAGTTTTAATTCCGGATCCTTTTTCTTTAAAGGCAGACTTTCTCGACTTAAAGGCAAAGTATTGCGTAAATGGAAAAGCACGGATTCTGTATATCAAATCGGTATTACGCAAGAACAGAAAGAATTCATTGTTGCAAAATAATAAAAAAGAACCCGGGTCAACAGATCCGGGTTTTGTGCATTTTAATAACTTTTGGCAAATTTCACAAAACTAGGTATAATAGAAGTAGCATTAGAGCACCTTAACAAAGCAAAGGTCGAAACATTGTCCGTGAAACGTCTTTAGACGTTTAAATTTTAAACATATGAACAAAATGACTCCTCTCGGCACTATTGCCTTTATCTTGGTTGTAATCGGCGCCCTAAATTGGGGACTTGTCGGTATTTTCAATTATGACCTCGTTGCTATGCTCTTGGGCGACATGAGCACCCTCTCCCGCATCGTCTACACCTTAGTTGGTTTGAGCGGTGTATATATGATTGTTTCAGCTGCTAAGAAAAACTAGTTCTACAGCCTCAAAACCCCGTTTATAGCGGGGTTTTGTGCTATCTTGACCCAATGCAGCCTGTGCTATAATAAGCATATCTATGAGTCCTAAAAAGAAGCCAAAATTCCTTATTATCGACGGCCATGCCCTTATCCATAGGAGCTTTCATGCCCTGCCAACAACCCTGACAACTCATAGCGGCGAAGTGGTAAATGCTGTATATGGATTCAGCTCATTCTTGCTTAAAGCTATTAAGGAAATCAAGCCGGACATGGTTGCTTTGGCGCTTGATAAAAAAGGTAAAACATTTAGACATGAACAATATAGCGATTATAAAGCAACACGTGTTAAGGCGCCGGATGAATTATACGCGCAAATTCCTCGAGTCAAAGAAGTTGCCGAAGCGCTTAATATTCCGATTTTTGAAATTGTCGGCTGTGAAGCCGATGACGTTATTGGCACCTTGAGCGCTAAAATTAAGGACGCTGAAAAAATTATTGCCACAGGAGATATGGATGTTATGCAGTTGATTGATAACGATACAAAAATTTATACTCTTGCCGATGGAACTCTATATAATGAAAGATCGGTACAAGATAAATACGGTATTAAAGCTAATCAAGTTATTGATTATAAAGCCTTGCGCGGCGATCCAAGCGATAATATCCCCGGCGTTAAAGGCATTGGCGAAAAAACTGCAGTTGAACTTTTGCAGGAATTTAAAACTGTCAAAAATGTATATAAAAATATCAAATCAAAAAAGATTAGTGACCGCATCAGACAGTTATTAACTGATAATGAAAAAAATGCTTTGATGAGCTATGAATTAGCAACCATTCATCGTGATATAGATTTTGATATTGATGCCAAAAAATTAGTATTTGGAGATTTTGATCGCGATACTGTCATTAAACTTTTTACTGAACTTGAATTCAGATCTTTGATTCCGCGCTTAATGCAAATGGAGGGAGCAAATAAAAAAATTGCTCAAGAAGCTCGGGAAAAAAGAAATGTTGGCAAATTTGAAACTAATAAAAAAGATCATCGCTACAATGTCATTACTGATGACAAAGCTTTTAATGCATTTTTAAAAGAATTTAAAAAACAAAAGTTTTTTGCTTTTGATACAGAAACGAGCGGACTTGATCCTTTTACCGTTGATCTACTTGGCATTAGTGTATCCTGGAAAGAAAACGAAGCATATTTCTTATCAGTGAGACAAGCTTCGTTTAATGGAACTAAAACCGAAAATAACACTTTATTTAACTACCAAAGCAAAGCAAAAAAAGTAGAAATGCATCCCTGGCTCATTGCCGTTAAAGCAATTTTTGAAAACAAAGAAATTAAAAAAATTGGTCATAATATTAAATTTGACGTTAAAATTTTAAAACAATTTGACATTGATACGAAGGGCATTGATTTTGACACAATGATTGCCGCCTATATTTTAAATTCAGGCAGTCGCCAATACAGCCTTGATGCACTATCTATGGAATGGCTTAAATTTGAAAAAATCAGTTCGGCGGACTTACTCGGCAGCGGTAAAGAGAAATTAACCTACGATACGGTACCGGTTGATCGTTTGGGTTGCTATGCCTGCGAAGACGCTGATTATACTTTTAAACTCTATAATAAGTTAAAACCTGAGCTAAAAAAACAGAATCTTGATAGCCTGTTCAACAATATTGAAATGTCTTTAATGGAGTGTTTAATTGATATGGAATTAACCGGCATTAGTTTGGATAAACCGTATTTTTCAAGTCTTGATAAAGAACTAGACCAGGATATTAAAAAAACCGAAAATGCAGTTTGGAAATTATGCGGTAAAACATTCAATATCAGTTCACCGAAACAATTGCAAGAAATTCTATTTACCGATCTTAAAATCTCAAGCGCCGGTCTGGCTAAAACAAAAACGGGCATCTCAACCGGCGCCGATGAACTTTTAAAGCTAAAAGGAAAACATACAGTGATTGACCTGATTTTGCAATATCGTGAACTAACCAAACTTTCTTCAACCTACGTTAAAACTTTGCCTGAATTAATTAATCCTGTTACCGGCCGAATACACACGACCTATAATCAAACTATTGCCGCAACGGGTCGACTTTCTTCAACGGATCCAAACCTGCAAAACATTCCGATTCGCACCGAGCTCGGACGCCGAATTAGGCAAGGCTTTATCGCAAAAAAAGGCGCAACACTGCTCAGCCTTGATTATTCGCAAATCGAACTTCGTCTTGCCGCGCATATTTCCGAAGACCCGGGAATGATTAAAGCGTTTAAAAATCATGAAGATATTCACACAGCAACCGCCGCAGCAATTAACCAAGTAGATATTAAAGACGTAACAAAAGATATGCGTCGTGCGGCAAAAGCGGTTAACTTTGGAATTTTATACGGACAAGGTCCGCATGGCCTTTCCCAATCAGCTGACATTCCCTACGCCGAAGCTCAAGAATTTATTGCCAACTATTTTAGCGCCTATAAAAAAGTTAGAGAATATATTGATGCAACCCTTGCTAACGCACGAAAAAAAGGTTATGTTGAAACACTGCTCGGACGTAAACGATATTTACCTGAAATTAACGCCTCAAACGCGATGATTAGAAAATCCGCCGAACGTATGGCAATTAATATGCCAATTCAAGGCACGGCGGCTGACATGATTAAAATGGCCATGATTGAGATTAACAAAATGCTTATAAAAAAATATGCTGGCAAAATCTCTATGCTACTGCAGGTTCACGATGAATTAATCTTTGAGGGAGAAGAAAAAATCTTAACGCAGGCAACGCCGGAAATACAAAAGATTATGCAAGAAGTGCTTAGATTAAAAGTCCCGATTGAGGTTGACGCAAAGATCGGCGATAACTGGGAAAATATGAAAAAAATATGATGAAAGATATTCAAAACAAACAAATAGCTTTACTTGGTCTTGGTTTAGATAACTATTCCTTGCTTAAATTTATAACAAAACATGATAAAGAATTACCTATAACCGTACTTGATCCGCATGACCAAAAAACATTAATTAAAAAATTTCCTGATTTAAAAAAATATACAGAAGTTAAATATAATAATTCTAAACAGAATTTCAATCTCTATAAACAATACGACATCATCTATAAATCCCCCGGCGCTTTTTTCCCTTCTGAACTTCGAAAAAAACTTGATAAAAATAACACCATTGTAAGTTCGGCCATTGATCTTTTTCTTGAACTTACATTATCACATAAAGTTATTGGGGTAACCGGAACAAAGGGTAAAGGTTCAACTGCCAGCCTTATTGCTCATATTATTAAAAGCGCACAAAAACCCGTTTGGCTCTCAGGCAATATCGGCGCTTCTCCTTTTGATTTTATTGATAAGTTCAAAAAGAATGATTGGGTCGTGCTTGAACTTTCAAGTTTTCAATTACAAGATATGAGACATGCTCCTCATGTTGCAGTGTTAACAAATTTTAGCGCAGAACATCTCAAAGCCGCCGATCCCAATAATCCAAATCATCACCCTAACTTAGCTGACTATTGGCAATCAAAGTTACGCATTGTAAAACTACAAAGCAAGGCTGATATTTTTATAGCAAATGAAAAATTAAAATCCAAGATAAGAAAAGAAAAATTAAAATCCAAGATACTCTACTTTGCAAAATCAAACTTAGTTTCGCTCTTACCCGGAGAACATAATAAAGAAAATATTGCGGCGGCCGTACTTGTTGCCAAAGAATTAGATATTTCTGATATTGTTATAGCGAAAGCAATCAAAAGCTTTAAGGGACTTGAGCATCGTCTTGAAAAGGTTGGAGAAAAAAATGGAATTACATATTATAATGACAGCTTTGCAACAATTCCAGAATCAAGTATTACGGCTCTAAACTCATTTACTCAAAATATTATTTTATTAGCAGGCGGCGCTGATAAAGGAAATAATTTTTCAAGTCTTGCCAAGCTTATTTCTAAACAAGTAAAATATCTTATTTTGTTTAAAGGAAAAGGTAGTGATAGAATAATGCAGGCTTTGAAAAAATATAATTTTCCCAAACAAAAAACTGCCTTAGTCGGCAGCATGAAAGATGCGATGAAACGTGCCCGTCAGCAAGCGAAACGTAGAGATGTTATCTTGCTTTCTCCAGCCTGCGCCAGCTTCGGCGTTTTCAAAAACTATAAAGATCGCGGACAACAATTTAAGCGGGAATCTCTTCGTCGCTAATTGCAGTCAAAGTTAAGGGCGACAAAGAACTGATTTCAAGATCTTCACCGCAATTAACGCAGCTTACTAAATCTTTCTCTACACACTCATCAGCGATGATTACATCGCTATGGCACAAGGGGCATTGGGTTGTTGTCATACTAGTACCTACAGTATAACAAATCCGTCTTTTCTATACAAAATAATGTCTAGGAGTCGGACTAAAAGCCCATGAAAAAACAGTTATTCAGGAGGGTGATTAACCGTTTAGCCTCCCAGACATGATTTTGCATATAAAAAAACGGATATGATTTAAAGTATCATATCCGTGTTAAAAGTCAATGCTTTTACGCTGGAGCAATAAAGGTATGAACCTGCGCACGATCACCATAATCCTCAACCATCTCCTTCACTTTAGGTGCGAGCGCTAAAGCTTGATTATTATCCGTACAAGCAATCGTGATCTGAAACGGTGCTTCAGTTTTGAGTCGTTCACCTAAACCATGATCGCCAAATCCGATTTTTGTTAAAGCAGCCGCTTCCACTGCAACATAGTCAGGACTTGCACATGAAGCGCTTTGGGTAATAAACACGTTGGGCCAATTTTCAAACATAGCAGGATGTAATTTTCCTGTTGCATCTATGAAAATACCTTGCTCATGATGATCTGGGGCAACAAACTTTTCAGCTTCAATGTACTCATATTCCAAGCCAAGTTCAGTTGCTAATTTTTGTCCCCAATCTCTTCCAAATTCATCAGCATTGGTAATCCCCTCTGGAACCAGACCATTTGCTTGCGCATCTGCAAAAGCAATTCTTGCAGCACCGCAATCAAAATGCATGGTAATTTTTTTTATCTTTCTGTCTTTAATCATTTTGATTAAATCAGCTCGTGGCATTAAAATGCCTGAGCCTGCTAAAGATATTTCATTGCCTTTATGAGGACAACGTCCGTCTGAACACTGAATTTCTTCCGGAGAATATATAAGTTCGGTTCGAGGTTGAGAATCAATTACTGTTTGAGCCGTTTCTCCTTTATTAAGAGCAACAACTATATCAGTTTGTTGATTTCTTTCAAAAAGTTGATCAGTTGAATCTTTGTGAATTTCCTGCATATGTTCCCTTTCCATATTTATAAAGAACTATTTATTATTGATATTAATATTCTTCCAACGTTTCAAAGCGTGAGAACGAGCGGTTTCCCGTTCAATCAACGCGCTGAGTCTTGCAAACTCAACATCATCCTGATTACGAGCTTGTTCCTTCAAGGTCTCTGCTCTCTTATGAGCTTCTGCAATCACCGTGTCGTCGAGTTCTTCGGCGCGTTCAGCAGAGTCAGCTAAAACTACAACCTTATCGGCTAAAACCTCCAGCAAGCCGCCGGAAACAGCCATAATATCGCGTTCGCCGTTCTCAAGTACAACTTCAATTACTCCAGATGCCAATAGTGACACCAAGGGGACATGAAGGGGTAAGATAGTAATTTCCCCTTCAGTAGTCGGAATCGAAACCTGACGGGCCGTTGTTTTCAAAACGACTCGCTCCGGAGATACTACCTCAAATTTAAAATAATGAGCTGATTCGGCCATACTAATCTAATTAATTTACTTCGTCAATAGTGCCCTTCATATAGAAATCATTCTCATTCTTTGAATCATATTCACCGTCTAAAATAGCGGCGAAACCGCGAACAGTGTCAGCTAAGCTAACATACTTACCTGGACGACCGGTAAAGGTTTCTGCAACAAAGAAAGGTTGAGAAAGGAAGCGCTGGATCTTTCTGGCACGCGAAACGGTAAGTTTATCTTCCATAGACAATTCTTCCATACCCAGAATAGCAATAATATCTTGCAAATCCTTATAGCGTTGTAATATTTTTTGAACGCTACGAGCCACACGATAATGTTCTTCACCAACCAAAGAAGGATCAAGAATAGTTGATGATGAATCAAGCGGATCAACAGCCGGATAAATACCAAGTTCAGTAAGTGAACGAGACAATACAACAGTTGAATCCAAGTGAGCAAAAGTTGTTGCCGGAGCCGGGTCAGTCAAGTCGTCAGCCGGTACATACACCGCTTGAATTGAAGTGATTGAACCGTCATTGGTTGAGGTAATACGTTCCTGTAATTTTCCCATTTCTGTCGCCAAAGTCGGCTGATAACCTACAGCAGACGGCAAACGTCCGAGCAAAGCTGACACTTCAGCACCGGCCTGTGTGAAACGGAAAATGTTATCTACGAAAAACAATACGTCTTGCTTTTGTTCATCACGGAAATATTCAGCCATACATAAACCTGTTAAAGCGACGCGAGCACGAGCTCCAGGCGGTTCATTCATCTGTCCGAAAACCATGGCAAGTTTATCTAATACTTTCGCATCTTTCATTTCATGATATAAATCGTTTCCTTCACGAGTACGTTCACCAACACCGGCAAAAACCGAAACTCCGCCGTGAGCTTTGGCGATGTTGTTAATCAACTCTTGGATGATAACTGTTTTACCGACACCGGCGCCGCCGAACAAACCAACTTTTCCACCTTTCAAAATCGGACAAATCAAGTCAATAACTTTAATACCGGTTTCAAGAATTTCAGCCTTGGTTGATTGATCAATAAATTTCGGAGCCGGGCGATGAATCGGATACTTTTTCTTAGTGACAACTGGCGCGCCGCCATCAATAGTTTCTCCCAAAACGTTGAAAATACGACCCAAGGTTTCCGGTCCAACCGGAGCGCTGATCGGAGCACCCGTATCAGTAACATGATCTCCGCGTTTAATACCGTCAGTCGTTCCCATAGCAACACTGCGTACTGTGCTGGTGCCGATATGCTGAGCAACTTCGAGAGTCAAAGTTTCTTCACCGTTTTTAACGGTCAAAGCAGAATTCAAATTCGGTAACACGCCATCAAACTCAACGTCGACGACGACACCGATAACTTGCTTAACTACTCCGTGATGTTTTTGTGCTGTCATAAATTTTATTATTCTAAGGCGGCGACGCCGGCGGTTATTTCCGCGATTTCCGCGGTAATGGCCGACTGACGAGCTTTATTGTATGAAAGTGTTAACTCAACTCCAAGATCCGAGGCAGCCTCGGTTGCTTGATGCATGGCAGCCATGCGAGCGCTGTGTTCTGAGGCCATGCTTTCAAGTAGCGCCTGATACATCTGAATTTCCAGCAAACGAGGAACTACGGCCGCTAATACTTTTTCCGGTTCCGGTTCAAACAAATATTCAAACTTATATTTATCGCGGTGACTGTGTTTATCAGATTTTTCTTTTATCAACTCTTCATTGGAACCGATTTGTTCATTTGATCCTACTACACCCAAACCGATTTCATTGCTTTTCGAGCTAATGGGTAAAAGCTCGCGGATTCTGGCAATTTGCTTAGCGGCATTTACAAAATCAGTATAAGCGACATACACACGATCATAGTTTCCGGATAAAAATCCATCCATCGCATAACCGATAATCGGACGAACCGCCGAAGCTTCAAGGCGAGTTTCAGGATACGGAAACTGCGCGACAACATTATGAGTGTTAGCTAATGTTTCGCCTTTCTTTCCAACTAAAATAATTTCAGTCGTTATATCAGAAGCGGCAATTGAAGCTCGCACGAGTGAAACAAGTGATGAATTAAATCCTCCGCAGAGACCGCGATTTGAAGTCACAACAATAACGGCCTGACGCTTTATCTCGCTTCGTGATTCAAGTAAAGGATGAGTTGCATTGGCGCTGCCGCGTGTAACATTCAATAAGGTTTCCCAGCTCAAGTTAGCGTAGGAACGAGTCGACAAGGCGGATTCCACAGCTTTGCGCATTTTCGCCGCCGCTACCATTTCCATGGCGCGGGTAATCTTTTTCGTATTTGCAATCGACTTAATGCGACGTTGTATGTCCTTGGTATTGGCCATAACTTATTCTGAAATCAAATAATCAACACTGGTCTTAAATTCGTTCACCAATGTGGCAAAATCTTTTTCAAGTTCTTCAGTCAAATCTCCTTTGCTCGTTACTGTGTCAAAAATCTTTGCGCCGTTGGCTTTAGCAAAGGAACGAAGACCTGCTTCAAATTCTTGAATCTTATCAACCGGAACATTATCAAGATGTCCGTTAAGCAAGGCCCAAAATACCAAAACCTGTTCAGGAACAGTAAGCGGACCGTATTGTCCTTGTTTAAAGACTTCATATAAACGCTTACCTCGTTCAAGTTTATTTTTAGTATCATCATCAAGATCAGAACCGAACTGAGCAAAAGCTGCCAATTCGCGATATTGCGCGGCTTCCAAACGAATTTTACCGGCAACTTTTTTCATGGCCTTGATTTGCGCAGCGGATCCTACACGAGAAACTGACAAACCGGCGTTAATAGCCGGACGATTTCCTTGATAAAACAAATCAGGTTCAAGATAAATTTGTCCGTCAGTAATAGAAATAACGTTGGTTGGAATATATGCGGATACGTCACCGGCTTGAGTTTCAATAATCGGCAAAGCAGTAATTGAACCGCCGCCAAAATCTTCGTTCAACTTACAAGCGCGTTCCAATAAACGGGAGTGCAAATAGAAAACGTCTCCCGGATACGCTTCTCGTCCCGGCGGACGACGCAGTAACAACGCAATTTCACGATATGCTACAGCGTGTTTTGATAAATCATCATAGACAATCAATACATCTTTACCTTGATCCAAAAAATATTCTGCCATAGCGCAACCGGCGTACGGAGCAAAATATAATTGTGGTGCAGGAGCTGAAGCTCCGGCCAAAACAATTGTCGTGTATTCCATAGCTCCGGCTTCTTCCAACTTAGCAAGAATTCCCGCAACTTTTGATTCTTTCTGACCGATGGCAACATAAATACACAACACGCCTGTTCCCTTTTGATTGATAATCGCGTCAATCGCTATTGCAGTTTTTCCTAATTGGCGGTCGCCAATAATCAATTCTCTCTGACCGCGACCAATCGGAATCATCGCGTCAATCGCTTTAATACCGGTTTGTAATGGAGTATTAACTGATTGACGAGTAATAACGCCTGGAGCAATCTTTTCAATCGGATAATGAGCGGCAGCGTTAATTGCTCCTTTACCGTCCAAAGCTTCACCCAAAGGATTAACAACTCTGCCGGTTAGCTCCGGTCCGACCGGAACATCAAGAATACGTCCGGTCGCTCTGACTTCCGCGCCTTCAACAACAGCCTGATAATCGGAAAGCAAAACGGTACCGACAACATCTTCTTCCAAGTTCAACGCTACGCCGGCGACCGGTCCTTGATCAGTTTTAAACTCAAGCATTTCGGACATTCGGACATTATTCAATCCCGAAACAACCGCAATACCGTCACCGACTTTCAAGACATGCCCGATTGTCGTTTCACGCGCCGAAGCAGTAAAATCGCCGATGCGCTCTTTAATCTGTTCAACAATAAAATCTTTAGTTTTTGTCATATATTATTTTTTTATTTGAGCAGACAAGTCGCTCACGCGATTAGCTAAACTCATATCAATAATAAGATCGCCGCACTGAATTTTTATTCCTCCGAGAATCTCGGGGTTGATAATCTCTGTCCATACAACGCTTTCGCCTTTGACTCGTTTTAAAAGTAAGGCGCTCGCATCATCCAATGCTGGTTTTGAAACTTTGTGAACGCTCATAATTGTCGCTCTGACAATTCCTGCGGCCTTATCACTCAAATGTTCGTATTCGCTCAGTATCGTTTCAATTTTTGAAAGCATCTGCTGATCTTTTAAGTCTTGCAAAAAACGACCAACAACTTCTTTGACCTGCGCCTTTGGCAAATCTTCAGTTAGTTCAAATAATGCTTTGGCGTATGAGCGAGCAGAAGCTTTCATATTATTTACTGTCTTTAATACTCTTGATGATTATTTTTTCATCAAGTGTCTTATTCATCTTTTCTCCCAATATCTTCTGCCAACTGGCTTCAATCAAGCCGGCGACTTCTTCTCTGATCTCTTTGAGAGTAATTGATTTTTCTGTTTGCATTCGGGCTTTTTCGCGATTAATCAAAGCACCGATTTCTTCTTTAGCTTTTTCTACCATCTCGCTCTTGCGCGCTTCAGCTTTTTTATTGGCTTCTTCGATAATTTTCACGGCCTCTTGTTTGGTCGCTTTAATCATCTCTTTTTGTTCATCTTTAGTTTTAGCCAAACGTTCTTCAATTTCGCGCGCCTCTTTCAAACTTTTTTCAATGACCGCGCTGCGATCACCGGTAGTTTTAAATAAAGGCTTGAAAATCAAAAAATAGAGCACCAAGAAAACAACAGCGAAGTTAACAAGCTGCGCGATGAGCAGTTTGATATCTATATGAAAGGTTGATATTAATGATTCCATAAATAATAATCTAATGTCTGTCCCGAAAAAATCGGAACAGGTAATCAAATATTATTTGATGCTGAAAGCGATAACCAATGCGTAAATAGCGACGGCTTCCGCGAAGGCGCAAGCTAAAAGCATCGGAACCAAGATCTTTCCGGAAGCTTCCGGATTGCGACCAATGGATTCCATAGCTTTGGCGCCGATAAAACCAATACCAAGAGCCGGACCGATTGATCCGAGACCGATAGCGATGGCTTTGGCGAGCATGACATTTTCCATAACGTTTTTAATTAATTAACAAATTATTTGACTTCGACATTAATGCTCTTCAGCCGCAGTGCTGATGGACACATAAATCAAAACCAATATAGCAAAAATAAGCGCTTGAATCAATCCGACAATAACTTCAAGGAACAAGAATGGAATCGGTACGGCAAAGGCCATAATCGCTGACATTGAAGCAAGCAAAACTTCTCCGGCGAAAATGTTACCGAATAAACGAAATGACAAACTCGCAACTTTCGCGACTTCACCGATTATTTCAACAATACCGACAAAAGCTTTAATCGGATTAACGAGTAGGACCGACGGATCTTTCATAACTTTTTTCGGAATCTCAAGGAACGCTTTGATATTGATGAACTTATTTAAATAGGTCCATGCGCCAACTGCTACTACTCCAAAAATGTGCGAGGCTACAACTGCCAAAGATGCCAACGCCAAAGTCGTATTCAGGTCGGCGGTGCCGCCGCGCAAAAATGGAACAAAAACCTTATGTCCGTCTTCAATCATATACGCTCCGATCGAACCAACGCCCGGAATAATTCCCAGCCAGTTGTTTATCAGAATCAAAAAGAAAAAAGCTAAGACAAAAGGTGCGAATTTTTTTGAACGCTCGCGAGAACCAGTTACCGCATCGAAAATTCCCAAAAAATATTCAATTGCCATTTCAAAAATATTTTGCAACTTTCCGGGAACCTGCTTTAAAGATAATCGGAAAGCTAAAGCAACAATGACAATAATCACTAAGGCAAGTCCTGAAGTCAGTAAAGAATTGGTTACAGGGAAGTTGCCAATGTGAAAAATCGGTTCGGCATACAGAGTGTGCTCATGACTAGCTTCAGCCTGTGTTTCAGCCTGAGGTTCAGCATGTGCTTCAATTGGTGTTTCCGAACTAATTTGGGTCATAACTATTTAGAGAACTTTTTCATTTCCTTTTTGGCTTGAATGACAAGACCGATCATGGAGAGTATAAAGGCAACGCCTATAACTATAAAAAACCACTTTGGATCGCTGTCAAACTTTCTATCAAGCCAGCGTCCGAGCAAGGTGCCGAGAACCAAAGGCAATAATACCCAACCGGATAATCGGCTGAAAACTGAAAGTGATTCTTGCCACCAAGGATTCTTTGTCATATTCAAGGAAAAATAAAAACAAGGCCGGATTGTCCTTGGTTTTCCACAGAAGTCCAATGGGCTCCCATAACGGATTGTATAGCAAAATTAGGCTATAGTCAAGGGAGAAAAGTCCTTAAATCTTAAAGAATCGCTTGGCGTTGCTTGTTGTCTGTTCGGCAATCTCTTCAACACTCACTCCCCTAATTTCAGCCATACGTTCAGCAACATGCCGTACTAACAACGGTTCATTTCTTTTACCACGATGCGGTTCCGGCGTCATAAACGGCGCATCGGTTTCAATCATTAATTTATCCAAAGGAACCTTACGTATTAAATCATCCCAACGCTGACTAAAAGTAATCAAACCGGTAAAAGAAATAATCAGTCCTAAATTAAAATATTGCCAAGCCAAATTTTCATCACCCGAAAAACAATGCAGCACTCCCCATGGTCTATCCTTTGGCATCAAATCCTTAAACTCTTTTCGAAAACGAGTGAGTAACGGCAACATATCATCGTGCGCTTGGCGGCAATGAATAATCGCGGGACGATCAACGCGACGCGACAACTCAAGTTGTTTCCAAAATACTTCTTTTTGCAGATTTTTACGCGCTTCAATATCAGTATCAAGATCACGCCAAGCATAATCCAAGCCAATTTCTCCAATCGCTACTGTTTTAGGAAATTTTGTCAGCATCTCGTACATATCGTATGAAAAAACTTCCGCCGGCATTTGTTTAACAACTCCGTTTTCTTCTTCACTGCGTTCAAACAATTCTTCAGGATGAAGTCCGACGGCAGCATACACACCACGTTGGTATTTATTAGCCAAATCAATCGCGCGCTTTGAAGATTTATAATCAGTGCCCGGGATGACAATTGATGTATCTTCGTTTAAGGCACGTTTAATTACCGCATCAGCATCAACAGCAAAGGCGGCCATATTTACATGGCTATGTGTATCAAATAAGGCCATATTAAACGAGATTCTGTATTCTATTAAAAACTTCCGGTAAGAATGGAGCTAAGAGTTTTGAAACTTTAATCAGCCAAGGCGCCAGCATTGAATCTTCAAGCCAACGAGCTAATGGCAAAGCAGCCGGCAAATGTCTTGTCAAAATATAAGCGGCAACGCCCAGGGCAAAAATACCTTCCAACAAACCAAAGGCGAGACCAAGTAAACGATTGGCGCTTTTTAAAAATGGAACAATTGATATTAAATCAAAGCCGCGTTCAATCAAACTGATAATCCAACTCACCAAACGACTGACAACAGTAAAACATAAAATAAAAACAACAATTTTCCCAATGCCAACATTGCCCGGAATTATTTTATCAAGATACGCGTACACATCTAAATAATAGTGTGCAGCGATATAGGCGCCCACAATCAAGCCGATAAGGTTGCCAACCGCACGTATTAATCCGTAAAAAAATCCGTACCAGGCAAAACCGGCTAGTATTATGATGATAACAATATCAAACCAAACCATATAATAAATTTTAAATTTCAAATTTCAAATTTTTAAAGTTGATCCTTTCTTTCTCTAACATATTTAGTCCATTCTTCAGCAATATCAACAAAGATTTTGAACGGCGCTTCAATAATAAAATCAAGAACAAAAACAAACACATTAATTCGAGAAAACTTTCCGGTCAACCATTTTCCTGTCGCAACAACAGGTGTAGAAAAGAAATCAAGAACAAATCGTGAAAAGCTATCGCGCGTTTCAACAACAATCCATTCCTTCGCATTGCGACGAATACGAATAATAAAGAAACTGACAAAGGCTAAGAAGAATAAGAATATAACCGTGCTCACCCAACTAAAGTTAATAATTTCCAAAAGCCAGACAACTGCACCAAAAGAGATAAAGAAAGTAACGGTATATACCAAACCAAAAATTACATTCATGATCGGATGGCGCCCGATTGGCTTGCGGATCTGAATTGGATCATCTCTTCGTTTTTCATTGAAGACAATCTCTTCCAATCCGGCAATAATACGCTTGGTATTTTCGTCATTAGGAAGACGCGATATCGCCACGGCCATAAATAACAGCAAAGCCGGGAAAGAAATATTGATAGCCAAAGCTATCGGACTCACTACTGAGCCAAACAATCGAGCTGCAGGAATTTCCAACAAAGCTGCAAAAACTGACTTGGTTAACAATATATAGATGATACTGCGCCAAGCAGAGCGCCATAGTTTTGTACGCGCAACGCCATAGCGCTTAATACAAGCCTTTTTAATACGGCTTCTAAAAGCTTTTGGATCTTCAAAAAATTCATCATAAACCAGCTCCGGATCTTCACTAATAACATCTTTTAAAATAGTGAAAAAAACTGTATAGGAAGAAACGACTCGATCAAGGCGACCGGCAATCGGATGATGTAATTGTGCTTCAATCAAACGACGCAGGGATGAAGCATTCTTTGCAATACGTTGAACAGTTTCTTTGTTAGCTGTTTCCCAATCACCGTTAAAATAACGAAGTAAAATCAACGAAAGCATGTCCTCATCAAATTTTAAAAACGAACGGTGAATTGATAAATACAACTGAATCGGCAAATCTTGTTCATAGGGCAAGGAGACCGGCAACTCGAAACGTTTTTCAAGCAGACTATACATGACCGACATAATAGTTTTCGAAACAGTGTCGGGACCGATCAATTCTTCTATTTCTGATGCAGCCAAACCAATAACAAACTTAAGATTACCCGCATCCGCACTAGGCAAGAATCTGCGTAACTCAAGATACTTAGCAATAATTGCGGATACTTCATCAACCACGGTTTCCGGCAAACTGTTGTTAGGCAAATAACCCGCGCGAATCAATTCAATAAGCAAATGTCGAGCCGAGGCGCTAACATCAATGCGACTGAACTTTATTGGATTTTCAATAATGATCTGGCGTTTTAAAATTCTTTCAATCGCATCCTTACGCAACAAATGTTCTTCGCGATAATGAACTGCGTTACGAATCTTTTCATAATAAAAAGCCATCTTTGAAATGACATCACTAACCTGCAGGCGAGCAGTCGTATCATCAGCCAAAGCAGACGCGCCGTTTTGAGCGCGATAAATTGCTTGAAAAATCTTTTTTGCTCCGGGCGAAACCGTTAAGACGGACGGTTCGGAACTACGATGTATTGTTTCTGATGACATATCTGTATTATATCACAACCGTCCACTCTCCGTTTTTTGATACTAAACGGCCCGGCAGACTAAAACCTGAGGCCTGGCGATGGCCGCCACCGCCTAAATATTGCGCCAAACGAGCTACGTTTATATCAGGATGAGTTGTTCTAAAACTTCCGCGAATCATCCCGTCTCCCATGTCATATATAACCAAGATCGCCTTAGCATCTATTCCTCCCAAAAAACCCGCAATACCTTCAAGGCTCTCAACACCCGCTTTACTCAATTTCAAATCTTCCGCGCTCAATATTGTCCACACTAAATCATACTTAGCATTTCTTGTTAAACGAGATAAGGCAATCCCCCATAACTTTAAATCCGGCAATGTTTTAGTTCGAGTAGTTAAGTCATTAATACGGGATAAATTTGCTCCTTGCTCAACAAGTTTTGCGGCTGACTCCATTGTATCCGAACTTGAACTGGCATGAATAAAATTCGCAGTATCCGTTACAATTCCGGTTAATAACGCTTGAGCCATTTCTTTGTCTACACTAATATTCATTTCATTCGCCAGCTCAGCCAAAATTTCAGTTGTTGAAGCGGCTTCGGGAATACGTAAAATGATATCAGCTGGGCTTGGAACAATTTGATGATGATCGATTTCAATAAATATTTGATTTGAATTTCGTGCTTGAATATTTTTTTCTATGGCAGTTCGCTTTGGCGTCGCGCAATCAAGACTAACGAGACAATCAAAAGAAGATAAATCCACCTTACGTATGTCAGTAATAATATCTTTAAAGCCGGATAAAAATTCTAGACTTACCGGCATTGGTCCGGCACAATACACAACGCAGGATTTATGTAATTTCAAAAGCAAGAGACGGAAAAAACAAAGAGACCCGAGGGCGTCGCCGTCGGGATTGATATGGGTTACTGCAAAAACGCGTTCGCTGTTTTTCAAAGTTTCCGCTACGCGTCCGTAGTCTGATAAATTATTATTCTTCTTTGGCAAGTTCATGAAAAACATCTTCTAACTCAGCCGCGCGTACTTCGCGACTGTCAAATTCCCAATGGAAAGTCGGCATCTGTCTGAATTTCAAACGTTTGCGCAATTCGTGCGCTACAGGACCGGAGATATGACGCAATTTTTTTAACACTGTTCCCAAAAATTTATCAGGCAAGACTGAAAACCAAATTTTTGCTTCGCGTAAATCAGGCGAGCAATCAACTTCAGTGACAGTTACCAAAACGCCATCCATTTCCAGATGACGATTTACTGCCTGAGCTAATTCGTGATGCAATACACTATTTACTTTATCAAGTCGTGCGCTAGGCATATAATAATTAACCTACCTTTTTAATAATCTCTTTCTCTTCATAGCAAAGTAAGATATCACCAACTTCAATCAACGGCTTACCTTCAAAACGAAGTCCGCATTCCTGATTAACTTCTACGCTCTGCACATCTTGTTTTCCGCTTTGCAAGCCGGCCATTTTTCCGCTAATAATTATTTCATCGCCGCGTTTCGCTTCAAGCATTGTTCCCGCTTTTAATTCGCCGTCCAATACTTTACCGCCAAGAATCTGCACTTTTGCTTCGGTACGAAAAATTGCCAACACTTTTAAGCGACCCAAATCAACTCGTTCGATTTCCGGTTTAACTAAATCTTGAATCTTTAATTTAACTTCATTAATCAAATCATAAATAATGCGGTGTACCGACACCGTAACTTTCTTATCGCGTGCTAATTCCTCGGCGCTTGGCGTTAATTTAACGTTAAAGCCTAAAATCATCGCTTGGTTTGTTTCAGCGCGTAAAATATCGCCCTCAGAAATATTCCCCAAACCTTTAGAAATAATTTTTACCTTTACGCCCTGACTGTCAATTTTAGATAAAGAGTTTTCAATCGCTTCACCGGAACCGAGCGTATCACTTTTAATAATTAAAGTAATAGATGGACCGCTTTCTTCATTCTCATCACTGGCTAAGACGTTAATAGTCGGAGCATTCAAGGAATGAGATTTCTGTTTTACTTTTTCGCCTTCCTTAACTTCCAAAACATCTCCGACTTCAGGCACAAATTTCAAACCGTTTAATTTTGTCGGCGTGCCGGGTAAGGCTTCGTTGATAATCGCACCAGTGTGATCTTTAAGTGAGCGAACACGACCGCAGGCAATGCCATTAAAACTGATCGGATCACCGACGCGCAAAGTTCCGTTTTGGACGAGTACTGTAGCAATCGGTCCTTCACCTTTATCAAGACGAGATTCAATAATCGTTCCCATAGCAGGCACAGACGGATCCGCCTTTAAGGTATCGGCGGCAACTTCCGTAACAAGTAAAATCATATCAAGTAATTTATCAACGCCTTCACCGCTTTTAGCGGACAGAGGAACGCAAATTGCTTTTCCGCCCCAATCCTCAGGAGTGATATTTAATTGAGTAGAAAGTTCTTGTTTTACTTTTTCCAAATTCGCTTCTGGTTTATCAATTTTATTTATTGCAACAATAAACGGTAATTTTGCCGCTTCAATAATACGATAAGCTTCTACGGTCTGCGGTTTAACACCGTCATCAGCCGCAACAACAAGAATAGCAACGTCGGCAACTTTGGCGCCGCGATTTCTCATGGCGGTAAAAGCTTCGTGTCCGGGAGTATCAATAAATGTTAAAGCTTTTTCGTTATGGACAATCTGATAGGCGCCGATGTGCTGCGTAATGCCGCCGGCTTCAGTCGCAATAACGTTGGCATGACGAATAGTATCTAGTAATTTTGTTTTACCGTGATCAACGTGACCCATGATAACAATAACCGGAGGACGATTGCTTAGTTCAGAACCTTTTTCATTTGATTCAATAGAAGCTTTAATTTTATCTTGTGCTGAATCTTCGTTTGCTTCTACACTCGTCTCTTCTCCGAGGGTTACAGTAACGCCAAGATCAGCGCCAATAATCGCCGCGGTTTCAAAATCGATTTTTTCATTGAGTGAACTGAAGATATTATTCTTCATTAATTCACCTAACAATTTATTTAAAGGTAATTTCAAAAGTCCAGCAAAATCTTTAACTGAAATAAACTGAGGGATCGTTACTTTATCAACGGCCGGTTTAATAACAACTTCAACTTTCTGAGAAGTTACTTCTTTAGGCAAACGACGGGACAAGACGTTCCAGTTACGGATGATTTTATTAGCGGTAAAGTTATCAATCTTAATTGCCTTTTTTCCAATATCAAAACCAAGGCGAGGCAAGTGCTCGCGTAAGTCGTTCGGATTAATTTTTAGAACACGTGCCAGTTCTGAGATATTCATAAAAGTTCTTTAAAATTACAATAATTTTAGAGAAAAGTCAAGATTCCTATGAACCAATATACTATTGACAATAATCAATTTTCATGATTAAATCATAAATTAAAAGTTCATTACAAAATTAAATAATATAACAATGACTGAAGAAAATTTTTCTGACAGTTTTCCCTCCCATCCGTACAGAACGATGGCGAGCTGGTTCATAATTCCACTCTTCATAGCATCAATTTACTTTTTTTATCTCGTACATACAAAAATAAGTATTCTAGCAATTTCCGGTCTAATTATATCCATGGACTTATGTGTTGGATCGGTTGTTGTATGGGCCATGGCTGAACCAATTCAAAAGCTTATTGAATTTAAAAGATTTGCCGCACTTATTAATATGGGCTTCGGACTTGTGGGCATATCATGTTTTCTCTTTGGCTTTGCTTGTTCCTCATCAGGGTCCGAACAAACAAATATTTTCTCTACAATACTCTGTATAGTCGGCTCTATACTCTGGGTATTTACACTTTGGTTAAAAGATAAAAAACCACATTATAATATTGATAAGCAAATTGCAATCTATAAAATAGAAAACTCCGGCTATCAATAAAGCTATTATGAAATTTCTTCACGCTTTACCGGATGAAACAATGGTCATTTTATATTGGACTTAAAACCAAAAAGGATTGTTACTTGTAACAATCCTTTTTTAATACTCTTTTTATATGTCGTTAAGCTTTCAAATCTTTTTTCCAAACTACATTTTGATCAATTCTATTTAACCACGCCTCGTGATAATCTAATCTCTGAACTATTCTAAATTCAAGCGCATCAATCTTCATCACAAGTCTATCCTCGAGATCATCGATTCTTTTATCGATTTTTTCAGAAAAAATATTCAGCGCTTCAAGAATCTCCATATTTGTTGGCTCGTTAATCATAACCCTCAAAATTGAATAATAAAGAGAGGGTAAGACCTTAAATATACCAAAGTTTTTTAGGCGCTTCAAGGCCTAAAATTTTATCTTATATTACTACAATATCAACATCGCATCACCGTAACTGTAAAAACGATAATTGTTTTTAATTGCGTGATGATACGCTTTAAACATTTTTTCTCTGCCCATCAAAGACGCAACTAACAATAAGAGGGACGATTCCGGCAGATGAAAATTCGTTATCAATCCGTCGATAATCTTAAACTTGAATGGCGGATAAATAAAAATATTTGTCCAACCTTGATATCCGTTTCGCTTGGCATTCTTATGTCGAATCGCACTCTCTAGCGCGCGCACTGAAGTTGTACCAACAGCAATAACCTTATTCTTATTCTTTTTTGTCAAAGCAATTTGATCAAATACTTTTCTCTCAACTTCAATCCACTCCGGATGCATGACATGGTCTTTTATATTTGCAGTCTTGATAGGTCTAAAAGTTCCAAGTCCAACATGCAAGGTAATATAGGCAATTTTAACTTTTTTCTTTTTTAACTCGCTAAGCAATCGCGGCGTAAAATGCAGTCCAGCAGTAGGCGCGGCGACGGACCCGTTTTCCTTATCATCCGCGTAAATCGTTTGATAATGTTCGGCGTCCTTTCTTTTACCTTCTGATTTAATATAGGGCGGCAAAGGAATCTGTCCAAAACGTTGCAAACGCGTAAAAAAAGTCTTTCCCGAACAATTAAAACGCAGCTGCATAAAACCGTCTTGTTTTTGGAGCACGACCGCCTTAAACGACGGACTGAAAATGATCTCATCACCCGTCTTTAATTTGGAACTTGTGCCAATCGCTTCCCAAATTTCATTTTCAGTTTCAAAACGATGTGACAATAATACTTCCACCTTGCCGCCAGTTTTTTTATTACCAATAAGGCGCGCCGGAATAACTTTGGAATTATTTACAACAAGAAGGTCGCCGGGTTGAAGATATTCAATTAAATCGCTAAATATCTTATCTTCAATATTATTCTTATTTTTACGCGTAACTAAAAGCCGCGCTCTATCGCGCGGTTTAGCCGGCGATTGCGCAATCTGATCCGGCGGAAGATGATAATGATAATCACTTAGTTTCATGCGCTATGTTGTTCAGTATCTTTACGCTCATGCGTTAATCGCATCAGCATATCGCGGATATGTTCAGGATTGGCGACTTCTTCAAAAAATAACTTACTATTTTCCGAAGCGGTTTGCACGATAACATTGCCAAAATGTAATACTGTTGGCAAAAAGCCGGCGGATTCACTTGAAACATCTTGAATACGATTTAAACGCACCTCCGAAATTGAACGGGAGAAAAAACCTTTCTGTCGGATATCAATAATACGCTGGTCGGTGATAATCCATACGTCCAAAAAATAATCGATCAAGGAAAAGAAGAATAAAAGCCAAATGAAAAACACATACGCACTCGCCGCAATAACCACAGCCGGCCAAATCCACTCTTGTTCAGACAGTACCGGAAAAAGAATGTTAATCATGATTAAAACGATAATAGGCAAAGCTAATAAAAGGAAAAAGAAAAGCACGCGCTTAACGGCGATAAATGCATCGCGATGAATAACGCTGATAACTTTTTCTCCGGCCAAGGGTCCTGCTAATCGATATACGGAAAGCATAAATTTATTTAAACAAATTATTTGTTGAACCGAGATTATCAAACACGGTGATATTATCAAAAATAACTATTTCTGTGTCCCAATCAATCGGCGACATATATAAGTATGACAATGATCCGATCATAAGCACTCCGACTAAATAAATCAATCCAACAAAAAATGTTCCAAACATACGACCGCCAAAACGGATTAAATGATAGAAGCCAACCATGCTCAAAATAAACCAAACCAGAAGGAAGGCAAGATATATATAGAGAAAAATATTGAGAGTGAAAGTCATATTATGAAATGACGCGCGTGCGTCCAAGATGTTTATAGGCTTGGTCTGTCGCCAATCTTCCGCGATTGGTTCGATCTAAAAATCCCATTTGCAGTAAATACGGTTCATACACTTCTTCGATGGTTGCGAGATCTTCTCCGCTCGCCGCCGCTATCGTAGAAATACCGACCGGTCCTCCGTTAAATTTATCAATAATAATTTCTAGAATCTTTCTATCAACACGATCAAGTCCGTGTTCATCAATTTCTAACAGTTCTAGAGCAAGCTGACATAACTCGGGAGTCAGTTTCCCATCGCTCTTCACTTCTGAATAATCTCTTACGCGGCGCAGTAAACGATTAGCAAGACGCGGCGTTCGTCGCGCGCGTTCGGCAATCGCTCGTACGGAGTGCTCATCAGCTTCTATATTAAGGATGCCGGAACTGCGTCTAATAATTTTTTCAAGATCGTCGAGCGTATAAAAATCCAAATGATGCGTTACACCGAAACGATCACGAAGTGGCGAAGACAATAAACTTACCCGAGTCGTCGCTCCTATAATTGTAAACCTCGGCAAATCAATACGCAACATTTTGGCGGACGGTCCTTTGCCAATAACAATATCAAGGCCAAAATCCTCCATTGCCGGATACAATACTTCTTCAACCGTACGAGGCAAACGATGTATTTCATCAATAAATAAAATATCTCCCGGATTCAAATTACTTAAAATCGCCGCCAAATCTCCCGGTTTTTCCAAAGCCGGCCCTGAAGTAATGCGCAGATTCGCGCCTAACTCTCGCGCAATAACGTGTGCCAAAGTTGTTTTACCAAGTCCGGGAGCGCCGTAGAGTAGGACGTGATCTACTGCTTCTTGTCGTTTGGCTGCCGCATCAATCAAAATAGACAAATTAGCTTTGACATTTTCTTGTCCAATATATTCATTCAAAGTTTGCGGACGAAGTGTTGCTTCGGCCGCATCTTCTGAACGCGGATCAATAGTTTGCGGATCGACCAGACGATTCATACTAGTTAAAATAAAATACTATATATAAGAAGATGATGACAAGGTAATTAAAGACCATAAACCATTTATTTGACCAACCAATTCCGGAAAAATGAAATTCTGATACGGGCCATAAAATTTTAGTAGGAAATGATCGGCGACTGTGAGTAAAAATATCCAGTAAAATATGAAAACCCCAACCGCAAAACGCAATCGCCACCATATGCCAACCCGCCGCCCACATAATTAAAAATACTGCTAACCAAATTACCAAGCTATGACAGGCTGCATACAGTTTTAACACATACGGAGGGAAAAGCGTAATCGGCGGTTTTTTAAAAAATAAAATCTTACGCAAAAAAACTGAATTAAACATGCTGCCGAAACTTACTAAATCCGGCAATACACCAAAAGCTGTCGCTAATAAACGCTGCTCGGTCGGAGCATCTTTAAAAACTAAATTGGTTAAGAGAGCGTGCGAAATAATATCCATACGAATTACTACTTTTTCTGTTCATTAATAAACAATCTCACAACGTCTTTAGTATCATCGGCAAAATCCGCTTGCAGAATCCAACGTAAGAAAGTTGGATCAGTTTGTCCGACTGAAGCAATAGTTCTGCCTTTAAACTTTGAGAAGTTAAAAAATACTTCTCCTTCTTGTCTATAGAATTTTCCCTCAGCATCAATATAATCGCGACATACTTCTTCATGAATTCGTTTCACTTCATCAAATCCGTAACGCTTGATCTGTTCTTCGATAATTTCCGCTGTTACTAACACATCGCCCAAAGCGTCATGAGCATCCGTATGCTCTTTAGCGCAATAGAATTTATAGGCACTCGCTAAATCGCGACGTTCCATATAATGATAAATCAATTTCGCATCAAGAATATCATCCGGTAAGTATTTAAATTCCAAACCGCATCGTCTAAACTCTTCTCTAATCATCGGCAGATCAAAACCGGAAATATTAAAGCCGCTATAATATGAATCGTTAAAAAGCGCAAAGAGTTCCTTGGATTTTTCTAAAAAAGTTGGGGCATTCGCCACGTCTGCTTCAGTAAAACCATGCACGTCTGAAGCTTCTTTCGAAATAGGCACCGTTGGATTAATCATGACACATTCCTCAATATTCTTGCCGTCAGGATAAGCAATTTGATAGGCAATCTGGAGAATTCTGTCTTTAGTAACTGATAAACCGGTGGTTTCAAGGTCAAAGACCACCACCGGCCTCGTAAGTCCTAATTGTTGTGCAAGATTTTGTTTCATACCTGCATTATATCCTACCATCCGATAAATTGCACGGCGAATTTTAGGCGTCTTGCCAAGCCCGAAACAGCGTGATAGCATACAGATATCTTTCAATACATTAATTTATCACTAATTCAGCCGTCCGGACTCTATTGAGGAAAAACTATTTTTTATGACTAATGTTAGCAAAAGATCACTAGTTTTGTCAGTTTTAAAGGCATTTATTGATCCGACTCTCAGCCGGCTTATTTAAGCTGAGCGCGCCTAACTAAGTTTTTTCTCATTTGTTCGACGGCATCAACCTATATGCCGTATATTTTGTATGCAATTATCGCCATTATCGCCTTTGTTGGCGGTTGGTGGCTGAGAAAACAACGTGCTTTAACTCAGGTGAACAGCGCCGAGTTGCACGCTGAAAAAATCATTACTGAAACAAAGAGTAAGGAGAAGCAAATTGTCTTAGAAGCTCAAGATAAAGCGCTTAAAATTATTGATCAGGCTAAACTTGATGCTGAAAAGCAACGTCGCGAAGTTGCCGAAGTTCAAAAGAGACTTGAAGAGCGTGAAAATACCTTTTCACAAAAATTGCTTGAACTTCAAGACAAGCAACAGGGTTTGTATGACAAAATTTCAGAAATTGAAGAAGCCAAAGAACGAATTAAAAAAATCCGCGAGGAACAAAGCGCCGCTCTTGAAAAAGTTGCTAACTTAACTCGCGAAGAAGCTGTTGAGAAATTGTTAGAGCGCGCACAAATCGAAAGTAAGGACGCGCTTGATTCTCGCTTAAAGAAAATGGACGATGAAAGCTCCGAAGCGATTGAAGAAAAAGCTCGCGAACTTGTTTCCGGTGCAATGCAACGCATCTCTTCAAACTTTATTGCAGAACTGACAACGACAACCGTTGAATTACCGAGCGATGAAATGAAAGGCAGAATCATCGGACGCGAAGGTCGTAATATTAAAGCGATTGAACAATTGACCGGCGTTGAAATTATTGTTGATGACACACCAAACGCTATTACTGTTTCCGGTTTCTCCGCTATTAGACGTCACGTTGCTAAAAAAGCTTTAGAAGTTCTTATGAAAGATGGACGTATTCATCCAACAAAGATTGAGGATGCCGTTGAACAAGCTAAAAAAGAACTGGCAATTGATATTAGAAAAGCTGGCGAAGAAGCGCTGTATGAATTGGGCATTACCGGCTTTGATCCAAAACTTGTGCAAATTATCGGTCGTATGAAATACCGCACCAGTTACGGACAAAACGCTTTGAAACACTCGGTTGAAGTTTCACATTTGTGCGGCATTCTTGCCGAACAGTTGGGCGCCAATGTCAGCATCGCTAAAAAAGGCGGGTTACTCCATGATATTGGAAAAGCCGTTGACCATGAAGTAAAAGGTTCACACCCGGAAATCGGCGGACAGATTGCTCGTAAATTCGGATTGAGTGAAGAAATTATCGCTCCGATTGAAAATCACCACGAAGATCGTCCAAAAGATTTGATTACGGTTATTGTAAAAGTAGCTGACGCTATCTCCTCTTCCCGTCCCGGCGCCCGTCACGATAGCTTTGAACAATACGTACAACGTCTTGAAGAACTTGAAAAGATTGCTACGTCATTTTCAGGCATTGAAAAAGTGTATGCGATTCAAGCCGGACGCGAAATCAGAGTCTTTGTTGATGCTAAGGAAATTAATGATGCCAAAGCTCATGACCTTGCTCGCGACATTGCGAAAAAAATTGAAGCTGAACTTAAATATCCGGGTGAAATCAAAGTTAATCTTTTGCGCGAAACCCGCGTAATTGAATACGCCCGCTAAACATGTCCGAGTCATCTCTTACAATATTATTTCTCGGCGACATTGTCGGCCGATTGGGCCGCGCAGCTGTTGCGCGGCTCGTTCCGCAGCTGCGAGCAAAATATTCACCTGACTTAGTTTTTGCCAATGGCGAAAACGCCGCTCATGGCAAAGGAGTAACTCCTCTTACCATCGAAGAAATGCTCAGTTCAGGTATTGATTACCTAACGACCGGCGATCACTGCTTTGACCAAATCAATTTGATTGAAGAGTGCTTCAATGGTCGCTTCCCAATACTGCGTCCGGCTAACTACGCGCCTAATGTCCCAGGTCAAGGTTTTGTTATTGTTCAAAGCACCAAAGGCGATATACTACTCATCAATCTTATTGGGCAAACCTTCATGCCGCGCAACTACGAATCACCTTTTCATTGCGCTGAGAAAATACTCGCATCCTTTACAGGAAAAAAGTTTTCTGCTATAATAATAGATATTCATGCTGAAACTACCGCCGAGAAAATCGCTTTACGGCATTTCCTAGACGGCAGAATCAGCGCCCTGCTGGGCACTCATACTCATGTTCCAACCGCCGATGCTCAGGTTACGAGTAACGGCACAGGATATATCAGCGATCTTGGCATGACCGGCGACGCCGACGGCGTTATTGGCATTGTGGCGCAACCGATTGTGCAAAGTTTTGTAACTCAGCTGAAACTTGGACATGAACTTGCTCAAACCGGAAGAGCCCAATGTAACGGAGTAAAACTCGAAATTGATCCCGATACTGGTCGTTGCATGAATATTGAACCAATTCACGAAACAATTCTAATTGCCTCATAAATTTTGTCGCGTATGCGTTTGTTGCGTCGCTTGAGAACAAAAACTTCAACCAAACCAAACCTTGATCAAAGCTTGGTGTTGCATCTTTCCAAATCCCGTATTCCGGGACCCAGGCAGCTCAAGTATCTTGGTAAGTTTCTTTCACCGATGGAACGGTTGATTGTTTTTGCAGTTTTGTTAATAAGCGCCGGCGCGTTAGTATATATGGGTGTGATTTTTTATAATAAGCACATTGAAATCGTTCCCGATGACGGCGGACGTTATACCGAAGGAATTGTTGGCAACCCGCAATATATCAATCCTCTCTACTCTTCATTGAATGATGCAGATGCGGATTTAGATCGACTGATTTTTTCTCGTCTCTTTACACGTGACGCAGAGGGTCGTGCTGTACCTGACCTGGCCGACGAAGTAAAAATAAGTGATGAGGGCAAGACCTATACTATTAGCTTAAAGGAAGCTCGTTGGCACAGCGGAGAAACGCTGAGGGCCGGTGATGTAGTGTATACATTTAATTTAATACAAAACCCTGACTATAAGTCACCGCTGCGTTCAAAATTCAGCGGCGTAAGTGCTAAAACAATTGATGAACAAACACTTGTATTCTCCTTGCGTGAAGCCTATCGTAACTTCCCCCGACTTTTAGATTTTGGAATTCTACCGGAAAATGTTTGGTCCGCCGTTTCACCGCAAACAATCGCCTTAACCGAACTTAATATCAAACCGATTGGCTCAGGTCCTTATCGATTTAAATCTTTAACCAAAGCTAAGACTGGAACCGTCCGCAGTTACATTCTTGAACGCAACGAACATTATTACGGACAACGACCGTATATTGATGAGCTGGTGTTCAAATTCTTTCCGAGCATTGAAGAAATGGTAGCGGCTGAAAACAATGGACAGTTGAGCGGTATGGCTTTCATCGACGCTGATTCAAGCGACGCCTTGGTTGCTAAAAATTCCATTGAGTATCATCAATCGGCAAGTACCAATTTGGCCGCATTGTTCTTTAATCTTAAAGACAAAGGCGTGATAAGTGATAAAAAAATACGACAAGCGCTTTCGTTAATAATTGATCAATCATCGATTGTTAGCCAAAGTGTCGGTCGTTGGGGCATGGCAACTAAAACATTGCTACCAAGCTTTATGCCCGGTAGCCGTGACGTATTTGCCACAGATACAGAAGCAGCGGCCCGTCTCTTAGAAAGCTCGGGTTGGCAAAAACAGGGTGCTGAGTGGCAAAAGGACAGCAAGCCGCTCCTTATCCGCTTAACAGCTTCTGATGCTCAAAAAAATATTGCTGAAGCTATTACAAAACAATGGAATGATTTCGGTGTCAAAACAGAAATCGTGTATAAAAATTCCGATGAATTAACTAAAGTAGTTAGTGATCGTCAATTTGAACTTGTGTTGTACGGCGTTGAAATGCCTGACGGAGATCCTTTTGCCGTGTGGCAGAGCGGTAGCACCACTAACTTGAGTTCATGGGGAAGCAAAGACTCTGATGCTTGGATGAGCGATGCTCGTTTAGCCAGCGACGAAAATATTGCTGCGGAACGCTATGGCAAATTCTTAACAGCAGCAGCCGATGACATTCCGGCTATTCCGTTATTTTGGAAAACATACGTTTATCCACAATCCAAAAAAATTAAAGGTTTTGAACTTGCAAATATAAGCGATCCATCAGAACGTTTTTCAATGGCAGCGCAATGGTATCTTAAAACCTCGCGTCGTTATACGCCGGGTTCTTAAACTCTTGGCCGAAGTGGCGAAATTGGTAGACGCGCAGCGTTCAGGTCGCTGTGAGGGCAACTTCATGAGGGTTCAAGTCCCTCCTTCGGCACTAACTTAATTCAAATAAATTTATAGATCCCAGCTTTCGCTGGGATAACATCTAATTATGATTACAAAGTACAAAAACGCCAATCAACAGCGCTACATGCGCCCGAAAGGCAAACCACAGACTGCTCGTCCGCGAACAGTCGCACCAGTTGCTTCTAAACCAAGCGACACACATAATAAACTGCGCATCATCCCGATCGGAGGCTGCGAAGAAGTCGGACGCAACATGACTGTCTATGAATACAATAACGATATTGTCATTTTGGACATGGGCTTACAGTTTCCGGAAGAAGACATGCTCGGAATCGATTATATTATTCCGAACATCGAATATTTAAAAGGTAAAGAAAAGAACATCCGTGGTGTCATTTTTTCTCATGGTCACTTAGACCACATTGGCGCCGCACCAATACTTCTTGAAAAACTCGGCAACCCACCGATTATCGGACGTAACTTAACTCTCGCTATGGTTAAGCATCGCGTTGAAGATTATAAAGTAAATACCTCAAAGAAATTAAAAACTATTTTAGTAAAAAGCTTGAGTGACAAATTGACGCTCGGTGCTTTTAAGCTGAGTTTCTTTCAAATCGAACATTCTATCATGGATGCAGTCGGAGTTATTCTGACAACACCGGTCGGTACAGTGATTCATCCAGGCGACTGGACCATGGAACGCGATAAGACCGGTAAACCTTTGGTTGATTATTCTCATTTGGCAAAACTGCCTCGTCCGACAGCCTTGATGCTCGAAAGCCTTGGCGTTGTTTCAAGTAAGCCAAGTCCGACTTCAGAGGAATTAAAAAAGAATTTAACAAAATTTATTGCCGAGGCTCCGGGTCGCGTTATTATCGGAACCTTTTCTTCTCAAATTGAACGAGTCGGTTGGATTATCGAGATTGCCGAGAAACTCGGCAAACGTGTAGCACTCGACGGCTATAGTATGAAAACCAACGTAGAGATCGCCAAAGAACTTGGTTATATCAAATGCAAAAAAGAGACCTTGATTAAAGTTGAACAGATACATAACTTGTCTGAAAACAAAGTGGTAATTATTTGTCCCGGCGCACAAGGCGAAGAAAATTCAGCGCTGGCTCGTATTACCGGCGGAAGTCATCGCCATCTGAAAATTAAAAGAAATGATACAATCATTTTCTCATCTTCAGTTATTCCCGGAAATGAACGAACAATTCAGCGCTTAAAAGATAACTTATATCGCCAATGCGATAATGTTATTCACGGCAGCTTAATGGATATTCATATTTCAGGTCACGGAACAAAAGACGATATCTCGTATCTTCTGAAATTGGTTCGTCCTGACTTCTATATTCCAGTCTATGCCAACCACTACATGCTCAAAGAAGCCGAGAAACTGGCTCGTAGCATCGGCTTTAACCAAAATCGGATCTTCGTGCCTGATAACGGACAAGTCATTGAATTTGACCGTCATGGCGCCCGTCTTACTAAAGAAAAGGTTCCAGCTAACTACGTCTTTGTTGACGGTATGGGTGTGACTGATTCTTCAAATGATGTAGTACTCCGCGATCGTAAGATGATGTCTGAAGACGGTATGGTTGTGGTCATCGCAACAATTGATTCAAAGACCGGCGATTTGATCGGGTCTCCTGATATTATTTCACGCGGCTTTGTTCTTATGAAAGAAAATCAAGACCTGATTCAAAAAACCAGATTAAAGATTAAAAACATTATTAAAGGACGACCGATGCCGCAACCCGGCGTAACCGAAGATGATTATGTAAAAAATAAGATTCGTATGGAAATCGGTCAGTTCTTATTCCAACAAACAAAGCGCAAACCGATGTTATTGCCGGTGGTGATTAGAGTGTAAGCTAATGACAAAACAACAGCTGATCAAACAAATTCATGATGAGCTAAAAAATGGACAGAAGCTGCCCCTCTATAGCTATCGAACAAAGAATAACTACTTCCCTGTCATAGGTGAAGGTAGTTTAGATGCAAAGATTGTTTTTATTGGAGAAGCACCAGGCTTAAACGAAGCTAAAACTGGCCGACCTTTTATCGGTGCTGCCGGGCGCGTACTTGATGAACTGCTTGCTTCAATTAAGCTTGAACGTAATGATGTATATATTACGAGTATCTTGCTTGACCGTCCTCCGGAGAATCGAGATCCGCTGCCTAAAGAAATAAAAGCGTATACTCCATTTCTTGTCCGACAACTTGAAATTATAAAACCAAAAGTTATTGCGACACTCGGTCGCTTTTCAATGAACTTTATTTTTAATCATCTTGAACTAGAAAATCAACTCCAAACTATTGGAAAAATTCACGGACAAGTATTTAAGGTCAAAGCCTCTTGGGGAGAAGTGACAGTGCTTCCTCTTTATCATCCGGCCGCGGCGCTCTACGGCTCTTCAATTAAACCAACTCTGATTAGTGATTTTAAAAATTTAAAAAAATATATATAAAAAAATAGGGGCGGGTTTTAAACCCGTCCCTATTTTTTTTATTTAAGTTTACATTACATTCGAAAATACCCGTTCCAGTTTACTTTCCGGTGCCTTGCTAGAAATCAATTGATTAAACAAGGAAACCCAAGCAGTTATCTGAATAACGGAAAGGAAAGATCCGCCAATTATCACAATGGCGAGTGACACCAATAATCCAACGATCAAGCTTACGATAAATAAAGCGAATGAACCGACAAGTACACTGAGTAAGTATAGAGCAACTACCGGGATGGCAACTAACATAACCGCCACAATCAAGGCAATACTCACAACCATGGTCAGGGCAAACAATATTAAAGTCATCTCCAAACTAACCAACCAATTTTTCTTAAATAATTTCCAGGCAGATACAATTGACTGCCCCATTGATTGTCCCTTTAACACAATAAAAGCGATAGCGAACTTTGTGATAAAGGCCATAAGTAAAGCAATGGCCAATAAAATAATGAAAACAATAAAATAGAGTAATGACATTGAAACACTCAAGTCTTCACTGATAGCGACAGGAGCAATTGTCACAACCGCTAAAATATAAACAATAGCTCTGACAATAATATTAACACCGAAGATCGGCCAAAAACGTTTGCGACCTTCTTTAAATCCAACAGAAGTATCGTGCTTACGTTCAGCCACTGTAAGAGTTTTTCCATTTTCTGCCAAAGCTTTATTGGTGTTACTAACCAAAGCACCCAACGATACAGTTGAAAGCCAAATCAAACCAATAACAAAAGCGATAATGACAAGTAAAACAACCATCAAAGAGATGAATGACCAGGTATCAACTCTAGCCATTTCACCAAGCTGTATCCATGATTGCGGATTAAAAATACCCGTATCCGCCCAGCGCTGCCAATCATAAATAGTATTGGCTTGGCGATTGGTAAAACGATTAATCAACTCAATTTCAAAATTGCTCGCCATTAAAGTTGCGAACAAACCGAAGAACCACAAATATTTGTGTCTCCAGGCAATGATAAATGATTGCCGAATAATAGAACGATAAAGAGTCATAGGCATGGGATAATAGTAACTACTATATTATAACATGTTACCCATAAGTTCTTCAAACTCTTCCTTCTCAATAGTCTCTTGTTTTAGGAGAAGCTGAGCAACTTTCTCGATCTGCTCCTTTTGATCTTTAATAATCTTTTCAGCCTTTTCCATGCCGTGCTTAATAAATCCGGAGATCTCACCATCAATCGATTCGGCAATTTTCTCACTATAATCTCGCTGTTCGTGAATTTCGCGACCTAGGAATATCATTTCTTCTTTTTCTCCGTAAGTGCGGGGACCAAGCTTTTCAGACATACCAAAATCAGTAACCAGACGTCGGGCCAAAGCAGTCGCTCGACGTAAATCTGAAGTCGCGCCTGTAGTCACTTCTCCAAAAATAATCTGCTCGGTTAGATAACCGCCCAACAAGACCGCAATTTCATCAAGGAAATATGATTTGGTTTGTAGGTGACGATCTTCGGATGGAACTTTCAAGGTATAACCGCCGGCGCGTCCGCGAGAGATAATAGAAATCTTATGAACCGGATCGGCGTTAGGTAGAAAGTGAGCAACAACAGCATGTCCAGCTTCATGATAGGCCGTTACTTCTTTTTCTTTAGGCATCAAAATGCGCGACTTTCGTTCCGGACCAAGCATTACTTTTTCAATTGCTTCCAGCAACTCGTTCATGGTAATAATTTTTTTGTTGTGACGAGCTGTTAAAATTGCACCTTCATTTAATACATTGGCTAAATCAGCGCCGGAAAAACCCGGTGTTCGCTCCGCGATTCTTCTCAGTGATACATCTTTGGCCATTGGCTTTAGACGTGCATGAATTTGCAAAATCGCTTCTCGGTCAGCAATATCAGGTTCATCAAGAATAACCTGGCGATCGAAACGGCCGGGACGCATCAAGGCCGCATCAAGCACGTCAGGGCGGTTAGTCGCCGCCATCACAATAACACCAGTATTGGTTTCAAAGCCGTCCATCTCTACCAATATTTGGTTTAAGGTTTGTTCGCGTTCATCGTGCGAACCGCCCATACCTGAACCGCGTTTACGGCCAACCGCATCAATTTCATCAATAAAAATAATACAAGGTGCTGTTTTTTTTGCTCGCTTAAATAAATCTCGCACGCGAGAAGCACCAACACCAACAAACATTTCAACAAACTCAGAACCGGAAATACTATAGAAAGGAACATTGGCTTCACCGGCTACAGCACGTGCCAATAAGGTTTTACCGGTGCCCGGACTGCCGAGTAACAATACGCCACGAGGAATTTTGGCACCAAGTGCTGTAAACTTTTGTGGTTCACGTAAAAAATCAACAACCTCCGTCAGTTCTTCTTTTGCTTCTTTAACGCCGGCCACATCTTTAAATGTTACTTTGCTTCTATTTTCAGCGCTTGACTCACGAGCTTGCGATTGGCCGAACATCATAGCTCGATTATTAGCACCTTGAGCCGAACGCAACATGAAATAAATAAATACTCCAATAATCAGTAAGGGCAAAAGGAAGGGCAAAAGAATACCAAGCCAATTTTCAGTAGCAGAAGGAGTCTTAACATTAATTGAAACGCCGCTTAGTTGTTCGGAGCTGACACCAAGCGCCGCAAGTAACTCCGTAACGGGTTGTCCACTTTCCTTACTAACTTTCTGTTTTTTATCACCCTCTTTTAAAGTAATTTCCAATTCATCCTTATTAACATCAATTGAGGCGACTTGTCCGCTTTTAACTTCTGTAGCCAACTGGTTAAAATTAATTGATTCAATTTCTGTTTTCTTTCCACTCCACAACGAAACAACCGCTGCCAAAAGCAGGAAAGCAACAAAAAAGATAAATAAATTTTTTACCAACGATTTCATAGCGCGGCCCTTTCTAGGTTTTGTAATATAAAAACTTAATCAATCAATTTGCGAATGGCGTGTACCTTATAAGCCACGTAAAAGAGGCTATAAGCAACAAGCAGCACCATCAAGCCGACCAACAACTGCAAAACCACTTCGGTCCAGACGATCAAAACCGCCAAGACGAGCATAATAATGCCGTTGATTATAAAAACGCGCTGGATGTCGGCGAGTTTCTTACGCGCCAATTCAAGTAAGTTGACCATATGTTTAATTAATAATATATCTATTAGTATAGCAAAAAAATGCCTGCTGTAATAGCAGGCATTTTTCTTATTTAGCTTCGTCTTTTGTCTCTTCCTCGCCCGCCGTAGCGACTTCAGTCGCGGAGGAGGGTTCGTTTTCAGGAGCCTTAGCTTCTTTAGTTTTAGTCTTGCCTTTCGTTGCTTTTCTTTCTTTGGCTTTTCCTGGAATTGCTAAACCGAGACGGTGCTCATTGGCATCAAGCGAGATAATGGAAAATTCCATCTGCTGTCCCTGTTGATAGACATCATCAATCTTTTCACCGTTTTCAATACCGAGCTGGCTGACGTGAGCTAAGCCGTGAATATCGGCATCAAGCTCAACAAACAAACCAAATGGATTAACTTTTAGAATGGTACCGGTAACATTCTGTCCAACCACATATTTCTTTTCTACGCCTTCCCATGGGTCAGCCAACAAACGTTTGGCAGATAGGAAAATCTTCGCGCCTTCAATAGAAATAATCTGAGCGGAAATCATATCGCCAACTTTGTAAATGCCGGTCGGATCATCAATGCGCTGCCAAGCCAATTCAGAAATGTGAATCAAACCTTCAAGGTTGCCCGAAAAGTTTACGAAAATTCCAAAGCTGGTTACGGCGATGATTCTTCCTTCAACGGTATCCCCCACTTTAAACTGAGAAATAACATCTTTCTGTTTTTCCTGCCAAGCATCTTTTTCAGATACAACCAATTTACCTTCTTTACGATCAAGAGTAATAATCTTAACTTCAGTTTCAGTACCGACCAATGATTTTAGTTTTTCTAAAATTTTAGCTTTGTCACCACCGGAAACGCGCGGATAGTTTTCCGGAGAAAGTTGCGAGACCGGCAAGAAGGCCGGAATCTGCGCATAGCTTACTAAAAGTCCGCCGCGATTAGCCGCGTTGATACGAACCATGATCGGAGTCTTCTTAGAATACATTTCTTCCAAATTGACCCAAGTCTTTTCTTCGCCAGCTGAGCGGAAAGAAAGTTCCAATTCACCGTTTTCGTTTTCAACATCAACAACCGTAGCTTCAATAACGTCGCCCGGTTTTAAGCCGGAATATTCACCGCCTTCAAAATATAGTTCACGGCCGCGAACAACACCGATTAATCTGCCGCCGATATCTAATCTGACTTCGGCCTTAGAAGAAGATAGAACAACGCCGGACAGCGTATCGCCAGCCTGCGGAATTTTAAAAGCGTCATCTTTTACAAGAGTCGCGAAATCACTTAGTGATTTAGTTACTTTATCTGTCATATAATAAAAAAGAAGTTCTTAACCCTATATCTCTTACGAGAGGGTCTCTTGGCCGCCGATCCAAGAGTTTATAAATGGCGGTATTCAGTTTTATTGCTTGGTTATTTAATCATATTTAACTAAATAAATCAAGTATACTAAAAACCCTCTCCTGCAAAGCAGGAGAGGGTGGCCGAAGGCCGGGTGAGGTCTATATTCTTAGGTAGCTGGTGCGCACTCAGCAGCGTTGGTGTTAGACGTTACGCCTGAACCAAAGCCCGGAGCCGGAGTCGCAGCATCAAGCGCTGCATTACAAGCTTCAGGTGCCTCATTAAAGGCGGCACAGATAGTCGTCAACAAACTCTGACTGTCGCGGTTTGATTCAACGGATTTACCGTTAATAACCAAAGTTGGGGAGCCCTGAACACCGTATTTCTTATTTTCAGCATCGTGAATAGCAAAGCTCGGGAAGCTGCCGGTCCAAGTGTTCTTATCATTATAGCTTTCTGTAATTTTGAATTCCTTATCAGCTTTCGAAACACAAGAACTTATTTTGCTTTCATTGAGTCCAGCTTCAGCACCGCATGAGCTAGAATTGCCGCTCGTTGAGTAACATGACAAGTAAGAAATAAGTTTTGAATTCTCTTCTTTGTTAACACAGTATTGGCGAAGTTGTTCATCAACTTCCTTCTTACCGTGCATGGCGTAGTTAACAAATTTCAATTGAAAATCCATTTTATCTTTCAAGGCATTCACAACAGGCAACATACCTTTTTGCATTTGCAAACCGTATGGGCATTCGCTCATGACAAACATTTCAACAACTGGCTTATCATTCTTTGGCAAATCAGCAGGCACGACAGGCGCTGATGCCGCAGGGGTTGTGGTGCCGTCAGTTGTGGCAACACCGCTATTAACATCATTAATATTCATCGCTTGCGGGAAGAACAAAGTACCATCTTTCGAAATGAAAGATTCAATAGTGTTAGTTCCTACAAGAACACTTAACTTATACATCGTATCGCTATAGTCAGTCACTTCACTGACAGAAGCAGTTGTACCTTGTACTAAATTCTTATTGATGAACTCCTCAGCCTTAACCTTAGCTTCATCAGGTGAAAGATTTTTTCCAGATTTAAAGATTGAGCCACCGAAGTTCGCAAAAGCAACAACGATCAATATAACAACCACTGCGCCAAGTCCGATAAGAAGATTTTTTTTATTATCTAACTTCTTAGAAGACGACGTGTGGTGTGGAGCGGACGTTTCATGTTCCATACACGTGGAAATTAATAATTATGATGCTGAGAGAGAAACAGCAAATTACTATCAGTATACGATAGTAGGAAAAAGTGGTCAATGCTCTTAAGCCCAGGTCACGCAGGCCACGCTGTCCTTGTCTTCCTTAAAGCGCATGAGTCTGATGCCTTGCGTATCTCGACCCAATTCATTAACTGATTTAAAAGGCAAACGAATGACTTGGCCCTTGGCGGAAATAATGATTAAATCCTTATCAGACATGGCGTCAGAACTGACAACAAACGCGTTAGTCAGCTGCCCAGTCTTGTCAGTCACCTTAGCTGTCTTAATACCAGATCCGCCGCGACCCTGAACTTTATAATGAGAGAGTGCCGTGCGTTTACCGTAACCATTGGCCATCACGGACAATACCTGATATTTTTTAACTTTTTCTTTATCGGATGGAACAACGCCCATACCAACTACACAATCGCCTTTCTTAATACGAACACCCATAACTCCGGACGCGTTTCTTCCCATAGGTCGAACATCACTTTCCTTAAAACGAATAGCCTGTCCTTTGGCTGTGATCAGTTGAATTTCATCTTTGCCCGAGCTTGGCTTGGCCCAAATTAATTTATCTTCAGGTCGCATTTTTATCGCGATCAAACCGCTGCGACGAACTTTTGAAAATTCATCAAGCGGAACTTTTTTAACAACGCCTCGCTCTGTGGCAAAAAAGAGATAATCGTATTTTGTTAGTTTATCAAGCGGCAATACCGAAGTGACTTTTTCATCCGAAGGAAGCTGGAGGAAATTAACAATCGCCTGACCCTTAGTAGTTCGAGATGATGCCGGGATTTCATAAGCCTTGAGTTGGAAAACACGTCCTCGAGTTGTAAAGAATAGAATATCGTTATGCGCCATGGTGGTGAACATAAATTCAACCATGTCTTCCTCTTTAGTCGTCAGTCCAATAACTCCTTTGCCGCCACGAGCCTGAACCTTAAACGTATCAGGTGTTAAACGCTTAATATAGCCGTCACGAGTCATAACAACCATGGTTTCTTCGTTAGGAACCAAATCCTCAACGCTGAACTCTTTAATACCGTGTTCGATAATCGCGGTCCGGCGCTCATCACCGAATTTTTCAGTCAACTCAATCAACTCTTTTTTCACGATTCCTAAAATCTTGGCTTTTGATTTCAAAATGCTTTCAAGTTCCTTGATAATCGCTAACTTTTCCTTTAATTCATTTTCAATATGCAAACGCTCAAGGTTAGCGAGCGATCCAAGTTTCATTTCAACAATGGCGAAGGCTTGGCGGTCAGATAACTTGAATTTCTTCATCAAATTGCCCTTGGCCTCTTCTTTGTCTTTTGAAGCTTTAATAGTTTTGATTACCGCATCAATATTATTTAAGGCAATCATCAAACCTTCCAAGATATGCGCGCGGTCGCGAGCTTTTTCCAATTCAAATTCAGTGCGGCGACGAATAACCTCGTCGCGATGCTTGATGTGTTCTTCTAAAAATGACTTCAGGTTAAGAATCTTTGGCTGAATACCATCAACCAAAGCAAGCATGTTCATGTGAAAGGTTTCCTGAAGCTGTGTCTGCTTATACAAACTGTTTAAAATCTTTTTCGGGAAAGCATCTTTCTTTAATTCAATGACAACGCGTACGCCGTCTTTGTCTGATTCGTCACGCAAATCCCTAATGCCTTCAATCTTTTTCTCACGCACCAAATCAGCAATTTTTTCAACCAAGGTTGCTTTGTTAACTTGGAAAGGAATCTCAGTAATGATAATTGAAAAACCACCTGTCTTTGTTTCAACAACTTCAGCGACACCGCGCATCACAACGCCGCCTTTGCCTGTCGCATAGGCGCGATTGATTTCTGAGCGATCATAAATAATACCGCCGGTTGGAAAATCCGGTCCTTTAACAAATTGAGTTAAATCTTCAACCGTGGAATCCGGGTTTTCTATTAAATGAACAATGGCAGCCGATACTTCGCGCAAGTTATGAGGCGGAATATTGGTCGCCATACCGACGGCAATACCCATTGATCCGTTTAATAACAAATTAGGCAGACGAGCCGGTAATACTCGAGGTTCTTGCTGTGAACCATCGAAGTTTGGAATAAAGTTAACAGTTTTCTTTTCAATATCTGATAGTAATTCTTCGCTAATCGGAGCAAGCTTTGCTTCGGTATAACGCATAGCAGCGGCGTTGTCTCCGTCCATCGAACCGAAGTTACCTTGACCGCGAACTAAAGGATAGCGCATTGAGAAATCCTGAACCATACGAACCATAGATTCATACACAGCCGAATCGCCGTGCGGATGGTATTTACCAAGCACTTCACCGACAACCGTCGCTGACTTTCTAAACTTTGCTCCCGGACGAAGTCCAAGATTCCACATCGCGTATAAAATACGACGATGAACCGGCTTTAAACCGTCGCGAACATCAGGCAAAGCACGCGAAACAATTACGCTCATCGCGTAATCAAGATATGAACGACGCATTTCATCAATAATCGGCTGATCTTCAACCGTACCGAGATTATTGTCGTTAACAATTTCCTCTTCGTCCTTTTTTGGTTCTTTATCTTTAGCTTTCGCCATACTAAAAAATTTAATTAGGTAAGGTGTTTGGCAACTCAGGATTTACCGTCGGAGTAACTGACGGCGAAGTGGTTGCGGTCGGAGTGCCGATAACCGGCGCTTCAAGATTCTTCAAATCATTCTTAACTTCAGACAAGGTGTCACTCAATTCATTTTTAATTGAAGCGAAATCTAATTTTTCTTGTTCATTCGTGCGCGGAAAAATATCGCTGGCTCCTAAGATGCGATTCAAATTCGTAATCCAAATTCCGACAACCACAGCCATAACAACACTTACTCCCAACCACATCACTAAACGTTTATTCTTATCTTCAGTCTGACTATGAGCGTGATGATGATGCGGAACTGAAACATGACCGTGCGCCACGGGTCCACCCGACAAAGCGACTGTTTTTAAAACAGCCGGTTTGCGGCTGCGGCGCTTCGGGCTGACACTTTTTTTTGCGGTAGTTTTTTTTGTGATGCGGGGCATACTACATTTCCAAAACAATTAATTCCATGTCATCTTGCGGCAAATCTTTTTTAATAATTTTAAACTTTTCTTCCATGCGAGGCTTCATGGCAATCGCCTTTATAAATTGATCAAGGGTACCGAGAGGTTTAGATAATTTCAAACCCGGCACCTGATAATGCATTGGTATAATAATGCGCGGTTCAATTTGATTAATAACTTTTACGGCTGTCTGCGCGTCAATCGTGTACACGCCACCCACGGGAATTAATAAAATATCAGTTCCTTCAAGGCGTTCAAGTTGCTTGTCGTCGAGTTCATGGCCCAAATCACCAAGATGCGCGATAGACATATCTTCAAGCTCAAAACGGTAAATAACATTACTGCCGCGTTCTCCTCCTTTACTCGTATCGTGCCAAGAATGAATACCGTCAATATACACGCCCTTGGTTTCATATTCACCAGGACCGCGCACCACAAACGGTTCTCCTTTTACAGCATCTAGATTATTATGATCATCGTGATCATGACTGATGCTGACGATATCAGCTTCAAGCCGAGCTAATTTCAACCCGATTTTTTCAGGATGAAAAGGGTCTGTTATAATACTAACTTGATCTGCGCCGGATTTGCCTTGTAAGCGAAAAGCGGAGTGTCCGAGCCAAGAAATCTGCATGGTAATTCAAGAATATGTAATAAATAATACTTCTTAAATATACGCT
Organism: uncultured Gammaproteobacteria bacterium; assembly: GCA_964487795.1. Taxonomy (GTDB): domain Bacteria; phylum Patescibacteriota; class Patescibacteriia; order Patescibacteriales; family Patescibacteriaceae; genus Patescibacterium. The sequence goes on from CAZASI010000001.1 coordinate 188,738, forward strand.
AAAATTAAGCTTATGTCAACGAAGCAAACTTGATTTTCTGCTGATTTTATGCTGTATTTATTAAATCAGTCCAATACAGTATAATGGACATACACCGATATAACTTATGTACGATAATAATCGCATGTTACAAGATCTTGAAGCACTACAACACGGCGGCGCGCCAAAGCGTCGACGTCGTTTTATGCATTGGCTTTTAATTGTACTCGCAGTTTTTGCACTCATGTTCATTTTCTTCTTTGTAAAAAACTACTTTGCACCGACTACTAAAGATTCATGGGTTGATCGTGTACCGATTATCGGACAAGTTAAACACTTGGCGGAAAGTTCTGATCGAGAACTTAAAGGAGAAGAAAATGATCGCATCAATATCCTCTTACTGGGTATTGGCGGCAAAGGCCACGACGGCGGACAGCTAACCGATACGATTATTGCCGCGAGTGTTAAACCTTCAACCAAGCAAGCGTCAATGCTTTCAATTCCTCGTGACTTAGCTGTGCCGATTGAAGGTTCAGGTTTTGGAAAAATTAATAGTATCGCCGCCTATGCCGAACAAAGCGATCCGGGTAGCGGCGGTTTAGCTTCTTCTCAGGCTATTGGCGATCTCTTAAACGCTCCGATGGATTATTATGTACGCGTCGACTTTTCAGGTTTTGAAAAAGTAATAGATCAGATCGGAGGCGTTGATGTGTTTGTTGATAATACGCTTGATGACTACGCCTATCCAATTCTGGGCAATGAAGACAACGCTGATTATTACAGTCGCTATGAACACTTACACATTGATCAGGGCTGGCAACACATGGACGGATCACTCGCTCTTAAATACGCTCGTTCTCGTCACGGTGTTGGCGGCGAAGGGTCCGACTTTGCACGCGCCAGACGTCAACAAAAAATACTGTCAGCTGTTAAAGAAAAAATTATCTCCGCAAATTTTCTTTTAAACCCGACTCGAGTATCTTCTTTAATCAGCACCCTGCATGGCAATATCTCAACAAACTTAAAGGTTTGGGAAATTTTAAAACTCTGGTCAATTGTAAAGGACATTGAAACTGAAACAATTATCAACCGGGTACTTGATAACAGCGCTGCCGGTTTACTCGTTGATGATCGCGGCTATAACGGAGCATATATCTTGAGCCCTCGCAGCGGAGACTTTTCAGAAATCCAATATTTATTTAACGGTATCTTTGGCGCAGTGTCAGACAACAAAGTTAAATCAAGCACACAAAGCAAAGAAGATATTACCCTAACTATTTTTAACGGCACTTGGGTCAACGGATTGGGTAGTCGAGTTGCTCTTGATTTGGAACGCGAAGGAATTAATGTTGTTGAGATCGCCAATTCAACCCGTCATAATTTTGAAAAATCAGTTATCTATGATTTAAGTTTTGGCGCTAAGCGAGACGCCCTACAAGAACTAAAAGAAAAGACCGATGCCAATATAGCTCCAACACTGCCGGATTGGCTAAAAACCGAATTACAAGAACGCAATGCTGAACGCAAACGCGTGCAGCCTGACTTCATCCTTATTCTCGGAACCGACGCGGATACCTCAGGATCCGGTACGGAAAATAACAATTAAATGAAAACACCAAAAGCTCCACTCGTCGTGATTTTCGGACGAACCAATGTCGGAAAATCAACTCTTTTTAACTGCTTAACCGAGCGGCATGGTGCTTTAGTATCCGATATTCCGGGGACTACTCGCGATGCCAACCTCGCAAGCGTTGTGTGGCGCGGACAAAGTTTTGATCTCGTCGATACCGGCGGTTTCATGGACTTTGACTTTTTACGTTTAAAAAAAATTAACGCCGAAACAATTGATGAGTTTGTACAAAAACAGGCTCGTGATTATATCAAAAAAGCTGACCTTATTTTATTTGTCGTTGATTCGCGCGACGGCTTATTGCCCCAGGACAAAACAATGGCGCAAATTGTTAAGCGTATTATCCCTAATAAAAAAAATATTTTAGTGGTAGCCAATAAAGCGGATAAAAAATCTTTGGCGAACACAGCTTCAATCGAATTTATGAAACTCGGCTTAGGTGACGTTGCGGCGGTGTCTGCTGCAACTGGAACTGGCACGGGAGATATGCTTGATTTTATCTATACTAAAATTGATCCGATTGAACGACAAGATGAAATTAATAAGGAAGAAGCACCTCGTCTTAAAGTTGCGATTATTGGAAAACCTAACGTCGGCAAATCAAGTTTGATTAATGCCATACTTGGTTTTCCTCGCGTTATTGTTTCACCACTTCCTCACACAACACGCGAACCGCAGTATGCGCGCTTTACGTATAAAGGAAAGGAAATTGAATTTGTTGATACGGCTGGTATTACTAAACATGGGCACAAAGTAGAGAACCTGGAAAAATTCAGTATGGATAAAAGTTTAGCGGCGATTAATAAATGCCAAGTTGCTATTTTAGTTTTGGATATTTCGGAACCTCTAACAAAACAAGATGCACGTTTGATTGAAGAAATTACCGGACGCCACAAGAGTTTAATTTTCGTTGCCAATAAATGGGATTTGGCGGAGAAGAAAGATCCGAAAAAATTCACCAACTATATTTACGGTGAGCTGCCTTTTGCAACTTATGCACCGATTCAATTCTTGTCAGCTAAAAATCGCGCTCGTATTGATCAATTGCTGGACTTGATTTTAAATGTTGCCGAGCAACGATATATTATGCTGCCGGATTCAGCGACGGACAGACTTTTGCGTATGGCTGTTAGAAAACATAAACCAACCAAAGGCAAAGGAACTAAATATCCGCGTATCTATGAATTTAAACAAGCAAGTGTTAATCCGCCGAGCTTTATGGTTCAGATCGGTCCGCGTCAAAGTATTGCCGACTCTTACCTTCGCTTTTTAGAAAATCAATTACGTGCTAAATTCGGCTTCCTCGGAACTCCAATTTCAATGTGGGTAAAGAAGGGTCGTGATGTGCACGGATTGCATGATAGTTAGACCTCTCCCGGTCTGTCGCTTCGCTCCATCCCACCCTCTCCAGCCTTGCTGGCGAGGGTTATTTGTTTTTTTAGAAACCCTCTCCATTAAAAATGGAGAGGGTGGACGCCGAAGGCGGCCGGGTGAGGTCTTGGGCTAACTAATGCTATACTAATAATATATGAAAATAATCGTTGGCCTCGGTAACCCGGGCAAAGAATACGAAATAACTCGTCACAACGCCGGCTTTATGGCCGTAGATTTTTTGGCAGAGCAACATAACCTAACATGGGCTTTAGATAAAAAATCAAAGTCTCTTATTGCTGAAGGCGAAGGGTTGATGTTGATAAAGCCGCAAAACTTCATGAATCGTTCGGGCGAGAACGTCGCCGCGATTATGCGCTATTATAAAATGCTAGCTTCTGGGATTTTCGGAATAAAAAAAGACTCTGATTTGACTCAGGTCTTGAGTGTTATTCACGATGAACTTGATTTAAATTTAGGAGACTACAAAATTTCAGTAAACTCGGGGAGCGCCGGACATAACGGTGTTCAATCGATTATCGATTCTCTAAAAACCAAAAATTTTAAACGTCTTCGTCTCGGAATCTCAACTGAAGCGCGTAAGCAAATTCCCGGAGATAAATTTGTCTTAATGAAATTTAGTGAAGAAGAATTGATACAACTAAAGAAAGTCATTACGGAAACAATTAAGCAAATTTAAAACCCGCCTGTTGTCAGCGGGTTTTATAATATACAAATTAAACTCCTATAGTTTAGGTTATTGATTTTTCTGAAACTTTCTTGCGAAATGTAATCCTATTGGGACTGTATCTGTCGGAACTTGTTTCTTTTTCCAGGGTCCAACCATACCCCGGGCAGCGATCGCTATACTCCAATCTGATACGCGCCATATTGTACTTGCTTTCTCCAAAGAAAACATAGTAACTGAACTCACTGTTCAGTGCCACGGGCGATATTTCTCCCTTATGAGAGCTCTCCAGTAAATCCTTTACCAGCGATAGAGCTTCATTTAGAGAAAATAAATATATATTGTCTGCTTCAAGCCCGAAATTTGGCATAACTTCAGTTTCTTCAATCTCGAAGGCCGGTACATTTATTTCCTCGCTACCCAATAAAGATTTAAAGGGATTCCACAAGAACATAAAAATATAACAGGTATCTGAAAAAAACTGGGTGGGTATGAATTTTGATTCTTTTATTAACTTTGATGGAGGCGGTTCGATTTCGAGTGGTTCCTGTAGTGTTGACCAGGAAGTCGAACTCTTTCTATTAATCAAGATAATTATGATAATAGATAATACTATAATCACGCCAACTATTAAGACCGTGTTCTCAAATGAACTGAGTAAAAGTGTCATATCAGTTCCTTTCTAATATGTTATTTTTAAAAAACAATTAATATTCCATCCTACGTTACGACCTGTTTTTTGTCAATATAAGAAAAACCCCAGAAAATATTTTCCGGGGTTTCTTCTTAAAAGTACAAATTATTGATTTAATAAAGGAACATCAATGATATAAAGCCCTTTGCCGAATCTGCCTATCTTATAAATGACAGATACTTGCTGGCCATCATCATATTTATCATAAATCTCAGAACTGACATAAAACCAATCACTTTTTTTACCGTTTCCAGTATCAACTTCGATCTCAAAACGGAATCCTGATTCCTCACCTTCTGAAGCTTCTTCTGTTTCTAGATCAGCTTCTTCATCATTGGTGATTCCCTCTTCTCCATTTTCTTCTGCATCATCACTGTCATCTTCTTGATCATTTTCTTCATCGTCATCGTCATCTTCGTCACCAAAATAATCATAATCTCCATCGATAATAACGCCCACACCATGTTCTTCACGTACTCCGCCATATTCAATCAAGTGTACAAATGAAACTACGGCAACTAAGGCTAAGAGAAATGCAGTTATTAGCAAGATGATGATAATAATTAAGCCGATGAGATTGAGCCATAATGAATCATCAAAAAAGAAACCGATATACCATGCTGTCAGCTTTTCATACCAAGTTGGTTCTTCATAACCCGGACCAGCAATTTTTCCCGATGTTATATTATATAACCCGACAGGTTCAAAGAAGCCTTTGAAATTATCATCTCTGAAGACAACATAGTGATCGCCATCTTTAAAATACATCTGAGAATTCTTGTTGACTTCGAATCTCATATTTGTGCCTGTTTCTTCCTGAGCTGTGACTGACTGTGCTATTAAGAAAATAGCGAAGATACTGATAAATAGTTTTTTCAATTTTTATTCTCCTGTTAAAATTGTTTGATTTTATTTTATTATTAATTCAATAATGCAGGAACATCAAAAATCTTTAGCTGTCCACTGAACCTAGCTCTCTTATAGATGGCTGACACCTGAACATTGTTGTATTCATCAGCTATCTCAGAACCGACAAAATAGCAATCAATTTCTTTGCCTCTATCAGTATCAACTTCGATCCGAAAATTACATCCTGATTCGTCTGGTTCAGGAACTTTTTTTAGTATAGTTCCGAAACCATGTTGGTCAATTACTCCGACGTATTCAAGAGCATATATAGTATAAAATAAACTATACACAGCCATAAAAACCATCGCTATCACTGACGCCATCAGAAGAATAAGACCCAAGGGATACAGTGCTCCTGAAAAGAAAGAGTCATACGCTTGCAGTATTTCTTCATACCATGGAATCACGGTCATGAAAAATACATAAATGCTTATATTGATTATTAATTGTTTCAATTTTTTCCCTTTCGGTTTTATATTCTTGAAATAGTATTTATTGTATTCATGTTATTAATAACAGTTTGCAGATTAATTATTTGAAACAATAAAGCATTTTGATTCCCACCGGCCCCGACATAAAATCTGCCGAGCAGTCCCGCAAAAAATAAAAGTGATAATAATATCAGAAAATAAAAACAAATTCCGAGAATGCTACCAAGCACGATGCCTGCATATCCGTTCTTGAATATAGGATTTGTAAACATATCCTTGTAAACTGCCCAAGCATTCATATTCCAAACAACGGGTTTAGCTACCCAGGAAAATGAATCTCTTTTCTTCATTTTATCCGCAGAGTTTTTTCCGGGTTGGAGAGACTCAATCCCTTCCATTGATAATGCCCATACAATCAGTATGAGTGCTGAGAGTAATAATAATTTTTTCAAAGTTCCGTCCTTTTTTCTTTATTTTATATTGATTTTTATTACCCATATTATAGCATTTTAATGAAATACTGTCAATATAGAGGAAAAGGCTTATTTTCAACAAAAAACACCCCTTTTACGGGGTGTTTTGATATTAAGCTTATTTGGACAATCCTTCAGAGGCCTGCTTCTTATGAAGCATGTCTTCAACAACGACTGTAGCCGCCGTAGCGACTGGAATCGATAATAATGCACCCATCACTCCCCCGACGGAAAAACCCACCATTAAGACCACCATACTGACAATCGGGTTAAGTCCTGCAGTTTTCTCCATGATCTTAGGAACCAGGAAATTATTTTCAAGCTGCTGAATGATTAAATACAAAATTGCAACAAACAGTGCTAAGGTCGGTGACTGAGTAAAGGCAAGGAAGACCGCCGGTACCGCACCGATAATCGGACCAAGGTAAGGAATAAATTCGGTAAAGCCGGCAATCAAAGCAATGACCAAAGCGTACTTCACGCCAAGGATTAATAATCCAATGTAAGTTAGGGCAAAAATTACTACACAGAGAATCAACTGACCGCGCATCCACAAACCGATTTTCTTCTGCATTCTGTTAAAGACATCCATGACATAAGTTTGCTTATCTTCCGGAGTCAAAGACCAAACCAACTTCTTGATGGCGTTTTTTTCAACGGCCATGTAAAAAGTAAGCACCAGAATAATAAGGAAAGAGAAAATACCGCCAAAGAAATTATAAACAGTAGAAAGAATTCCGCCCGCTGCGGCCTGAAAATTTGAGCCCACCGAACCGATTGAAGATTGAATATTATCAAGCCAACCGTGTGCAGCGCCGTAATCCCGCAAACCCGAAAACATTTCTTGAATACGATTTACATACATTGGAAAATCTCCGGCCAATTGAGTGAACTGTTCAATGATCGGTGGAATAATCAAATATACTGTTAAACCAATAACACCTAACAATAAAATGTAAATTATAGAAATACCCAAAACGCGAGGAATACTTTTCTTCTCCATCCATTCAATCGAAGGCTCCATGGCGCTTGATAAAATAACCGCCACAAACAAAATAGCGAGAATATCTTGAATAAGATACGCAAAGTAAACACACAACAACACCACTAAAATCCTGACCAAACTTGAAGTTGTCAGTGTGATGCGTGTTGAGCTTTTTTCTTCGGACATATATTTAATAACGAGGTTTGCGCGGACCGTTAAAGTCGCGACGCGGAGCGCGAGGACCGGCGTTAAAATCGCCTGTCTGCTTTCCTTTTTCATTTTCCCACAAATGCTGGTTTTCGGGAAGACCTTTCATGCTCAAGTTTACTCGTCCTTTTTCATCAATTTCTTTAATCTTTACAGTGACTGTATCACCAATTGCAAAGAAGTCAGACGGACTGGATACTCGGTAAGGAGCCATTTCACTGACGTGCACCATACCATCACGGCCCGGAACCAGTTCGATAAAGGCACCGAAGTCGAGCATACGAACAACCTTGCCTGTGAATGTTTCACCGGCTACAAAGTCGCGTACAATATTATTAATCCAATCAAGTGCTTTCTTAACTCCTTCAGGTTCTGTTCCGCAGACCATAACCAAACCGTCATCATCAATATCAATCGTAACGCCGCAAGCATCAATAATTTCATTAATAACTTTTCCGCCTGAACCGATAACTTCTCCGATCTTTTCCGGATCAATCTTAACGGTTGTAATGCGCGGTGCATACTTTGAAAGTTCGGCACGCGGTTTATCAATCGCTTCATTCATAACTTCCAAAACCTTCAAACGAGCTTTTTTTCCGTCGTTCAAAGCTTTTTCCATAATCGCTTTATCCAAACCGATAGTTTTTGTGTCTAACTGAATCGCAGTAATTCCGTCAGCGGTTCCCGTAATCTTAAAGTCCATACCGCCTTCGCCATCTTCCAAGTCTTGTAAGTCAGTCAAAACTTCCCAACGACTCATGTCAGGAATTGAAGCAAGCCCCATAGCCACACCGGCCACAGCTTTTTTCAAAGGTACACCTGCATCAAACAAAGCGAGTGATGCTGCACAGCTTGAAGCCATTGATGACGAACCGTTTGAAGACAAAGTCTCCGCAACAACTCTAACGGTGTAAGGAAATTCTTCTTTTGAAGGCATCAAAGACGCGATGGCTTTTTCAGCTAATGATCCGTGACCGATTTCGCGACGGCCCGGTCCGCGCATAGGCTTAGCTTCGCCGACCGAAAACGGAGCGAAGTTATAGTGAAGCATAAATCTCTTTTTGCTTTCACCTTCCAAACCTTCCAATGATTGTTCATCACCAGGTGCACCGAGAGTTACTACCGCCATGACTTGCGTTTCTCCACGACTAAATAAACTTGAGCCGTGATTGCGAGGAAGTAACGAAGTATCAGATTCTAAATTTCTAATTTCATCAAGCGCACGGCCGTCAACGCGTTTCTTTTCATCCAAAATCGCACGAGTCACTTCCGCTTCAACCGCAGCTTCTACTAATTGATAAATCGCAACTTTGCGATAAGCAGCATCAATTTCTTTTCCTTCTAAAAATTCATCCAATTTTTCTTTGATGGCGCTAACCGCAGCCTTGCGTTCGCCTTTGGTGTAATACACTTTATCAAACAAAATATTTTTTACATTTTCTTTTAACCAATCACCAGCGAGTGACAAAGCAGATTCTTTAATTTCATCAACTTTCAATTCCACTTTTCTTTCAACTCTCTCATGCTTTTCAACTTTCAAAGCAGTGGTCATTTCATTAATCAATTCAATGGCCGGTTGCATTGCCTTGTGTCCCTCTAAAATCGCATCAAGCATAACGTCTTCCGGAACTTCCTGAGCGCCAGCTTCAATCATAACAACTCGCTCGGCAGTGGCGGCAACAATCAAATCAAGATCACTTTCAAGACGATCAGCATAGGTAGGATTAAAGTTAAATTGTTCGTTAACTCTGCCAACTCTGATTCCGCCAATCGGACCTTTCCAATCAACGCCGGAAGCAGCTAAGGCCGCTGAGGCAGCAACAAGAGAAACAATATCATAATCGTTTTCAGTATCAACTGATAATACAGTAATCACGACTTGTACGTCGCGACGAGATTTTTGATCAAACAACGGACGGACCGAACGGTCAATCATACGGCCGGTTAAAACCGCATCATCAGTCGGACGTCCTTCTCTTTTTATCCAACGAGAACCTTTGATAATTCCGGCGGCATACAAACGTTCTTCGAATTCAACCATGAGAGGAAAAAAATCCATTCCTTCACGGGCTGTTTTAGCTTGTACAACAGTAGCGAGAACTACGGTTTCGCCATATTGCACTGTAATGGCAGCATCGGCTTGTTTAGCAAGACGACCTGTCTTAAAAGTAAGCGGTCGGCCAAGCCAATCGCAGGTAAACACTTGTTCATTCTTCATATGTTTTTGTGTCTGCCCAACAAACTAAAGGACTATGGATAACCACAGTTCTGTCTGTTTGTCGGTCAGACTAAATTAAATTAATAAATTGTTAAAAGGGTGAGGTCTAGCGTCCTATCAAAAACTTCCGACTTTCGCTCAAGCTAATAAAGTCATCAACACTCTCGATTAATTTCGAGGAAGTTGTCTGACGAAACGCCATTGCTTCAACTCGGCAGCCTTTGGCAGCCTGTAGATACTCAACTAAAGGAATATAATCTCCGTCGCCGGAAACCAAGACAATCGTATCAACATGTTCTGAAAGTTTAATAGCATCAATCGCAATACCGACATCCCAATCAGCCTTTCGAGCGCCGCCGGAGAAAACTTGTAAATCTTTAATAACAACTTCAAATCCTTGATTGGACAGAGCTTCAAAAAAAGTTTCCTCTTCATCGCTTGCCGCACCGCGAATAACGTATGCGATTGCGCGCACTAATTTACGATCAGCCACAGCGGCTTTCAAGACTTCCTTGAAATTGACATGACGTTTATATAAATTTTTCGCTGAGTGATACATGTTTGCGGCATCAACTAAAATGCCGACACGTTGATCTTTGTGTTTTGTCATAGATTCCAAAGAAAGCGAGCCAGTGGCCCGCTTTCCATTATCATTACGAGTCTTTTTCTGTTGCATTGCTTTCTTCAATCATTTCATCGGTCATCAATTCGGCTTCAAGCGCTTTGCGCTCTTCTTCCTCTTCGATCATCTTCTTGGCAATTTTAAGCTTAAGCTTAGCTGCCAATTCCATAAAGGCTTTTTCATCTTCGCGTTGCAAGTATTTGAGCAAACGGCGACGTTCGCCAACTTTGCGTAGTAAACCTCTGCGGGATGAATAATCGTGCTTGTGCATTTTCAAGTGATCGGTCAATTGAGTGATTTCCTCACTCAAGATAGCGATCTGCACCTGCGGGGAACCGGTATCAGTGTCATGCACTTTATAACGGTTGATGAGCCGTTGTTTGGCTTTTTTGTCTAACATAGTCGTTTGCTGGACCAAGAAATACCTTTTGGAGGGTAAAACCGAGTGCCAGTACATTAATAATAAGTAGCTATACTCTACTACAAATTGATAATAAAATCAAGACGTCGTACAATGTATAGTATGCCTGAAAAAACCCTGAAAAAACTGAATCAATTGGACCGTTCTATTACTGATTTTCTTGAGTATTTAGAAGTTGAGCGCGGCCTGGCTAGCTTAACCCTGCGCAATTACGGATTCTTCTTGCATCGCTTTGCGGATTTTGCCCGTGAACGAAATGTCACTAAACCAGAAGGTATTTCAAAAATTTTGGTTCATCAATACCGTCTGCATTTAAACCGTCTGCCTTCGCGTGGTGATGATCCAATAAAAAAGAATACACAAAATTATCATTTGATTGCCTTACGCACTTTTTTAAAATATCTCAATAAAAATGATGTTAAGACTTTGAGTCCTGATAAAATAGAACTGTCAAAACAAGCGCCGCGTCAAGTTGATTTTTTAGAAGGATCAGACTTGGAAAGAATTTTAGAAATGCCGCTTGAACATGCGAAAGATCCCCTACAACAACTGCGCGATAAATCATTACTCGAAACGTTGTTTTCAACCGGACTTCGTGTTTCAGAACTCGCTAAATTAAAAGTTGACGATATAAATTTGTCAAAACCTGAATTTACGGTACGCGGTAAAGGATCAAAATTGCGTTTAGTTTTTTTGTCTGAGAATTCGCGGCATTGGATAAAAAAATATTTAGCTGAGCGAAGTGATCCTAATCCCTTACTCTTTCCAATTACGCCGCGTTCGATTGAACGTTTGGTTTCGCGCTACGCTCGACTCGCGGGAATTATGAAACGGGTAACGCCGCATACTATGCGCCATAGCTATGCTACCGATTTATTGATGAACGGCGCCGATATTAGATCGGTTCAAGCGATGCTCGGACATGCCTCAATCACCACAACGCAAGTCTATACGCATATTACGGATCAACAGCTGCGCGATGTCTATAAAGCGTTTCACGGGAAACAAAGAAAAAAACAGGATAATAACGATTGACAAAAACTGTTTTTACTGCTATTTTTAGACGAGTGTTCACGGAATATACTATGGTCCTCGTAGTTCAATGGATAGAACAGGAGACTTCTAATCTCTAGATGAAGGTTCGATTCCTTCCGAGGGCACCAACTTGCACTGAAGCTTCAGTTGGCAAGCAAGCGAGAATTAAATACATGGTGCCTATAGTTTAATGGTAGAACATCGGGTTGTGGTCCCGTCAGCGAGGGTTCGATTCCCTCTAGGCACCCATTTAAAAACATCCCTAATTTTAGGGATGTTTTTTGTTAAGAATTTTTTTTCTTAACTTTCCTGGTACTTAAGAAAGAAAAAATTACAACTACTATATATAAGGCGACTGCTAATATAACAGAGACCCCTGATTTTATTATTTTTTTCATTTTTCCTCCTATAATTAGATTAACTGGAATGAACCTAAAAGTAAAATTCTTTATCAATCCAATAGAAAACAACCTTAATCTTGGGGTTGTTTTTGTTTGGTGATATAATTTAATTATCTAAACTTTAAACAAATTTATGGATAAGAAAAAAACCTTTCTAAACACCATTTTCTGGGGATTTATTCTCTGGCTCATTGGTTATATTTTAGGCTTTATCTTCTTTTTACTTGTCCCCGCAAATTATATCGGCTGGCTGATAACACCAATTGGAATACTAATCACTCTTTGGGTATTAATTAAAAAAATTAAAAGAGATACGTTTGGTTGCTATATCGGGCTCGGAGTTGTTTGGATGATTATGGCAATAATTTTGGATTATATTTTCTTGGTTAAACTTTTGAACCCGGCTGACGGATATTACAAATTAGATATTTATCTTTATTATTTACTTACTTTGATCCTACCTATGATTGTCGGTTGGTTTAAATTTAGAAGTAAAACAATAAGATAAGCTCATCATCAGCTAAATAAAAAGACTCTAGCTGCATCGCAGTAAAGTCTTTTAAATTTTGTTGCATTATTTCTTAGGTAAAAAACGAATCCGGTACATTACCAAAAGAAGAATAATAATAACTTCTTTCTGGTTGTGCTTTTTTATAAGCCCCGTATTTTTTCATAAGTTTTACCAAGTAGCGAAGAACTTTTAATCTACTACCTGTGATTTCTTTTGTTAACACCCTGTTCTTCACTTTGCTTTTAATATCAGCTGGTCTCAGTCGGGCTGTTCCGTCCTTATTAAAATAAAAAACGATCAGACGTCTCTTTTCTCCATCAAGAGTTTTTGGGTGCTTGCTCCCTAGAGTTTGAAAGCCGGCAGCAATACTATCTTCTGAAGAATTTAGTCCGATTGAGACATTGCAGAAATGCAGCTGATCAAATAATCTGTGTAAAGCGCTTATATGTCCGCCCCGACTTTGCGGAGATTGAGCTTGGTCAATTTCCGTAAATTTTGTTCTTATCGATTTGATAAGTTGATCAGCTTCTTTTTGCTGTTGTCTTTTTTTAACGAGCATTAATACACCTCCTATTGATGAATTATTTTATAGTTAGATTCATTCATTAATTACTTAAAATATCAGTTTCTCTTCATTTTGTCAATGACATTTTAGTCTTTCTTTATGGGCTTTCTTCATTAATGGTATATACTATATGTATATGAAAAAAATTATATTAATTATCATCGTGTTAATTATTTCTGGAGCTGCTTATTATTTCTTCCAAAATTCTACAAAAAACGTAGGAGAGCCCCTTGGTTCAAATAACAAAAAAATCGACATAGCTTCAAATCCAAACTATTGTGAAAAAGACAGCGATTGCATAGCAGTCAAAAACCCAAGCAACGGCTGTTATTATGGTTACTTTAATAAAGATGCAACTGATGCAATTAATGAATTTAAGAATAATTCAAAACCATGGGTAATGGATTGCCCAACATGGGGAGAAATATATTGTGATAGCGATAATATATGTACCGCTGATCGTGATAATAGATAGCTCGCAATATGATTAACACAGAGAACGAGTTCCAAACAATAATAAATGAGGCTGAAACTAGTCCTGATATTTTAGGACTAGTTTTGATTGGTTCACGCGGTAAAGGTTTTGAAAATGAAAATTCTGATTATGACGCAATTATAATTACTACTGACGAGGCAATGGAAAGAACAAAGAAAGAGTATACGGATAAGAAAAATACTCAGATTGATTTATTTATATATTCACTTTCTGATTTTCGAAATTACGCTTTATGGGAAAGTCCTGAGGCCTGGGATAGATATAATTTTGCTCATACTAAAATACTGGTTGATAAAACCAAAGACTTAGGGGAAATAATTAAAGACAAAGGCTATATTCCTAAAGACAAGCAGAAACAATTCATTGAATGGTGGATTGACGGTTATGTTAACGGGGTTTTTCGCTCGGTTAAATGCATCCGAAATAATAATTCATTCGGCGCTCATCTCGAAGCAGTAAATTCAATGCTTGATCTCTTAACCTTGGTCTTTGGTATCAATGGACGACACAGACCGTTTCTTAGTTACGTTGAAAAAGAATTAATTGCATACCCCTTAGATGAGATGCCATGGACTACAGAAGATTTTATAAAAAAGATTTCTACTGTTTTAGAAACTGCCGACCTAAAAACTCAACAAGGGCTCTTAAAGGATGTTGAAACCTGGTGTCGCAAAATTGGATACGGACACATATTTGATGCTTGGGAAGGAAAAGATAAATGGACCATGAATTTTGAACAATAGTTACAAGATAAGTTCATCAACGAACCAAATACAAACGCGAGCTAAATGTAAAAAGAGTCACAACTTTTGATTGTGACTCTACGAAAATAAATCTTTGTTTTTAAAATATTGCAGCAACACCGTGATCAATAATGACAACAGCAAGCTTTTTTGATTCACTCAGCTCCTTAGCCGCCTCATCATCAAAAGTTTCAAGGTATTCCTGAACCGGTTCACGAAACACAATACCTCGTGCATATGGAATTTCATTTTTATCTCGGAACTCCTGCCAATTTGTGTTAGGCATAAGTACTTCAGCAAACGGTCCGCCATAAGGATCGTCAACATTTATAACAACGATTACGACTTCTTCGGAAGTTTTTTCCAATTCAGTAACTCGTTTTCTAAAATGAAGAATCCGCTCAAGCTGTGCATCGTAAGTCTTTTTACAGTCAAATTTTCCCAGTGTCCTTATCACGGCCAGCGCAACAGGATCATCAATGATCAATTCACCGTCAACTTCTTTAACTGTTGCTCGCTGGGTTTTTTTGTTGTCGTTTTCTTTACTCATTATTTATTTTGGTTTGATTTTAATTATTTTCAGATTCTAATTTACTTATCATCTTTTTTACTTGTTCCAACCTGACTGCCGCATAAGGCGCAAAAGTTTCTTTTGCCCACTGCGTATGAAAAACTATTCTGGGAATGAATTTAAGCTGCAATTTTAGCATTTCCAAAGGAGTAATTCCTTTTTCCTTAGCTATACCAAAAATCACCTGCTGGATCCACGCTTCGCTAAATAGCGATGACATATCAGCATCACGAATTAAATCCGTGCCCATGTTTTGTCTACAAGCAACGTATGGATATTGAGTGGCTCGCATGAAATTTTCTATTTCATCAACCAAATCTCTATCCTCGGGAAGCAGGTGCTTTTTCATTTCTGAAATAGAGCGATCAACTTCTAACTGGTCATTGCCCATCACTCCGCTGTGCTTATAATCATGTAAAATAGGTGAGATCAATAATGCCCTGAACATTCTTTTGCCAAAAAGTTGAGGGTAGTTCATGAATATTGCTCCTGTGTATACCATGCACATCGCATGCATAAGGTGACGAAAATTATGATACGGATTATCAACATTATGGGAACTAAACACCAATTTGAAGTAATACCAAAGATCTCCGTCGTATAATCCTTTTTCATTATCAAGAATTTCAAACATCAAACTTCCTTTTTCCATATTATTTTTTATTTTTATTTAAGTAATTTCCCGAACAACTAATATAGTTATCCAAGAAATTACTTAAATATTTGGTAATGTGCCGATATAGTAAAATATTATATTTTAGTCATTTTGTCAATAAGCCCGAGTAGTGAACATGCTATTTAAAAAAGGCTCACACATATGTGAGCCTTAATTATAAAATAAATATCTATTTTACTTTTTCCGATATTTATCGAGTAAACCCCGAGCATCCATGCCTTCTAAAACGTTTCGTATCGTAGTTTGCACTAAATCCTTTTCATTCTTTACAGGAAGGTATTCGACAAAATAATATTTACCTTCTTTCTCTTCAACACAGTAGAGATTCTTAATGATAGATACCAAGTGACTTTCGTCGCTGGTATCTTTTAGAAACATAAATCTTACCGCGTCTCTTTTCTTACCGTATTTCTTTTTAATATGGGATGCAATCCCCAATCTATTAAGTCCAGGATTATCCATTATAACGCCAAGAACCATCATTGATTGACCAAAGATCATTATTTTTTTATTTGGTTGTTTTAAATGAGTGAATTATTTTTGATAAGAACTGCAATTTCGTCGATGTTACTAACAACATGTTTAACACCGGCTTGCCTAAATCCTTCGCGACTGACAAGAATTGATTCAACACCAATAAAAGTTATTTCCGGAAAATGATCCCTGATAGCCGCATAATCAAATTTAATCGTGTCACCCACATAAAAAATACGGTCGTAGTTCTTGTCTTTAATAAATTCCAGGGTTGGCAAAAAAGATTCCCTGGACGGTTTATGATGCGGACAACAATCAGCCGATTGAATATACATAAACTTTCCACCGATTTCCAACTTGTCCAATAATATATCCAGCGTATCTTTTTCACGACTTGATAAAATTGTTTTATCAACATCCTCAAGTGAGGCAAGCTGCAGCTTAACCTCGGGATAGGGATTTCCATTGTTATCCGAAGCATCAGAACTAAGAATTATTTTAATAAATTCTTTGTGAATACCTTCCGGCCATCCCATCTCTTTAGCAATAGTCGGAATGAGAACTGACACATACACATGACCCCAATGATAAACTAAAACTTCTTGAGTTAAGGGCAATCCCATTTCTTTAGCCACCGCAAGATGTCGCTTGATGGTTTTTTCGGTATCGGGATGCAAAACACCGTCAAAGTCGAAAATGACCAAAGTCTTTGCTGCTTTAATATTTTCTTCCATTATAATTGATCTCTCCTTGAAACGTTAGTTTTTAATGTTCTATAATCATTTATTTTTAGACCTTTTCGACTATTTTGTCAATGCTTTCAGATTATATATTTTTATCTATTTTTCTTGTTCGTTCAACTTAACCGCCGCTTCAGGGGTGGAGACTGTTTTGCTCATGGTAAACATTTTAATAATTGCCCACGCAATCAATAAATATACCAGCATCGCTAAAATTGTAGTCCATTCAAAAACATTGCCTTCAACTTTCGTAGTGCGAAACACATTTAAAAACGGAGTAGCAAACGGATAACTAACATTATATATAAAGTTACTAAAACCGGCTGACGGATTAGCTCCGAATAATTTTAAAATAAATCGAAACGCCAATATCACTTCAAGCAAACCGAGAATATACCAAACGATTTGCGTACCGCGGTAGAGCGGTTTTGTAGAGGAGGAAGTATATGATGAGTCCATATGTGTATTATGAAACTATTTTACGGCCTTGGATAACACGAACCAACACGGCGATGATCGCGATAACCAAAAGCACATGAATAAAACCATTTAAGGTGTACGACGTAACGAGCCCTAGAATCCACAGCACAAGCAGGATAGCGGCAATTGTGTAGAACATATGCGTAAATGATTAATAATAACGTGTTAATTTGGATAGGCTAAGCCATGGCCTAATTCAAATAACGGCTCTTTGATAGTTTTTGTTTCAATCTGCTCCATTGTCTTTGGCCAAGCTACTGGTAGCTTGCCGGAAAAATTGTATTTTCCCGAAACTATATCAGTAATTCCTTCACCTTCAGTACCCGGCAACCACGCCATAACAAGCGCATCAACATCTTTTAATATCTGTTCAATAATCAAAGGACGACCGGCTAACATAATCACAACAACTTTATTGCTATTTTGTTTGGCGTGAGCAATTCGCTTTAAATCTTCGGGTGACAGGGATAAACGTTCTCGGTCTCCAACTCCTTCGGCATACGGTTGTTCACCAATAACAACAATTCCGACTTCAGCTTTTTGAGCAAGTTTTTTTTCAGCCATTGGATCAAAACTAATAGTTGAATTTGTAAATTCTTTTTTAAACGCGTCGAGTATTGAGGTACCGGGAGTTGTATCGCCGTGATCACCTTGCCATTCAATAGTCCATCCGCCAGCCTGCATTCCAATATCATCAGCCGCTCGTCCAACAATTAAAATAGTTTTAGGATCTTTCAATGGCAATGCCTCGTTATCATTTTTTAACAAAACCAACGATTCGCGAACCGCTTGTCGAGCAACAGCTCGATGCTCTTTTGAGCCGACGCTCGAAAGTAAGTTTTTATCAGGAATCGGATTAGCTAATAAACCGATAGATTTTTTGGCTCGTAAAATTCTTAATACCGCGTCATCAATTCGTTCTATCGAAATTTGATTGTTATTAACCGCTGTAGTCATATTGTTCATAAAAATATCGTACTCTCCGGGTAGCATAACCATATCCATTCCGGCATTAATTGAGGTAATAATATCTCTATAATAATCATCAGATATTTGATCAACTGCGCCCCAGTCGGAAACTAGAAAACCCTTAAATCCCATTTCACTTTTTAACAAATCGGTTAACAAATATTTGTTGCCGCTGATTTTTTCCCCGTTTAAAGAATCTCGTGAAATCATAATACTCATCGCTCCATTATTTACCGCCTCGGTAAAAGGTAAAAGATTTTTTTCTTTAAGTTCAGCTAAACTCATACTTAAATTGCCTTGATCAAGTTTATAATCTTTTGAAGTATCCCAATCTTCCTGTCCCTCACCCAAAAAATGTTTTGGTGTAGCTAAAATATTTTCAGCATGCAAGCCCTTCATGTACGCAACTCCGAGTTCAGTGACAAGTTGCATGTCACTACTGTAGCATTCATACACTCGTCCCCAACGATAATCTTCCGGCATTGATAATACTGGCGCAAAATTCCAATTGGCTCCTGTCGCCTTAACTTCGAGCGCGGTTATTTTTCCGATTTCTGTAAGAAGCGCCGCGTTTCGAGTCGCACCTAAACCGATATTATGCGGAAAAATCACTGCTCCTTTTAAATTGCCGTTTCCGTGCACGGCGTCAACGCCGTAAAAAATAGGAATCTTTAATTTTGAATCAAGCGCTGCCGTTTGAAATTCTTTAACCATCTCATACCATTGCTCAGGAGTATTATCTTTCGGATTGCCACCGCCGCCCGACAAGACACCGCCGATTGATTTGCGACGAACATCATCTAAACTTATAGCGTTTTTATCAATTAAAACCATTTGACCGATTTTGTCTTGCAGAGTCATTTGATCAACAATTCGCTGAATATCACTATCTTTTGATTGTTGCTCGGTTAATGGTCTTTTATACGTCAAAGCAATGGCAATTACGCCAATAAGGACAATGAGGCCTATAATTAAGGTTTTGTTATATTTCATGCTGTTTACATTAGTACATATAGCTATAACGCGCAAAGAACAAAATTGTATCATTTAGTGTTTAGATACGTTATTATAAAGACACTGCTTTGCAGTTTAATATACATTATATGAAAAAATTATTTTTACCAGCTGTTATAATCGCTACTATAGTACTGAGCGGATGTTCAATCACCACAAATAATACTTCTCCAAAGACAAATCAAACTGAAAATACTAATACCGAAGAAAAAACACCAAGCGGAAAAACTCTTGATTACAGCAATCAAAAATTAACAAGAGTTCCTGCTTCAGTTTTTAATCAGACCAACGCTGAAGTTCTTGATCTATCCAGCAATCAGATAAGCGGCTCGCTGCCGGGAGAAATTCGTTTTCTTAAAAATCTTAAAACATTAAATGCTAGTGATAATCTCATGACGGGAGTGCCGGCAGAAATCGGGCAGCTTAGTGATTTAGAAGTTCTAGATTTATCAAACAATCAACTAACCGGATTGCCAAATGAACTTGCTAATTTGAAAAATTTAAAAACCATGAACTTGTCAGGCAATAACTACTCTCAACAAGACTTGGATTATATAAAACAGCGTTTGCCAAATACAACGTTTATATTACAGTAGCCACAACTTGTTTTCAGAAATTAAAAAAGGCTCGTACATGTACGAGCCTTTTGCCTTTGATTCTATTTTGAATCTTTAATTTTGTCGCCTTCTGCTTCTTTGTGTTTCAAACCTCTTAAATATTTGTGCTCGAATGTAATCCATATCAATTTCCTTATCTCCTCCACGTGATCGTTCATATGCAGCGTCAAAGTAACAAACTACGTGTATAAACAAATCATAGAGAAAATGAACTATGATACAAACCACCAAACCGTAATTGAACATGAGCCAGAATAAAAACATTCCGATAACCCAGGAATTAATTAAACCAATTATTCCCAAATACTTATGCCCATTGCGAAATTTAGCATTTGCTCCAATCACTGCCGCACCGACAAACCAACCAAGGGGATGATATAAAATATCATGCATTAAACCCAAGGTGGCAAAATCAGCCACGGGAGTAAGAAGACTCAGATAAAACCACTCACTGATTCCAAATCCGGCAAAACCGAAAAATAACCAGTTAAGCAACTGAATCAACCAAATCGCATTAAGAAAAAACACCCAACGAAAAGCAATTTCTTCCATCACCCCCGCAAAAACACTGGTAATAAATCCACCAACCAAGAGTCGTTCAGCGTATTTATTAACCTTCCAGTGATTTCTCGTAAGTATTGAAACAAGTAACGAAGTACCTACTGCCCAGGCAAATATTGGCCACGAAGCTTTGATTCCCTCCCAAATAGGTTGTTCACTTTTCCAGAATTCAAAAATCTTGAATGGAATTGCTTCAGGAAACCAATGTTGGACTAGTAGCAGCACGAGAAAAGCCCAAAATGCATCAACTAAATAATTACTTCCTTCCGAATCCTTCTTTTCGAGAAGCATTATCAATCCTCCGATTCTTATTTAATAAAATTTTTTATATGTAATTTAGTATAATTCTATGCCGCCATCAGGATCGGGAAAACTGGTATCTCCCAAGAAAGCCCATAATGGCGCTTTGCTCATAATCATGCCGTTAATTGTTCCTTTGAATTGATGATCGCAATTTGGAATAATAATTATTTCATGAGTCGAGTCTGTTTTAACATATGAAAACATATGGGGTGCACATCTTGTTCCAACAATGGTGTCATTATCACCGGCTACTATATATACTTCGCCAGTAAAGTGATTCAATCCATACAAAACCGCTTCGGGTCCGGCATCCATCGAAGGTGAGATTAAAAGAATTTTTGTTACTTCCTTGAACTCATGTGCCACAGCAGCAATTGCCGAAGCTCCAGCTGAAAAACCCATTAAATAAATCTGCGGGTTAACACTTCCGCAGATACGTTCGGAATTTTTCAACGCATATTCAATCAAAGCCTTTAAATCGTCTTTGACTGACTCGCTATAATCAATACTATTATGCTCGATATTTGGCGAACGCAGAACTGCGCCGATATTTTCCTGCATAAACTGAGCGAGTTTGCCGTATTTGTTATTGAAGCCGTCAATATCGCCGTTATAACCCGGATAATTGATAATGATAATACCTGAATCCTGCTTAGGATGAATCGCAATCGGCCACCAAAGATCTTGACCGTTACTCTCCTTTTCTATGATGTCTCTGTATTCTTCTTTCATTGGAATTTTATTTATTTTTTCAAAGATCTTAATATCTGAAAATATCATAATTTCGCTTATTTGTCAATATTACCTAACTAATAAGGATTTTTGTATTAAAAAAGGGCTGTTGGGACAGCCCTTGTAAATTCGCAACACCCTTTATACTGATGGGTGCGCAGGAACATGTAAATAATGATATTTATGCGAAACGTTTTGTAACCCTTGATTAACAGTTCCAAGAACAACTGTGTGCAAGGTGACTTTCAATTCTGCAAGTTTATGTGCGATTTGCGACTGGCTTACATCTTGAGTTCCGTCAGTTACCAGAACGATTTGAGTATTTTGTTCTGTTTTGTTTTCTTTATTTTCATCTTCTATTCTGTCGAACTCAAATGATAATGCTGTGTCGATATCAGTTCCGCCGCGATCATAAAACTCGCGTTGAATAAATTCCTTTGCTTCAAGGTAGGAACCTGTTTCTTCGGGACTGGCATGTATTGTTGAACAGACGTCGCCATTGAATGTCGTCAAAAATGCTTCGGCATTCGCGTGCTCGGCCTTTTTCAATAGTATCAAGCTCATTATTTTTGACCATGTTATACGATCAGCTTTTGTTGAGCCTGAAACATCCTGCAACCAACGTAATGTTTTTCGCAGACGATACTGCTTGTCTTGATATACGCCCACATATTCTATGGGCTGCTGCATCAATATTTGATTGTTAGCAATTTTTGAATAGAAAATATCATCCTCGGCTCCAAGATCGCTCATGAGCGCTTTTGGCAGATCATTAAGATTATTTAAAGGCACAATCTCAATATCTCCGCTAGGAATTTTGGTATATCTTTTTTCCTCGCCGATTTTTTCAGTAACATTTACCACGCGTTCGTAAAATTTGATTTGCCCAGCAATCTTCAAAATTTCATTCCAAAGATCGGCAATCGGATCATACTTACGGGGTAATGCATCCCAGTGACCTGGGCTGCTTATGTCGGATGAGTTTGGCATTGGGATAGAACCGTCCTGTAAGCCATTCCATAAATCACGAACCAAACGTGATTTTTCCTCTCTGCTCATTTCAGGATCGCTAAAAAGCTGCTTCATCAATGAAGGCTTTTTTTGCGGTTGAGGTTGAGGTTTAGATTCAGGTTGCTGTGACTTTTCCTTTTCCCGCTTTTTTCTACGCAGATATTTGGCAAGCCAATATCCAGCCGCAGCCAAGGCCGCAGCACCTAATAAGATTGGTATTAACATTATTAATTTCCTTTCTTATCAAGTCCTTTGTATCTGAGATATTCTGCAGTAACCTGTTCTTTATATTTCTCAATTTCAGCATGCAATTGCTTAAATAGATCATTGGCGTCCTTGCCTTCAGGATGAATATTCTCAAGCTGACTGCTCAGTGTAGCAACTCCGTTTACCCTGGTTTCAATTTCATGACTGTCATTGCGCAGGATATTAAACTGTTGCTGCAGATTTATCAAAGTATTAAGCTGCATTTCGCTCAGATTGTTTTTCTTAGTTTCTTTGATCTCCTCAATCTTTTTATCAATGATTTTTTCCCATATTTTTCTTTCCTCATCCGAGGTACAAAGCACCAAGTCAGCAGCATACATATCTTCGGGCATCACTTCAATGCGTCCGTCCAATACTGCATGAACCTCAAACATATGCGATGCCTGGCACACCCGGCGATCGGATATTTCCGAAAAGATTACTCCACTGGAAACGATTTCCATATCACCGTTTTTTTGTCTTTCCAGCGTTTCATTTTCGTAGCGCTTGATCATTTCTTTTCTCTGCTGGCGATATTCAAGAATAGCCGCTCCGTAATGCAGAAAAACTAATTGATCCTGAATTAAAGTCGGAGGCAGGAGAATATAATCACAAACGGCGTTGATCATATCAAGATTGATGCTTAGAGTTGTATCGGAAGTAACCTTATACTGAAATCTTCTCACCATTTCCGAAACATCACCGGCATTATCAAGATAGTGAATTTGATCGATAAATGCGATGCGGTCAAATATTGCCCAGGCCTGCGGATTCCTTTTTAAGTACCAAAAGGGATCAACGTTGGTTGCGCAATATGCAAGATGTAGCGGTACATCCAAAACCTGGCGTCCTTTTACCATCCTGCGCTCGTTAAGTACAGAAAGTAAAGCACGCAGTACTGCAGGATTAGCATCCAACACTTCGTCCAATGACGCTAAGTTTGCTTCAGGCAACATATTTTCAATATTATGCTCAAGCCTACCCTCTTCACGCATCTTTTTTATATTGTAAGGACCAAAAATTGAATCCTCACTCATAAAAGCTGTGAATTGCGTATTAAACTTTTTTGCACCTGCAATTCCTTCAAAGATGGAATCGGCAATTGCAGTTTTCGCAGTACCCGGATTACCGAAAAATAATAAGTGGGCTTTTTGTAACATCGCGTACATAACCAAATCAATCGGTCTGTCGCGTCCCACGTAAATATTTTTAAATGAATCAAAATACTTGCGAATCTTTACTACAACTTCTTTCAACTCATTCGGTGAAATTCTTGTGGCATTGCTTTTTTTCATGTCTTATTTTGTTTTAGTTATTAATTAAGTCGGTTTTCCCCGTGCTGCGACAGAACGAAGAAAGCCGACCTAATAGAAAAACTAAACAATTTTGTTAATGAACCGATATACAAAAATATCATTTTTAACTAATTTTGTCAAGGGTATAGGCTTTATTTTTCCTATTAAAAAAGCCCACCGATTGATGGGCCTTTTCTAATATAGATAGAAACGAAAGCGCTATTTGAGCACAATCATTTTTTTGATTTGCGTAAAAGTTCCAGCCGATAATGTATAAAAATAAATTCCGCTGGCGAGCTTGTCCGCTTTAAAATGAGCTTTGTGGTAACCTGGTCCCTGTTCTGTATCAATAAGAACAGCAACTGATCTTCCGATAATATCGAAAATTTCCAAACGCACTCTGCTGATCTCGGGCAACTGATATTCAAACGTAGTTTCCGGATTACAGGGGTTGGGGAAATTTTGATGAAGTGAATAATTTTTTGGCGCGGCGACGTTCACCGTTTGATTCAGATCAAAGTATTCGCTGTGACCATTAAAATCGATTTGTCTTAAACGATATAAGTAGCTGCCCAGATCAAGTTTATTATCATAGTACGAATAACTTTGAGCTGTAGTGGAGTTTCCGACGCCGGGAACATTTCCTATTTTGATCCAAGTTTTATCCAACGCTTTTCTTTCAATGTCGAAACCTGCATTATTTATCTCCATGCTTGTAGTCCAGAATAATCCAAGATTGTTTTCTATCAAGCTATGAGTGAAACTGGTCATAGTAACCGGCAAAGCACCGTCACCAACAAGCGTAACATCATCGATTCTGAAAGTTAAAGTTCCTGTGCCGTTTTGTCTGAACCTGATACTTAAATTTGTCACAGTTGGGAATGTTACTGTGTCAGTACTTACATATCTCCAAACTCCGGTTCCTGAACCTGTCGGAAAAGCTGGTTTGGTAATTTGAGTCCAAGTTGACCCCATATTTGTACTATACTCCAGTATTAACTCGGAACCGTTACTAGCAATTGTAGATTTTAATACTCCGAAAGAAATTTTATTAAGATTCAAAAATGTTTCTGTATTAATACCTGAAATAATAAAATCTTTCCCAACAGTATTTGTTAAAAAGACATTTGCTCCCCCCGAAGCTTGAGTATAACCACTGGAGGGAGATGTGTTTCTTACATCTCCGCTACCGCTGTAATTAAGTACATTGTTATAAGTCCAACCGGTATGAGCCGGAATCAATGTTGTCCCCGAAACGTTTCCCATTGTTTCAATGTATGTTTGCGTGTGAACATTAAAACAAAACAACATTAAAACCACTGCAAAAAATATGGTTTTCATTAACTAATCCTCTTTTCTTTTATAATTAATTGTTAAGTTACTTTTCAAATTGATGCTTAGAATGTAGCGGTTTTAAACCTTTCTGTCAATGCTCAAAAATGCATAATAGGTTATACTTATAGGAGTATGACAAGAAAAATTTTATATATTTTATTATTTATCGAAGCTGCGGGCGGCGTACTCTTCCCACCGCTCATTTCTTTACTTGGAAAAGACATCGGTCTGTCACCTTTTATAATCTCTTCTCTTTTCTCTATCCTTTCAGTAAGTCTACTCGCCAGCAGTTTTTTTCTCGGAACACTGTCGGATAAATTCGGGCAAAAACCGATTCTTGTACTTACAGCTTTTTGCGGAGCTGCCGCTTGGTTCATTATCGGCTATAGCGAGACTTTTATCGGTTACGCGATAGGCGCCGCTCTGCTCGGTATTGCCGCGGCAAGTTTGCCCGTCGTACAAAGCTTTTTTACGGGTAACGAATCAAGAAGCAACCAACGCACAATTATATTAGGAACCATCGGGATGATTGTAGGAGTTTCTGCTATCATCGCACCTTTAGCCGCCAGTTTTTTACAACTCTCAGATTATTCACAACTGTGCTACATTATTTCTTTCCTCTTTTGTCTTGAAATATTCGGTCTTATTATATTCTTTCCCAAAACACAGAGAAAAATAATTCGCGCAGAAAAAATAAATGAGACCACGAAACGACTTGAAAATCATTTTGCGCTCATTCCCGGATATTTCGCATGGTTCATTTTTGGCATCGCTATGGCCGGCACCAATGCTTTGTTCACGATATATATGAAAGATATTATCGGCATTGCGGCGCGCGACATCTTTTTCCTCTTTACTGCGGGCGGCCTGATCACCGCGCTTAGTCAAAATCCCGGAATCAAACATTTTTGGTTTAAAGTTTTTAATGAGAAAAAAATTATTTTCTTATGTCCAATGGCCGTAGCCGCCGGATTTTTTTTAATGGCAGTTCCGCTTTTACCCGTTTTTATTATTGGATATTTTTTGGAGCAAGGCAGTCGTCCAGTTTTTCGAGTAACAATGCTCAGCGACTTAGCGGGCAAAGCCGCGTTAAACCGACAAGGCGAAGCCTTAGGTACACTTTCCTCGATCAGCGCAGTTTCCATGATAGTTGGCCCACCTTTGTTCGGAGCTATATTTATGATAGCTCCAAGTTTAATACTGGTGAGTGCTGGTGTCTGCACACTTATTAGTATTATTTTTATAATGCTATTACTGGCTCGAGAAGAACATCTCAAGAGTTCACCCTGGAAATTGGTACAAAACGTCTTTCATTCTATTTTCTAATGTAACAAGTCCGGAAAGAGAACGTTTCAGTCTATGTTATACTAATATAAGTCCGCTAGGGCTTAAAAATTAAAAATATGAAAAAACTCATAGTTTTATTGGTCGCTTTTTCTTTAGTCTTTGGCGCCGTCGCCTTCGCTCGAGAAAACGAATCCAACGATGATCGCGAGAAAATTCCTTCTCCGTCACACATGCAAGACTTTAAAGATGTTATAAAGAGAGGCAAGGACCTGTTTGGTCATCGCCGCGACAATAGCCAAGTCTTAGTTCGTCCGGAATCCGTAACATGTGTTAAAGCAGCAATTGATACCAAAGACACTGCTGTAAAAGCCACAGTAACTGCGCTTTCAACCAAAACTGTTGCCGCTATCGAGGCTCGCAATATTTGTCAGAAAGCTGCTTTGGACAAAACCACCCTTAAAGAACAGCGCGATGGTAACAGAACTTGTTTGAATACTTTTAAGACAAGTATGAAAACAGCTTCCAAAGAATCTAAAACCGCTCACGATACTGCCTGGAGAACTTACAAAACAGATTTAAAGACCTGCGGTCAATTGCAAAAAGCTGCCGGCGGATCTACCAACATCTTAGTTGAAGACGGTAGTGATTCCTTACAGTAAAAACTTCATAATTAGATAGCAAAAAACGGGGCTGATATCAGTCCCGTTTTTTTGTAAGGATCTATTTTGTTAACCTTCTTCTCACTGTCTTTACTAATGCTAACGCCTGCACCAAGTCATAATATAAAATATGGTGCTTACGAGCATAGGGAAGATAATGAATTTCAGTTTCCAATATTTTGCGTTTGCGTTTTGCCGCATTGCAATACCCAAGACTTAAGATGTTGTGCAATCTATCAGCCAACTTGATAAAAAAGAAGTCTATAGGTGCTTGTTCGAAGCGCAGATGATACGCTTCAAGACGTTGTTTTTCATCTTTGAATTCGCCTTTGCCGGGTTTTGTCATATACTGAACCAGCAAAGCGATTTCATCACCGAATTCATCTCTGATCCGCTCAATGCTCCACAGTTTAGGAAAATCCTCAACTATATCATGGAGTAAAGCGGCGCAGATTGAAACATAATTGGTAATGCCGAGGTAGATGATCAGAATCAAAGTTACCGCGCGTAAATGTTCAAAGTAACGTTCGCCGCTTTCACGCTTTTTATAACGAAACGTATCTTTGGCTACATTATAGGCTTTGACTATCTTCTTGTATCTCGGATCCAACGATGGATAGATACCGCTGATAATACTGAAAAATTCATCTCGGTTACCGGCTTTCTCCAAAAATTTAAATTGAGTGAGCAATTTCTTTTTCCTTTCTGTTTTTTTATTCGTTTACTTTCGGTGTTGGGAAAAGCTTATCAATCAGCATCCGTAAAAATCTGGTATCAATTTCTTTGAACTTGTAGCAGTTCGCCTGCTTCATGAGCTTTTTCATCTCGCGAAGAATCTTTGCATGTGTACCGGTGATATTCTTAGCAATGATTTTGTTATCACCTTCAGAATGCTCAGGTTCAAGCCAAGCAATATTTTCATTACGCTTGAAATGGAAGAATACACAATGCGTGCCTCTTTCGTTGTCATTGAGCTCATCTGAAGATTTGTCATACAGATAGATCGATCCTTCCGCGATGCAATCAACTATATCAGTCCAGACCTGAACATTAAACATACATTCAAGGTTATGGCGTATATCAGCTTCTGCATCCCTTAAGGCTTCGCGGCTTTTTTTACTACGCCGATTATACTGTTTGCTTCTGGTTTTAGCTAAAAATCTCCGTATCCGTATGAAGTGGAGATCCAAAGCCTTTTCTCTTTTTTGCTCATCACTGAGCATTTCTATTATATTACTCACCAATTACCTCCTTGGTTATTTATTTATCAATGTTCTAAGAACCATATTTTATCATAAAAGGCATCATTTGTCAAGGATTTCCCTATCAGCGCTTGCTTTCTAAAATATAAAGATTTATAATACCCCCATAGGGTATTAACTAACACATATGAAACAACATACTGATAAACTACTTCGTCGTCTTAAGATTATCGAAGGACAAGTACGAGGTCTGCAAGAAATGGTTAAAAATGACATTTATTGCATAGACGTTATTACGCAAACCTCCGCAGTTAAGCAAGCCTTAGCTTCAGTTGAGGATGCGCTGATGGAAGATCATCTCTCTCATTGTTTAGTAAACCAGATTAAGAAAGGTAAAGAGAAAAAAGCTACTGAAGAAATTTTAAAAGTGTATCGCTTGAAACGAAAATAATATGGCAAGCAATAAAACATTTCCAGTCAAAGGAATGCATTGCGCGAGCTGCGCCGTCATTATTGAAAAAACCTTGAAGAAAATTCCGGGCGTGACGAGCGCCGAAGTTAATTATGGAACTGAATCCGCCAAAATTTCTTTTGACGAATCAAAAACAAATCCTCAATCCTTATCAAAAAAAATCGAACCGCTCGGTTATACTTTGCAGACCGAGGAACACCCTGCTTCAGAAAAACAATCTGATATTCACATTTTAAAAAAGCAGTTGCATATCGCCATACCGATTGCGATCTTCAGTATCTTAATGATGATCTGGGATACTGGCATGACTTTCAACTTTTTGCCTGAAATGAATAAAACAATAGAAGAATTTATTCATCACCTCTTCCCAATACTAGCAACTTATATTTTGTTCGTTGTAGGAAAGCCTTATTTACTTGGCCTTGGCAGATTCATTCGTTCAGGCAAAGCCAATATGGATACCTTGATCGGACTCGGAACCAGCGCGGCTTTCCTCTACAGTTTTGTAGTCAGCGCATTTAAAGAAGATCTCGCACCGTATCTCAATGTTTCGCAAAATTATTATGATGTAACAATTGTAGTAATTGTTTTTATTAGCTTAGGTAAATATTTGGAACATCGTTCAAAAATAAAAACCGGCGATGCAATTCAAAAACTTTTAAATCTACAAGCGAAAACCGCCTTAGTGCTACGTAATGATCAAGAGCAAGAAATTTCAATAGACCAAGTTATCCATGGTGATCAAATTATTGTAAAACCAGGTGAAAAAATTCCAGTAGACGGAATAATTACTGAAGGAGAAAGCTATGTTGATGAAAGTATGATTAGCGGAGAGGCAATGGCCGTTAATAAAAACATTAATGATACAGTGATAGCCGGAACGATTAATACAAGCGGTAGCTTTGTTTTTAAAGCAACAAAGGTTGGATCTGAGACCATGCTGGCTCATATTATTAAAATGGTAGAAGAGGCTCAATCATCAAAAGCGCCAATCCAGGCTTTAGCAGATAAAATTTCTGGAGTTTTTGTACCGATAGTACTGGCTCTATCTTTTGTCGCTCTAGCCGCGTGGTTATTCTTTGGTATTCCCTATTTTGGCTTTGCGCAAGCTCTCTCTTATGGCCTTGTTTCTTTTGTTGGTATATTAGTTATCGCTTGTCCTTGCGCCTTAGGTCTGGCTACTCCCACCGCGATTATTGTCGGTGTTGGTAAAGGTGCGACTGAAGGCATTTTAATCAAAGATGCAGCAACTCTACAAAGACTTCAAGCGGTGAATACAATTGTGATGGATAAAACGGGAACACTGACCAAGGGTCAACCCAAATTTATAGCGATGGAAAATTATTCTGATAATTCTGATGATGAAATTTTAACTATACTTGTGTCCCTTGAAAAAAAATCTGAGCATCCTTTAGCTCAAGCTGTACTTAACTATGGGGCGACAAAAAATAGTAAGACGCTGGAAGTTCGTAATTTTGAAGCGCTTAAAGGCTTAGGCTTAAAAGGCAGTATCAATAATAAGGAGTATATTCTAGGCAATGAAAGATTAATGCAAAAAAATGGAATAAAATTAAATGCTGACAGTATTAGTAAGCAAGCTACTCAAGGCAAAACTCCAATGATCTTAGCCAGTGCCGACAAAGTATTAGCAATCGCATTTATTGCCGATGCTATGAAAACAGAAACTCCCCAGGCGATTAAAAACTTGCATGCGCTCGGAATACAGATAATCTTATTGACGGGCGATACTGAAAAAACTGCACAATATATTGCCGCTGAAGCCGGGATTAACGAAGTCGTGGCTAATGTCTTACCGCAAGATAAATTAAATAAAATTAAAGAGCTACAGGCAGCCGGCAGAATAGTCGCTATGGCCGGAGACGGAATCAACGATGCACCGGCCTTGGCACAAGCCGACGTTGGCATTGCAATGGCGACCGGCACCGACGTTGCGATTGAATCAGCGGGTATTACACTTTTGCATGGCGATATATCAAAAATTGTTAAAGCCATCCGTTTGTCAAAAATAACCATGCGCGGTATCAAGCAAAATCTCTTCTGGGCTTTTATTTATAATATCATCGGTATTCCTTTGGCTGGTGGATTATTTTTTCCCTTCTTTGGTTGGCTCTTAAATCCTATCTTTGCCGGACTTGCTATGGGTCTGTCGAGTGTGTCAGTTGTTTCCAATTCTCTCAGACTCAAAACTAAAAAATTATAATATGCAACAAACTTTTACCTTTCATGTTATAGGAATGCATTGTGCTTCCTGCGTTGTTGTTACTGAAACTGAATTAAGCGGCTTAGCTGAAGTAACACATGCCAAAGCAAGTTTGCAAGATAATACCATTACCGTAAGCGGCGACTTTGGAACTATGGCTAAAGATGATATTAGAATCATGTTAAGCAAGGTCTTAACTAATTACGGCTATTCGCTGAGCGAAATTGCGGAAGAAAAAAGTAAGCTGAAAAATAACTATCTTCTTGCAGCACTGATCGCCATAATCATTTTTGCCATATTCTTAGCTTTGCAAAAGCTTGGATTAGTAAATTTAATTAACGCGAGCGAAGTAGGTTATGGCACAGCTTTTGCCATCGGCTTAGTGGCGTCACTTTCAAGCTGTATGGCCGTGGTCGGCGGTTTAGTTTTATCCTTGTCCGCAAACTTTGCCAAAGAGAGAAGTGCTAAACCGCATATTATGTTTCATGCTGGACGACTGATCGGATTTTTCATTCTCGGTGGAGCGCTCGGCGCACTTGGTTCAGTTTTTCAAATCAGCGCCGTCGGTTCATCGATTCTCAGCCTGATCGTTGCCGTAATTATGATTATGCTTGGGCTTAATCTTTTAAATTCTTCGGCGTTGCAACTACGCATGCCTTCGTTTTTAAGCAAAAAATTATTGAGCCTTAAATCTCTTAATCACGCCGTTGTTCCTTTTGTTATTGGTGCCGTAACTTTCTTTCTGCCTTGTGGCTTTACCCAATCAATGCAACTCTTTGCTTTAACTACCGACAACTTTTTAACAAGCGCCGGAATTATGACAGCTTTTGCTTTGGGGACATTGCCCGTGCTTGGTCTTATTAGTTATGGTTCATCGGCCGCGGAAAAAATGCGACAACACTCAGGCTTTTTGTTTAAAATAATGGGCTTTGTAGTTTTATTGTTTGCACTTTTCAATATCTTAAACAGTTTGGCGGCGCTCGGGATTATTCCGCCTTTGCTAAACATATAGAATAAGTTATACTACTGTTATATGAGAAAAATTCTTATCGGCGCCATCGTCGCAATTGCCATCATTTTAATTTGGAGCTTTGCAGTCAGTAATAAAGACAAAGTTACTACATATCCCACTAACACTGAATCGGTTACTCAGAATGTAAGCACTGCTAATGATAAACAAATTATTGAAATAGACGCCAAGGGGGGCTATAGCCCACGTATGAGTATTGCCAAAGCCAATGTTCCAACAATCTTACGTGTTAAAACTTCAAGCACTTTTGATTGCTCTTCATCATTACGCATTCCAGCGCTTAGCTATTCAAAAAATCTTCCCCCAAGCGGTACAACCGATATTGAAATTCCAGCACAAGCGGCCGGTTCGACTCTTAAAGCACTTTGCAGTATGGGTATGTATAATTTCTCCGTTGAATTTAAGAGTTAGGTTTTTAAAAAACAATTTAGATGCGAAAAAGGACCTACATTAGTAAGTCCTTTTTGTTTAATTTATTAATTAACGGATGGATTATGCTGCGTGTTTTCTCATTTCTTCATCTAATCTTTGCTGATTTGCTTCATCTGCTTCATCAGCAATTTGCTTATTTAATTCATCACCGAATTCTTTGAACATAATATCTTCAAGAATTCTATAACGATCGTTTTGTTCTTTGTCTTCATGGTACCGCTTCATTTCACGTTCGTAGTAATTTTGTATTTCACAATCATAATTACTTGCCCCTTCCATTTCCTGTTCCATGTTTTTTTCTGCTTCTTTGGCTGCTTTCAACCTCATATCAAGTTGATAACCTGCCAAGAGAAGGTTTTCAAACTCAGTAGCATATTCACGCCACTGACTTCTTTTGTCCCTGGAACGAAAATGCTTCATAGACAAACGTATGCCGTTGCCAGTTTTTCTATACCAGGATTTGGATCGTTTTTTTGCCATCTTGCGATGACAATCTTTATCCCAACGTTCTTTTGTGACAACAACTTTTTCTTCATCGATGCACATGATGCTTTTGGCAATCGGGGTTATACTTGACTCTCTTATGATTGAAGTCGTACTTCTTTCACTAAACAGTCCGTTATAGCATTTTTCAGTTGTTATATGTTTATCATATAACTGAAAATGCACTAAACCCGTATCAACTGAAACACAGCATGCTGTTATCATAACAATTTCTCCGTTATTTAAATGTTATTGTACAATTTTTATTAACAATATTATATCATTTATATATCTTTTTGTCAATATATAAGGTTTTAGGGTATAATTGAAGCATGAAAACTGCCCAAAATCTTATAAAACTAGCTAAAAAGCAAAGTAGCAAAAAGCGCGCCGAAGGTGCGGCTCGCTATTTTAAGACCGGAAAGGGCCAATACGGCGAAGGCGATATCTTTTGCGGATTAACTGTCCCCCAGTGTAGGAAGATAGCTCACGAATTTTATGATCTAAAGTTAAATGAAATTCAAAAAATCTTACAATCAAAGATTCATGAAATTAGATTGATAGGTTTATTGATTTTAGTAGAGCAATATAAGAAAGCTACAAATAAGAATACTATCGTTAATTTCTATTTAAAAAATACTAAATATATTAATAACTGGGATTTAGTAGATCTTTCGGCACATAAGATCTTAGGCAACTGGTTCTTAGATAAACCAACAACAAAACTTCAAAAATTATCTCTATCAAAAAATCTCTGGGAGCGCCGGATAGCAATTCTTGCTTGCTTTCCAAGAATTGCTGTTCACGATTTTACCCTGAGTATAGACTTGGCAAAACAAATGCTTAATGACAAGCATGATCTCATGCATAAAGCTGTCGGTTGGATGTTGAGAGAAATGGGTAAACGATCAGAAATCCATCTCAAAACTTTTTTAAATCAATACGCTCAAGTCATGCCCCGAACAATGCTTAGATATGCCATTGAAAAGTTTCCGGAAAATGAGCGAAAGAAGTACTTACTTAAAAAATAGCTCTCAAATCTAAAACAGGTTATACTTATCAATATGATTTACGCCATAATCGCCACAGCAATTGTTTCGCTGATTTCTTTAATCAGCGTTATAGCCGTATCGCTTTCAATAGAACGTTTAAAACGTTTATCTTTTTTATTAGTAAGCTTGGCTGCCGGAACATTAATCGGCGATGTATTTATTCACCTTCTGCCCGAAGCATCTACTGAGGGCGGTGATGGTTTCTGGATTTGGGTCATTGCCGGATTAGGTATATTTTTTATATTGGAAAAAATTATTCATTGGCGTCATTGCCATCTTCCAACAACCGAAGATCATCCGCATCCAGTCGGCACTATGAACTTAATCGGAGACGGCTTGCATAACTTTTTTGATGGAGTATTAATTGCCGGTTCATTTATGGCTGATTTTAATCTTGGCGTAGCCACCACAATCGCCGTAATTTTTCATGAAATACCGCAAGAGATTGGAGATTTTGGAGTTATGATTCACGCAGGCTTTTCTAAAGCCAAAGCCTTGTTCTGGAATTTTATAAGCGCCTGCAGCGCCTTGCTCGGCGTTTTACTGGTTTATTCCTTTGGACAGCAAATTGAGAATATCGGTAGCTTCTTTATTCCAATAACCGCCGGTGGATTTATTTATATTGCCGTAGCAGATCTTATCCCTGAAATGCGCAAGGAAACACGTTGGCAACATTCGTTACTCCAACTGGGTCTTTTTGCTGTTGGTGTCTTTATCATGTACCTGTTAAAAGTTTACTTTGAATAATATGGCCAGAATTATTTACGGCGTCGCTGGACAAGGTTTTGGACACGCTGCTCGAAGTCACGAAACCTTAGTCCATCTCAAGAAACAAAAACATACTTTATTAGTATTAGGTTATAATCAATCAGCCGATTTGCTCGGCAAAGATTTTTCCGTATTGCGGATTCCAGGACTTGGTTTGAATTATCAAAATAACAAACTTTCCTATTGGCGTACTATTTATGACAATGCGATAACACTTATGCGCGGTACTAAAGCGTGGCCGTCGCTACGAAAAAAAATTAAAGCCTTTAAAGCTGATTTAGTCATCAGTGATTTTGAACCTATCTCAGCCAACGTTGCGCACTTAGAAAAACTTCCCTTAATCTCAATTGATAATCAGCATCAATTAACCAATACTAAAATCTCTGTACCAAAAAAATATCGTCGAGATTTTGCAGCCGATAAACTGGTGACAAAATCTATGGTCTGGGGAGCTGATTATTATTTGTTCACCTCATTTTTTAAAACTAAAGTTACCAAAGCGCGTAGCTTTCTTTTCCCGCCTATTGTTCGAGAGCAAATAAGGAAACTAAAACCAAAAAGTGGTAAGTATATTTTAGTGTATCAAAACTCGGACTTTGATTATATTCTTGATGAATTAAAGCAGTTAAAAAAATATAATTTCATTGTGTATAGCGGACGCCCCGGGACAAAGAAGGATCATAACCTAACAATGAAAAATTATCATAATTCAAACTGGTATAAGGATTTGGCAAACTGCCGGGCTATTATCGGAACTGCCGGGATGAGTCTTGTTTCTGAAAGCCTGTGTCTTAATAAGCCCTATTTTGCCATTCCGGTCGGGGGACAAATTGAGCAGGTTATTAATGCCCTCTATATTAAAAAGCTTGGTTTTGGCGATTGGGCACATCACTTAAATGCCGCAAAAGCTGCTGACTTTCTTAAAAAATGCCCTATGTATAGCAAAAATCTAAAAAAGCGTCCCAAAGAGGATATAAGCGCAATCTACAAAAAACTTGATTCTATTATTGAGTCACTAGTGTAAAACAAGTGGAAAAGAGGGGGATAAGATAATTTTTTTACTTAATATTAGCTAAAATAAAACGGTCAGAGTGTCTAGCTCTTGACTTTTTTATTTAGCTATGATAGACTGGCACATCACCCCTCAGTGGGATTTTACAATTAGCTTTGACGAAAAAGGTCGCTTAAAGCGGGCTAGGCACGACAAGCATGGGGATTTCTTCGTCAGAAACAATCCGGTTCCGACTAGATTCTTTCTGATGAAAATTTCTTGCCTACCCGCTTTAGATGATCTTTTTTTATTCTCAAAAACTACAAAACACTCCAAGTATTGGAGTGTTTTTTAGTTAACTGCGAATTTATTCAGCAGCCTTTTCGGTTTCGTCAGAAGCTTCTTTTTCAGCCTCTTTGACTTCTTCTTCAGCTCCTTCAACTTTCTCTTCAGTTGCTGCAGCGTCATCCATCATATAATTCAACATATGTTTTGAATTAGTGAATTAGGCTATTAGTATACCCCTAATTGGCATATTAATCAAGTCTCAGAGTTTCAATCCCGGAAGATTGTCGAACAAAGGATGAAACATATCATCATCCAACGGAATGTCTAATTCGTGTTCATTTATTTCACTAGCCCATTCCAAATCAATTTCTGTGATTAAAGCCAGGGGTTGCTGCTCATTGCCTTCACCCATACAGAGCACAGCGGCGGCGGCCAAACTGTCGGGGATATTACTATGGGTCAACTGCAACTCGCGACCAAAGATATCAGGCTTTCCGGCGTACTCACGTAAACCGTTAAACCCGGCGTATCCAAGGGCGGCACCGATTACGCCGGCCCGCAAAGGAATACAATGACTGTCTGTTACTATCACTCCCAAATCTTTAATACTATACCGCGAGCAAAAATATTCTCGTAACATTTTCGCCTGTTTAAAACTATCACGCGGCAATAAGACCAAGCCCGGTTTAGCGTTGCTTTCATCAATGCCCGCGTTAGCCATCAACATCTTATTTTTAATGGTTAACCAAGTCCATTTTGTTTTAATGGCATAATCGCTTTCGGCTTTGATCAATTTTTCTTTTTGTTCTTCACCTTCTGCTTGAGCGATTCGATTCTCAGACAAAGCGATTATTTTTGAGGTGACAACAATAACTGTTTTTTCCAAAGCAGTGCCAATATAGCTTTCAATAAAGTTCGCCAGGTCTTCAACTGGTTCAAAGACTCTAGTTTTAAGCGCTTGTATTTTCATGTTTGGATTTTAGTAAGTAAATACCCAAGTAAGATAAAGGAGTATACGCTACGCCCATGCCAACTTTATACAGCCACCATGGCAAACT
The DNA here is from genome assembly GCA_964487795.1 of uncultured Gammaproteobacteria bacterium. Classification (GTDB taxonomy): domain Bacteria; phylum Patescibacteriota; class Patescibacteriia; order Patescibacteriales; family Patescibacteriaceae; genus Patescibacterium. Next base: position 226,084 of record CAZASI010000001.1, read on the forward strand.
CATTAATAAAATTGTCTTTAACGGGTAAATACCGGCAAAAGCGACCAACATAAAAACAGCAGTATCTAAAAGCTGAGACCAGATATTAGACAAAGTTGATCTGAGAAAAAAAGATTTTGTCTTAAATAATTTTTGACTGAAAAAGAAAGTAATAACATCCTGATATTCTCCAATAACAAAGGCCAGTACCGAGGCGATGGAAATCCTGATCGACACGCTAAAAATAATATTGTAACTGTCTTTGGCCCAAAACGCGGCTTCCGACCAAGGCATCAGGTTTGAAACGATATTATATATCAAGAATAATACTGTCGCAATAAAGCCGGCCCAGACAAATGATTTAGCGGTTTCACGATTATATATATAGGCAATCACATCGGTTGTCAGAAAAACAAAAGGAAAGAAAAAAGCGGCGACTGATAAATGCGTGCCGAACAAAAACGGCATTAACTTAACACCCAGAGTATTTGAGGCAATTAATGAACTTAGATAAATTGCCAAAGCAATATATAACTTGCGGTTTGCTAACATATGTTTAGTTTTTAAAAAATAAAAAAACACCCGAAAGGGTGCCCGTCTTCTTAATAAGCTAAACGCTCCCTTTCGTTATCATGAAGGAGAGTAAGTATTAGTGTAACTTGACCAAGTTTGTAAATATTTTGTCACTCGCATATCAAGAGTATAACATTTACTGAGCGGATGGCGCAACGCTCGGTGTAACCGTACCCGTTGAAGCCGGCGGCACTGATCCTTCAGGAGTTTTTTTGGCACCAACTAAACAAACTGCCTGCCAAGGGACGTAATGAGATGTAAAACGCTTTTCTTTTACTTCACCATTCGCATAGGTAACCTTATAATCGAAATAGGCATCAGCACCGGCATGAGCGCTTTCTGTACAGCGCTTCTTTCCTTCAGGTAAATCAGTTGTTTCAATAATCTTAGTCGGCGGTGGAGATTTAATATTATAAATAACCGGTTTAGATACTTCAACTTTTCGCTCATCTTTGGTTCCCCAAAAATCAAATGACAAATCATCTTTGCCCATTCGGGCCTGAATCAAAACATAATGTCCCGTGTCATTAAGGAAACGATAATCAGGAGCAGGGTCGTAAATCGTTGCGTCAGTTCCGGCCGGCTCATAATATACAACACGGTACGAATGATTTTTTCGCTGTGTTACCGGCAAACCGGAATTAAAAGTTGCTCGAAACATTGTTGTACCAATCTGGCATAAACCTCCGCCATACTCAGGAATAGTTTTACCTTCTTTAATAACCAATTCTTGTAAATAACCGTTCCTGCCATCAATCTCGCCCAAGGCTTTCAGTAAAGAAAATTCTTCACCCGGCTTAATAAGTAAACCATGCAAGGCATTGGCTCCGGTTTTAATATTATGTCGACGGTTGGCGGGGGATCCAGCAAACTTGGATGATCCTGTACCGATTATTTCTTTTAAACCAAGTTCGTCTGCTGTCGCGTCGGTTGCTGCACTTGCTACAGTATCAACAACAATTTCAATTTTTTCAGGTTTCTGTTCAGGCCACTGAGTGATACGTTCAGCCGTTTGTTCCATATTAAGTTCTAGACCATCTTGTCCTGCTTGCCATACCGAAACTTTTGATCCCTCAATAGATAAGCGTGCGTCTTCAGCTTCTCGGTTAACTTTTGGAACAACTTCTTTTTCAAGAAAAATCTTTATTTTTTCAGGGTCTAATACTAAGCTCGCCTTGCCCTGCACTTTCGCAAAACCAAGCCACTCTTTCGCATTATCAGTGTCTAGTACCCATTTATTTTTTTCATACCATAATTCAGTTTTTGGCAATGCAATAAATTCAGGGATCAAGGCCAGTAGTTGCTGGGCTTCCATGGCGCTTAGTTCGGGATATTCTTTTCTGGCTTCAAGATAGACATCTTTTAGATTTCCTTTCTGAAGCTGCATAACAACTTGCTTTACAGCTGTGTCAAAATTAAGACTTTGTCCTTCGGTTTCGGGAATAATGCTCGGCGTATCATCCTTAAAACTAACCGAGGCATTTTGTGCTGGATGAATATACGCAGCAAAGTCATTTTCTAAACTTGTTTTTAAATTATCAGTGTCGGCGTTAAGGGCAATATCAATCGAACGTTTAGCAAACACTCCACGAAGCTGATCAACGGTATTAAAAACCCAATTTCCGTTTCGTCCAATTGCCCAGGCGCGACGCAGGGTTTCATCAGAATCAAAAGTTACTGTTTCTAAAGATGGCAAATCAGGATCTAAAATTAGTGTGCTAGACGGTACTTGCGCTACATGATCGGAAAAATGTACGGGAACGCCGTTTTGAAGACGTTCAATTTCTTCTTCGATTAATGCTCGAGCGTCAGCAGGATTTTTTCCTCCCAAATCTTTTTCTCCCACCATAACACCGAGCATAATCTTTTCTTTATAGGTTTCTCTAAACACAGCGCCAACAATCAAAGATAAGAATATGAGGGATACAAAAACAGCTGCCGCGATAAGCAGCCAGCTGGGAACAAGTGCGTGTAGATTATTATGCTTCATTGTCGCCGAATATTTCATTAAGAAGCTCGCGCGGCGCTTTTCCAGGTTCAGGCGAGCAGCTGATATAGAGGGTCTGCCCGAGTTCAGGCTTGATAACTAACGACGCAGGAACAGTAAATGTTTCACCAGCCTCGGTTTCAAGCAGGAGTTGCTTGTCTTTTATTTCTTTAATGACGGCTGAGACTTCCATACTAAGCATTATCTTTGATGCGAATCGTTGTGTGCTTTGATTTCTTTACTTTTGGTAATATGACAGTCAAAACTCCGTTATGCAAGGAAGCAGCAACTTTATCACCCCGAACTTCAATTGGCATAATAATAGAGCGAGAAAATTTTCCCCAATAACATTCACGGAAAAGGTAGGAATCAGAGGCAACATCTTCATCTAATTCACGAGTGCCACGAATAGTGAGCATGTCATCCACCAGAGAAATATCAATATCTTTACTGCGGGCTCCGGCAATCGTTGATTTAACCACGACGGCATCGTCGGTTTGGTAAATGTCAACCGCTAATTGGCCTTCCTCTTCTCCTAGGTTAAACCATGAGTGTTCTAAACCGACTCCGTTCTGCAACATAAGGGCGTCGGGCGAACTTGAACGAGGAGACAATAGTTTAAAAATCTTTTTCATAGCTAAAAACGGAAAACTCCAATAAGTCTAAATATACAGCAAGTATAACATAAAAATAACGCAAAAGCGAATTGAAGGATAGCTTCTCTCATGGTACACTAATAGCACAAACGCAAGCCTTTTTGAATTTACATTATGAGTGACGCCATACAATCCATTAACGACCTTATCGGCTCAAGCGGACAAAATAAAGTGCTTGATGAGGATACGCTTGAAGGAAAATTTGCCAAAAAACAACGCGAAATACAACTTCACGATCTTGAACGTTTAACCGCTACTAAAGCACAAAGCGCGGGTGTCTTATATATCGACCTGCAGGGCTTTCCTATCAGTCAAGAAGCCCTAGCTATGATTGAAGAATCTGAAGCGCGAGCAATAGGCGTTGCCTGTTTTTATTTTGACGGCAAACATCTAAGACTCGCGGCGCTTGATCCCAAATCACCTGCTGCACAAGCTAAGTTAACAGAGCTTGAGAATAAATTATTTATAGATAACGGAGAAATCTATCTTGTTTCATCACACAGCATGGATCATGCACTTTGGCTCTATAAGAGTTTACCAAAAGTTAAACCGGCACCAGCCTCAGTTGAAATCAATGCTGCGCAACTTGAAAAATTTAAACAAGAAATCGATAACTATAAAAGTCTGGCCGACAAGATAAATACAGTTAACATGAGTGACATGCTTGTTTTACTTATTGCCACGGCTTTAAAAATCGGTTCATCTGACATTCACGTCGAAGCCGAAGAAAAAGGTGTTATTATCCGCTTGCGCGTTGACGGAGTATTGCAAGAAGCGGCTGTTATTAACAATGACAAATGGAAACGTATAATCTCGCGTTTAAAAATATTGTCTAAAGTAAAAATCAACGTTGAAAACAAACCGCAGGACGGACGATTTGATATTAATACAACTGATGAGAAAGTTGCTGTTCGTTCATCGTTTTTGCCAACAGCTTTTGGCGAAAGCGTTGTTATGCGTTTATTGCATTCAAGTTCAATCTCCTTGAGCTTCGAAGAATTAGGCTTAATTAAACATGAATATGAACGTTTAGCTGAAGAAGTTGATAAACCAAACGGCCTGGTTCTTGTAACCGGTCCGACCGGATCAGGTAAAACTACGACCTTATACGCGATGCTTAATCGTTTAAATAAACCGGGAACAAAAATTATTACCCTGGAAGATCCGATTGAATATCAACTGCCCGGCATTAACCAAAGCCAGGTGGATGAAACCAAAGGTTACAACTTTTCTTCAGGACTTCGTTCAGTTTTGCGTCAAGATCCTGACATTGTCATGGTTGGAGAAACACGCGATTTAGAAACTGCAGAAATTGCTGTACGCGCAGCCTTAACCGGACACTTAGTCTTATCTACTCTGCACACGAACGACGCCGCAGGTGTTATTCCTCGTCTCTTGGACTTAGGCATTCAGCCGTATTTATTGTCACCGGCTTTAAACGGCATTGTTGGGCAACGATTAGTTAGGAAACTTTGCACGAAATGCAAAGCAAAGCGCGAAGTCAGCACAGAGGAAGAAGAAAAAATTAAAAAAATTCTTGCGGTTATTAGTCCGCACGCTAACGTTGATGTTCCGAAAGAACTTCCGGAAATTTATAAAGCTGTTGGTTGCCCGGCCTGTAACAATTTGGGTTATAAAGGCAGAATCGGTATTTATGAAATTTTGACCATGGACGCAAATATTAAAGAGTTGACCGCATCAAATGCTCCGGCTTTTAAAATATTAGAACAAGCGATTGAAAACGGAATGGTAACAATGCTGCAAGACGGCGTGCTTAAAGTTTTGCAAGGCATTACTTCATTGGAAGAAGTCTATGAGGCAGCAGGTAAAATGGATTACATTGATAAGCTCTATGATATTGTTGTTTCAAAAACTATCGGACGCGGACTTAAACTAACCGAAGCTGATATGACCTTGGGTCTCGAGGTTACCAAAGCAATTGGGCAAGATAACGGTCCCTTGCTTGAAAAGCATCACACCAATGAAATTATTAATATTGTCATGGCTGGAGCGCTCGTTGCTGAAGCCGGCGACGTTCACATCGACCCGACAGAAGAAGGCGTTACGATTCGTTATCGTGTTGACGGAATTTTACACGACGTTGCTAAACTTGGACGCGAACACTATATCCCGTTACTTTCAGAAATAAAAAATACTGCCGGCTTTGCCGCTAACATTAAAAAACCAACCTACGACGGGCGTTTCACTATTTATGAACCGAAAAGTAAAATCGATTGCCGTATTTCTATTATCATCGGTGGCTACGGCGAAACAGCCGTTATCCGCTTATTAAGCTCACAAGCCAAAACCTTGGAAATGGAAAAACTTGGTATCAGCTCAGTTTCACTCGATACTATCAACGAATCAATTAAGAAAACTAAGGGTGTTATTCTGACAACTGGTCCGACTGGTTCGGGTAAAACTACAACCTTGTACGGCTTGCTCAATAAGCTCAATAATCCAAGTGTTAAGATTATTACAATTGAAGATCCGATTGAATATAATTTGGAAGGCATTATCCAAACTCAGGTTAATACCGAAGAAGGCTACACCTTTGCCGCAGCACTTCGTAGTTTGATGCGTCAAAATCCAAACATTATCATGGTTGGTGAAATCCGCGATGATGAAACCGCTAAAGTCGCGATTGAAGCGGCCTTAACCGGTCACTTGGTATTATCAACCATTCACGCCAATTCTGCTGCTGGAGCAATTTCTCGCTTTGTCGGACTCGGCGTTGATAAACCATTATTATCAAGTTCAATTGAATGTTCGATCGGGCAACGTTTGGTTAGAAAACTCTGTCCTTTCTGTAAAGTTAAGACTGAACTGGACGCGGCGATGAAGCAAAAGGTGGATGAAATGCTCGCACGTATTTCAAAGAATCCAAAAATTAAAATTCCAACCGAACATAACTTTTATAAACCGGTTGGTTGCGAAAAGTGTGGTAAGCTCGGCTACAAAGGACGCGTCGGTATTTATGAAGCGATTTCGATGACGCCTGAAATGCAAAAGTTAATCCAGTCTGCAGCGGTAACAGAATTAGAAATTGAAAACTTGGCCATTGAACAAGGTTCGATGTTGATGATGCATGACGGAATATTAAAAGCGATGAACGGTGAAACAACGATCGATGAAGTCTTCCGCGTAGCAGGCTAATATGAAAATAGCAGTTATCTCAGACTTACATGACAATCTAGTTTATCTAGATATTTTTTTAAAAAATAATAATTCAGATGTTTTATTGATGTGCGGTGATATTGCCAATTTAGAAACACTCACTCAAATTTCGAAATCTTTTTCCGGAAAAATGTATTTAGTCAGAGGAAACGCAGATACTTTTTATGATGAAGAGATTCCGGAAAATATTATAAACTTAGGCGAAGCGGAAATTATAGAATTAGATTCTAGAAAGATTGGTTTGTGCCATGAGCCTTTTAAAATTGCAAAGTTATTAGAAGAAAAGCCTTATATTATTTTTCATGGCCATACGCATATTCCCTGGATTGAACAAAAAGAAGAAACGATGATAGTGAATCCCGGATCTTTAGGCGGCTGGCGTAATCCCTCAACATTCGCGGTTTGGGATACAAGTCGACCGGCGCCGGAATTAGTGAGGACGGATGAAATAATTTAAAAGGACGTAACCGAAGTTACGTCCTTTTTTTAAAAAAGTGCTTACTTTTACCTTTTGGCAGGTGTAAAATTAAAGAACAATGTTTCGCCTTTTTCTAAAGTTCTTCCGATAATCTCTTCATCATTCTGCATCATATCGAGAAAAGCATTATATACTTCCGGATCGTCTGTTTTATTTGGCAGATAAAAAATAAATGCCGAATTAGTTTCAACAAAAGGAAGCAATACAAGATTCTCCTTTGGGTTTTTAATAGTAGCCTCGCCACTTTTTATATCGAAAGAAAATGGAGGATTTGATTTAAGCCCATACCAAGCCCAAAGCCAGCCGGGGGTTCCTGTATCTTTTGCGTCCACAAACATTTCCTGTAAAACTTTAAAATACCAGTCTTGAATCTTTTGATTTTCATTCTGTATTAAGATATCAACCTTAATATCACTTCCGCCAACGCTATAGAATGTTTCATCAAATAAAAGTATTGGACTTCCATTGGTGATTTCAACCCATTGTTGCCGTCTTTTTTTATAGCTAAATTGATAGTACAGTAGAACTCCAATCATCCATAACATATAAACACCAATAGGTATCTGCCATACAAAAGAAGGCATCTGAGCTGATCTCATTCCTATAGCAAAAAATACACAAATAAGCGCTGAAAGTGACAATGCTACAAGCCCATATAGCGCACGAAGTCCCCAGGAGTAGCTACGGTATTTTTCATAGCTTTCTTTTCTACGAAGACCCACGCTACTATCAGATGATATATGGCGCCACAAGAAATATCCACCGAGCTTTTCAAAAATCGACAATGCGAAATTTTTCTCGATAACGGCTTTATTACTATCTTCTTTGTATTTTCTCCATACATCCTTGAATTGATAAAGATTAGTGAAGACTTCTTTATATTTTGAAGCCGGAACTCCGCCTTGTAGTTTAACACCGGCGATATTCGAAACTTTTTCAACCTTGTTTTCAAGTTGAAATTTCTTAACAGGCTCTTCTTGTGAAGAGGCTATCTTTTTTACTAACTGTATCATTGTTAATGTACTCCTGTTTCTTTCCTACTCCTATATTTATACCCTCCCGTTCGGTTTTGGAGGTAACTGGAAATTATCATAAAATTAATACTTTGTCAATATAAAAACAGCCTGACGGCTGTTTTTATTTTCACTAATTTTTAAAGTAGCGGCGCCAAATACTTTCCCGTATAACTCTTTTTATTCTTAGCTACTTCCTTCGGCGTTCCCGACGCAATTATCTCTCCGCCCTTATGTCCGCCTTCCGGGCCTAAGTCGATAATCCAGTCTACTGATTTAATAACGTCTAAGTTGTGCTCGATAATAATAACCGTATTTCCGCGATCTACTAAGCGCTGAAGAATTGTCAGTAAACGACGAATATCTTCAAAGTGTAAACCAGTCGTCGGTTCATCTAAAATATACAAAGTCTGACCGGTCGGACGACGTGATAACTCGGTCGCCAATTTAATACGCTGCGCTTCTCCTCCGGAAAGTGTTGTTGCTGATTGTCCTAATTTAATATAACCAAGTCCAACTTCAAATAAAGTCGCAAGCTTTTGATGAACGGCCGGAATATGTTTGAAAAATACCATGGCTTCTTCAACTGTCATCTCTAAGACATCAGAAATATTTTTGCCGTTATAGTGTACCTCTAGGACTTCTCTTTGGTAGCGGTGTCCATGACAGACATCGCACTCAACGTACACATCAGGCAAAAACTGCATTTCAATCTTGATAATACCGTCTCCGGAACAAGTTTCGCAGCGTCCCCCAACAACGTTAAAAGAAAAGCGTCCCGGTTGATAACCGCGCAACTTTGCTTCAGGAAGAGCCGCAAACAAATCTCTGATCGGAGTAAAGAGTCCGGTGTAGGTTGCAGGGTTTGAACGAGGAGTTCGTCCGATAGGAGATTGGTCAATATCAATTACTTTATCAAGATTTTCTAAACCTTCGATTCTATCGTGCTTGCCCGGCAATTCTTTGGCGCGATAAAATTTGTGATTTAAAGCTGTTGCCAAAATATCCGTAATCAAAGTTGATTTACCGGATCCGGAAACTCCGGTAATAGCAATAAGTTTTCCCAAAGGAAAATCAACGGTGACATTTTTTAAATTGTGTTCAGAAGCGTTTACTATTTTAATTGATTGTCCGTTACCGGCTCGATAATTTTGCGGCACTGGTATTGATTTTTTGCCAGCCAAATATTGTCCGGTTAAGGACTTTGCATTCTTTTTTATTTCTGCCGGCGTTCCCGCAGCAACTACGGTACCGCCGTGTTCGCCCGCTCCCGGTCCGATATCAATAATATAATCAGATGCTTCCATAGTCGCAGCGTCATGTTCAACAACAATAACGGTATTACCTAGATCTCTTAAATCTTTTAAGGTGTCGATTAATTTGTCGTTATCTCTTTGATGTAAACCAATCGACGGTTCATCTAAAATATAGAGAACACCCATCAAGGCCGAACCAATCTGTGTTGCAAGTCTAATACGCTGCGCTTCACCGCCCGACAAAGAATTCGCCGAACGTGACAAAGTTAAATAATCCAAACCAACGTTAAGTAAAAAATTAAGACGCAATTTAATCTCTTTTAATATCTGAGCTGAAATTTTCTTATCGCGAGCCGAAAAACTTTTATTTTCTTCAAGGCTGACAAAGAAATCACGCGCTTCTTCAATTGATTTAACCGTTACTTCATGAATCGAAAGACTGGCAATCTTTACCGCCAAACTTTCCGGCTTAAGACGCTTGCCGCTGCAGGAAGGGCAAACTAAGACACGCATAAAGCTCTCAATTTCTTTGCGCACATAATCCGACTCAGTCTGTTCATAGCGTCGCATCAAGTTCGGAATAATGCCTTCAAACTCATGGCTGTCGCTGGCCTTAGCACCATAGAAAATCAATGTGCGCTGCTTCTGGTTCAAGGCTGACAAAGGAGTGTTTAGATCAAAACCATAGTCCTGAGCAGCCTCTCCGAGCTGTTTTGAGAGCCACATCTGTCCATTAACGTTGTTATGAACCCAGGGCTTAATACCGCCTTGAGCGATAGTCAGTTTCTCATTAAATACCAACTCAGGATCAACTTCCAATTTTGTTCCAAGACCCGAACAATCAGGACAAGCGCCATGCGGTGAATTAAAAGAAAAGTGATGAGGTTCCGGTTCCATGATAGTTAAACCGCAATTCGGGCAAGCCAAGAGACGAGAAAATATTTTCAACGTTTCTTTAGCGCTTTGCCAGACATACATAATTCCTTCGCCTAAATCCAAAGCGCGTTCTACGCCTTCAGTTAAACGTGCAATATCTTCCTTGTCAGCACTGACCGTAACGCGATCAACCACAATTTCTAAATTATGTTTCTTTTGTTTATCAACACTTAAATCTTCAAACTCTTCCAAGGTATAAATTGTATTATCAAAACGTACGCGACTAAAACCCGCACGCTTTATACTGCCAATAACTGATTTATGTTCTCCTTTTTTATCGCGAATAATCGGCGCCAACAAAATAATATCTTCTTTAGAGCATTGTTCAAGAATTTGATGAATAATTTCATCGAGTGAATACGGTTTTACTTTTAAATCGCAGTTCGGACAATAGGGGACACCAATACGCGCAAAGAGTAAGCGCAAATAATCATAAATTTCCGTTACCGTGCCAACGGTTGAACGGGGATTATGCGAGGTTGATTTTTGATCAATAGAAATTGCCGGTGACAAACCTTCAATTAAATCAACATCAGGTTTATCAATCAAACCAACAAACTGACGTGCATAAGCTGAAAGAGATTCAACGTAGCGGCGTTGCCCTTCGGCATAAATAGTATCAAAAGCTAGCGACGATTTTCCTGATCCGGACAAGCCTGTAATGACCACAAGTTTGTCGCGAGGTATATCGACATCAATATTTTTCAAATTATGCACGCGGGCGCCTTGAATCCTGATACAATCAGTGCGGTGTTTAGATGAACTGGAATGAGAGGGTTTAGGCATAAAATAAATCTTCCTTATTATACAGAAGAAAAAGACTTTCCGCAAGGGGTTGACCCCCGCTTCGGGACTTGATTTTTTCTTAATAAAAAGTTATGATTTGCTTCATTGGGCGTTAGACTAACGCCTTATGAGCACTCGTAGCTCAACGGATAGAGCACTTGGCTTCGGACCAAGGGGTTGAGGGTTCGAATCCCCCCGAGTGCACCGATAATATTATGGCTGGGTAGCTCAGTTGGTTAGAGCGTAGCACTCATAACGCTAAGGTCGAGAGTTCGAGCCTCTCCCCAGCCACTTGTTTTAACAAAATTTTATAATTAAGCACCCATAGCTCAGCGGTAAATCCGTCCCAGACGGACTCTTAAGCGAAGGATATAGTTTCATGTTCGAATAAGTTAATGTTTACAATATGCACCCATAGCTCAGCGGTAGAGCAGTCGCCTCTTAAGCGAATGGTCGCAGGTTCGATCCCTGCTGGGTGCACATTATGATTCAGGAGTAGAGCATTTATTCAAAATAAGCTACAATTAAATTAATACAATTTGTTCTTAAAAAAGAGTAGGGGGCGTACATGATTATATGCAAATCAAATCAAAGTCTTTTTGATTTAGCGTTCTTTTTTATTGAGCCGGATAAGTGCGATATTGTTAATGTTATTGAAATATCTGATCCAGAGGAGCCAGATTACAGTAACATTATAAAACGCATACTCATTTATCATTGTGATCATGAAACATTTAAGTTTGGTGTCACGCTGCTTGAATGGTATCCGGAATTAGAATTAGAGGGTTTCTGCGAAGGTCCACTGTATATCAACGACTTACAACGAATGAGTCGCGATCAAATCGAGAAATCTGATGAGTTGTTTATAGCTGGTGATTTTTGGGGGCTATCAAACTTCGGTGTCGCAAAGATTGCAATATTGTTCGCTCCAACTCTTATGTCAGAATTGGTTAATTAACATGAAAACCTTCCCTCAATAGGAAGGTTTTTGTTTTTTATTTTATATTGTACATTATTGACTTATAACAGTTCTTATGATACATTATTTAAACTTTCTTTTAAAAATAAACGCGGAGAAAAAACATTGAACCAGATTAATATTGCTTCATATCATAAGCTCAACTCAGAAGAAGCTCTTGAACGAGCAAAAAGATTATTGGAAACACTTAAAACCCAACACGCCAGTAAAATCACTAACTTTGAGGAAAAATGGGGCGGTGCTCAGGGAATATTCACTATTTCAATTTCCTTCAGTATATTTGGCATCCCAATCAAAGGAGAAATGGCTGGCGGCTTAGTAGTACAGGATAATTTTGTGCAAGTATACAGCACAAACATTTCACAAAGCATTGTTTCATATCAAAATCTTATTGAAACAACAATCAAGAGTGAATTAAACAAATTACTAAGCTAAGCTTAATAAACAAAAAGGAGCCCCGCAAGGCTCCTTTTCTGCTATGTAATTTATTTTCCTTTTAACGCGTCTTTGAGGGTTTTACCAGTTTTAAATTTTGCGACTTTCACTTCCGGAATCTGTATTCGTTCATTTGGCTTTTGAGGATTAACTCCACCGCGTGTATGACGGATGCGTGATTCAAAGGTTCCGAAACCTACTAGACTTACCTTGCCGCCACTTTTTAACTCGCTGATAATCAAATCAACCATCTTATCAATAACATCTTCAACGTTCTTGCGGTTCACGCCGATGCCGGCGGAAATTTTTTCTATCAAGGTTGCTTTGTTCATATGCATGGTCTTAAGAAACAAAGTTTATCAAACAAATAAGCGAAGGACCGACAAACCGAAGAACAAAATTGCCAGGACAATCGTTGTGATGAAAAGAATTTTTTCAACGCCACGCTTTGTCTGGAAAACTGCGCTCGATCCGCCAAAGATTCCTGAAAGTCCGGTGCCACGATTCTGTAACAAAATTACAGTAATGAGAACTACAGCGACGGCCATGATGGCGATTTGGATGATAAATGGATTCATACTTATTTACTCACTTTCTTTAAGATACTTTCAAAAGCAGCCGGGTGATTAACAGCCAAATCAGCTAAAATCTTTCGATCAACTTCTACGTTGGCTTTTTTAAGCAATCCGATGAATTTTGAATAAGACAAATCATGTTCCTTTACAAAGGCACTGATCTTAATCTGCCACAACGCACGGTTGGTGCGCTTCTTACGACGACGGTCAGTATAGGCGTGTACGCCGGCTTTCAAAACCGCAGTCTTGGCCTGCTTAATTAATTTTTTGCGACCCCATTTATAACCTTTGGTTTTAGCCAAAAGCTTGCGGCGCTTCTTTACATGGGTTGTACCTCGTTTAACTCTAGGCATATCGGGAGTATATGTTTAATTATAGGGCATGAAACTCGCAATGTTCTTGGCATCGGCTTTGTGCGCTGAGATATCGCGACGTTTATTGCGGACCGTATTGCCCGACTCGCGGGAATTAAAATGGCCCTGACCGGCTTTACGACGGCGTAGCTTGTTGGTCTTAGTTTTGGTAAATCTCTTGACCGTAGCCTGGTGTGTTTTGATCTTGGGCATAACTCAGAATTTCAATTATATTAGATAAAAACTAGGGTTTTTTATTAGTAACTACCATAGTAAACTTTCCACCCTGGGATGTCAAGCCTTCCTCAACAATAATCGACAGCTCAGGATCTTCTTTAAGGGCAGCGATGAACTTATCAACCATTTGACGAGCTAGCTCAGGGTGCTGACGTTCGCGACCACGCAACTGAAGTTCCAAGCGCAATTTGTCACCTTTGGACAAAAACTTCTTGGCCTGTTCCTTACGCACGGAAAAATCATGCTCGCCAATACGAATAGACAAGCGCAAACCTTTAATTTCTGATTTTTTTAAATGCGCGCGCTGTTTTTGAACTTTCTTATCACGTTCATATTTAAATTGTCCGTAATCTGCAATGCGTACGATCGGAGGAACTGACGTTGGATTAACTTCAATCAAATCAAAGCCCGCCTCTTCAGCTTGGGCCAAAGCTTCTTCAATGGGAGTATCTGCATGAAAGTTACCTTCTTCATCAATAAGCATGACAAGCGGGGCATGAATCGCCCGATTGATGCGGAAAGCTTTTGACGGCTCTTGATGTTTTGGTTTGCGATGCGTTCGACGCATGAAAAAAAATTAATTTAAATGTGGAGCGGGTAACGGGAATCGAACCCGTATCTCTACCATGGCAAGGTAATGTAATAGCCATTATACGATACCCGCCTACGCCTAACGGCTTCGGCGGGCAGGCCCGCCATGTAGGCAACTCTATAAATTTAAAACTAACTTGCTTGCCAGCCGAAGCTTATGCGAAGGCTGGTGCCGAAGGAGGGAATCGAACCCTCACTGCATTTTACTACAAGCGGATTTTAAGTCCGCCGCGTCTACCAATTCCGCCACTTCGGCAAACGAGTAGCAGGAGATTATCCTGGTGGAGATGAGGGGAGTCGAACCCCTGTCTAATAATCAGTTAACAGTGTTTGTACAGATCTAGCTTAGTCTCAGTTTTCGCTCGCGCTCTCAAGACTAAACAAAAAAAGCGCAAACTAGTTTGAATGGTTTAAGATATCGACTTCAAACGGAATCGAAATCCGAGTCTGCAGTATGACACCCGTAATCCATCGCGCAGACTGCAATGGGCGGATGGTTACGGCCCTTAGGCGGCAACGGTCACTAAGCTAGGAACCTTCCATGAGAAGGCAAGCTTAGCGTTTACAGTATTTTCAACTGTTGTTGTGATCGGTTTAGCGTGTCAATCAGCACGACCTGAACACTGGAAACAAATATTATTATCAAATCCTGGCATCCCCGAGGATTTTCTTCTTAAGAACTCAGCTTGCGAGAACCGCTTTTTTGTATGGCTCCTAGACTTCGTTTAAGCTCCCGTTCTTTAATGCTTTGACGCTTGTCAAAGCGCTTTTTTCCGCGAGCTACAGCGAATTCTAGTTTCACAAGACTTCTGTCAGTATACAGTCGGGTTGGGACTAATGTCAAGCCTTTTTCCTGCTGTTTTCCTGTTAAATAAGCTATTTCTCGGCGTTTCAGCAAGAGCTTGCGCGGCCGCTCCGGATCATAGCCTTCTTTCTTGCCAGCATAGCGATATTGACCGATATAGGCGTTAATCAAATAGGCCTCAGGACGTACACCACCACGTCCGCGAAACACAACAAAAGCCCCTTTGAGATTGGCTTGGCCGCTCTTGGCAGCTTTAGTTTCTTGGCCGCTTAAGACAACGCCGGCGCTATATTTTTCAAGAAATTCGTAATCGTAAGCTGCCCGTTTGTTTAGGGCAAGAACGCTCATACATTTAGGAGTTCCAGCTTATCAACTTAGTGATAGCTGCGCGATTCAAAAGCATGGATTCGATATGACGACGATAGGCGGCTGACTCAATAGTTTCAATCGCCTTTGGATCATGCCCATATCTTTTCTTTAACGCTTCAATTTCTTTTTTTATTTCTTCTTCGTTAACTGAAATATTTTCCGCGGCGACGATCGCGCGTAACACTAAACTGGTTTTCACTCGCTGCAATGCTTGGGGTTTAAATTCTTCTCCCAATTGTTCAGAACTTTTATTAATACTTGAAAGATAATCGGCAAACACGCCTCCGGAATTCTGTACGTTTTGTTCAAGCTCAGCTAACATTGTGCTAACTTCGTTAGAAACAAGCATATCAGAAATTTCTCCAAACTGCGCGTTGGCAACAATCTTTTCTAAAATACGGCCCTCAAGTTTGAAATCAGCTTCATGCTTTTTTTCATGCTCAAGTGATTGTTTAATATTTTTTTTCAATTCATCAATATCTTTTAAACCAAAGCCAGCCGCAAAACCTTCGTCCAGTTCCGGTAAGCTGCGCGCAAATACTTCTTTAGCTTTTACTTTAAAAGAAACTTTTTTTCCGGCAAGTTGCTTTTGATGATAATCGGCCGGATACATCAACTCAAAACTGCGTTCATCATCCTTTTTCATGCCTGTTACTTTTTCATCAAAGCCCGGCACAACATATTCTTTGCCTAAAACCAACGCGAGGTCTTTGCCTTGGCCGTTTTCAAGCGGAACATTATCAAGTGACATGTTGATATCCAAAATCATTTTGTCACCGTCCGCTGACTCGCGTTCGGCAGCACTTTCAACAACTCTGGTTTCGCGCAAATGATTAATTACTTTAGCAATATCTTCCTCGGTCACTTCCGCTATTTCTTTAGTAAAACCAAATTCTTTATATGAACCAAGCGTTGTCGAAGGCAAAAGCGTCAACATGATTTTATATTCAAAATCATTATCCGGCGCAATTTTAATAATCGTTATTTCCGGTTGTCCGACCCAGTCTTCAGTAACTTTTTCTTTTAAGGCTTGATCAATAGTTTTAGATACGGCAATGCGTGACGCTTCATCAAGAATCGCCATATCACCGACTTTCTTCTTTACCATCTCAAAAGGAGCTTTACCCGGTCTAAAACCTTCAATCGTAGTTTGTTCTGACAATCGCGCCGCAGCTTTTTCGGCAAACGCGCGCATCTCATCGGCACTAACTGTGACGATAAGTTCTACGCGTGATGCTGCAATGTCGTTTCGTGTAACAGTCATGTAATTAAATCAATAACGCGACAATCAAAAGCGCGATAATATTTACAATCTTAATCATTGGGTTAATAGCTGGTCCTGCAGTATCCTTATACGGATCGCCGACAGTATCACCAGTCACAGCTGCTTTGTGAGCATCTGAACCCTTGCCACCAAAAAAACCATTTTCAATATACTTTTTGGCATTGTCCCAAGCGCCTCCACCCGAAGTCATTGAAATCGCTACGAAGATTCCGGTAACAATTGAACCGATGAGCAAACCGCCCAAAGCTTCAACTCCCAAACTAAAGCCGACAATAATCGGAGCTAAAACTGGAATCAAAGCCGGAGTAATCATTCGGCTGATAGCCGCTTTAGTAACAATATCTACAGTGCGTCCATAATCAGGTTTTTCAGTACCGGACATAATACCTGGTTTTTCTTTAAACTGAGCGCGTACATCTTCAACAACGCTGCCAGCCGCACGACTAACTGCTTGCATCGACAAAGCTGCGAACCAATACGGCAACATACCGCCGATAAACAAACCGGCCAATACATACGGATTACTAATTTGGAATGTGAATGAAGAGCCCGCGCTGTGTGTAAAGTCTGCAAACAATACAAGAGCAGCTAACGCTGCGGAACCAATGGCATAGCCCTTAGTAACTGCTTTAGTGGTATTTCCAACTGCATCAAGCGGATCAGTCACGGCGCGTACGCCTTCTTCCATCTCAGCCATTTCCGCAATACCTCCGGCGTTATCAGTAATCGGACCATAGGCATCAATCGTTACGATAATACCGGCCATTGATAACATGGCAACGGCCGCCAAAGCAATACCGTAAATACCGGCGAAATAAAATGCAGCCAAAGTTGCAATAACAATTACTAAAATTGGAAGTACGGTTGATTTCATTGATACTGCCAAACCGGTAATAATATTTGTACCGTGTCCAGTGGTTGAAGCCTCAGCAATATCTTTAACTGGTTTATATTGGGTCGAGGTATAGTATTCAGTAATAACTACCATGGCTGCAGTTACCGCTAAACCAATCAAGGTTGCAAGATACAAATTAAGTGTAGTGAATTTTCCATTGTTTACCATGAGCCAGTTAGTAATCGGATAAAAAGCGATTGCTGCCAAAACTCCGGCGCTGATCAAACCTTTGTACAAAGCTGCCATGATGTTTTTGCTTTTACCTAATCTGATAAAGTAAGTTCCAATGATTGAAGTAATGATTGAAGCGCCACCTAACACAAGCGGATAGATAATCGCATTTTCAAAACCCGGGAAAACAAGACGGGCGAGAATAATAGCCGCGATTAATGTAACAACATATGTTTCAAACAAATCAGCCGCCATACCAGCGCAGTCGCCGACGTTGTCACCGACGTTGTCCGCAATAACCGCCGGATTGCGAGGATCGTCTTCTGGAATACCTGCTTCAACTTTACCAACAAGATCGGCGCCGACGTCCGCAGCTTTGGTAAAGATACCTCCGCCCAGACGAGCAAAGACTGAAATTAATGATCCACCAAAACCAAGTCCGATTAAGGCGTGTAAGTCATGAGTCAACAAATAAAATCCTGCAGTACCGAGTAAGGCCAATCCAACGACCAACATACCGGTAACGCTGCCGCCGCGAGCCGCGACACCCAAAGCTCTGGCAATACCATGTCGAGCAGCTTCAGCTGTGCGAACATTGGCGCGCACCGAAATATTCATACCAATATAACCCGCAATCGCAGACAATGCTGCACCGACTAGAAAGGCGACAGCGGTCATCCAACCTAAAGCTGGAATAAAGCCGAGAATCAAGAACAACACAACAGCCACCATGGCGACTGTGCGATACTGGCGATTCAAATAAGCTTTAGCGCCTTCTTGAATAGCTGCGGCAATCTGACGCATGCGTTCATTACCTTCAGGCATTTTTAAAATTGATTGGATATAAAATAATCCATAGACAATCGCCAAAGCGGCGCTGCCAAAAATGATGTATAACGAGAGATTCATACAATTATTAATAATTAGTTGGTTTCATTAGTTTCCTCAGTCACTTCCTCGGAAGCTTCCTCGGGTTTTGTTTCTTCACTACTTTCTTCAGCTGGGGTTTCTTCAGTCTCTTCTGTTTCTGTCTTCTGAGCAGGACCAGATCCATCACCGGCAATATCAATATTCCAGCCCGTAAGGTGAGCGGCCAAACGAACGTTCTGTCCGTCTTTACCAATTGCCAAAGAAAGTTGGTCATCTTTAACAGTAATATACGCTTGATGTTGTTCGGCAACTAATTTCACTTGTTCAACTTTTGCCGGAGCCAAAGCGTTAGCAATAAATGTTTCAGGGTCTTCAGAAAATTCAATGATGTCGATTTTTTCTCCGCCCAATTCTCTGATAATAGTTTGGATACGAGCACCGCGTTGACCAACACAAGATCCAATCGGATCAATGTTATCGTTCTCGGCAAAGACAGCAACTTTCGAACGATTGCCAGCTTCACGCGCTACTGATTTTATTTCAACCAAACCATTTGAGATTTCCGGAATTTCCAAATAGAAAACTTTTTTCAAAATTTCATCTGAAGTACGGGACAAAACAATTTCCGGTCCCTTAGGTGTTAGGTTAACTTCTTTAACAAAAAATTTCATACGTTCACCCGGGAGATAACGCTCGGAGCGTACTTGCTCGTCCGGAGGAATAATACCGGTAGCTTTTCCAAGATCAACCAAAACCAAACGTCCCTCACGTCGTTGCACAAATCCGGTGATGACTTCATTCTGCTTGTCCTTGAATTCACCGTAAATCATATCACGTTCCGCTTCACGCAAACGCTGAATAATAACTTGCTTGGCGGTTTGTGCTGCCATACGTCCGTACGCTTCGTGAGTTTCTAGTTCGGTGCGAACTTCATCTTCAAGCTTGTATGACTTTTTAATTTTTTTTGCATCAGAGATTTGAATTTCCGTTTTAGGGTTAAAACGTTTTTTCTCCTCGCCATCGACGCTTGGTTCAACAATGACCGGCTCGCCACCTTCCAATTCGGCTTGCATAGCGGCCAATTCTTCTTCCGGAATATCTTCAACCACAATCTTTGTATCATAGACTTTGGTCGCGTTGGTTTCCGGGTCGTACTCAACCTTAATATTTTGATTTTTTTCGCCGTAATCCTTGCGGTACGCGGCGGCTAAAGCAGATTCGATTGTAGTGATAACGGCCTCGTACGAAAGACCTTTTTCCTCACAAATCTGCTTAATAGCGTTTGTTATTTCACTCATAGGCTATATTTTCCAATAAAATAAGCTAGTATCAATGTACTAGCTTCAGTATCTTCATACTACTATATGCCTGTTTTTTCGTCAATATTGGGGAAAATTCCCTATTATTGACAAAAATGCCGTTATATGATATAATCCTAATAATATAGAAAAAGAAAGTAAATTAAAATAACCAATAAAGAAGGAGTATTATAATGAAAACCAAATTGATTTTCATGTTTCTCACACTTTTTGTATTTGCAATACTTGTTTCTGCCTGCAGTTCATCGGAACCCAAATATGAAACACCAGAGGATTGGAAAAACGGAAACAGTTATTCCGGAACCTATACTGGAAAAACTGCTTTTGTGTGGTATATGCAAACTGATCTGGTGACAATTCGCCGGAACAAGTTGCGTAAAGTTCTTGAAGGAGAAAATCAGAGCTCTGAAGAATATTCAGCGCCTGCTCCAACAATTGAGTATAGCAAGTTACCTCTCATCAATGAAGACTCCGAATATCTCGGTGTAATGGACAATCCAGACACTCAATATTCACTAACAATTGAGATTTATGCTGGTTATGTCGATCCCTGCGATCCGGAAAATGCTTGGCTTAGAGAAGTTAGGACTACGCTGGATAAAAATCAATCTGGTCTTAATTATCGTGCCAAGGCATATCTCATTGCTGGTCAACATACCGCAATTCTCAAATCTCACAATCCCTCGGTTAAACCCTTAATTGTAGAATTTGAAGTTACTGGTGTATTAGGCAACTACAAAGGCATCCCTTGTTACTGGGATAAGTTTGGAGGTACCGGCAACTGGGGACAATCCGGAGGCCGTTCTGGACAAGGCAGCAGCAAGCATCGCCTTGGACAAGATGCTAACCAAAAATAAACAAATTTGTTCTTTTATAAAAAAGGCTTACACAACGTGTAAGCCTTTTTTAATATCTAAAATATTAACCGCCAGAGCTACCGTCTCCCGCATTCGGTAAATTAGCAAAGACAAAGTAAGTAATGGCGTAAGCTGCGACAACAATTATTAAGCCGATAACCGCGGCGCGAATCGTATCTTTCGCTTTGTTAATTTTATCTTCATCGCCCCCAGCTGTCATCCAATTAAATCCGGCGATGATCATCAATATCACAAAAATAATTCCAAGCAATCCCAAAAAGGCTTTGATGATTGTTCCGACAACTGTACCAACCGTAACGGTATCAGAATACCCAGCTTGCGTTTGTACCACACCAGTATTGTTTGTTATTTCTGCAGCAATATTTTGCTGTAACAAACCAGCACCATGCGCCTGCTGTGCTGTAAGCACAATAAATGCACTAGCCAAAGTATAGAATATTTTTTTTATAAAAAGTTTGTTCATATAATATTTATCCTCCGCCGGAATCCGTTGGGATACCTGTTATTAAGTATCCGGCGATAAATTTCCAAATCGCAAAAGCTCCGACAATAATAATTAAACCGATAATTGATGCGCGAATCGTATCTTTTGCTTTATCAATCTTTGCCTCGTCACCATTGGCGGTCATCCAATTATAACCCGCAAGCAACATTAGAATAATAAAAATCGCTCCGAGCAATCCAAGTAAAGCATTAATAACATAACCAACAATCAACAACATACCGCCCTCGCCGTTATCTACATAACCGGCGTCAGTACCGACATTTTTTAATCTATCGAGCAAAGGAGACTGTTGCTGAACAACGGCGTTATTTGCGCCTTGGGACCAGACAGTCGGAGCAATCAACGCTGTGGCCAAACTTAAAGTGATTAACCATTTATATAGTTTCATACTATGGTTGATTATTCTGAGGAGGAAGGGCAGATCCGGCTCCCCAAATTCTACTAATAACAAAGACGCTGATTCCGTAAGCCGCAATTACAATAATCAATCCAATAATCGCGGCGCGAATCGTATCTTTTGCTTTATCAATCTTCGCTTCATCGCCGGCCGCAGTCATCCAATTATATCCACCGTAGATCATTAAAACCATAAAAATAACACCAAGCAAAGATAAAAACGTAGCTACCAGTGAACTAATACGCTGATCAAGTGTTAAGTCATTACTTGGACTATAACCCGCATTAGTAGCCACTTCAGTCACAGAGCCAAAACCAAAACCATCCCTCGTTGGTGGTGGATTGGGTTGTTCTTGTGCCAAAGCGAAAAAGGCGGGCGTAAGAAGCATCCCTAAAATATACAATAAAGTACTAAATTTTTTTATACTAAATAATATTTTCATAAACTACTATTGCCAGTTAATAAAGTTGAACCGACGAATCTTGTAATAGCATATGCGGCGGCAACTATAATTAAACCAATGACCGCAGCTAATAAAATATTTTTTGCTTCCTTTACTCTCTCGTCATTACCGGCTGAAGTCATCCATAAAAATCCGGACCATAGAATCAGCGCAAAGAAGATAATACCAACTAATGAAATCGCTTGTTGCAATACTCTTCCGACAACTACCTGCGGAGTGCTTGTAGTGTCTTTAATACCTGCGGTACCGGCCGTTGAATCAAGACCGCCAAGCTCAACGGCAAAGACAAAGGTTGGGAGTGCCGTACAAATCATTAATGCTAAAAGGAGCGATGCAAAACGTTTCATACTATTTTGCCAAGTTCGTACCGATGAAACTGGTAATCGCGTAAGCTGACATAACAATAATCAAACCAATCACTGCCGCAATTAAAATCTGTTTAGCGCGCTTAACACGATCTTCATTACCCGCCGAAGTCATCCACATCAAACCGGCGATAATCACTAAGACGAAAAAAATAGTACCGGTAAAACCAAGTACTGAGCCCAGTATCTTTCCGAGAAAAGTCGGGATATCAACATTCGTCGGTAATTTATTACCAAACTGAGTTTTTGCTCCATCAAGGCCATATCCCCCCGCAAGCTCTTCGCCCTCTTCTTGAGTCGGCGCTGCCTTACAACACTGCTTACCACCGTCACAAGTACCAGTCCCTCCCCTGAGTTCTCGAGCACATACATCCTGACAAGGTCCCTCACAAGTATCCACTGCTACAACCAAATGAGCAGAAAATAAAAAACTAAACAAACCAATTATTGAGAGGTAAATTATTTTTGAAAATAGTGTTTTCATACGCTTCTCTGTCGCTAAACACGGCTTGGCGCCAAAGAAGCGGGTCCGAAACTTCAGACCCGTGAAAGAAACTAACCGTTGTTGGTTGCTTTCATCAAACTGTTAATCACGAACTGAGCGATACCGAAGGCCGCCATAATAATGACTAAACCGATAATACCGGAAACAATCAATTTGCGGGCTTCAGCGACTTTGTCTTCATTACCGCCGGCGGTCATCCACTTGAAACCACCCAACAAAATAATGATAACGGCAACGATACCGAGAAAGCCAAGGATGATACGGATAACACTCGCGACGATTGCGCGTGGATCACGTGCACCAAGACCGGTGTCGTTTGCGAAATTTTCTTCGTTATAATTTTCGCCCCAAAGGTTTAAGTTACCGCTTGCGGCTAGGGCCGGTGACACGGAGAAGGCCATGGCCGGTACGATAGCTAAGTTAAGAGCCAAAAGGCAAGCTGCTATTTTTTTCTTCATATGTCACCCCCTTTCTATTTATAAATATCTTTATGTCTTATAAAGATGATATTAACATGATACCATAAAATATATAAATATGAAACAAAAGAACCTGTCAATTATAGCCTTCATCGCTTTCTATCTTAGCATCGCCTCAATCCTCGGACTTAACTCTTTCGGTTACCTTGACCCGGACTTCGGTTGGCACCTTAAGGTCGGCGAAAACATAGCCAAGACCATGGCTGTCCCAAGCGATCAAATATATATGTGGAGCCTTGAAGGACAAAACTGGGTTGATCATGAATGGCTTTCTAATTTGTTAACGTATTTCCTCTGGCAGCAAGGCGGATATATTGCCATTTCACTTTTTTTTATTCTCTTGCCACTGCTCGGATTAATTCTACTTAACCGTCATGTCTTTACACACTATTTAAAAAACGGACTTGAACGAAGCGTTTTCTGTGCAATAGAACTCGGCGCACTCATGGGTTGCCTGCCACACTTTGGAATACGTCTGCAAGAATTTGCTTTCGTTTTTTTTATTATCCTACTTATACAAATTGATCGTTTTCGAACTGATGCAAAAATCAAACACATTGTATGGTTGCCCTTACTTCTCTTGGTATGGGCGTATCTCCATGGCAGCTACTTGATTGGTGTTGCCGTTACACTTGGTTGGTTAATATATGAACTACTATTATATTTCTGGCCTTGGATGAAAAAAATCTTGAACGAACACTCTGTTTCAAAAAAACAAATCATTCTTTTAACGAGCATCGTCATCATTGCCGTAGGAACAACGTTTATCACTCCCTATGGCACAAAGCTCTATGCATTTTTAAGTGACTATGCGAGTAATCGATATTATATGTCGCATATTCAAGAATGGCGCAGTCCATTCAAATCGCCATTCAGGTATGATCAAATTATTTATACATTACTTGTCGTAATTTTTAGTTGCGGAGCGATGTTCTCCTTGAAAAAATTTCCAAAATTATGGCAAGGCGTTTTGCTTATAATGTTATTACTTATGTCAGCACGCTCAGTACGACATTTCCCGCTCTGGACCGTGGCTTCGCTACTCTTTGTCGTGCCACTCATAATTGCACCCGCATTCGCCAAACGACGCATTCCCTATCCACGTACTTGTTTTGCCGTTGTCATGCTTTGTCTGCTCGCAATCTCTTATTCATCATATAGCTCCACGTCGTTTACTAACGATCCTTTTAATTCTTACTGCAACAAATATCCCTGCGCCGCAATTCAATTCTTGCGTGAACATCCCGAATACCAAAAACTTCGCATCTTTAATAATTATGGCTGGGGCGGCTACATTATTGGCGTATGGCCCGAACAACGCTTGTTTATTGACGGCCGTTTGCCCCAGTATCCTTTTAATAACCGCACTATATTAGAAGAATACAATGATTTTTTCAACAAAGACCTATTAGCTAAAAAACTCGAAGAACATAAAATTGAAATGGTTGTCTTTAAACCCCGCGGCGATGATTACAAACCGGATTTTATCGAGCGCTTTATATTTGTACGAACCGAGCAATCATATAAAAACGAATTAATTGACTATCTTAATGCCAATAGTTCTGTGTGGAAAATTGTCTTCGAAGATTCTGTTGCAAAAATTTGGGTTAAACAATAAGTATGAAACATCCCTGCGGTTTTTATTTAAAAAAATCCTTACCTTGGGTGGTGTTTGTCATTGCCCTAATCCTAATTCATTGGCGTTATGAACTTAACAGTGATGAAGGAGTAGTATTAAATGCTGCCTGGGATATTATCAACGGCAAAAAAATATACGTCGATACATTTGAGTTTATGATGCCGGGTGCTTCATATTTAATTGCGGCGTGGTGGAAGCTGACTGCAGTAAGCTATACCAGCGCACGCATTATTAGCTTGGCAATTATATATTCCGGACTGATTGGATTATATTTAATAAGTACATCATTGGGAATAATACGATGGCGATTCTTAGCTCCCGCACTTTTTATTATCGGTTCGGCGTTCTGGCAACCGATACACTACAATGCATTCAATGTCATATCAATTATCTGGGCTCTCTATTTCTTAGTCCGCGCATTCAATCAAAACAAACCATCATCATATTTTATATCGGGGCTTTTTTCTGGATTGGCTTTTATTTTTTTACAACACAAAGGCTTAGCCCTGATCGGCAGCCTAGGGTCGATTATTGCAGTACTGGTTGTTAGTGGAAAAATATCCGGGCGAGCACTTTTATATTTTTGTCTTGGTACAATCCTGCCGCCTATCGCTCTTCTGACATATTGGTCACCGGCAGTGCTATATGAAAATGTTATTTTATTTCCCTTGCAGCACTATCAGGAAGTAAACACCTTGCCGCTTAAGCTCTGGGGAGGAACACTCGCGGCCGCGTTGTTACTGAGCGCGTTGGTTGTACATTCAACAAAGCATGAAACAAAGGCGGCAATAATAGCGTTAGTATTAACAGGCATTTTTCAAATGCTTTCTAGTATGCCGCGTGCTGACGCTACTCATGTTTTTCAAGCTCTAACGCCCTTTTTACCATTCTGCGCCATTTTGTTCGAATTATGCCTCAAACAAAGGCATGACAAAAAACTTGTTGCGTTTTTCTGGATGCTCGGCGTTCTTGCCCTCATATATAACAACCCGCCCTTCCAGCCCTCAGCCGGCTTAGTAATGAAAGCGCTACAAAAATATTGTCCCGAACCAAGCAGTTTGTATGCTGGACCATTTATGCCGGGTCTGTACCTTGAAAGCAAAGCTCAGGGCCCAACGCCTTATTCCTATTTAATTGAACGACACAATACAAGTGAACACTTTGCTGATGCGGCCCAGCATCTAATTGCCAATCCGCCACGTTGCGCAGCGCTCAATTACGTCATTGTAGAAAAATTTGGATACACAAAAAATAATCCGGTTGACCAATTTATAGAAAAAAACTATAGTTTTGCCGGAGAGATAGGTAATATTAAGATTCTGGTTAAGAACCAATATGCGCGTTGATATTTGTGTACCAATATATAATGAAGAAAAAGTTATAGCTCAAAACGCACAACGAATTCTCGATTATTGTGAGGATTCTTTATCTTACTGCGACTGGCGTGTTGTTTTAGTTATCAATGGAACAACAGATGGCTCAGCTAAACTTGCATGCGAGTTAGAAAAAATTCACGAACGACTTTTGTATGTTGAATATCAAGATAGCGGCAAGGGTCAGGCCCTGCATCGATACTGGCACGAATCAAGCGCTGATATTTTAGTAGGAATGGATTCTGATTTGGCGGTTTCTTTACATGCCTTAACTCCTCTTATTAAGCCCTTAATCAATAATCAAGCTGACTTAAGTATAGGCAGTCGTTATTTACCCGACTCCAAGGTCCATAGAAGTTTAATGCGGGAAATAATATCACGCGTCTTTAATTATCTTGCACATATACTATTACATAACCCGCAAAAAGATTTACAATGCGGCTTTAAAGCTCTAACAAAAAGTACATTCACGCTCTTGGAGCACAGGGCCACAAACAAAGATTGGTTTTTTGATACAGAACTAATCTCTTGGGCCAATCTCTTAAACTTACGCATAATAGAGATTCCTGTAGACTGGAGAGAAGGACGTTTTGACAGGCGTCGTTCAACGGTTCACTTTTTAAAAATTATTCAAGATTTTATCCTACCCATGCTCACCCTGCGCAAAATAATGAAACGATATAAATCATCTTTGTAGGGCTGTGATATACTAATATATATACCTATGATTAACCCTCGATTTACAAAACACAAGCAAGGCTACTGGCAAAACAGTAAACCCATGCTTCGCAATGCTCGTCCGGCGCTGCGCCGCATTCGCGAACATTCCGGTACTTGGAGCCTCAAATCTCTTTTTTCCAATCCACGTGTTAGAAAATTTGCTCGTTATGCGGCAATTGGTTTTGTTGTATTTTGCGCAATATTTTTCGCCTGGGCTTCATACGGCTTACCTGATCCGAACAAATTGATTACTCGAGAAATTCCACAAAGCACAAAAATCTATGATCGTAGCGGCGAAACAATTCTCTACGAAATCTCCGGTGATGAAAAACGCACGCTTGTAAGATTGGATCAAATACCGCAAGTGGTGCGCGATGCAACTATCGCGATTGAAGACAAAAACTTTTACAAACACAAAGGCTTCAGTCTCTGGGCAATTTTCCGCACAGCCATTACGAACGTTTTAAAAAGACAAAAGGCGGGCGGATCGACTCTCACTCAACAGTTTCTTAAAAACGCCGTCTTTACCAATGAGAAATTTTATACTCGCAAAGTCAAAGAATTAATTTTGGCGTATCGCATGGAAAAGAAATTTTCCAAAGATGAAATTTTGCAGATGTATTTTAATGAAATTCCCTATGGCTCAAACGCTTACGGAGTTGAGGCAGCCAGTTTAAAATATTTTGATAAACATGTTCAAGATATAACTTTATCTGAAGCGGCAATTTTAGCGGCTATGGTACAAAGCCCGAGTCGTTATTCACCGTTCGGTCCCAATAAAGATGTTCTCGTTTCACGCCAACACTATGTGCTTGATCTTATGGTTGAGCAAGACATGATTTCAAAAGATGAAGCAGAAAAAGCCAAAGAAGCAAAACTGGTATTTAAAAATCCTTCAGACAATATTATTGCCCCACACTTTGTTTTGCACATTAAAGAAATGCTCGCGGAAAAGTACGGAGAAAAAACCGTTGAACAAGGCGGGCTAAAAATCATCACCACACTTGATACCTACAAACAAGAAATTGCCGAAGAGGTTATTAAGAAAAAAGCTGAAGACAATGAAAAACGTTTTAACGCGACGAACGCCGCGCTCGTCTCTATTGATCCTAAAACTGGACAGGTCTTAGCTATGGTTGGCTCACGAGATTATTTTGATGAAGCGGTTGATGGTCAAGTCAACGTAGCGCTTAAAGCCAGGCAGCCGGGTTCATCACTAAAACCAATTGTCTACGCCTCGGCATTTACCAAGGGATACACACCCAATACAATCCTCTACGACGTAGTTACTAACTTTGCAGCTTCAGGCAAAGCCTTTGAACCGCGCAACTACAACGGAAAAGAATATGGACCAGTAACTATGAAAAAAGCCTTAGCTGGATCATTAAACGTTCCGGCGGTTAAAACCCTCTACTTGGCAGGACTTGATCACACCCTAGAAATAACAAAAAAATTAGGCTACACCACACTTAATGACAAAGATCGCTTTGGATTATCCTTGGTTTTAGGCGGAGGAGAAGTAACCTTACTTGAACACACCAATGCCTACAGCGCCTTTGCCCGCGACGGCATCATGCGCGACCCAAGTTATATATTAAAAGTTGAAGATCGCGATGGTAAGGTTCTCGAAGAATATAAGGATACTGAGCGCCGCGTTTTTGAACCTAACATCGCGCGTGAAATAAACTCCATATTATCCGACAACGGAGAACGAGCTTATATTTTCGGTGGCAGTAATTTCTTAACTTTGGGCAATCGTCCGGTCGCTGCTAAAACCGGTACAACCAACAATAACCGCGACGCTTGGACCATGGGCTATACACCGTCACTTGTTACGGGTGTGTGGATTGGAAATAATAATAACAAAGAAATGAAAGCCGGCTCTGACGGAAGCATTGTTGCTGCTCCGATTTGGAATGAATATATGCGCCGCGTACTTGGTAATGAAAATATTGAAACCTTTGCCGCGCCTTCAATTCCGGTAACAGGTAAAGCTGTATTAGACGGACAAAGCGCAACACCAGTTAAAATAAAGATTGATAAAGCTTCAGGTCTACTTGCTACAGAATTTACACCCGAGAGCTTTATAGAGGAACGCAGCTATCAGACCGTGCATGATATTTTATATTACGTTGAAAAAAATAATCCAACCGGACCATCACCTAAAAATCCAGCCGCCGATCCTCAATATAATTTATGGGAAGGACGGGTTCAAGAATGGGCAAAGAAGAATAAAATTAACAGTGAAGAACCGCCAACTGAAAAAGATAATTTGCATATCCCGGAAAATCTTCCAGTCTTTAGTGTGCAAAATTTTTCCGAAGGACAAACTGTTAACAGTGACAGTTTAAGTGTAAAAATTATTGCTTCGGCGCCGCGTGGTGTTGGTCGCGCAGATTATTATATTGATAGCGCAATGCTTTTAAGTGTTGTTACCTATCCGTATAATCTTGAGAATGCTTCTATTAATCATCTCTCAAGCGGCTTTCATGAATTAAAAATTAAAGTGTGTGATGATATAGATAATTGCTCAGAACAAAAATTTAATTTTAATTACAAGCCATCAAAAGTTCCTATTTTAGATTTGCGAAGGTAATGAGAGAATAAAAAACTTATTACAAAAAAAGCCGCTTACGCGGCTTTTTTAATATCTTCACCCCAGATTTCTTTCATAATTTCATTAGCTACTATATTGACGTCATTGCGAGAATTTCTTATTTGTCTACCGTAGTTTCGATTAATCGGTATTCTTTTCGCTTCAGCATCCATAGGAAGTTCCTTAAAAACTCCTGATATTTCTTTCTCGTTATATACAGCAGGTCCCATGAGAGCATCTTCGTGCCCAATTATTAAGCCATGTCTTTTAAATATTTCAAAGTTGCGCTCATATTCTTTATCATTTTTCCCAGAAGCAACACTTGCGATATCAAAATCAATTCCCTTATTTTCAAGCTGCTCAGCCATTTTTACCATCCCTTCCCCCTCACTCATATACTCTGTGACAAAAAGTACCCTGCCTTTAATTTGATCCAAAATATCATCAAGTTTATTTTCAGTATTTTCTACTTTCTCGGTTTCCCAATAGTGGCCCTTTCCACCGGCAATAAATAATGTTTTAATCGGTTTAGTGGTTACTTTTTCAGTGATTTTTTTTAAAATTAGCGTTGGAATTCGGCCACTCGCATCATCACCAATTAGAGTGGTGTATTCTTCCTTCTCTATTGCTGCTTTAAGTTTAGTTACCAGTTTTCCTATCTGCTTTTTTAAATCAGAAAATTCTTCAAAATTATACTCCCTCTCGTTTTCTATTAAGTTATTACTTTGATCTATTATTTTTTCCTCAGGAACCATTTCAAGAGACATATACTTATTTCTTAATCGGCATGATGATATATACAAACCCCGGATCAGCTTCGTCTTTAATCACACATGGTGTTTGATCATCTATCACTTCAAAAATTACCGAGCTGCCAGATACGGCCGCAAGACCGTCAAGAACATAGCGATAATTCAATGTGATGGAAGCATCCTTACCGGTAATAATTCCCGCTAGTTTTGTATTGTGCTCACCGGCTTGACCCGAGGCTGAGGAAACAGAAAGCTCGCCCTTAGTAGATAGAGAAAAAACAATATCATTTACTCCTGAGCGTGAGAAAAGCGACGCTGCCTTAACTGCTCGTACAACCTCATCACGAACGATTGAGGCGCTGCATTCATGCTTTACGGGAATAATCTGACGGTAGTCCGGATACTGACCATCAATCAAGCGTGAGACCAATTCAGTGGCCCCAACAACAAATAAACATTGATTGTCGGATGCATACATAAATACATCCTTAGCCTCATCGTCGCCGGATTTTTCATTGGAAATAATACGCACTAATTCTTGCAAAGTTTTAGCCGGCACAATTAATTTTCTATCGCTTGAAAAAGTTGATTCGATCTTAATCTTTTTTTCAGATAAACGATAGCTGTCTGTTCCGGCAATTAATAACTCATCACTTGAACAAGAAAATAATACTCCCGATAATTCTAAACGAGATTCATCAGCTGACACTGAAAATAAAACTCGACTCAGGGCTTTTTTTAATTCTTCAGTATTTATTTTTAAATGCTCAGTTCGCTCAATCACTGGAATCAATGGAAATTCTTCAGCTGCCAAGCCTTTTATTTTTGTTTCATAGCTTGCGCATCGTAGTTGCAACTCCGCATCAAGAAGTTCAATCTCAACTTTGTCATTATCAAGTAAATTAACATATTCTGAAATCAATCGGGCATCAACCGTAAAATCCCCCTCAAGTTCAATCTTGCCGCGCACCACACTTGTAATACCGATTTCTAGGTTGGTACTTATTAATTTAATAATTCCCTCATGAGCTGAAAATAAAATATTATTTAAAATCGGCAGATTGGTATTTTTCTGTGCAATGTGGTTTACAGCAAAGAGGCCGTCCTTGAGGTTTTTTTGTAGTGTTATTATTTTCATATATATTTAAATAAATAGTAACAATAAGGGACTGAAAACTGTGAGTAGTGAATTTTTGTTAGTAAAAATTGAAATCTGCTGTGGATGAGGCTGTGAATAAAATCGGCACACTTTGGTAATAACTTTTGTTTTTTTCTAAATCGACTTTTTTAAGACCTGTTTTCCACCGTCTTATAAACAAGTGGGACACAGGTATTCAACTGTTTATTAACAGCTATTGGAACAACTGTTTTACTGATAATATTTGTTGTTTTAATTTTGAGTTGTGTTTTAGATCCTCGTTTATTTTATTACATGCGTGTATCGCCGTGGTGTGATCTCTGCCGCCAAGTTCATGTCCGATCGCGGGAAATGATGCGTTAATTTCTTCACGCAATAAATACATAGCAATTTGTCTTGGGAAAACCAGTTCTTTTTTACGGCTTTTTCCGGTTAAATCTTTAATTTCAACGTCAAAGAATTTTGCAACAGCGTCAATAACATGTTTAGCGGTAAGATTGGTTTCTCTAAATTCAGCCAGCGTGCTTGAAAGAATACTTTTAGTGCTATCGAGCGTTGGTTGTAAATTATTAAACTCAAAATATGTAATAAGTCTCGTTAATGCACCCTCTAGTTCACGGATATTACTATTTATATTAACGGCTAAGTAATGAAGAATGTCATCAGAAAGCGGATAATTTTTTTCATGACACTTATTTTTTAAAATAGCCAGTTTAGTTTCAAAGTCGGGCGCGGTAATATCAGCAATCATTCCCCATTCAAAGCGCGAGAGCAGGCGTTTTTCAAGCGCTGGGATGGCCTTTGGTGGACGATCTGAGGTTAAGACAATTTGGCGATTAGTTTGGTGTAGTTCATTAAAGGTGTGAAAGAATTCTTCTTGAGTTCCGTCTTTGCCGGCCATAAATTGAACGTCATCAACCAAAAGTAAATCAACATTGCGATATTTTTCTTTTAATTGTTTAGCGCGACCCGAGCGGACCTCATTGATATAGTCGTTGGAAAACTTTTCCGAGGTAACATATAAAATTTTATCGGTTTTTTTACAAAGCTCGTTGCCAATTGCTTGAATCAAGTGAGTTTTTCCAAGTCCAACTCCACCATAAATGAATAACGGGTTATAGGCACGACCCGGATTAGTGGCCACTGCCTGACACGCGGCATATGCCAACTCATTTCCTTTGCCAACAATAAAGTTTGCAAAGGTATAATAGGCGTTTAAGCCAAAACGATTGAGTCCATGTGTTTTTGGTAAAGAGGTTTCAACTCGAGCGGGAGCCGTAGCATGATCAGCGGAGCGAAGCGGGGCTTTTTTGCTTTCAATGCGATAGGTAATTTCTTTAATTGGATCTTTGGTGATGTTTTTAAACGCGGCAAGTATTTCTTGGTAGTATTTTTTTTGCAACCAGGCTTGAGTAAAGGTATTGGGAACACAAATAATTACTCGGCCATCAGCATATGAGTCAATATACGTATTTCGAAACCATGTAGTGAAACTGGCTTTAGATAATGAAAGCTCAATTTCACCAAGGACTGCTTGCCAAAGTTGTTCGTGATCCATAGGAGAGGTTACAATAAAATCACGGCAATTATAGCAGGAACTTTTGTTTCAGTAAAAGGTCCTACTTTGTTTATAAGCTGTTAATAACAAGTGGAAAGAGTTGATAATTGACTAAAGTCAGCAATAATGGTAGCTTTAGCATGTATAAATTTTAGACACTATGCCAAAACGAACATATCAGCCGAATGCTCGGCGAGCAAAAAAGAAACACGGTTTTAGAAAACGCATGCAAACCAAGAATGGCCGTACGGTTATTAAACGTCGTAAAGCCAAGGGTCGCAAGCGTTTAACTGTGTAATATATGATAGAGAAATCGCGCCGCATACGGCTTACGCGCGATTTTGAGCGCGTTTTTGCTGTAAGGCAGAGCGTGCATGCCAGCTTCTTTAGAATTAAAATAGCCCGTAATAATTTCGGTTATACGCGTTGTGCCGTTGTGGTGAGTTCAAAGGT
Source organism: uncultured Gammaproteobacteria bacterium (assembly GCA_964487795.1). Classification (GTDB taxonomy): domain Bacteria; phylum Patescibacteriota; class Patescibacteriia; order Patescibacteriales; family Patescibacteriaceae; genus Patescibacterium. The sequence goes on from CAZASI010000001.1 coordinate 259,630, forward strand.
AAGTAAACGCGCAGTTGTCAGAAACCGTGTTCGGCGCCGTGCCTGGAGCGTTATCGCTCAATATCTGGACAGCGTGCCAAAGGGACTTGATATTGTCTTTATGGCAACACCTGATGCGGCTCGAGCTGATTTCGAAGCTATTAAAAAGGAGTTGACGTTTAATTTAAACAAACGAGTGGTATAACATGAATTATCTTGCATTACTCGTAAAACAAGGGGTTTTAGGTTTTATCCGTTTCTACCAAAAGACCTTGTCTTTGGATCACAGTCCCCTACAAAAACTTTTCCCCTACGGCTATTGCCGTTTTCATCCAACTTGTTCAGAATATACATATCAGGCAGTTGCCAAATATGGAATTCTCAAGGGTCTGTGGTTTGGATTGCAACGTTTAATCCGTTGTCATCCGTGGAATCCAGGCGGAGAAGATCCTCTTAAATAATCACTATATACAATATGGCCAATATCTTTACTACTATTTTTTATCAGCCAATTCTTAACCTTTTGGTATGGATTTATAATATTATCCCGGGCCATGATATTGGTATTGCTATTATTGTTTTGACGATAATCGTAAAAATCATTTTATACCCACTTTCAAAAAAGGCTTTAGAGGGACAACGTTCGTTACAAACTCTACAGCCTAAGCTCGATGAAATTAAAAAGAAGTTTGCCAATGATAAAGAGGCGCAAAGTCGCGCCATGATGGAATTATACAAACAAGAAAAGGTAAATCCCCTATCATCTTGCTTGCCGTTGTTAATTCAGTTGCCATTTTTCTGGGCAATATTTAAAGTATTTAGAGATGAGCTGTCGGGTAAAGCAATTATTCTCGTGTACTCTTTTATTACTAATCCGGGGACCCTTAATCCTATAGCATTTGGATTTTTAGATTTTTCAAAACCGCACATCGCCCTAGCAATCCTTGCTGGTGTGTCGCAATACGTACAGGCTAAAATGATGCCAAAGCAACCAGCTGGTGCTACGGAGAACTCTATGATGTCTGCTATGAATAAACAGATGCTATATTTTATGCCGGCTCTAACCGTATTTATTTGTTTGAGTTTGCCAAGCGGCCTAGCCTTCTATTGGTTTATTTCAACGCTTCTTACTATCGCTCAGCAATGGTATATGTTTAGATCAATAGATAATAAACAGATTCCCGGCGCTCCCATAGAAGTGGAGATAGTAAAATAGTTTAAAAAAATAAAAATCTCCCGTAAGGGGGATTTTTTTGTAATTAAAAAGGCTCCAGCGGATCCCCTATTAATTTAAATTGATATGGGATTAGTGCTGAAGCCTATCCCAACGTAAATTGTTTTGCGAATTTCTTCGCTGGGATGGTGTCTTTGGTCTTATTTACAAAGACGTTGCTATACCCCGAAGTACGGGTTATATCTTTAGCATGGGGCTGAAAGATATATCCTTTTTATTTTATTTTTGTTTTTAGATCGTATAAGGCCGATCAATTAAATTTATTACTCCAGTGATATAGAGAAGCATATTGTAAGAAAGATTTCTTACGGTGATGCTTCTAGTTGGTAAAGAGCTGTTTATAATCTAAGTATATCACATTTTTGACAGATGGTCAATCATTATGAATTACTGAGTAAATTATACGCAATTTAAAGTTATTAACAGATAAGTCTACAAATTAATAGACTTAAAGTAGAGATTTATACACAGAAAACACAGGTTATCCACAACTTAAGTACATAAAGCTGTGGACATAAAACCCACCGTCGCTGAAGCTATGGTGGGCAAGAAGAGGGGTCGAGCTATTGTTTGAGGTCACGGTGGGATTCGAACCCACGATGGTGGTTTTGCAAACCACTGCCTTAGCCACTTGGCTACGCGACCGACTTCCGTAATATACCAAGTTTATTCTCTTAAAACAAGTAGAGGCATGCCATGGCATGCCTCTACGGATAATGTTATTTAATATTTTGATTATTTCACTACAACAATTTCAGCCTGGCGAACACCGAATTTCAGCGCATCGCTCTTCTTAAGCATCCAGACGTCAACGCGATTTGTGTAGCGGCGATTCATGCGGTCTCTAACCACAAAAATACGATCACCAAATAATGAAGGGATTTTAATCTTAGTTCCCATTGGTAAAAAGTTTGAAGCAACTGTATCTTCAATGCCGTGCTTACATACATTAAAGCCGTTGGCAGTAGTACAAGGATCGCCGTCAGTTTGTGCCGCTTCAGAGTTATAAGCCGTCATACTGACTCTACGGGTTGTAATAGGAGTGCTTGGGATAGGCTTGGCTACTTCAGCTTCTTTAACCTTTTCTTCAGGGATCAAGGTAAAATCAATTTTACGATCAGTAGTATCAGCTTTTGACAAACGCTCCATGCGCTTGATAGAAGTTTCTGGTTTTTTAATGATACTCAGACCTTGATTTAGAGTCGGTGTTTCAGAAGATAGGTCCATTGCAGCTTGCACCGGGAACACAATAAAATTGTGCAGCAAAGAACTGACAATCAAGACAACAATAAATGGTCTGGTTTTTTTAAATAGATATGATTTTGCTGAAAATAAATTCATAGGTTGTTTTTCAAAATAAAAACCCCACTTAAGATAAGGGGGAATTTGTCGCAATACTTTATCATATTTCACGATTTAAGTCAATAGTAGCGTAGACAAAAGTTTTTAATAAATTAATATAAAATGTTTAATATTAGCCATTTTTTTAGAATAATCTAAAATAACCCCAATAAATTCAATAAGAATGAGATCTTGGTCGATATTCAACTTGTCGGCAATAAGTTGTCGGGCTCGCGTCATCGCTTTTTTCTTTGAGTAACTAAGCTGGTGTTCCGGGGCAATTTTTCCCACTAAGACTGTTTTAACTTCAATAAGGTATATGTCCTCGTTTTTATTGGCAATAATGTCAATTTCACAGTGTTTTACGCGGTAATTCTCAGATAGAATACTATATCCATGCTTAATGAGATAGTTTTTAGCAATATTTTGACCAATATTAGCAATTTTTTGATTATGTTTCATATGGAACATTGATATGTGTTCTATGTAAAACAAAACCGCCTCTTAGGAGAGGCGGTTTTGTTAGTGTTAAATTCTAGCTGGGAATGTATTTCTTTATGTCAGAAGTCTGGGCGCGGTCTTTACGGCGTTGCAATAAAGCTTTAATTGAAAAAATGATGCCGATAATCCAAGCGATATCAATTAAGAGCCAGAATCCAAACCAAGCTCTGGCTCGTAGGATTGGTACAACCTGGCTATCTAAAAACCAAAAATACAGAAGAACTATGGCGTTTGTAATAAGAATGGGACTTATTTTGCGAAAAATCGATCGATTTGTTTGCCACTTTGCAACAAAAAAGTTATATCGGGCTGCGATTCCGACTAGAAACAGGATAGCAACAATAATGAGAACTATCATGAGCCCACCGTTTGATAGTACCTCCGGACGGGCATTGAACCAAAAATTAAATGTTAGTAATTCATTCATATTAGTTATTAGTGAAAATAAGACCGAAATGAAATGGTCCCGGCTTAAACTCGTCGGCCAATTCGAGTTGCAGGAGCTTAGCTGTATCAAGAATGATTTCTTTGCTTAAACGACGTTCAGGACTAGGTCCTAGCGGGTGAGTGCTGCTACTTAGCCAATCTATAACAATAATCGTGCCATCTTGTTTTGTTAGTCGCTTGGCTTCTGAGAGCATCGTTAAGGTGTCGGCAGATTGGTGTAAAGTATTGATCAAAAAAGAACGGTCCATTGTGTCGTTTTCAATCTTTACTCCGTTTAATAAATCAAGGTTGCCATGAACCGGATTTATTGAGGAAAGATTATGATGCTTAATTTCTCTCTGAAGCTGATCAATAATTGAAGGTATAAGGTCAACAGCAAAAACCTTGCCTTTGTCTCCAACCAGATTGCTCAGACCATAGAGAAAAAAGAGGGAATTACCGCAACCTAGGTCCGCGGCGCTATGCCCTTCTTGCATATTGGCTTTTTTCAGTATCTCATCAAAAGCCAGTAAGGAGCTTGTTGTGGGAATGTGTTTCATAGACAGGTAATAAACAGCTTATCCACAATTTTTTTGTTTAATATTAGCTAATTTTAACATCTTTTGTTTTGTGGACCATAAGGGACTTGAACCCTTGGCCTCTTCCATGCCATGGAAGCGCTCTACCAGCTGAGCTAATGGCCCAAAAAATATTTTTCCTATATCTTAAACAGCGTGGACAACAATAAGAATATACCTTATGCTCGCAAATATTGCAATATTTTTTGTGCTCCCGGAGGGAATCGAACCCCCATTTTATCCTTAGGACGGATTTGTTCTATCCATTGAACTACGGAAGCATACCCATACTATAGCTAACTCTGGGATAATCAACAATTCTTGTATATTTTGCTACACTGTAAGTGTCTTACTAACTCTCTCTATAATTATGTTTAACAAAAATGGTGTAGCCGGCAAAGACGGCATTGAAACTATTATCGGACCATCGGTAAAGATCGAAGGAAACTTTGTGTGTCAAGGAGGAATTATCATTGAGGGTGAAGTCAAAGGTACAGTAAAAACTGCCAGCTATTTGGAAGTGGGAGAAAAAGCTGTAGTTATAGCAGACGTTAGTGCTAAAGATGCAAAAGTGAGCGGAGAGCTGCGCGGAAATATTAAAATTGACGGATTTTTTGAAGTGACATCTTCTGCAAAATTATTTGGTGACATTGAAGCAGCTTTTGTTTCAATTGCACGCGGCGCACTTGTTAAAGGTAAGTGTTCTATTTTAGGAACTGAACCTAAATCCGCTAAGACACTAAAGTCAAAAGAAGAAACCGTGAACAACAATGAATAACGTCTATGTCTATGATCAAGAACTTGGTTCAAGACGTTATCAGAAATTATTAGAGCGATTGGAAACACGTCTTACCGATCTTGGGATTAGTGGAAAAATTTATCGACTTGGTCCAATGACACGCTTGGAAGAAATGATGCGTACCGAGCTTGTTAAAAAACCAAAGACAATCGTCGCTGTAGGCGGCGATGCTTTGACAAGTAAAATGGCTGGATTAATGACCGGTTCAGATATTCCTTTGGCAGTTGTGCCGATTGGCAGAAATATGATCGCCGATGCGTTTGGTGTTAATTTAGAAAATGCTTGTAAAGTATTGGCAGCGCGACGTATTGTGTCGCTTGATGTTGGTAGAATTGACGAACAGCATTCGTTTATTTGTCGTGCACTTATCAGTGCGAATAATCCAACTTTAATTCTTGATAATAATTTAACAGTACGAGCCGAAGGTAAAGTGTTAATTGAAGCAGTTAATGTTTCCGGTGATGAGTATGGTTATCGTGGTCCTCATCCGAAATCAGATGATAAACAATTAAATATTTGTATTTTAAAAACTGAAAGCGGTATTTTGCGTAAAGAAATTTCTCAGTCCGTCTTTGTTTGTAAACATGTTGAAATAGTAAACGGTGCAACAGATGTTGAATTGGACGGCTCATACAAAATTCCTTCGATTCGCAGTATTGATCTTCATCCGAAAACTTTAACAGCTATTGTTGGACGCGAACGATCGTTTTAAAAAAAACAAAAAGTCACAGGGATGTGACTTTTTCTAAAATGTTTAAAAATTTATTTTATAATTTTAATGGTTTTGGAAAGAACAGAGTGTCCCGGTACAGTGCGCATACTTTCGGGTCTAGTTTAGATAGAGGATCAGAAGCTTTTATTGTTACGAAGTGTCTTACATTATTAAGTCTGTTCGCAATATGTATTGCTGCTACCATTGATGGAGCGGGACCTGCGCCAATGATTGCAAATCGTATTTTCTCTTTTTTCCCGTTGTCGCTTTTTGTTAAACCACTGAAAACATTAATCGCGCTTTCGACGGCTTCAGTTTGATGAATGCGTATATCATTAAACGTTTGTTTTCCAATAGCTTCAGAAACACCGTTTAAATCATTGCTATACACAATTTCTTCCTCATTGATGTTGCTCATTACTTTGAACCTTTCTTTTTGGGAGTTTTTTGGGGAAATTATTTAAATGAACGTTTTTGTACTATAGGCTTAAAATCGCGTCTTGTCAAGGTAATACCTTGAAATATTAGGCAATAATTGCTACACTGTGATAACAATTAATTAAAATACTATGCCATTAATTCCAACAGTTATAGAGAAAACGGGTCAATACGAGCGAGCGTATGATATTTATTCACGCCTTCTAAAAGATAGAATAATCTTTTTAGGTGAGCCAATAACCGATCACGTCGCCAATATCATTATTGCTCAGTTTCTATTTCTTGATGCTGAAAGCAAAGACAAGGATATTAAGTTCTATATAAATACTCCGGGCGGATCCGTTACTGCTGGTCTGGCAATTTACGACACAATGCAATATGTACGCGCTGATGTTTCTACAATTTGTGTTGGATTGGCTGCGTCCATGGGTGCAACGCTATTAGCAGCTGGCGCTCCGGGAAAACGCTTTGCCTTGCCTAATTCAGAAATCATGATTCACCAAGTGATGGGTGGCTTTGAAGGACAGGCGTCAGATATTAAAATTCGCAGTGAGCATATTCTTCGTATTAAAGATAAATTAAATAAAATTTTATCTAAGCACACGGGACAATCAGTTGCTATTATTGAAAAAGACACAGACCGCGATAGATTTATGACAACAGAAGACGCAAGAAAGTACGGTATCATTGATAAGGTTATTGCTCGATAGTTTTAGATTTTGAAAAACCCGCCGCGTGAGCTTTGCTCGCGGGCGGGTTTTTGTTATAAGATTTTGTATCTTTGCAAGGCTTTATTTACACCGATTTCAATATCGGTTTCTGTGTACAAATTGTCGTTTTTGAATTTGCGTCTTAAGAAACTGATCATAAAGAGCAAGGCATTTTCTTTACCAATTTTTTCTTTTAGCGCGTCATACATATCTTTTGGATAATCCGTATCGTCGCTTTCATAGGTTTCCATAATACGAGCCGCTTCGTGCATCGCATGTATGTCTGTGTTATGTTTTTCACGAATTTGTTTTTCAAGAAGTATGCCCTTCTCGTTAACTATTTCCTGAATGTCAACATCAGCACCAAGTTCTACCAGTGTGTTCATTGCGTTACGAAGTTCTGTTTCATCGGGGTACAGCGTTAAAACAAATTTTCTTATTGATCTGAACTCATCATAATTATGGCAAGCTGCTGCAACAACATCATCAGATAAGTGATTTGAATCCCGACCCATGCTGTTCCATATATCAAACAACAGAGAGTCGGTGACAAAAGAAAGTTTGGTCAAGATTGTTGCGCATCTCCATGCCTGGACGATCCTAGTTAACGGCAAAGCACTCCCGGCATACACAATTAATTCACCGCCTTCTACTTCAAAGCCGAAGCACAGGGTTTCTTTACTGTCTTTAACACAATATCCCAAGAACGGAATAATGATTGTTTCCTTTGACTCATGCGACTTTGTGTTAATTATTTTTTGCAGGAGAGGATTGATTTTTATTAGTTTCGTTACTTCTAAATTATTCATTAGTTTTTTCCTTGTTATGATTCCATATTTAATTGTTATATGTGCGATTTAATATAGGATAATACCAATTTATATTGACTTTGTCAATATGTCCTGGCTTTAATTGACAAAATCCCCATATTGGGATAGAATTCTGTCATTGTCTATTTATTTCCAAATATCAGTATGGCCAAAATTATTAAAAAGAAGAAGCTCGGTACTCCGAAAGCGGCTTCAATCAAAACGCTGGATGAAATCAAGAACGAGCTTAAGCCCGGTATGAGCATCCGTATTTACCAAAAGATTAAAGAACTTAATCCTAAGGGTGAAGAAAAGGAACGTTTGCAGTATTTTGACGGTTTAGTTATTGCCCGAAAGCATGGTAAAGAAAAGGGCGCGACTATTACGGTCCGCAAAGTTTCTGACGGAGTCGGAGTTGAAAAGATTTATCCTTTGAATCTACCAACCATCGCCAAGATTGAAATCATGAAACAAGCTGAAGTGCGCCGTGCCAAGTTGTATTACTTGAGACGGGGTTACAATAAGCGTCTCAAGGAAACAAAATTAGCTTAGTACCAACTAAGCTGGTTTTTTGTTCAAGAACTTTTAAGATATAATGAAACGGGCGGACCTGTCCGCCGAAGCGAAGCGTAGGCGGATATGGTGAAATTGGTAGACACGCAAGCTTGAGGGGCTTGTGGGGGCAACCCTGTGGGAGTTCAAGTCTCCCTATCCGCACAAAGAATATGAATCAAAAAGAAATCATTTTAGATATTGCAGAAGTTTTAAAGGCTGAGTTTGCCTTCGAGGCTTCAGGACATGATTGGTGGCATATTCTTCGTGTTTGGAACAATGCAAAACATATTGCTGAGGAAGAAAAAGCTGATATGTTTGTGGTGGAACTCGCTGCCTTACTTCATGACATTGCCGATTGGAAATTTCATGATGGTGATGAAAGTGTTGGACCGGCAAAAGCAAAAGCATTATTAGAAAAATATAATGTTTCTTCTGATGTTATTTCCCATGTTCAAGATATTATCAAAACAATTTCTTTTAAAGGAGCGGATGTAGCCAATGAAATAAAAACGTTAGAAGGTAAAATTGTGCAAGATGCTGATCGTCTTGATGCGATTGGAGCGATTGGAGTTGCTCGAGCATTTGCTTACGGAGGATTTATGAAACGGGCAATGCATAATCCCGATGTAGCTGCAGTTGCGCATCAAGACAAAGCAAGTTATTATAAGAATCAATCAACGACCATTAATCATTTCTACGAAAAGCTGTTATTGCTTAAAGATAGAATGAATACCAAGACCGGAAAAATAATGGCCGAAGAACGACACAAGTTTTTAGAAGAATATTTAGAGCGTTTCTTAGAAGAGTGGGAAGGAAAGAAGTAAGAAAAAGTTTACAATTTATTTGGGCGCATGGCTCAGTTGGTTAGAGCGTCTCGTTTACACCGAGAAGGTCCAAGGTTCGAATCCTTGTGCGCCCACAGAAAAAGAGCACTTAAAAATATTTAAGTGCTCTTTAGGTACAAAGAAAGATTATTGAATATCTCTCAACTCACAGGCTTTTAAATCCATTTCAGAAATCCATATTTCAGCACCGCTTGAAAGACTTTTGGAAAAGCCTTTAATATGAAAAATGAAATCGTCAGACACTGTAGGGTCATTTCTTTTTATAAAAACTAGAGATGCGCCTGGATATACTTCGATTAAATCCTCATTCTTAATCCGAGCGTGGTGACGAAAACGCATCATCGCAAGAAAAAATCCTTTTCCGTTTGAGATTGAATCAATTTCTACAGTGTTACCAGATTCTAAATCCTCTACTTTTTTCATTTTTTGAATTTTGATTGTTATTATAAATGACAGAAGAATTTATGATAACTCTATAAAGAACATTTTATATTGTCATTCTGTCTCGATTTTGTGATAATTTATCACAATAATAAAGAAATGTCAAGAGCTAGTCGCTGGTCATGGTGGTAGCATAGCCTTGTTAATAAGTTTTTTCAGAGTGATCCGTCTAATACTTTGTAGGTTCACAAATTTCAAAACCCCGTAACGATGTTACGGGGTTTTGTTATGTATAGAACATTTTATAATGAACCAAGATAGGTTTCTAAAACTGTGACGATTTGTTGCCATGTTAACTTACTGCCAATATTGCGACAACCGCCAACAATGTCAGATCCGTTCCAAGCTTCGCGGCCTTCTGTTTTATTCAGTTCGCCGTATAGTTCAGTGACTGGGAAGGCGCTGAAACGGGAATTTGTGCCGATGGTGTAATTGAAACTGCCATCGGCTTTTTCAGCAAGCAAGGCGACGTATCCCTGCATGCCTTCCGAAAAAAGTTTAGAACGTGCATCGCTGCCTATTTCTTTATAGATGATAAAGCCGTAACTTGATTTATGCAGAATCTCGTGTCTTGTATCAAGCGGAGCTTCTTCTGCATTGCCCATACTAAAAGCATCAAGGCGGGACAGGGTTGCTTCTAAATTTTGTCGAAGCATGACTTCGTCCGCATCTGCTAATTTGCCGGACTCCCTGAGATCCGTGTAAGCACCGAAAACCCATTTATGATTTTGTATCAGATTTTCATTGACGTGCATTGGAAATGCTCCGGCTGTTATATCCATACGATCAACTAACTCAAGTAAGCGATTGACATGCGCGAGACTTGAATAGCCTTCGAAACGGATATAGTTTTTCAAAAGCCACAGAGCTAAAGCAGTATCTTGATCAGTGTCATTGATGAATATATTGATTTCATCTCCGTGGAGTTTTAAGCGTTCAGGCAAGCCGCCTTTGATTGCATAATAGACTTGCTTTGAAGTGCTCATAGTTGCTTCACGAACAACATTGTCATGGTGATCAAAATTAATGTGATTTGTTTTTGAATCCATGCGCGGTCCGCCGCTTACAACTCCATCTAAAGCAATTGAATTGTTCGGTGTATTATTAAGAAATTCTTCCCATGACATTGTTTGCCTGGGAAGAATATGTATTGTTAAAGTGCTCATCACTCTCCTTTTGTTTTTATTTAATAGGGAACTATAACCCGAGCTTGTTTAGAAGTCAATTGAGCCTTGACAAAGTATATTATTTATGTTAAATTCTAAAATTAATATTTCGTACATTTTTCAATCAAATAAAATAATGGAAAAAAAGCAAGGAAAATTACCAGTCACCGAGTTTATAGAGCTTGAATCAAATTCGGATCAGTGGACATTATTGGCCAGCAATCTTATTACTGAGATAGACACTGTAGGATTCATCAGATTCGATGGGAAGAAAGTGAAGGTGGAGATAAAATTGCAAAAAGCCTTCATTCCAGACCCTGATTCTTGGCTCGGGATAACCAACATGGAAACAGGTTTGTCTAAGTCGACCGCCCTGGGGTACAAAAGAATTTTTGAGTTTATTCATCACAAAATAGAGATAACGGCCTGGGTTCTTATTGGGTATATCAAGGGCGAAAAGAATATCCCGATAACAATCGCACATTACACATATGTGAATCAAAGCATTTATTCTCAAAAGCTTAACGGTGAAGACGACACATCTTTCGCCGGATTTTCATTAAATTAAGTAAGCCGCACTATGCAGCTTGGCCCGTTCACATGAACGGGTTTTTTTATTGACAAAATGTAGGGCCTGGCTTAGGGTGAGAATAATAAATAGTTCATTACAAATTAAATAAGAAAGCCATGTATTTAAAAGAAAAAACGCCGTTTGTTTTTAGTTTAGTATTTCAACCAAGACCAATGGCGCTTGTATTTAAAATACATAAAGCCATTATTCCGATATTTAAAAAAATTGATGTAAAAAATTATTTCCTCACTTCAGTTGTTGAGAAATATTCTTATTTATCTTTTGAGCCTGATATTACAAAAGACTTTGGCTTCGCTCATAGTTTTGTTAATAAAGGCATTAAAGATAATATCATGACCTTAGAATGCTGTATCCCAAAAGTAGTTAGTTTTCTTGAAGAGACATGTGAAACTTGCAAAGGAGATGGAAAATCAGATTTTGGTATCGGTGTTTGTCATTCGTGTCGAGGGACCGGCAGAAAACAAATTGTTGATTCTAGTAAAATTATGGGCATTGCCGCAACTGTACATGTACTCTTAAGATATTTCGATTATATTGTGGCTGATCTTGGAAAAAGAAAAAAGTTCAAAACCCAAGGTTTTCAGCAGGCGGTTCTGATAACTTCTATTAGACATGATATGAATGGTTTTGGTATTGGTGGAAAATCTGACCAAGCCTTTATTGATATTTGTAAACGATATCCGAAACTGGTTAACAGAAGAGTTGAATCTGCAATGTATCGTGTTTGGTGTCAGCTTAAAAATTACCAAGCGACACCTAATTATCAGTTGCTTGAAAAGAAATATAGTTTTAACTCTTCAATTGGTAATGAGGGAACTTGGCATTTTAATGTCCCGGGGGTAAATGACTGTTGTATATACTCAAATAAAGATGGCGATATCTCTGAACACAATATTGATAATTACTGGCAGCAAATCCCGTTGTTGGCCGGCTTAGCGGCTTTGTGGAATATGGTTACATAATGTTTTCTCGAAAAGAAGCCCGTGAAATAATTCACGGGCTTTTATGTTTCCTCAAAACTCACCGTCTTTCTAAAGCCAACTCGATCACGCGCAATTTTCTCCGTATTAAATAATAATCCGCTGGTTACCGTATACTCACCGTAACGATTATTAACCAAGTCCATCGCGCGACTGAGGTTTTTTATTTTGACACGATTTGAAAAAAGTCCGAGCTGATCCGAGACTGGATTTAATTTTGTTAAAGTGATAGCCATCATCCTGACTGGACCGGCAAGCTCTGCTTCTGTCATAAAATCATACAAAGGCGCTAAAAATTCATGCGTGGTAAAAAAGTTATCTTCGGCGTGAATGGTTTTCGTTAAATGCCCGCCATTCATATATTGTAGATAGAGCGTCGCATTCTTTGCTTCAAGCTCAAGATTACGCAAACGTCGCCCAGACTTTTCGCAGAGTTTAGCAAGCACTGTTCGCAAATAATTTTTTTCTGTTGTTCGTTTAGCCAAGCAATACGAATGCCCGATTGATTTAGGAATTTTAATGCCATTTTCTATCTTTGTTATTTCTTTGCCATTAACATTGCACCACAAATAATATCCGTACGAACCGAGCTGACGTTTGATAAAGATTGGATCAACTTGCTTTAGCTCAAGTAGAGTTTGAATACCAAGAAGCCGCAGGCGCAAGGACATAGCGCGGCCAATGCCCCAGGCGTCAGTTAGCTCTCTATCTAAGTAAGTTTCAAGATTATCTTTGTTTATAATGATAAGACCATTTTTCGGCGCAATATCTCCGGCAAACTTAGCGAGGAACTTTGTATAAGAGATCCCTATAGAACATTTTAACCATTCGCCCACTTCATTTTTTATTCTTTCTTTCAGTTCAAGGGCAATAAGCTCAGCTTCTTTTAAGTTTTTAACCCAACCCGTCAGGTCTAGAAACGCTTCATCAATCGAATACGGCTCTAAACAATCTGAATACTCAGACATAATTTTAAAAATGCGCTTAGTAACACAGCGATACTTAGCCGGTTCGTTTTCAACAAAAACGACGTCGGGGCAAAGCTCTCGTGCAAGCTTTACTCCGACGCCGACTTTGATACCTTTGGCCTTAGCCTCGGTTGAGGAAGCAATAATTGCTCCATTAGGAGAAAGATAGGCACAGATTGCCACCGGCTTACCACGCAAAAAAGGATTGGCTTGTTGTTCGACCGAGGCAAAGTATGAATTCATGTCCAAATGAAGGACAATCTTATCCTTCATTGTAGAGCTCTTTCATTCTCCAAGAAAGATCCCGGGTAGAAAACGCCAAACGGAAGAAGTTAGCATTATCCGATACACTAAAATAGTAGATTTGACCTTCGCCTTGCTTTTCATGATGTACAAGATTGACCTTTTCTACACGATAGGTCTTTTTACGCCATTTAAAGAAAGAGGGAACTACCTGTGACTTATAAAATTTAACCAATACTTCGATTGGTTCGTTTACTTGTGCGTGCATATGAGTCGCGTTAATTAATTACCTCTTCAGTATATCTCATCTAAATTATTTTGTCAAGTGACTTGAACATACTTGACAAATTCTGTGGCTATGATATGATTATCATATAGAAATATGCATATAATCCAACAAAAACTTTTGAAATTAGCCTCGACTATGAACCTGGCAAGCGTCGGGTTACGCAAGCTCGGACAGCTTATAGGAGAGAGTCATCCACAGAAAGTAAAACATCACCTTGAGCAATTGGAAAAGAAGGGCCTACTGACTGTAGCCAGAAGCGGAGATATTGAACCGACAAAGACATTAAAGACTAAGGGTCTTAGTTTGTTTTCCTTACCAATTCTCGGAACAGCGAATTGCGGTCCGGCTGATATCTTTGCCGAAGAAAATTGCGAAGGCTATTTAAAGGTTTCTCCAAAAACTATCGGTCGATCAAAACCCGAAGGTTTGTTTGTTATTAAAGCGGTTGGTGATTCAATGAATAAAGCAAAAGCAGTGCCGGGCGGCCCGATTAATAATCATGACTATGTTGTAATTGATACGAGCAAGCGCGCTCCGCAAAACGGCGATTATGTATTATCAATTATTGATGATATGGCTAACATCAAGCGATTTTATTTTGATAAAGCCAATGAACAAATTGCTTTAGTGTCTGAATCGACTTTGCCGATTGAACCGATTTATATTCATCATACTGACGCAGTAAATTATTTAGTGAACGGACAAGTCTTACGCGTTATTAAACAACCGAAGATATAATATGAAGATCCATTTTGTTTGCTCAGGAAATACTAACCGTAGTCGTATGGCTGAGGCATATTTGAAATCAAAACAGATTCCTGGTTTAAGTATCAGTTCAAGCGGAATTTATGCAACTCATAATGAAAACGGTCCATTGTCTAAATATGCTGAAACAGTACTGACAGAAAATAATATTATTACATTTGCCGCCCAAACCTGGACGCAGACAACTAAGGATTTGTTAGAAGCAGCCGACCTGGTTATTTTTATGAGTAATCATCAATTTGAATATTGTCGTGATGAATTAGATAGTAGTCCTAAAAAATATTTGATCTGGAATATAGGAGATGTTGAAACCAATCCGCAGGGAGATGACGACGCGGCACGACGCCGTAAGATTTTAGAAGATGAAGATATTTTTCTACAGATACAAAATAAGGTTGATGATTTAATTAAAAATTTAAATTAAAAAAGACGGGGTATGACCTCGTCCTTTTTATTTTATTTGTCCGGTATGCAATCTTTTAGTTTATATAATGTTTGCCTGAATTGGTAAGCCTTAACTTTATTAAAATCATTTTCTGGATAAAGTTTAAGCTCTATGCCTTTTGCAAAATATTCTTCACGTAGAGAAACAAAATCTTCTTTAGTGATTTTCTTATTTTCAAAGGCTTCAACTATTTTGGGACAAACATTAATAATCAATGTGTCTGCGTCGGGACAAATAGCTAATGCAGCTATTAGTTCGTTCATGATAATCTCCTTTGCAATGAACTGATTATCTTCGTTTTATACCTAAAGCATTTGTTTGTCAAATCGCCAGCTTGAAAAAAAAGCTTAAGCATCATACACTGCTTTTATGAAGTATTTAAGTAAATCAGAAAAGGACACTGCCCATTTGGCGCAAACGTTTGTCAAAGGATTAGAGACTGGTCAAAGCGTCGCCTTAATAGGTGAACTCGGAGCCGGAAAAACCGCCTTTGTTAAAGGCGTGGCTCAGGCTTTAGGTATCAAGCAAACGGTTAATAGTCCGACTTTTGTCTTGATGAGAGTGTATTCTGTAAAAAAGCATCCGGTGATTAAACACTTGGTTCATGTTGATGCTTACAGAATTCAAAAGGCCGCCTCATTGACGGCTATCGGTCTTAATGATTATATTAAGGATCCGGCTAGCTTGGTTTTAATTGAATGGGCTGATCGAGTAATGTCGATTTTACCGTCTAAAGCTACTGTGATACGATTTAAACATCTAACGCCTGAGAACAGGCAGATTGATATTAATAACTAATTATATGAGTTTAAGTAAATCAGAAATTTACGATCCAGGTTTGGAGGAAAGAATTATGTATGGTAAAGCATATGAGAAAGTAAAGCAAAGTAAGAGCACCAACGTTTTAAAGGAAGAAGATTTTAAAGATATATACCCTGAACAAGAAATACAGAACGACATACAATACGCTGCAAAACTTCAAGGAAAATTCGATGAACATAACGCCAATGAAGAAACGGGTATTGAGGCGGAAAATGTGAAGAAGGCACAGGTGCTCGAGCACATTATTATTGAGCAAAGTGAACTTCAAGATTGGTTTGGAGAAAATGCCGTAACATTTAAAGCGACGCGACATGACGATATACATAATAAGATCGACATGATTGTTGAGTTTGAAGAAGTATCAGAAAGCACTGAAGATGCTATTAAAGAATTATCCCATTTGGGTTTAGCAATTGATATCACTTTTAGTAAAGATGTAGATAAAAAGTTTGAAAAAATAAAGGAGGAAATTAAAAGCGGACATTTAAGTGAGGCAAAGTATTTTAGATCCGAACGTGCCGGAGCAAAAAAATTGGAGCATTTACCAAGAGTAGTTATAGCTTGTTCACAGAAAACACTCAGAGATTTAACTGAGAAATGGCTTGAAGGAGATAAGACATCTTTGGAAAAGCATATTTTCCAATTACAAATGCTTGAAGAAATTTCTATGCAGCTAAAGGTGTATGAAGAATATGCACGCGTTGTTGTAAAGAATGAAGAGACGGCGGCAATTTATAGACACTACTATCAGCTTGTTAATAAAATTCGTTTGGAAAGAAAAAAGAAATTCCCTGATTATGATGGTGCTATGTATGACGAAAGTTTTGATGCTATGGATAATACTTTAAAACTTTTATTTAGAGATGAAATCGGAGTAGTCGCTCCGAAAAAAAGCGCCTCAGAGTTATATAGAGAACAAGAGAGACGTAAGGCGGAACGAGCAGCCAATAAAGCCGCATAAAAAAATGAAAGCCCCCTAATTAGATTAGGAGGCTTTTATTATAGAGTATATATAGACTTATACCTGCAAGCTGAGATTTTGTTTCGTCAGCTCTTCCCTAAGCTCGGTAATTGATCTGTCTGAGAGCTTAAAGTCTTTTTTAAGCTGCTCTTCACTCATGTTCAGCAATTTCGCGCCGTCGAGATTTAATAGTTTTCTTCTGGTGCGAGTGCTGAGGTTAAGGGTGGATAGGTCAAGGTTTTTGAATGGTTCAGGGCTAGATTTTTGTAAATTTTTCTGCGCCATTACTGTCTTTCTATAGTTATTATTTTCTTAGTATTTAGTATATTTAATGAGCCTTGAGATGAGACTCTATCATACTTAAGGCTTTTTGTCAAGAGTATTTTTCTCGTTAATTTTATTATAAATAATAAATAAAATTGCGCCGGCAATAATTAAACAATCAGCCAGATTAAAGACGCTGAGATTGGCAAAAGAAAAATAATCTATAACCGAGCCGTAGATAAAGCGATCAAATAAATTACTCAATGAGCCAAGCAAAATAATACTCAGTGCAATCGCTTCATTATATTTTTTTGTTTTAACTTTAAGATAGACAAAGAGTAAGAGTATAAGAGCAATCAAAACAATTACCCATTTGACGTTGTAATTATCTGCCAATGAAAAAGCAATACCGGTATTATGAGATAAAGAGAATGTAAACCAATCGCCAAAAATATTTTGAACAGATTCAGTGTGAAGTGCAAGATATTTTAATAGACGATCAGCAATTAATAAAACAACGGTCGCTACGATGAGCGCCGTTGTTTTAGTTCTGGCAGTCAGGCCAGTCATATATCAATTAAGAACCGTTCTGCAATTTTGTTTTGCAGGAAACGCATGAACTTGAAAAAGGTCGGACCAATAATCTTTTCTCTTCAATTTCATTGCCGCAGTATTTGCATTTTCCATAGCTACCGTCTTCAATGCTTTCCAGGGCTTTGTTAATATCAGACAGGGTTTTCTCTAGAACCTTGTCAGCTTCAAGATTAGTCGTGTACTGTTCGACTTCTTGTGCATTTTCATCGCTCTCATCTCCGTAATCAGGGATTTGTGCGACACGGTGATTGTAGCCGTGATCATCGTCAGATTCGGTAAAATCTTTCAACTCTGTATCAAGAGATGCTTTACGAGCAAGCAGATCGGCTTTGATTTTCTCTAAAATTTCTGGAGTCATATTGAGTATATTGTAACGTATAAATGAGTGCCCCGCAACTTAAGCCCATTGCTTCGCGGCCAGGCCTTGAGCCGCCGCATCAACCTGAGCTTCTTGCTTAGAAGAGCCGCGGCCGACCGCAATTAAGTCTTCTGCTAAATAGAGTCCGACTTCAAAGACTTTTTCATGATCCGGACCATTTTCTGAGATAACTTTATAATGAGGAGTTAAACCAAAAATCTCCTGAGCTTTTTCCTGAAAACGTGATTTTGGGTCAAGATAGAGATGATTGGCCAAGATATGATCAAGGTGTGAGATAACAAAACGGTGGACAAAGGTGTGTGCGGCCTCAAGTCCGCCGTCAAGATACATTGAGCCGATTAAAGCTTCCATGGCATTGGCTAAAATATATTGGCGGGCCTTACTACCGTCGTCCTTTTCTTCGCCACGCGACATGTACAGGTTTTCCTCGACGGACAGAGTCTTAGCAATTGAGGCAAGAATTTTTGCATTAACCAAACTGGCACGCCAGTCAGTTAACTCGCCTTCAGGAGTGTCAGGATATTTGTTGTAGAGATATTCAGTAACAATAATTTCTAAAACGGCATCGCCTAAAAATTCCAAGCGTTCGTTATGGCCCAGAATAAATTCAGGATGTTCGTTTAGATAGGAGCGGTGCGTTACCGCTTGGCGTAGTAAGTCGCCGTTCTTGAAACTGTAGCCGATGCTAGCTTCAAGCTTCTGTAGATCTTTCATTGTGAGATTGGGGGACGGAATTAAAACGTCAAAAGGGGCTTAACGGTTTGGTTCCATGTCCCAGATAATAATTAGTTTTGCTCGGTCGTCGCAGTCTGCGCCTTCAAAGCATTTTGCGTGTCGACATCTTTGGCCGGCATTTCTTTCATGATGGCGCCCAGTACGCCGTTAACAAATTTTCCCGAAGAATCACCGCCAAATGTTTTGGCCATTTCAATTGCTTCATTAATGGCGACTTTGGCGGGAATATTTTGATCAAAGACTAATTCGAAAATACCGATACGCAAAATATTGCGATCTATAATCGTAATTTGATCAAGCGGCCACTCAGTTGCGTACTTAATAATATACGCGTTGATATCATTAATGTTGTCCAAAACTCCTTTGACCAAGGTTTGTACAAAACCATGATCATCAAAGTTCGGAGCGAACTGATGGAAATTTTCCGTAATGATATCGTCAATGTTTGTTTCTTGCCGGTCATTAAAATCCCAGGCAAAAAGAGTCTGCATTGCTAAGGTACGAGAGAGATGTCGGTTTGCCATCTTTTTATTTCTTAGTTTTTTTTACTTTCACTTTAACGGTTTCCATAAAGCGGTAGGTTCCGCAGAAGCTGCAGGCGCGGTGCGGTTGCACGGCTTTGCCGCATTTAGGACACTTGTTCACTGTTTTGGGTTTGAGCGCAAGGTGGGCACGGCGTCGCTGTGTGCTGGCCTTGGTGCGCTTTTTCATTTGAACCATACTGTTGTTTGCTGTTTTTAAAAAATAAGGCCATTCAAGTATAACCCGATTTTTTCATTTTAGTCAAGGTTTTTCGTTATTCTGACCCTTTGTTATTGTGATATACTAAAAGATGTATGAATACTCAAAAGCAATTTCCTAAAGGCTTTCTCTGGGGCGCCGCCACCTCTTCGTATCAGATTGAAGGCGGCTTGACCAATGATTGGAGCGAATGGGAAAAATCTAGCGAACGCGTTGCCGAGCTAAAAAGCAAAGGTTTAGAACCTCATGATTTCCAATCCGGCTCTTCTGCGGATTCTTGGAATAGAATGGAAGAAGATTTGGCATGTTTAAAACAAATCAATGCAACAGCATATCGTTTTTCAATTGAATGGGCGCGCATAGAACCCGAAGAAGGCAGATTTGATTTAAAAGCTATTAATCGTTACGCAAGCTTTATCGCTAAGTTGCAAGAGTCTGGTATAGAACCTTTTGTAACACTGTGGCATTGGCCAATACCGTTATGGCTGCGAGATAAGGGCGGCTGGGCTAATGCAAAGATAGTTTCTTATTTTGAAAGCTATACTGAACGTTTGGTTGCCGCATTCCCAACCGTAAAATTTTGGATCACGATGAATGAACCAACTATTTTTGCGGGTAATGGTTATTTTAGAGGAATATGGCCACCACATAAAAAAAATCCTTTTACATATCTACGCGTTTTGTCTCATTTGGCAAAAGCGCATCACGCTGCCTACAAAGTTATTAAAAAAGAATTGCCAAATGCACAAGTTGGGATTGCAGCAGATATTGTTGATTTTGAAGCAGCCCCGGGATTTATTAATACTTGGATTGTTGCGGCAGTGAATTGGTGGTGGAACTATTATTTTTTCAATCAGATTGCCGACGCACAAGACTTTATCGGGCTTAATTTTTATTTTCATCATCGTGTCAGCTACGGAATGAGCAAAAATAAAAATGAACGTATTAATGACATGGGTTGGGAATTATATCCGCAAAGTATATATAATGTGTTAAATGATTTATTTTCTCGTTATCAAAAACCGATTTATATAACCGAGAACGGCACGGCCGATGCAGATGATGATCATCGCGGCTGGTATATACGCGCCGTCTTGGAAGAAGTATTACACGCCATGGGCGAAGGTGTTGATGTGCGTTCGTATTTACACTGGTCGCTTATCGATAATTTTGAATGGGCACACGGCTTTGATAAAAAATTCGGTTTATTTGAAGTTGATTATAAAACTTTTGCGCGCCGAGCCCGTCCTTCAGCCTATGAATACGCTTTAATCGTCAAAAATAATTCTCTCTAATATATGTGGATTTTCATTGCAACATTTTCTTATCTTTTAAATGCCGGAGTTCACGTTGCTGACAAATTTTTACTTTCTAAAAAAATTCACTCCTCAATCGTCTATGCATTTTATGTCGGCATCTGGAGCATCGGCAACTTTGTTTTATTATTTTTTGATCCTTGGGTACCGGGACCTTACGAATTAATTCTTGATCTATTAGCCGGATTTCTATTCTTAATTACACTTGTCTTTTGGTATAAAGCTTTGCATCAAAGTGAAGCAAGTCGCGTAGTGCCAATTGTCGGAGCGCTAACACCGATTTTTTCATTTATTTTTTCGTATCTATTCTTAGGCGCACAACTGTCTCCGCAGCAATTTGCCGCATTTATTGTTTTAATTGCCGGGGGTTTACTGATTTCAATTAAACGCACTCGTGTACACATGCTTAACGAAGTATGGAATAGATCAAAGAATATTTTAGGCAATGCCTTTGGTAGATTTAATGCTGAAATTCGTCCGACGCGTCGTATTATTTTTAACTCAGTATTAGCTGCCGCTTGTTTTGCAGCCTATTATGTTTTTATAAAATATATTTATTCTCATACCGGACAGCCTTTTATCGGTGCTTTTGTTTGGTCACGACTTGGCAGTTTTTTGGGTGTTCTGTGTATTTTGCTTGTCCCGGCTTGGCGCAAGCTTATTAAAGAATCAAAGTCACATGAGCATCAATCGCCAAAACAACTTGCCTTTTTCTTGGGCGTACGTTTGGCGGCTGCTGCGGCTTTTATCATGTTAAACTGGGCAGTGAGTTTGAGTGACAATGTATCCTTGATTAATGCCTTGCAGGGTACGCAGTATGCCTTCCTCCTCTTCTTAATTATTGTTATGGCGCGTAAATTTCCAAGTATTATTGATGAAGAAGTTGGACGTGGCGTTATTTTTCAAAAGACAATTGGTATCGTGTTAGTCGGTTTGGGTTTGTATTTATTAATGGTGTAAGACCTCAAGAATCCCTCACCCTAAATGTCATTAATTTTAATCATCATCGCTTTGGCAGCTTTTGCCTACCTTGCTTGGAAAAATATATTTCAGGCGAGCTTAGTTTTTATTGCCTGTCTTCCGTTATATGTCGTGCGCGTTTCTCTTGCCGGCCTGCCTTCAACATTACTAGAACTAATGCTCGGAGTTTTATTTGTAATGTTTGTTATTAAACATCCAAAACTAAAAAACTTTAAGATTTCTTGGGAGCTTGGCATTTGGATTCTTATCGGTTTAGTCTCTGTTGGCGTTGCCGGCTGGTCACTTGCTTCTTTGGGCGTATGGCGAGCGTACTTTTTAGAAGCTGCCATGGCTTTTATTATTTTTGCAAATCTCTTTAAAGAAAGAGAAGATAAATTACAAGTTGTTAAAGCCTTGTCGATTTCCGCAATTGGTATTTCAGTTCTTGCCGCGTATCAATATCTTACGGGCAATTTAATTCCTAATCCGTTTTGGGCCGAGGCGGCAACGCGTCGCGCAACATCCGTATTTCCCTATCCGAATGCGGTTGGATTATATTTAGCACCAATTGCGATTTTAAGTTTGTCAGCTTTTGTTTCAACTTATAAAAAACATATTAAAGATTATTATCTTTTTGGTCTTGGCTTTATTTTTTCAATCATTGGAATAATGGCGGCTCGCTCGGACGGAGCAATCTTTGCCTTAGCTTTTAGTATTTTTATACTGTTAGTTTTTGCAAATAAGCTAACAAGAAAAATTTCTTTAGCCGGATTAGTTCTCGGAGCGATTATATTTTTCGCAGTACCCGGTATAAAAACCTATGTTTCAGATCGCGCGAGCTTAAACGATTTTTCCGGACAGATTAGAAAAATTCAATGGACTGAAACTTGGAAGATGTTAAAAGATAATAGATTAGTTACTGGCGCTGGCTTGCTCGGTTATCAAGCGGCAGTGAAACCATTTCATCAAGAAGGATTTTTCTATAACAATGAAAAACTTTCGCAAAACGATTTTGTAAAAAAGGTGTGGAATGACGAAGCGTATAGAGAAAGTCATTGGCAGCCTTTAGAAATCTATCTCTATCCTCACAATATTGCGCTTAATTTTTGGTCAGAACTCGGTTTAGTCGGATTATTGCTTTTTGCTTGGATTTTTATTAAGTATATCTACAAAGCCGTCAAAGAGTTTATACAAACGAGAGATGTCTTGACTCTGGGTCTCATCTCGGTCATGATAACAATTCTTATACACGGTCTGGTTGATGTGCCTTATTTTAAAAATGATTTAGCAATTATGTTTTGGTTAATCATCGCTCTCTTATGAAAATTGTCATTCAAAAATTAATAGCTCAAGGCGGAGTTGCCTCACGACATCAAGCGGAAAAATTGATTGCTTCGGGCCGCGTGAGATTAAACGGTAAGACTGCAAAACTCGGCGACCGAGCTGATGAGGATGATGAATTATTGGTTGATAGAAAACCGCTGCGTTTCTCTAAGGAACATACCTATATAAAATTCTATAAACCGGTTGGCGTGGTTTCTACAATGAAATCATTTCCAAGCGAACAAAATATCCTAGATTTTGTAAAAGTTCATAAGCCCTTAGCGGTTGTCGGACGACTTGATAAAGAAAGTGAAGGTTTGATGATTTTGACTGATGACGGAGATTTAGCGAATGTCTTAACGCATCCAAAATATAAAGTTAAAAAAGTGTATGTTATTACTTTGTCGCATGATTTAGGAAAAACCAGAGATGAGATTAAAAAGAAATTACTAGAAATAACAACGGCGTTTCATAAGGGAGTGCAAATTGGAAACGGAGACGGAGTTGTAAAAACTGAGCGAACAAAATATTTACGCGGACGAAGTTTTGAAATTGTGCTCGGTGAAGGTAAGAAGCGACAAATTAGAAGAATGTTTAGACAAGTTGGTTGTCATGTCGGACGTTTGGTTCGTGTTCGTATTGCGAACGTGACCATTGCCGGAACTTCGCGCGGACGATGGAAATATTTAACTAAAGAAGAGATCCATAGATTGCAGAGTTTAAAATAGTATAATTTTATATATATGAAAGAAACTATTAATAATCTTCCGACTCCAAGTAAAGAAAATGATGTTGATAATATAGCTTTATTTGATGGACTTTCAGTTGATGACAGAGCAACAGTTGAAGAATGGCAAAAGGATTTTGAAAAATTTAACGAAGTTCAGATTAGCGGTGATATTATCGCAGATTATAATGCCTTAGTTGATTTAAGTGAGAATGCCCCTGGTGTAGAAAAAGCACAAGTTGGTGATGATCCAAAAGAAGTATTAGAAAAATTAAAAAGCTTAGCAGGTGAATGGACGATGACTTTGTTGCAAAATGAAAGTATTGCTCCGACCCCCGGAAGAGAGAGAATGAAAGAAATATATATGGGCATGTTTAAAAAAATGGCGAGTGTGCCGGCCGGCTTTTTATTGCACTATACGAATTTACTCAGACAAAAATAAAAATATTGGAGAGGTGGCTGAGTGGTTGAAAGCGCTGCTCTCGAAAAGCAGTAAACCTTCACGGGTTTCCAGGGTTCAAATCCCTGCCTCTCCGCAAATAAAATAATATGATGCACACAAAAAATAAATTTATTATAGCCTCAGTTATTGTCTTACTTATTGTCGGCGCATTATTATTGCTTAAACAATATGTTGGTCCGGTCGCTATTCCGCCGCAAGACGAAACTGTGAAAGAAGAAGAACTTGTAGTGCCCGAGAAACCCGCTGAAAATAATACAACGCCAGGCATTGCGGGCATAACTGTCCCGGACGGTTTTGTTATTCGTGTGTTTGCGGATAAGGTGACAGGTGCGCGTGCCTTAGCTTTTGATCCGCGCGGACGATTGCTTGTCAGTCAGACTTCTGAAGGGAGCATCATGATGCTTGAAAATAAGGATAGTGACGGCGTCGCCGAAACAAAAAAAGTCATTGCTAAAAATTTAAGTAAGCCGCACGGTCTCGCCTTTGATTGTCCGATTGATGATCGTAACTTGCCGTGTTATCTCTATGTTGCGGAGCGTCAGCGTCTCGGACGATATCTCTATAACGCCAAAGACGCGTCAGTCTCAGCTTACGAGAAAGTAGCCGACATTGAATCCTCTGCCTCTGATCGACACTTTACTCGCAGCCTACTTTTCTTGCCTTCGCCTAACGAACATATCTTATTAGTTTCAGTCGGATCGTCGTGTGATGTCTGCAATGAAAAAGACAAGATGCGCGGTCGTATTATGGCCTACGATACAAAAGCAAAAACATTTACTGAATATGCTTCAGGACTTCGTAATGCTGTATTCATGGAAATTAATCCCGTAGACGGAAAAATCTTTGCTACGGAAATGGGGCGAGATCGGTTAGGCGATAATTTACCACCTGATGAAATTAATATTATTGAGCAAGGAAAAAATTACGGTTGGCCGATTTGTTACGGCAAAAATACGCACGACACAACATTTGATAAAAACACCTATATTCAAAATCCTTGTGCTGATAAAGCACCGTCCTTTATTGATTTGCCGGCGCACTCGGCTCCTTTGGGTCTCGCTTTTATTCCGGAAGAAGGTTGGCCGGAGGATTATTGGTATGACATTGTCGTCGCCTTTCACGGTTCCTGGAATCGCACTCAGCCGACAGGTTATAAGATTATGAGACTTAAGATGGACGCGCAGGGTAATTACGAGGGAGCAGAAGACTTTATTTCTGGTTGGTTGACGAGTAAAGGAACAAAGCTTGGTCGTCCGGTTGATATTAAAGTTCAGCCCGGCGGAACAGTTTATATTTCTGATGATTCACGGGGCGCAGTATATTTAATGACTCACAAATGATAGAGACAAAAGTATCACGCGGCGCCGATCACGCTTTGCTTAAACTTGTTGATGTTGACGAACAATACGGTCGCCATATCTTAGAAAACTTTTACAAAAAAATTAAAGTTGAAAATGCCTGCGACTTAGGTGTTGGCTACGGCTTAGATCTCGAACGACTTACAAAAATACATCCTGAAGCAAAACTCTACGGTATTGATTTTGTTGATACGCAAAGAATTGAACTTGCTTCAAAAAATATTGAGTTACGAGTTCAAAACATAGAACAAGACAAGTTAGATTTTCAAGATAAAAGTTTGGATCTCTTTATTGCCAATCAATTACTTGAACATATCAAAGAAATATTTTGGTTAAGTGATCAAGTTGCGAGAAAATTAAAAGTAGGCGGTCATTTTATTATTGGTGTACCGAATATTTCTTCGCTTCATAACAGAATCTTATTTTTGTTAGGTAGTCAGCCAACACAGATGAAAACGAACTCGGCGCATGTCAGAGGTTTTTCTCATAACGAATTAATACGATTTTTTAATATTGTCTGGCCCGACGGATTTGAAATAGTAGAAAAACGCGGCTCACAATTTTATCCTTTCCCTAGATTTATTTCTCGGCTTCTCTGTTCCTTATTTCCAAGCTTATCATTCGCTAATTTTTATTTGTTTAAAAAGACAAAAGAATATAAGAGAGAATTTTTAGAATATCCTAAAGCTACGGCGCTTGAGACGAATTTCTTTGTTGGCTAGTTTTCTAGATATGTAAAAAGACTGGTTTTGGCCAGTCTTTTTTAAATGCATCTTTCGCGCTTTTAGAGATCTATTTTTCTCTTTGTAATTTTATAGGCTATGAATAAGAGTATTGGAATGAATACCATTAAGCCATATGCTATATAAGTTAACGTCATACCTCTGATCTCCTTCTCTTTTTAAGAAACTATGTAATTTATTAAAATTAACCTATAATAAAATGACCTATATGTCAATATATTTAGCTCGTCACGGACAAGACGAAGACAATGCTGCCAATATTTTAAACGGTCATCGTGATACTCCTCTAACCGCTTTAGGCCGAGAACAAGCTGCACACTTAGCCGCAACGATTATTGAACATAAGATTCAGCTTGAAAAAATATATAGCTCACCTCTGCAGCGCGCTTTTCAAACTGCTGAAATTGTTGCGGAAACTTTAGGTTTGCCCGCACCGGAAAAAGTAGAACTATTGATCGAGCGAGATTTCGGCATTATGTCCGGCAAATTAAATACTGATATAGAAGCAATTTGCGGTACTGATGTTTTAAAAACTGAAATGATTACATATTTCCTGTCTCCCGAAGGTGCGGAAACTTTTCCGGTATTGCTTCAAAGAGCAAAAAAGGTTTTAGAATATTTCAAAGGCCAAGATAATATACTGCTCCTCACGCACGGCGATATAGGAAAGATGATCTACGCCGCGTTTTATAATTTGTCTTGGGAAGAAGTGTTGCGCGATTTTCATTTCGGCAATACTGAACTTTTGTTATTGGAAGAAGACAGTGCGCGTGAAGAACGCCGCTTATATATTACTAAACAGTTTAATTCGTAAGTATGTCTCTATTACGACAAGGTCTGCCCGACAATGCCAAACTTGTGTTCAAGGGTTTTATGTTTGAAGTTTGGCAATGGGAGCAAAAAATGTTTGACGATAGTACCGAAATTTTTGAAAAGATTTGGCGACCTTCAACCGTCCATGTTTTACCGATAGTCGGTGATAAGATTATCATCGAAGATCAAGATCAACCCGATAAACCAAATTTTGTTTCTTTGGTCTGCGGCAGAGCTGATGATGAAACCGATATGTTGGTTGAAGCTAAGCGTGAGATGCTTGAAGAAACTGGTTATATATCCGATGATTGGGAATTATTTTTAGAGGACAAAAAGCGCGGAAAAATTCTTTGGGATTCGTTTTACTACATTGCTCGCAATTGTAAAAAAATTAAGGAGCAGGAGCTTGATGCTGGTGAACGGATCAGTCCGCGACATGTAAGTTTTGATGAATTTCTTGACTTGCTTGATGAGCCGCGTTTTAGAATTGCAGTTGAGTTTAAAATGTTTTTGCAAGAATTGCGTTATGACGAGATAAAAAAAGAAGCTTTTAGAAAACAATTGTTTGCCTAAATTTAAAAATACAAGCGTTGTCGTTAACGACACAATGCAAAAGAATTATCGTTATGAATTAACTGCTCCGGTTGGTAAGAGTTTCGCGCCTGATTTTAAACCTGAGTTAAGCCCGAAGCAAATGCTTGCCTTAGGGGTTTTCGGAGGAAAATATATGACGGATTGCCGAAAAGAATTTCCCAAGGATTGGTTTAGTCGCGCTAAGCTTTCTCCGGAAGGACACGACAAAAATCTTAACTTTTTTAAAGTTGATGCGAGTCAGTCGTTAAAAGAATGGGAACGAAAACATTGGATAAATAAAAAACATGATCCGCGCGGGTGGTTTCAATGGTATTGTCGTTATTACATGGGCCGACGTTTAGGAGTTGAAGATGAACGGCAAATCAAACGTTGGCGCATGATTACCCGTCATATCGCGCAGATTAAAAATAATTGCGCGCCCGGAGATTTGACCTGTCGTCCGCGGCAGCGACAAGCCGTGCTTCATTGGGCCTACGATAGCCGGAAAATGTAAAAACCCGCCTAGTAAAACTAGACGGGTTTTTGTTTAAGCGATTTCCGGTATATCTCCTATTGGTGTGACAACCGGTGTTTTAAAGACCCTGTGATATGTTGGCGTATCAGTCTTTACTGAATGCAGGTCAATCACCAATTGTTTATTGTGATGAAAGACTCTGGGATAGCAATAATAGCTAGCCCTAGTAAGACTTGTAGCTAAACACACTGTGTGCGGGATGTGATTTTTTGCAGAGCTGGTAAAGTATTCAACTTCATCAAGGTGCATGTTTGTCTCTGAGAAGTGAGCGATATCAAGTACTATATATTCAAAGAGATTAAATACTCCGTTTCGGGGCATATGATCTGTACTTTGTCGGCTCTCTAATTTATTCAACTCCTTATTCACGGTTAGCAGATAATGATCGGGCATAAGATAGTAGCGTCGATCAATAAGTGATAAGCCGGGGTTAGCGCAATCCATGACAGCTCCAATATTACTGACAATGGTTGAGCCGGTTTTTTCAGTGTAGAGCCCAAACAGTTTTTTATAGCCGAGTGCGGCGTGAATCGGTAATAGAAAATCAGTACCATTTACGCTTTGTGTCTTAAAATCTTTGAATCCTGAACTATGATTTAATTTGCCGTATATTTTGTCGGCGAGTTTTAAATGAGCTCTCACTACATCCTCCTATTTTTCTTCAAGCCTATGCTTATATTGGGCTTTTGTCAATGATCAAATAATTTTGTTATACTATAGAGAACTTATTAATAATTATAATAATATGACATACGTTGACGGTTTCGTTATTGCTGTTCCAAAGAAGAATATTGCTGCGTATCGTAAGATGGCGCTCTGGGGTAAAAAGGTTTGGTTGAAGTATGGTGCACTTGATTATAAGGAATGTGTTGCTGATGATATGAAAAGTATGATGGGATCTGTGTCATTTCCGAAGTTGGTAAAATCAAAGCCGACTGAAACAATAATTTTTTCTTTTATAGTTTTTAAATCTCGTGCGCATCGTGATGCGGTTAATAAGAAAGTAATGAGTGATCCAAAAATGAATGATCCGAAGATGGCTAAGATGCCGATGCCGTTTGAAATGAAGAAAATGACTTACGGAGGATTTAAGACGATTGTTGAATAAATATAATTGAAATAAAAAAAGCGGTCCGATGGGGCCGCTTTTAAGTACTACAGATATACGTATCAATCTACGAAATGCGAGTTACTGAAAAATGAAACCATTCCTTTGTGGTCAGTTTCACCGAATGTATCTTCTTTAGGTACATTTTCGTATCTTTTCCATTTTGGAAAGTACAATAAGAAACCAAAACTGGTGATTGCCAGTATAATGAGGATGCAGAGAATTAATGGAGGCATAGTATCCGCTCCTTCTGTTTTTATGAAACGTTTGGAATGTAATGTTTGTTAAAATAAGCGTATAATAGCGATAGTATAAAGTCAATAAAAGTGTATGACAAATAAAATTGTTTTAGCCGGCGGGTGCTTTTGGGGAATGCAGGATTTGTTCAGGAAAGAACCTGGCGTTATTACAACGCGAGTCGGTTATTGCGGCGGAGAAAATGATAACCCGACCTATGAAAATCATCCGGGGCATGCCGAGGCGATTGAAATAGAATATGATTCAGAAAAAACAAGTTATAAAAATCTCCTAGATTTCTTTTTTAGAATTCATAATCCAACAACGCTTAATCAGCAGGGCAATGACAAGGGAACGTCTTATCGCTCCGCTATTTTTTATAAGAGTGAACAAGAAAAACAAGAAGCTGAGAATTTTATAGAATTAGTTAATCAGTCAAAGCGTTGGCCGGATCCAGTTGTAACGACGCTTGAACCCCTAACAACGTTTTGGGAAGCTGAAGATTATCATCAGGATTATTTGCAAAAGAATCGGGGTGGCTATACTTGTCACCTAATATATTTTGAAAGTTATTTATAAAAATCCGGTCGTTTATGGATGTATCTTATAGCTGCCTAAGCCTTATTTCAAAGAGAAATTTGCTTATTTTTAAGTGTGTTTTATAAAATAACGTTTTTTTGTCAAAAAACTTGACTTTTAAATAAAGAAATGATAACATATATCATGTTATTACAAATTAATGTTATTTTTTTAAAATTATGTTAATTACAAGAATAAAAGCCAGCAATTTTTACGGTGTTAAAGATCCTATAGAGGTTAATTTTACA
Organism: uncultured Gammaproteobacteria bacterium; assembly: GCA_964487795.1. Taxonomy (GTDB): domain Bacteria; phylum Patescibacteriota; class Patescibacteriia; order Patescibacteriales; family Patescibacteriaceae; genus Patescibacterium. The sequence goes on from CAZASI010000001.1 coordinate 289,925, forward strand.
GAAGGTGGAGATAAAGAAAAACTTGGATATGTGAACAAGGGGAAGGAAAGAGTATCTCTTATCTCTGGATTTTATGGTGCAAATGCATCAGGGAAAAGTACCATATTAAATATTATAGACACTGTAATTAGAGTCATGCTTACAAAACAGCAGGATTTTGTAATTGCTTCAAACGGTATTAAACAGGACATTGTGTTAGCTCTTCCTAATTATCATGTTTCAATGCAGTCAAAATCCACGATGATGGAGATGGACTTCATCATAGATGATGATAAATATTGTTATTCATTTACTTTTATAAATGAAGGAAAGGAAATTGGTCAAGAGCTTTTGTATAAAAATAAGAAAAAAATATTTGCTAGAGAAAATCACAAAGTTTCCTTTGAAACAGATATAAAGAAAAGGATAGGTTCATCGTTTACAGAAAACATTATAGCGCCCAAAAAATCATCTTTTCTTTCTGTACTCTTAGATGACACCTCTGATATATCTGTATTTGGAAATCTTAAGGAAGAAATCGGAGTTTCTCAACTCCAGCAGATAAAAAATAAAGTTTGTTTTATTACTGATAAGCGGACTGTATTGATGGGACAAAATAATATAAACGGGTTAATGTCTTTCGCGATTAACTATATTAATAGCGATGCAAGATCAGGTAGCGAAAAAATGAGTTTAGTGAACTCTGTTGTAAAATATTTTGAACCTTCTTTTGAGAAGCTTAATATAGAAAAAGTTGGAGATAATTCTCCAAGTAACCCTATTAATAGTTCTTTCACCTTTAAGTATGAGGCAAAATATAATAATTTTTATAAAGAACTTAATGTAATGGAACTTTCTGCTGGAACTCGAGAGCTTATTTCTTACATTACCGAAGTTCTTAGAATGATCAAAATCGGTGGCATCGTTATTTATGATGAAACAAGTAAGTTTTATCATCCAGATATGGAGATTGCTATACTTAATCTCTTTAAAGACAAGGATATTAACAAAAATAACGCTCAATTATTTTTCTCCTCACATAATCATGAAACCTTTGATATCCTGCAGAATGACCAAGCACATATATTAGAGAAAAAAGATGATAATATCATCATATCAAAAGTATCAGATTACGACGTGAAAGAACGGGATAACATCAAAAGAATATATCGACTGGGTTCCCTTGGAGGCGTTCCAGATACGATTGATTTCAATAGGATAATCAATAATTTACTCTAAGGCTTATGAGTGTCAAGAAAGGTTTTAATGTATACTATTTATTAGTTAGCGAAGGAACGACAGAATATAATCTTTTTAGCTATTTAGTAAAGAATAGGTACAGAAAGCTTTTCGCTGTGTCTAATATTCAGTTTAGTGATAAAGTTGATATTGCAAGCGCAGGAATATCAAAAGGTAAATTAAATGGAGCCGGAAATTTATCTGCATTCGAAAGAAAGTTTTATTTGATAAAAAACGATGGCAGATATAAAGGACAAAAATTATTTTTTGTTATAGATAAAGATCTTGATGATTCCCCTGATATAGAAGCTCTTATCAGGCAGAGCGGTGATATAGTTCAGTCTATAGAGTTTAACTCTGAACATCTGTTGTTGAATTTCGCGGGCAAGAACCCTCGAAATCCAACTGACTTTAGTAATTTGGGCAACTTTAGAGCTTATTGCAAGGAAGAATTTGAGAGACAGTTTAATAAGAAGGCCTGTGATTTAAAGGACCACGATTTTGATGCGATCTTTAGGAGAGTCACTGACAGAAAAATAAAGAATAGCTTTATTGAATTGTTTGCCACATTGTCATAATCAGCCAAATAAGCAGTTTATTATATAAATTTTTTCTACTTCTGTAAGTAATCAAAACACTGGACACTAAGTTCGCAAGACCCGCGGATAAGAAAGAAGCTCCTGCCGGCGCTTCTTGTTTTAGGAATTTATAAACTTCTATAAAATGGGTGAAAGCCGGATTTTTCTTTACTTTTAGCGGAAAAAGAGTATATTAAAAGCATAAACTACACATTTGGAAGGGGGGCCAAGCTCTCTTTTTTATTTTTATGAATCATTTTGAAGATTTAACTAAAAGAATAGTCGATTTTAGGGATGCGCGAGATTGGAAACAATTTCATAATCCCAAGGATATGGCACTGTCTTTAGTTTTAGAGGCCGCTGAAGTAATGGAACATTTTCAATGGAAGGACAAAAAAGAAATGGATGAATATATTAAAACTAATAAAGAGGATATTAGCGAAGAATTGGCCGATGTATTGTATTGGGTTCTTTTAATGAGCCACGATCTTGATATAAATATTGTAAACTCTTTTATAAAGAAGTTAGAGAAAAGTGATAAGAAATATCCAATTGAAAAATCGAAGGGAAGTAATAAAAAATATACAAAGCTGTAGATACATCAAAGAGTTTTTGTTGAAATATAACAAATATGCTAGAGGTAAAGACCTTTCCATTTGAAAGAAATGAATTTAATTTAATTAAAGATTATAAATATGGGCACAATTGGCCTGTTGTTTATATTATTGAGGACGGCAAGAAGGCCTATGTTGGAGAAACAACTCATTTATATAGTAGATGTAAGCAGCACTACGATAACAATTCAGAAAGAAGGTTACTAAAAACAATACATCTTATTGGCGACGAGGAATATAATAAATCAGCTACATTGGATATTGAATCTTCGTTGATACAATATATTGCAGCGGAAGGTTCTTATGAACTGCTTAATAGAAATGATGGGCTTCAGAATCATAATTATTTTGACAGAGAAAGATATAAAGCGAAATTTAAAATAATTTGGGAGCGTTTAAAAGAATTATCATTAGTTAGAAAAGATTTAATTCAAATTCAAAACAGCGATCTTTTTAAATACTCACCTTTTAAATCATTAACTGAGGATCAACTAAGTGTCGCCAATAAATTAGTTGCCAATATTAAATTGGCTATACAGAAGACGTATATAATAAATGGTGGTCCCGGGACAGGCAAGACAATTCTTGCAGTGTATTTAGCAAAGTATTTAAAAGAAGATCCATTAACGGAGCATCTAAAGATTGGGCTAGTTGTCCCAATGACATCTTTACGAAGAACAATTAGTAGGGTATTTAAAAATGTTCATGGTCTTAAACCATCTATGGTTATTGGCCCTAATGATGTTACAAAAAATAAGTATGATATTTTAATAGTAGATGAAGCCCATAGGCTAAAACAAAGAAAAAATATTACGAACTACCAATCTTTTGATATTACGAATAAACAATTAGGGTTTGATAGAAATGGAACAGAGTTAGATTGGATCTTAAAGTCTTCAAAAATTCAAATTTTCTTTTATGATCAAAAACAACGCGTGAGACCAGCCGATATTCCTCTGAAAAATATCTCTGATTTAGATGCTGAACATTTTACTCTAACAAGCCAACTAAGAATTGGTGCGGGTGAAGAATATATTAATTTTATTGATGATTTATTTAACTTGCAAGATGTTAACAATTATAAATTTCCAGAATATGACTTAAGAATGTATGATAATATTCATGAATTTGTAGAAGACATAAAAAGAAAAGATGTAGAAGTTGGTTTATGTCGGTTGGTTGCTGGTTATGCATGGGAATGGAAGAGTAAAAAAGATCCGAATGTTCATGATATTGAAATTGACGGTTTGAAATTATTTTGGAATAGCACAAATCAAGATTGGGTAAATTCAAAAAATGCAGTTAATGAAGTCGGCTGTATTCATACAACACAGGGTTATGATTTAAACTATGTAGGGGTAATTATTGGACCCGAACTTTCATATGATGAGGAACATAATAAATTAGTTATTAAATCTGATAATTATATGGATGCGAATGGCTGGAGAGGTATTACAGATCCGGAAGAATTAGAACAATACATTATTAATATATACAAAACCTTGTTAACTCGAGGTATAAAGGGGACATATATTTATATAGTTGATAAGAAGCTTGCTAAATATTTTAAAAAAAAATTAAGATTTGAAAATGTCTGAAATAGTGATAAATAAAGTTTACGAGATACTAAAAGATTGTGCGAAAAAAAGCAGAACTATTGATTATGGTTATCTCTATGAGCAAATTGGTGTCGATAGTAGAAGTATTGCCGAAAGAAATCGGGGATCGCTTATATTAGAAGAAGTTAATAATCTAAGTATCGACGATAATAATGTAATGATCACCGCTTTGGCGGTTGAGAAAGGGACTGGTTTGTCTGGTAAGGGTTTTTTTGATTTAGCAGAGCGGTTAGGAAGAATAAACAAGGCCGCAGAAAAAAATGAAAAAATAGATTTTTGGAATAAGGAATGCCAGAAAATTTATTCTTTATATACAGAAGGAAGCATAGGCAAGGTTTTGAAATATGTAGCTTTAAATTATTTAGAACAGAAGAAGCAACCATTTTCTAATAACAAGTTTGCTGAATATATTAGAAGGGATTCAGTTAAGATTTTTGAGAAAATTATAGATGATGAGGATTTGTTGATTACGGCATCGTCAGGTAAAGGTGTTTGGGCAGAAATACCCTGGATAGTGATATACAATAAAAAAGAAACTGATGGTCCTCAAGAAGGACTGTACATTGCCTATTTATTTTCTGCAGACATGAAAAGAATTTATTTATGTCTTGCTTATGGCGTGACTAAGATGATTGAGCGATATGGAAAAAAACTTGCTTTCGAAAAAATATTATCTAAAATTATTACTGTTAGAAGTAGGGGTTTTCTGCAGGGTTATTTAAGCGATAAAAATATTAATTTGGCATCTGGGGGTCGCGGTCATGATTACGAAAGGGCGGTTGTCTTTTATAAACAGTATGTAGCTTCCGACTTACCAAGTGAAATAACCCTAAAAGAAGATTTAAAAAATATAATAAATTATTATTCAAATTGTCTGGTTGAAGATAATATTGTGACCGAGGGAGTTGATTTTAAAAATTATACAGGCGGGGTTGAAGAGGGAAGATTAAATTTAATCAATCATTATTCTCGCGAAAGAAGTCCTAAAATAATTCGTGCAGCAAAAGAGTTTTATTTAAAAAAAAATGGAAAACTCGAGTGTGTAGTTTGTGGTTTCAATTTTCAGAATAAATATGGTGAACGTGGTGCTAATTTTATCGAGGCCCATCATATGAAGCCGGTTTCTATAATGAAAGATGGTGATATCACTAGAATTGAGGACATTGCATTATTGTGTTCAAACTGTCATAAAATGATTCATGTTAAATCGCCCTGGATTTCTATAGATGATCTAAAAGAAATAATTAATAATTGAATATTTTGCATGCCTCTAAAATCTCCCTACTCCATCTACCTCCTCCTCTGCTCCGACAAATCCCTTTATTGCGGGATTACCACTGACGTCAAACGAAGGTTTCAGGAACATAAAACAGGAAAAGGTGGGAATTATACAAGATCGCATAAGGTTGTTAAAATAGTATATACAGAGAAGGCGCGTGATAGATCGAGCGCGCTTAAACGCGAAGCGGCGATCAAGCGCCTTACACGAGCGCAGAAGTTAGAACTGATTAAGGTCTATAAGAAAAATAAAATAAAACATTAAAAATAATAAAATGTCTGGATCCCTGCTTTCGCAGGGAAGACAATAAATCATATGTCAGAGAACAATCAAAAACCATATCCGGTCATGGTGAGTGCAGAATATCCGGAACACTCATCTCGTTGGCTCGGCTTAGCTACGATTTTAGTTTTTATTAAGCCGTTACTGCTCATCCCCCACTTTATTGTTTTATACGCTTACGGCATGATTAGTTTCGCTGCCGTTGTCGCCGCACAATTCGCAATCCTCTTTACAGGCAAATATCCTAAGCCTTTATTCATGGTTGTGAAAAGCTGTATGATTTGGCAGACTCGTATTAACGGATATATTATGGGACTGAGCGACACTTACCCGCCGTTTAACATGGGCCTTAACGAAGCTGACGCTAAAGAAGCGAAGAAAGCGCTTATGTGGATTATAATCATCGTTGTTGTGCTTGTTGTCTTGCTATCAGCTACTGTTTTCTCAGGACGTTAATTTATTTTTAAAAGGACTGCTTATTCGGCAGTCCTTTTGTATTTCATGGATTATATAATCAAAAAATTTAGAAACTCTAAAAGCGTCCGGCTTATTATTAAGCCCGGCGGAGAACTTGTTGTAACGGCGCCGAAGAGAATCTCGGTAAAATTCATTGAGCGATTTATTTTAAGTAAAGAAAAGTGGATTAAAGAAAAAATTGAACAATTAAAACTTGTTCCCGTTAAAAATACCAAAGATACGAGAAATAAATATTTAGAACATAAAGAAGCAGCGCGAAAATTAATTTTAGAGAGAATTACGCATTTTAATAAGTTCTATAATTTTAGTTTTAAAAAGATCAGTATTAGAAATCAATCAACGCGTTGGGGATCGTGCTCCCGTAAAGGGAATTTAAATTTTAATTATAAACTTGTCTTACTAAAACCGGAGCTGGCCGATTATATTATTGTGCATGAACTGTGTCATTTAAAAGAATTTAATCATTCTAAGCGCTTTTGGGACTTAGTGGCGAAAACGATTCCAGAGCATAAACGCTTACGAAAACAACTAAAACAGCCCTAAAAAGGCTGTTTTTAGGTCTATTGACATGAGTTCTTAAAAATGGTATAATCCTATATTAATGAATTTTTGTAAAGTAAATTAAAAAAAGGAAAAAAATTGAAAACATTAATGATTGCAGTTTTAGCTTTCTTTGCTATTATAAGCAGCAGTTTTTCACAGGTTAGTGGAAATGTTGAATCACAAAACCTGATTTCAGACGGGAAAGTAACACCGCAGATCAATGTGTATGTGCAGGAATCATTTGTGCCAAAATTAGCTTGGACCAGTTTCACTGTTGTTTCCAAGGGCTGGAGTGAATCTTTAGTTGGAATAAGTTATTCACCAATCAAAGAAATCTCATTTTCCGTAAGCGCAGGCTTAGAAACAAATAACCAACCATTCCGATATAGTTGGAGCGTGTGGGCAGGGAAATATAATATTTCCATTTTCTCAGTCCATGAAAAAGGCGGCTCAGGTTATTGGTTCAAAAACACCGCGATGTATACGTTTTCTTCGTATCTCAGCGCCGGAGTACATTGGCAGCGATTTAAAGGCGCTGGTCCCAGGATTGAAGCTACTTTGTTCAACAAAGTAAGGTTCTGGGGAACATACTTAGTCGGTGAAGAAAAGAAGTTTGGTTTCGTTGGAGTAAAGTTGTTATTTTAAAAGAAACAAGAGAAAGGGTTGTCTAAACAGATAACCCTTTTTTGTTTGTCAAACAATGAATATATGGGTATAATTAAGCTATGAAGTTTTTAAAGCGCCACTATCTCTATATCGTTTTTATTTTACTCGGCTTTACGGCCGGCGCTTTATATTTTGGTATTCCTCATACAAAATTAAAATCATCGCTCTCGGAAGAGAAGTGTTCATATTCCTTAATAAATCCTTTGCGTTGCGGTGAGAACCAGCCTGAACAGGTTGAATATACTGTGTTTAAAAAAGAGTTGTTGGCTGAGCTTGAAAAAGAAAAGAAGCTCGGAAAAATAAGTAATGCCTCGCTTTATTTTCGCGATTTAAGCAATGGACCAACTTTTTATTTTAACGAACAAGAAGATTTTGCGCCGATGAGCTTATTAAAATTACCAACAATGGTTGCGGTATATAAAACCGTTGAATACAATCCGGAATTACTTAAAGAAAAATTGCGTACCCCAATGGGTTTTGCACAAAATTCTCAAGTGATGGATGCTGAAAAAACTTTAAAGCCCAATACTGAGTACACACTTGATGAGCTAATACGTTATATGATTGTCTATTCTGACAATCGAGCAACTGATATGCTCGTCGCTTGGCTTGAAACAAAGGGCACAAACCTTGAAGTTATTCGTCGTACCATGAGTGACTTAGGAATAGTTGGTTATGAAGCAGATTTAAATAATACCAAGATTACCGTTAAACAGTACGCTTCTATTTTTCGTATTTTGTACAACTCGTCATATTTAAATCCGGAAATGTCCGAGCGAGCACTGGCTATTTTAGAAGAAAGCGAATTTGCAGACGGATTAACCGGTGATCTTGCGAGCGATATTAAAGTTGCGCATAAATTTGGCGTTCGTGCGTATGTTGAAGGTGAGCAACAGCTTCACGATTGCGGTATTGTTTATTTTAAACCTTCTCCTTACATGCTGTGTATTATGACACGGGGCGTCAACTACGCAGATTTATCAAGCTACATTAAAAAAACCTCTAAAGCGGTTTTTGAGGAAGTTAAAGAACGAAGTGAATGAGTAAGAAGCAAAAGAAATCAAAATCAATCATCTCTCATTTAGGAAGTGTATTAAGTTCCACATCATTTTTAACTGCAATAGCGGCGCTCGTTATCTCTTTTTCTCTTATCGTGATTTTGATGTATGTTGCCTATCAGCAGCAGCCTGAGCAGGACGCCGCACAAGTTTTGGCTCAAACTCAAGATGCTATCAATCAAGAGCTTTCACAATCTATCGCAAATGGTGATGCTATGGCCCTAAACCCTGTATTGGCAGATGCACTGGAAAGCGAAGATTTAGAGAGTATTGCCGAGTTACTTTCTTATGGTACAAGTGAGCGCGGCGCAGCTTTTATAGTAGTGACTAATAGTCAAGGAATTGTTTTAAACAGAACCGCGAGCGCGACAAAAATGGGTGATAATTTCTTTTTAAATAATCCATTGGGTCGGAAAATGTTTGCGAGCGGACAAGGCGCGGCTTCAATTGAAATACGTACAAACGACCCTCGCGAGCTGATGCTTCTGAGCGGTCGTTTTGTGTATAAAGGAGATAAAAAGGTGGGGGCATTATTATTTGGTTATCCGAGTGATAATAATTATGCGACATATTTTGTACGAAATTATTTGCCGGCCGGTACGGAAATTGGATTTTATACCAAAGAATACGGATTATCAGGAACCAGTGTGCAAAAAGAAGTTGGAAGGGAATTGTTAGCACGCTATGTTCGACCTGAACTTCAGTTGTTGCAAACGAATTATGATAAGCGTTTTATTCTTTTGCCTGACGGGCGTTTTTTCATAGCGCAGAATTTATTCTTACCGGGTGCGGAAGAGGCGGGTGGCGGTATTTTATTATTCACCCCACTTCCTTATATAACAAATATTGTTATTTTTTGCCTTTTGTTCCCTTTGATACTCTTTTTCGTAGTTCTATTTTTTACTCATCGCATTAAGCATCGTGAAGAAAAAAATAATTGGATTTATTCGCCTTTTATTATCCGCTTTATAATTCAGTGCTTCGTTTTCAGCCGGAGGGTGGCGTTTTCGATAGTCGTTTTGCACAGCGTATGTCCGTAATTCTTGATTCAGGCGGTGAAGCGATTAATGCAATGCGTCTCGTGTTATCATATAACCCCAATGAATTAAAAGTTCAATCCGTTGATATGGATCGTTCTATTTGCGAACACTTTATTCTTTCGGAACATAATTCGGTCAGCGGAAAGATTGTTATGGAATGTATTATCCCAAACCCGGGTTTTAAACGTAACGGCGGGATTGTGACTGATTTGTTTTTTAAGCCCTTGCCCGGTGTTAAACAATCTTCGATCCACTTCCTTGAAGATTCCGAAGTATTGGCCAATGACGGATTGGCTACTAATGTGTTGCGTATGGCTGTTGATTCGACAATACGTTTTGAAGACAGTATTTTGATTGGTGAGCAAAAAAGTTTAACGCTCTTTTCCTCAACTCATCCAAATCCTGAACGTTGGTATTCAAAGAAAACTGTCAGTTTGTCTTGGGCGCCCAATATCGAAGCCAAGTTGTTAGCGGAAAAAGCATCGCATGATATGAATTCGGCAACTGCACCGCCCCTACAAACAACCGTGCAAAGCGACGGCATACATCATTTTACGATTGAAGGACGCAATCAGGCTGGTGAATTAATGAGAGGACAAGTTACGGCCCGGATAGACACAATGCCGCCGGAAGAACTGACTTTGTCGGCGAGCGAAACAAAAATAAAACCGGGCGGTTTAGTCCGCTTTGAAGCAAAAGGAAAAGATTTTTTGAGCGGTTTGCAGAGAGTATTTTATCTCAAAATTAATGATGAAATATTTTTTCCAATCGGTGATCAGATTCACATACCTTTCCCACAAGCCGGAACATACACGATTACGCTCAGAGCCTATGATAGAGCGGGAAACTATCGTGATGTTTCGAAAAAAATTAGCGTTAAACGTTATCAATAAATATATATATGAAGCAAAAAGATTATTTTCTTCTCGCCCTGTGTCTTATTATTGCGCAACTTGCTGGTTTGATTGGTAGCGTTTTTAATTTCACCTCGCTCGGTCCGTGGTATGACGCCCTAGAAAAAAGTCCGCTTAATCCGCCGAACTGGGTTTTTGGACCTGTCTGGACTTTCCTGTTTTTATTAATGGGGATTAGTTTATTCCTAATTATTCGTAACGGCCACAAAAAATTTATTGGTCACTCTCGTTACTTATATCCCGCGTTAATTGCCTTTGCGATTCAATGGTTGTTAAATACGGGGTGGTCATTTTTGTTCTTTTATTTGCGCTCCCCATTCTCAGCTTTTATAGAAATTATTGCATTGACCATCGCTATTATGGTCACCATATTCTACTTTTATAAAATCAAGAAGGCGGCGGGGTATTTGTTATTGCCCTATCTTGCCTGGGTGATCTTTGCATCGTATTTAAATCTTAGTTTCTGGTTGCTTAATTCATAATTATGAAAATCACTTTTCACGGCGCCGCCCAAAATGTTACGGGCTCAAAGCATATTGTAGAAACTGCGGGACTGCGAATTCTATTAGATTGCGGATTGCATCAGGGTCGTCGACGCGAAGCGTATGAATTAAATAAAACACTACCTTTTGACGCTAAAAGTATTGACGCCGTTATTTTGTCGCATGCTCATGCTGATCATTGCGGCCTATTACCACAACTTATTAAGAACGGTTATCTCGGTAGAATTTATGCTACGCCGGCGACGATTGATATTGCGCGTCTTATTTTGCTTGATTCAGCTAAAATTCAGCTTGAAGATTACTTAAGGGTTCAGCAATACGCTAAGCCCGAAGAGTTGATGCTGCCACTGTATTCAGTTGAAGATGTTGAAGAAACATGTGCGCATTTTTTTCCGATTAACTATGCTTCTGCGGGTGGAGACTGGGAGCCACTCAACGACGATTGCCGTTTTAAGTTTTATGACGCCGGACATATTCTTGGTTCAGCTGTAACGTTGATTGAATCAAAAGAAGCTGATAAAACTAAACGTCTCGTCTTTACGGGAGATTTGGGGAATACGCATGTGCCGATTTTACCTGAACCTGAAAATATTATCGAAGCGGCTGATGCTATTATCAGCGAATGTACCTACGGTGATCGTAAACATAAAACTGTACATGAAGCCAATGAATTTTTAATTGATTTAATTAGTGACGCAGTTAAAAATAACAAACGAATTATTATGCCGGCCTTTGCGCTCGGTCGAACTCAAGAAGTTGTTTATATTTTGCATAAATTATTTAATGACAAGAAAATTCCCGCGATCCCGGTAGCGATAGATTCACCGCTTGGTAATAATGTGACTGATGTCTTTAAGCGCTATACTGATAATTTTGACGAAGAGACGGCGCACGATTTTCCAAATCATGAATCGCCTTTTATGTTTCGTAATATGAAGCAGGTATCGAGCGTTGAAGATTCGCGAAGTTTGGAACGAGCTAAGGGGCCGATCATTATTATCGCTTCAAGCGGAATGTGCGAAGGTGGACGCGTCCTACATCATCTTGAAGATAGTATTTCTGATCCTAACGCCGTTATTGTCTTAACCGGTTATCAAGCCGAATTTACACTGGGAAGAAAATTGCAGGAAGGTGTCAGCCCGGTTCGGATTTATGATCGAATGCATCATGTTAAAGCTAAAATTGTCATGATGCATGAATTCTCCGCTCATGCCGATCAGGACGGTTTGTATGATTATATTTCTAAACTCAAAGGACTCAATCATGTCTTCTTGGTTCATTCCGAAGAAGGCCAGGCTAAAGCATTTGAACGAGTATTGCATGAAAAATCTCCCAAACTCAAAGTGCTCATTCCAAAGCCGCAGGAAAGTATAGAAATTTGAAATATATAAAGCTTTTTGTTGTAGTATCAAAGGTATGCACCAAACCGACGAAGCGATCGCTGCGGCCGTACAACAGGGAGATACGTCAGCTTTTAAAACCTTGCTTGAGCGTTATGAGGCAAAGATCAGCCGTTACGGACGACGATTCCTCAGTAACGCCGATGATATAGCCGATTTGGTACAAGGTATTTTTATCAAAGCCTATGTTAATATCAAGAGCTTTGACTCAGAGCGTCGTTTTTCTCCATGGATTTATCGTATCGCCCACAACGAATTTGTTAACGCGCTGAAGAAAACTAAGCGTGAACCTTTTTTTATTTTGGAAACTGATACTATTTTCCCAACCTTGCCCGCGAAAGAACGAAGTGATGATGATCTTTTGAGCGAAGAATTAAAATTGAGCATGGAGCGAACCTTGAATTCTATCGGCCCAAAGTATCGCGAAGTGCTGATTTTATATTTTTATGAAGAGCTGTCATATCAGGACATTGCCGATGTCCTGCATATTCCGATTTCAACCGTCGGTGTCCGTCTTAAACGAGCTAAAGAAGAATTGAAAAAAAAGTATGTCCAACTCAACTGAAAATAACAATCAAGAAAAATCAATAAGCGAAGCTGTACTCAAAACGATTGAAAGCGGCGCCGCCAAACAATCACCCAAGTGGCATTTTATGTTACGCGGAGTTCTTTGGGCGGCTGTGTCGGTGTTAGCTTTTATTTGTTTGCTTTTTGTGGTGAGTTTGGCAGCTTTTAATATTTCGGAAAACAAGATAATGGCGGCTCGGGATTTTGGTTGGTTGGGAGCGAGCACTATGCTCGTATCTTTGCCCTGGATACTCTTTGGAATTATTGCGATATTAATCTTTGTTGTTGAATATTTGGCGCGCCGTTACTCATTCGCCTATCGTCGTCCATTGCTATATTCTATAGCGGCGATTCTTATTATTGTTTTTGGCGGTAGCATGCTCCTTAGTCAGTTGCGCTTTCATGAAAATATGCAAGAGTACTCAGGCGCGCGTCGTTCACCCGTTGCCTTTGTGTATCATAGTGATATGGGACGTCCTATTATTAATCTTCACACTGGAATTATTCAACATTTTAATCCAGACGGATTTTTAATGCGCAGTCGTTTTGATGAGATGCTCTCGGTTATCATAAGCGAACGTACGAGTTTTCCCCGCGGCAAGACTTTTGTTGAGCAAGATCCGGTATTGGTGATTGGTCCGCGTCAGGATACGGTTATTCATGCCCAAGGAATTCGTTGTTTGAAATAAATTGTAATTGCGGCTGTAGTAATAGGTACGGGTCGACCTGTTTTCATTATTAATTTTAAGCTATGAAACATAAAATCGCCGCCTATGTCCTCACGCCGATTATGAGTCTCGGTTTGTTGGGCGCGGGGGTAGTTTCCGCCCATGGTTTCTTTTCGCCAAACGCGAATCCTGATGATATCGCTTCTCATCAGAGCGCAATGTTTGAACGTAAAGCCAATATTTTGGGCGTGAGCGTTGATGAGGTCAAAGACGCTTGGTCAAATGGCAAGACAATGCAGGACCTTGCCAAAGAAAAAGGCATAAGCGCAGACCAACTCAAGGAAAAAATGAAACAGGCCGCCCAGACCGAGATGAGTGCTCATCTCAAAGTTCTCGTCGACAAAGGAGTCATTACGCAAGCGCAGGCTGATGCCCGCCTTAAAGCAATGGAATCCCATGTCGGTCAGAATAAAGGTATGTTTGGCCGTCACGGCCGGCCCATGCCGTTTTAAAGCACAATTATAGAGAGGCAAAAGAAGGCGGTTTTCCGCCTTCTTTTGTTATGCTACACTGGGGGTACTAAGCCCGCTGGGCTCTCTATAATCTATTATATGAATAAAAAAATACTTTGGGGCGTCGCCATTGTTATTATCGTGGCAGCCGCCTTTTTATATGTTAGTCAACGCAAGGACAAGGGCAGTGATTATTCAAGCCCTGATGTTTCAAAAATCATGGGCTCTGAGTCAATGCGTGAACTTATGGCTAAAGGTAAGCCGTTGCAGTGCGATATTAATCAGAATGAGGTTAAGAGTAAATTTTACTTTTCAGAAAATAATTTTCGCACTAATTTCGTAGCCGTCACTGAAGGCAAAGAAAATATTGGTCACATGATTGTTAAGGGTGACACAAGTTACACTTGGATGGACGGTGAAACCAAGGGTTTTAAAATGACCGTCAATCCTGACTTAAAAGCTGACGCTCAAGCCAATGCTGAGAATAATGAAAAAGTTGATCTTGATGCTAAGGTAGATTATGAATGTTCTTCCTGGAAAAAAGACGATTCATATTTTGAATTGCCGCCTAATGTTGAATTCACTGATTTAAGCGCCATGATGAATACAAAAGTTGAAGCAACGGGCGGTATGGATTTAAAGGCTATTCAATGCGCTGCTTGCAGCTCTGCCCCGGAGGAAAGCCGCGCTGAATGTAAGAAGGCTTTGAATTGCGAATAGAAATGAAACTATATATTCCGATCATTTTAGGAACAGCTCGAATTGGGCGACGCAGTGAAGCAATTGCCCGACACGTCTTGTCTTTTGCGCAAACTCTCGACATTGAAACGGAGCTTTTGGACGTTCGCGATTTTCCGCAACATTTTACTCAGGAAGCAACTGACAAGATGAAAGAATGGAAAGAAAAATCAGCGCGCGCTGATGGCTACATTGTTGTTACTCCGGAATATAATCACGGTTATCCGGGAGAACTTAAAATGTTTCTTGATCATGTCTATAAAGAGTGCAATCGCAAGCCGATTGGTTTTGCTGGAGTTTCTGATGGCGTTTTAGGAGCTGCGCGCGGCATTGAGCAATTACGTTTGGTTGCGATTGAGTTTCAAATGATTCCGATACGGACCGCAGTTTATTTTCGCAGTGTCATGGAATTACTGGACGCGGAAAAAAAGTTAAAAGATCCGGCAGAATGGAACAAACGTTTACAATTATTGTTTGATGAGTGCATCTGGTATGCGCGCGTTCTAAAAGACGAAAGAATTAAATGGAACGAGACGAGGGGAACTAAGGCCTGATAAGACTCTCCAGTGACTAGCGAATTCAAATCGCTGGCAAGAAATGCTATACTGTAGATATATATTTAACTATACATATGGATCATTCACGAGTTATTGTGTGGGCTATGCTAGCCCTGGTGGCTGGAGCAGCCGCTGGTTATTACTTCGGATATACTGGAGGATATGATCAGGCCGTAGGTTACTTTGTTGCTGTAAAATAGAGTTATTCACAGGAAACCGCCCGAAAATGGGCGGTTTTTTGGTACTCTTGACTAATTTAGCTAAAAGTGATATAATACAGTTAATTATAAAATAAAGGTTCTTTTTAAAGGAAAGGGTTGCAAATGAAGAAAATTACATTCATTTTACCGCTCATCATAATAGCTTTGTTTTTCAGTGCTTGCACACAGGATGCAAGCCAGTTTCAGCCTGATCTAAAGACTGAAAAAAAAATCAAAGCTAAACTTGTGAAGTTTAACGATAAAATTTCAAATGATAAGAACGAGAAGTTTGATGATGACGATTATCAATTTTGGTTCAGACGTGCCCACAGCATGCGTTATGAAGATCAGGTAATTGATGCTGACAGACACGATCACCAGTACAGTTATGCGCTTCTTATCGAAGATAATAACTTTGTCCCCGGCAGATTCGCCGATAAACATAAAGTTAATACCTTAACAATCGCTGGTGCAACTTATTCATCAAGCAATTATTACAAAAAGATTCCACATTTAGTATTGTGTGATGAAGTTGATAACGATACTTTCGAAATTATTAAGTAAGCAAAAAGTTTTAAAGAGGCGCCCTGGGAAATATTTCTCAGGGCTTTTTCATTTGAAAAAATCTGTGAATACTGCGACAATGAAGGTATGAATTTTCTTCATTCCTTTATTCCCGAGCCAATCGCTCTCCAGCTCGGCCCAATCACAATATATTGGTACGGCATTATTATGGCCATTGCTATTATTTGTGCTTTGCTTTTAGCTTTGCATATCGCAAAAATCAGAAACATTAAAAGTGAAGAAATACTTGATGCGGCAATTTGGGCAATTGTCGGAGGACTTGTAGGCGCGCGAGTCTACGAAATATTTTTAGAATGGGCTTTTTATTCAACGCACCCGGCAGATATTTTAAAATTGTGGAACGGCGGTTTAGCAATTCACGGCGCTTTAATCGGAGGTCTGATTGCACTTTTTATTTTTATCAGAAAAAAAGAATACAATATCTGGAACTTGGCGGCAATAATGTTACCCGGCGTCGCCCTCGGACAAGCGATAGGCCGATTTGGCAATTACTTTAATCAAGAATTATTTGGTAGGCCAACAAATCTACCCTGGGGAATTGCGATTGATCCTTTTCATCGCCCTGTAGGTTTTGAAACTTTTGAATTTTTCCATCCGACTTTTTTATACGAAGCAAAGCTGTTAATAATTCTTGCTTTAATTCTTTATTATTTTGCTCGCAAAAAAGATTTCCCTTGCGCCTATATTGTTTCTATTTATTTAATCGGCTACGGCTTAATTAGATTCTTTTTAGAGTTTATTAAAATTGACGTAACGCCAGTAATGATAGGACTTCGTTGGCCGCAGATAATAAGCTTACTAATGGTTATCTTAGGAATAATTATTATTGGGAAAGTAAGGAGTAGAGCGTCTTGACATAGGGTGTTTAAAGTAATAACATAGAGCTGTTAGCAGTCTAATATTGTGACTGCTAATTAACGAAATAATATGAATTTAAAACCACTTGGAGACTATGTTCTTATTCGTCCGATTGAAGACGAAGCTGTTACGAGCTTTGGCTTAGTGTTACCGGCGAATATGGAGAACAAAGATAAAATTAAAAAAGGCGAAGTAATCGCCGTTGGTCCGGGTAAACGATTAGAGAGCGGAGCAATTTCTCCCATCTCAGTGTCAGTCGGAACAAAGGTTATGTATAAGGAAGGTTGGTCAGTAGAAAAGATTAAAATTAACGGCGTTGAACATCCGATTGTGCAAGAACAAGATTTAATGATGATTATTGAATAACTATATGCCTAAACAAATTATTTTTGGAGAAGAAGCCCGTGCGGCTCTAAAGCGCGGCGTTGATCAACTTGCTAACGCGGTAAAAGTTACACTCGGCCCCAAGGGACGCAATGTTGTTATTGGAAAATCCTATGGCGGTCCGGTTATTACTAAAGACGGAGTGAGCGTAGCTAGAGAAGTTGAATTAGAAGATGCGTATGAAAATATTGGTGCAGATATTATTAAAGAAGCTGCCTCTAAAACTAATGACGCGGCCGGCGACGGAACAACAACTGCAACAGTGCTCGCACAAGCGATGATCACCGAAGGCTTAAAACTTGTTTCCTCCGGCGTCAGCCCGATTGAAATTCGTCGCGGCGTTGAAGAAAAAGTTGCTCAAGTTGTTGAACACTTAAAAAAGATTTCTAAAAAGATTTCCTCTAAAGAAGAAATCGCTCAGGTTGCTTCAATCAGCGCTAATGACAAAGAGATTGGAAATATTATTGCGGAAGCCATGGAGTCCGTCGGCAATGAAGGTGTTATTACTATTGAAGAAGGACAATCGTTCGGCGTTGAAAAAGAAGTTGTTGAAGGCATGCAATTTGATCGCGGCTATGTTTCTCCGTATATGATTAGTAACGCCGAATCAATGAAAGCTGAAATGTCAGATCCTTATATTTTAATTACTGATAAGAAAATTGTCGGCATTCAAGAGATTTTGCCACTACTTGAAAAAGTAGTTCAGTCCGGTAAAAAAGATATTGTTATTATTGCCGATGAAATTGAAGGCGAAGCCTTAACGACTTTTATTTTGAATAAGATGCGCGGTACTTTTAATGTCTTAGGTATTAAGGCTCCGGCTTTCGGTGATCGTCGCAAAGCAATGTTAGAGGACATTGCGATTTTAACTGGCGCAAAAGTTATTTCTGAAGATATGGGGCTTAAACTTGAAACTACAGAATTAACAGATTTAGGACAAGCGAGAAAAGTAGTAGTAGCAAAGGATTCTACGACCATTGTTGATGGCGCCGGATCTAAGGACGCAATTAAGACGCGTGTTGAACAGATTAGAAAAGAAATTGAATTATCTGATTCTGACTATGATAAGGACGCTTTGAAAAACCGTATGGCCAAGTTGTCAGGCGGAGTTGCCGTTATTAAAGTTGGTGCTGCTACCGAAACAGAAATGAAAGAAAAGAAAGATCGTATTGAAGATGCACTTAATGCAACGCGCGCCGCTGTTGAAGAAGGAGTGGTGCCGGGCGGAGGCTTGGCGCTCGCTATGGCCGCTAATGCCTTTAAAGAATTAACGGATGCTAAAGATGATTCAATTGGCGCGAAGATTGTAGACGCCGCCATTTTAGAGCCAATAAAACAGATTGCGGCGAACGCCGGACAAGATGGCTCGCTTGTTCTCTACAACATCATGAAAGAAAATAAAGGCAATTCTTCGTTTGGCTATAATGCAGCGACGGACACTTTTGAAGATATGATTGAAGCAGGAATTATTGATCCGACTAAAGTTGTGCGCTCGGCGTTAGAGAACGCAACTTCCGCGGCTTTGATGTTCCTCACTACTGAAACAGTTATTGCCGATAAGCCTGAGAAGAAAGATGACAATCATACTCACGCCGGAATGAATCCGGGGATGATGTAAGACCTCACCCTAACCCTCTCCATCCTTGATGGAGAGGGAATAAAGAGCCCAGAAATGGGCTTTTTTGGTATATATATTGACAAAAATGGATAAAAATGCTAATTTATTAGATTGTAAATTAACAAATAAATTAAAATAGGAGCATATAATGAATAAAAATTTTAACGAAGTCATTCAACTTTCCGAATCAATACAGATTCCTAAGCTTGGTTTGATCAAGCTAAAAGATTTTTTCAAAGAAAAAATTGATAATTTAGTTCTCTGGAACTATACAGTTATTGATTACTTGGTGTCTCTTGTTCCAGAAAGCTACGCTCTCAACGAAAATGAATGCGAGCTCTTTCTGCCACTGAACAAAGATCACATGTGTATTGAAGAAATATTGCCGTATATTAACGAGACTGTTATTGATCTAAATACAGATGCGGGAGTAAAGGAAGCAGGAAGACGACTTACTATTCTCGCGTATCTTCTGTCTTTACCGGGTGGTACAACAGAAGGAGCAAGGGTCCTACATTCTGGTGGTTGCAATACATACATCGGATATTTCCGCTTTCCAAATAATAAAATTTACGGTTTTTCTATTTATTATAAAAGTGAAGGAGGCGAAAATGGTGCATGGTGGTTTGGAAAGATGGATAATCAGTATAAAAATCCGGGAGCATTTTGGTTTGCCTTTTCTCCGGAATTACAAACAAAAGTAAATTCAAGCTGGTATATAAAAAATAAAGCTTAACAAACAAGAAAGGGTCAATCATGAAAAAAGTTATCTTTGTTTTGGCATTAATATACTGCCTGACAAGTATCAACTCTGTCTTTGCACAGAATCTCGGAGAAACAGATTCGACAAATATTCAAAAGATTCATTTGAGAAACTGGAGTGATTCAACGTTTATTGTTGCGTATGTTGATGTTTGGGGAGTAACTCACACAGATACGCTTAAACCCGGTGTTACATTCGAAAAGTATATTAAATTCGATGATAGCAACCGACACGCCACCAAGTTCTTAATGGCAACTCTTACCATGCTTTATGCTCCGGAAGTAGTTTGGCAGATGTGGAGCGCTGGATGGCATGGATATACGGAAGTATGGAATATATATACTTGGCATGAAGATAAGAATAAAAAGAATAAAGAAGATAAATATAACAAAGAACCATATCTAAAAAAATCCGGATATTGGTAGTTTGAAAGTAAAAAAATTGTTCATTAGAAGAGAGGTTGAAATAACAGCCTCTTTTTTATTTGCCAAATTTTTTTCCTATGTTATAATCAGTTCATAATATAACCTCTCCTGAATCCGGAGGGGTTATTTTTTTGTGTCATCTCAGTGTTTAGTGTTGCGTCAGAATCCCTCTCCCTTTAAGACCTCACCCCCTCACCCCTCTCCAACCTTGTTGGAGAGGGGAACTTATTATTAAATATTTTTATGAAATATAAAAATACCTTAATTGCAGCGAGGGAGTTTCGAAAATTTCCAACAAAAGCTGAAAGAATGTTATGGGAAGCACTGCGTAAACGCCAGTTTTTAAATCTAAAATTTAGACGTCAACACGTTATAGAAGGTTTTATCCTTGATTTTTATTGTCCGTCATTAAAGTTTGGAATTGAGCTAGATGGATTAGTACATTACCGAGAGGAAAATCGTAATTATGATCAAGAAAGAGACGCTGTAATTAAAAGATATGGTGTGACTGTCTCCCGGATTGAAAATAAGGCGATTGAAATGGCTTTGCCGGCAGTTTTGCGAGCGCTTGAGTTTGCTTTAAAAAATAAACCCTCTCCAACAGGGTTGGAGAGGGTGGCCGAAGGCCGGGTGAGGTCTTAAAAATCTTAAATCTATGTCATCAAAAATCTTTTCCGCCGCTGTTGTCGGCCTGGAAGCAGAAATCGTCGAAGTCGAAGCTGAAACCGGCGGCGGTGAACTCGGATCGTTTGCAATTGTCGGTTTACCCGATATTGCCGTTAACGAATCTAAAGAACGCGTGCGCTCTGCCGTTCGCAATTCCGGTTTAGAATTTCCTAAATTAAAAGTCACCGTTAATCTTGCGCCAGCCGATCTTAGAAAACAAGGTCCAAGTTACGATTTACCGATTGCGGTGAGTGTATTAGTTGTCGGGACAAAGTTAGTTCCAAAAATTGCTTTAAATCGTTGCGTATTTATTGGTGAGCTCGCTTTATCCGGCGTTGTTCGCCCTGTCTCGGGAATTTTATCTACGGCGATTAGGGCGCATGAAGCGGGTTTCGCAACAATTTTTGTGCCGGCGGAAAATGCTGCCGAAGCAAAACTAGTTAAAGATATTGATGTGCGTCCCGTCGCACACCTGCGAGATTTAATCGCGCATATCTCGGGTCTTGAAGAAATCGAAAGCTATCCGGCAAAAGAACTATCGTTTGATGATATTGATAGCGCTTTTGATTTTATTCATGTGCGTGGGCAAGAATATGCAAAACGCGCTTTTGAAATCGCGGCGGCCGGCGCTCATAATATGTTAATGTCTGGCCCGCCCGGTTCAGGAAAAACCTTACTCGCTCGCTCTATGCCTTCGATTTTGCCGCGTCTTAGTTTGCATGAAGCGCTAGAGATTACAAAAATTTATAGTGTCTCCGGACGATTGCAGCCGGGACTCGGTTTAATTCGCGAACGTCCTTTCCGCAGTCCGCATCATACTGCTTCCGGAGCAGCGCTCGTCGGCGGCGGAACTTGGCCAAGACCAGGAGAAATATCACTCGCACATCGCGGTGTACTTTTCTTAGATGAATTTGCTGAATTTCCTCGTCCGGTCTTAGAAAATTTACGCCAACCTTTGGAAGACGGTGTTGTCTCAATCTCTCGCGCCGCCGGACAATTGGTATTTCCGGCAAAATTTATGTTGGTAGCGGCAATGAATCCTTGTCAGTGCGGGTATTTAGGTGACGGAGAAAAACACTGCGTATGTTCGCCTGCGCAAATCATTGCGTATCGCAAGCGAATCTCCGGCCCAATCTTAGATCGTATTGATTTACATATTGAAGTGCCGAGATTGTCTTTTGAGAAACTCGAAGGTGAACCTGAAGGTGAAAATTCTGCTGAGATTAAAGTTCGAGTTGAGGCCGCTCGAGCTATTCAAACCGAACGTTTCAAAGATCTGCGTTTTGTGTCTAACGGAGAGATGTCATCGGTCGCCGTACGAGAGTTTTGTCGTCTTGATGCTGAGAGTAAGACCCTGATGCAGGCCGCCGTTGCCCAGTTTGATCTTTCCGCTCGAGCTTACTTTAGAATTTTAAAGCTAGGGCGCACCATTGCGGATTTAGCGGGCAAGGAAATGATTAGCGCTGAACATTTGGCTGAAGCCCTACAGTACAGGCCCAAAGTTGAATAATAAGACAAAAAAATGTGCTATACTGATGAGGTAATATACTTTTCTATGTCACGAAAAATCATCACTTTAGGCCTTTTATTGGCCGTGCTTATTTCTTCAGGTTTTGGCTGTAAAAATGTCTCTAAAGATATACAGCAAAAAATGCAGCCAGTTACGCTTAATTATTGGCGCGTCTGGGACGGTCCAGATGATTTTGCCGAACTGATTGCGAGTTATCAGGCGCTACATCCTTTTATTACCATCAACTATCGTAAGTTGACCTATGATGAATATGAACAAGCTTTGCTTGATGCTTTAGCTGAAGACCGCGGTCCGGATATTTTTTCAATTCAAAATACTTGGGTAAGAAAATATCAAACAAAGATTGC
Organism: uncultured Gammaproteobacteria bacterium; assembly: GCA_964487795.1. Classification (GTDB taxonomy): domain Bacteria; phylum Patescibacteriota; class Patescibacteriia; order Patescibacteriales; family Patescibacteriaceae; genus Patescibacterium. The sequence continues at coordinate 312,535 of CAZASI010000001.1, forward strand.
TCCAATGCCGGAAAGTATCACGATGGTGTATCCAATCACTAAAGGATCATTGAAAAAGGAAGTAATTCCGGAATTGCGTACTACCAAAAGTGTCAGTGTCGCGGAAGTGAAAAATAATTTTATTGATACAGTGTATGATGATGTCGTATTGTCGGTAAATAACCAACCGAAGATTTACGCTTTGCCGCTGTCAGTTGATACTTTGGCTATGTACTATAATAAAGATTTGTTGAACAACGCCGGTATTGCTCAACTGCCCGCTTATTGGAATAAAGATTTTCAGCAAGACGTTAAGAAGTTAACTAAGCAAGATTTGAAAGGTGACATCATTCAATCCGGCGTCGCCCTGGGCGGTTCCAGAAATATCGATCGAGCCTCTGATGTACTTTCTGCTTTAATGATGCAAAACGGTGCGATTATGATGGATGGCAATTCCGTAACTTTTCAGACCGTACCGCCAATTTTCCGCGAACGAGGATATAATCCGGGAATGGAAGCCGCACGTTTTTACGCTGACTTTGCGAACCCTGCCAAAGAAGTGTATACCTGGAACAATCAACTCGATAATTCTTTAAAGCGTTTTGCTGATGGTAAGCTCGCAATCTTTTTTGGATATTCTTATCATTTGCCTTTGATTCAGGCTCAAGCTCCAAAACTAAATTTTTCCGTAGCTAAGTTCCCACAAATCGAAGGTAACCCTAATGAAGCTAACGTTGCTAACTATTGGGTGGAAACTGTTTCCGCTAAAAGTAAACAACAAAATGAAGCTTGGGATTTTATTCAGTTTATGACAACCAAGCCTGATGAAGTGAGAAAGTATTTGTCCGCCACCAAGCATCCGACGGCTCTGCGCGCTTTGATTCCTGAGCAGATTGAAAATGATGAGTTAAAAGTATTTGCGGAACAATTGTTAATTGCAAAGAGCTGGTATCGCGGTCGTGATTTTGTCGCGGCTGATAATGCCATCAACCAAATGATCGATGAAGTCATTGCTAATCCGGAACAGCTCGAAACTGCCGTCAACCGTGCAGCGAGTCGCGTGCAACAAACTATTGGACAATAATATGAATTGGAAAACATTGAGTCTCATTATTATATTTGCCGCTTGTCTATCTTTTATACCGCAGGTTCAAGCACAGTCAATTCTTAATCCCGGACTCGTATCCGAAGTAACTGATTGCGGACCGAACGGAACACAATGTTCGCTTAACGCATTCTTAAGATTGGGTTTAAGTGTTTCACAGTATATTCTCGGTATAGTTGGTGCGCTGACTTTACTTATGTTTATTGTTGGTGGAGTGATGATGATGTTATCGGGCGGTTCGGCCGATAAAGTAAAAAAAGGTAAAGACATTTTGTTCGGATCGGTTATCGGTTTGGCCATTGTGTTCTCAAGCTATCTCATCATCCAATTTACTACAGAAAAATTATTAGGAGGAAGCTTTAATGCAAATTTACCAAAAGAAACTGTCATGGACAGAGAACAGGATTGCACTGCGATCGGAGGCTCTTGTGTGGCCTATCCAACACCGGGATGTTCAGGTGCACAACTTTCAAAATCTGATACAAAGCAGTGTTTGAAGAATACTCAAAAGTGTTGTGTCGCACAAAAAGTTTGTTTAGATATGGGAGGAAAGTGTTTTTCAAGTTGTGCTGCTGGGGATACGGAAATAGCTGGCGGAGTGTGTGCAACTCAGGGTCAAAAATGTTGCAAGGAAGGAGCGGGTTCATGTTTGATTCAAAATTTTGTCTGCGTTGAAAGTGGTGCTTGTGTCACACCTGGTATCTTACGTAATTCATATAATTGCAATGGTAATCCAGCAACACCTGATTGCTGTGATCGAACTCAAAACAATCAAAACTAAGTTTAATGAGCGTATTTTCTACTAGAAAAATTGCATCTTTTGATATTAGCGTGGGTGAGCAATTGCGTCGTGCACGCGAAGAAAAAAAACTCTCGCTCGAATTTGTTGCCAAAAAATTATTAATCCGTTCTTCGTATTTACAAGCATTGGAAACAGGCGACCGACGCCGGCTTCCAAAAGGCGTATATGCGCGCAACTTTTTGCGTGAGTATGCTCGTTTTTTGGGACTCGACTATCGTTCGCTTGGCGAGCAGTTTGATAACGAGACAATTAAACCGCAAGAACAGTCAGGTGGCTTATTTGAGCGCCAAATCGTTGCAAAACGTCACTTAGTTGCCATGCCGGCCCTAGTGCGTAATACTATTATTATTGTTGTTGCTACGCTCTGTGTCTTGTATCTTGGGTTTTTGGTAAAGCGCATTTTTGAACCTCCGTTTTTAACCATAGATCAACCGACCCAAGATCTGACGGTAACTGAACGTCAGATTGAATTACGCGGCCATACCGTGCCTGAAACTGATGTAACGATTAATGGACAAACGGTGCAGGTATCAAGCGACGGAACATTTGGTCAAACCGTTTATCTTGAACAGGGACTTAATATCATTGCCGTCACAGCCAAGAAAAAGTATAGCCGACAGACCGAGATGACACGCAATGTCTTGTTCCAAGAGCCCCAAAATAATTAAATATTAATTAAAGAAATATATGGCAGAGAAAAAAGTAAAATCCTCCAATCCTTCCAACGGCGACGCCAAGCATAATGCAGCTGACGCGGCCGTTGAACAGATTCGCTCAATGTTTGGCGAAGGTTCAATTATGAAATTCGGCGATGTGCCGTTAAGTAATATTGATGTTGTTCCAACCGGCTGCGTTTCACTCGACCTTGCTTTGGGTATTGGTGGTATGCCGCGCGGCAGAGTAATTGAAATCTTTGGACCTGAAGCGTCAGGTAAAACTACCTTAGCTCAGCATGTTATTGCTGAAGTGCAACGTCAGGGAGGTATTGCCGCGTTTATTGATGCGGAACACGCACTTGATCCGGAGTACGCTAAAAAAATAGGAGTCAATGTAAAGGATTTATTGATTTCTCAACCTGATACCGGCGAACAGGCTTTGGAAATTTTGGAAACGCTTGTTCGATCAAACGCAATTGACGTTGTAGTAGTAGACTCGGTCGCAGCTCTTGTTCCGAAAAAAGAAATTGAAGGCGATATGGGAGATTCGCATATGGGCCTGCAGGCGAGATTAATGTCACAAGCTTTGCGTAAGTTAACGAGCATTGTTTCAAAAACGAAAACCGTGGTTATCTTCATTAACCAGATCCGTATGAAGATTGGAGTATTCTTCGGCAATCCGGAAACAACTACCGGCGGCATGGCGCTTAAATTTTATTCTTCGGTCAGAGTTGAAATTCGCCGCGCTGCGCAGATTAAACAAAATGAAAAGAGCATTGGTAATCGCGTAAAAGTAAAAATTGTAAAAAATAAAGTTAGCTCTCCGTTTAAAACTGCAGAGTTTGATATTATGTATAATGAAGGAATTTCCTTGTCAGGCGATTTGATTGATACGGGTATTGAATACGGTGTGGTTGCTAAGTCCGGCAATACCTACAGCTTCGGTGAAGTTAAATTAGGCACTGGACGCGAAACTGCTCGTCAGTTTTTGCGAGCTGATCTAAAGCTGATGGCCGAGATTAAGAAACAGATTATGGATGCGGCTAAAGCGAAGGAGATTGTTGGATAGATAATTTTTGTGTTAAAAACTCCCCCCATTTTGGAGGGAGTTTTTTGTTTTAAGACCTCTCCCTAACCCTCTCCAACTTTGTTGGAGAGGGGAACTAAATATTTCATTCTATGTGTCATCCTCCGCGTAGGCGGAGGATCTAATATTATGTCAGTACAAACAAGAAGATATTATGTATATATCTTAGCCAGTAGAAAGTATGGTGTATTATATATTGGAGTAACAAGTAATTTAGTATCAAGAATACACAAGCACAGGACGAAGTGCTATCAAGGTTTTACAAATAAATATTTAACATATAGATTGGTCCATTATGAGATATATGGAGAAATTTCCATGGCAATTCAAAGAGAAAAGAATCTTAAAAAATGGAACAGGCAATGGAAACTAAACTTAATTAATAAAACTAATCCCCCATGGAAGGATTTATATTATGAGTTGTACGGTTGATTAAAAGATTCCCCGCCTGCGCGGGGAATGACACACATTTAATAAAGTAGCTTCAGTGCCCCTCATTTCAAATCAGTGTCTTTCAGTGGTTCAGACAATGATGAACCGTTAATTATCAGACTCCCCGCCGGAGTTTACCCTCGCGAAAGTGGGGGCTGGGATGACAATTTAGAGTATTAAAAAAGACGTCACCATTGATGACGTCTTTATGTGAAATGTGCTGTTTTTAATAGTTTGTAGATATTTCAATTTCTTCTTTTGGATTACTGGAAAAAGGATTTATTATATCCAGAAATCCAGCTTGGTCTCCTGCCCACTTATTGAAGTTTTTGGACAGACATACCCAGGTATTGAAATCTTTATCAATTGTTATGCTTCCTTGAGGAAATGTCAGTACTCCGCTGTCTCCCCAGAATTGGAAAGTAGCTTTCCAGGTAAGAATTTCATCTTTTGCTTTTTCGTCAATATTTGAATGATCATATATATTGACTACAACCTCAACATATTTGTCGATCAGTTTGACTCTGTAGGGGTTATTTTCAGCGATGGTTATCGGCTGAATTGTTTCTGTGTATCCGCCGGTTTGCTGTGAAAATGAAATGAATGTGGAAACAAATAATGTTATTGCTATTAATAATGTTTTCATTTTTTACCTTTGTTTGGTTTTTAGATTTATGTTTTGTAGTATGTGATTAATTAACTTAACTTGAATAAGCATAATTTGAGATCCTTGCAACAAATAAGTGCTCGTTTTCTGGTAATTGCATTTCTGCATAAGTCATTCCATGGAGAGCAATCATAAATTCATTGCGGTTGTTTTCCCATTCTGGACCAGTGTATCTGATGGTTGGCCTTATGCCCTTGAACCAGATGCTGTATTTATCTGTAAATGGTATATCAATGCGGTGATTATAACCTTCAAGTTTAAAGTCCTGTGTAATGGCTTTGCTCTTGATGCAATTGAATATTATTGCAAGTAAATTTTTCAATTTAATTTCTCCTTTTGATTTAAATGATTTTGTTTTATGCCACAACTGTTGTTAATTTAATTTCCTCACCTTTTTTCAACAAATTGCTGATAGCGATGAACAGAGCTATTATGCCCCACACTGGAATTTGAGTTTCAGCAGGTACTGTTGGTATTGCATAGATTGATAAGAACACTAAAAATAATGTAAGCAACCTATAAGCAATACCCATCCGTCTGTAATAGACTACGCCGGGATTGTAATCACCAAATAGAAAATACATGATAGCAACAACTGCGAGTGATCCGAGAATAGATGGTACACCTGTGATTCCGAATCCAGCCATGGTTATTATAGAGGCCAGTTGAACCAGCAAAATAAGAGGGTACATCTCGAAGATCTCCACCCAAGCGGGTTTTTCTGTTTCAGAAGTGGTATTTTTCATTTTTTATTGTGGTTTGTTTTATATTAGTTAGTTTTTCCTGGCCCGATAGGGGACCAAAAAGAACTAACTAATCTAAAAAACCGATATTGTAAATGTCCTAATAATATACATATTATAGCATTTTATAGAAATCTTGTCAATATACCAAAAAAGCCCCGAAATGGGGCTCTTTTGTTCCTTTTTCCCTCTCCAGCAGGGCTGGAGAGGGTTAGGGTGAAGTCTAGGCTCGTTCTACGTATTCCTCGCTATCAGTGTTGATTTTAATCATATCACCGGTTTCTACGAACATTGGTACGGAAATCACGGCTCCGGTCTCAAGTTCAGCAGTTTTCGTAACATTACCGGCTGAGTTACCGCGAACTCCCGGAGGGGCTGATGTGACTTTTAATTCAACCTTGATCGGCAATTCAACAGTCATCGGTTTGCCTTCAAAATGAAGAACCGTAACTTCGATGCCGTCTTTCATAAAACGTTCTTTACCGCCGAGGTTTTCAATCTCAAGACTGTATTGTTCAAAAGTTTCAGTGTCCATGAAATGGGCAAAGGTTTCATCCTTATACAAGTAAGTTGCTTTACGCTTTTGTACATCGGCTTCTTCCGCGCGATCGTTTCCCTGATAGGTACGTTCCATTATATTTCCAGAAATCAGGTTTTTGAGTTTAGTTTTCAGCGTTGCTCCACCGCGGGCTACTTTATGATGTTCTGACTTAACAACAACATACGGTTCGCCGTTAATTGTAATAACGGTGCCGACTTTGATTTCAGTTAAGCTCAACATATTAGCGACGTTGGTTCGGGAAGTGCAAGAGCGCCATGATACGGGCACGCTTTACGGCTTCAGCAAGCTTGCGCTGATATTTTGCGGAAACGCCGGTACGACGGCTCGGCAAAATTTGTCCGTATGAGTTGATGAACTTTTTCAAAAGATCAACATCCTTATAATCAATTTCTTTGATGTTGTTGCTTTTGAAATAGCATTGTTTTTTTGCTTTAGCTACTGGCATAGAAGGGAATATTACTTGTTACTTAAAAAGGAATGTTTTCGACTTTGATCTCGTCGTCAGCCGGAGCGTCAAATCCGCCCATAGCTTCGTCATAGTTGATAACCGGTTCGGCATCAGGAGACTTTTGTGCGTACTGATCAGCTTGCTGTTGTGGCTGGAATGGTTGGCGGCTGCCATTTCCGTTTCCAGTACCGTTCGCCTTATCCAACATAATCATATTTTCAGCAATGATTTCTGTTGAATAGCGCTTAAGACCGTCTTTGCCGACCCAATCGCGAGTTTGCAAACGACCTTCAATGTAGACCTTTGATCCTTTGCGCAAATATTGGCCGCAGATTTCTGCGAGCTTGCGCCAAGCGACGATGTTATGGAACTCAACGCGTTCCTGGCGTTGACCGGCTGGGTCGTTCCAGAAAAAGTTGGTCGCGACTGAGAAAGTCGCAACGCTCGCGCCGTTGGCAGTCTGTCTGACTTCCGGATCGCGGGTTACGTTCCCGATGATCATGGCTTTATTAAGATTCATATATTTGTACCGCTTAGAGAGCAAGGCGGCTTAATAATAATTAAAGTAAATTGGCGGCATCAATGATCTTATCAAGATCTTGATCCAAATCGCCCAATTCTGAACGTTTATCAGCTACAGTAGATTCAGGTTTAACAACGGCGGCTTCTTCAGCCTTTCGTCTGTCAGCAATCTTCTGTTGAATTTTTTCATTCTCAGCAATCTCGGCCGCAGTTTTCTTATGCTTAACTACAACTTGATGACGAACAATTTCATTGGACAAGCGCAAGCGGTTAGTAACTTCTTGCAACTTTGGTCCAAGGATATCAAATTCAACCAGGTAGTAATAACCGTGGCGGAAACCCCCGATTGGATAGGCGAGCTTTTTCTTCCCCCAATTTTCTTGGAGGGTGATTGTGCCGCCGTTATCGGTGATTAATTTATTGATAGTCGCACGAATCGGCTCAACCTCGGTTTCGCTATATTTGTTCGAAATGAGGCAAAGCAACTCATAATGCGGAATATCAGATGACTTTACTCGTGACATAAATTAAAAATAAAAAACCTCTCGGCATTCTTGTCCAAAGGAAAAACCAATGGAAAACCGTGAGGGTTCAAGATTACCTGTAATATCTAGCTTAGAGCCGATATTGAATCCGCGAAGCGGAAACATGGAAGAGGTGTTAATTAAATTGTACTGAGACTATATCATGACTTTTTTGCTCAGTCAAGTACTTGACAAAAATGAATTTTAGGCGTTAAGTAACGGTAAAATAATGAACTTTAATAATAGAAGGAGGTCGTATGACCGTAGCAAAACCGAACAGACCGTTTCCCGAAACGGTACTGACAAAACTCAGTGAATTGGGTTTGGGACACGAAGATATACAGTTGGCTGTGTACGCCAAGTTGCCCGAGAATCTCAAATGGTTCGATTACAAAAAACTTTTGGACGCACATAGCAGAGTAGATGCAGTGTGGCATGAACAGATTCTGAAGTTTTTGGTTAAAGCACCGGTAAACAAAAAGGAGTATATGCTGACGCTTGAAGTTCTGGGTAAGCAGCTCAATATTCAAGCTACGCAAATGTGTGTTAATCTCACTAAGGATATCTTGGATAAATATCGCTCATATTTCATTCAGAATAAAGAAGATATTGTTATGGAAAGTGAATTAGCCGTTTTTGCTGCAGCGCGTTATGACGTCTTTAAAGATGAGGGATTGCTTAATGATCTCATATTTGCCTGTATTAATAAGGTATCTGTTGATGACCTTGATGTCCTTTACGCTGATTGTCCACCTGTATGCAAAGCTGAGGATGAAATATTGAAATATTGGCGCGCGTTCATGCTCGGTAACATCCCGGCAAAACCATTTGGACCGGATCCGATTTTCTTCGATTTGAAGGCGCAAGGTGAAATTGAAGATAATAAATTATCTGATATCCGCAATGAGTTAGTACCATTGCTTAATGAGAATGGTCTCAGCTCTACGGCCAGACTGCTCGATCGTTATAAAGTATTGAGAAAGATTGTCTATACTTATCACGAGACACAATGGCATTATCTCAATGCATGGAATTAGTTCTTTCAAAGAAGCCGCAGGCAAACAAGCTTGCGGTTTTCTTTTTGTTAAATTAGGTATAGTATGGATATATGAACCACTTCTTTATTTTAGGAAATCACCGAGAGCTTTCCGTCGCCGAACTGACGGCGTGTTTTGATTTTAAAAAAACGAAACTCTTGGACGAGGTATTACTTGGCAATCTTGAAATGCCCGATTCTCAAAAAGTGATAAAAAATCTTGGCGGTACGATTAAAATCGGTAAGATACTTGCTCGTATTACTAAAGCCGAATTGCGTGAAACAATATTACAAGAATTAGAGTCAGCTCCTAAAACAAGCAAATTTAATTTTGGTATTTCTCTCTACGGAAAATCCGGCATTAATACGCATAAATTAGGACTTGAACTAAAAACTGCTCTAAAGCAAAAAGGCGTCAGTTGTCGTTTTGTCACGAGTCGTGAAAAAACCCTATCAAGCGTTGTAGTTGAACAAAACAAGTTAGTCGCCGGCGGACGAGAAATAGTATTAATTATGGAAGATCAATGGATTGTTGTTGGTGTTACTGAAGCAGTGCAAGATTTTAAACAATTATCTTACCGAGATTTCGGCCGTCCGGCGCGTGACGACTATTCCGGAATGTTACCTCCAAAATTAGCGCAGATTATGATTAATCTCGCACGAGCAAAAAAGTCAGAAATAATACTTGATCCTTTTTGCGGTTCAGGCACGATTATTACTGAAGCAATGCTCATGGGTTATACAAAAATTTACGGTTCGGACCTTTCCGCTAAAGCGCGTAGCGATTCTAAAATAAATCTTGATTGGATAAATAATGAGTATGGACTTGATATCCATCCTGAATTAAAAGTGATTGATGCCCGAACTTTAGTTGAGAATTATAAAAAAGATTCAATCGGCGCGATTGTCACTGAAACTTACCTTGGTCCGCAACGAGGAGCAGTAAATATTGATAGCGTAGTTAAAGAATTAGAAACGCTGTATACAGAAGTGTTTAAACAAATGCAAATGATTTTAAAAATAAATGCGCAAGCCGTTGTTGCTCTGCCCTACTTTACTAAAGTTGATATTCATATCAAACCGAAATTGCCGCAAGGATTAATTAAAAAAGATTCTTATATCTACGGACGCGAAGGTCAAAAGGTCTGGAGAGAAATACTTATTTTGCAAAAAAAATAGGCGCCGGAAAAAAATCCAGCGCCCGGTAATTTACTTGCTCCCGAGGCAGCCCCATCCATGTCTTCACTCGGCCCGAGTTTTTGTTGTGATAACGGAGGAAAAAAAGGAGGTTCACCTATTACAAGTAAATATACCAAAGAACTATTTTCTATAGAATAAATAAAATAAATAGTTTTGTCAAGGGTTTCCTGATTAATTGTTAATCAGGAAATTACAGACGTCGCCGTCTTTCATAATATATTCTTTGCCCTCAGTTTTAATTAAACCTTTGGCGCGCGCTTCGGATTCCGATCCGGCCTCGACAAATTTTTCCCAATTAATAACTTCGGCTCTCACAAAGCCTTTTATAAAATCAGTGTGAATGACACCGGCGGCAAACGGCGCTGTTGTTCCTTGATGAACGGTCCAGGCGCGAGTTTCATCAATGCCTGTTGTAAAAAAAGTAATAAGTCCTAAGAGTTCATAACCCGAACGGATTAAGCGATCAAGTCCTGATTCTTTTAAACCAAGTTCTTGAATATACGAAGCTTGTTCTTCTTCCGGTAAGCTTGCAATTTCCGCTTCAAGTTTAGCGTCAATCGCAATTACTGAACCGTCTTGCCAGGCATGATTAACTTCTGAATCTTTGTCATTGACGTTAATAACATACATTAAAGGTTTAGCTGTGATGAGGCAAAGACTTTTTACAAAAAGTTTTTCGTCGTCATTGAATTCCAAATTACGCGCTGCGCCGCCTTTTTCCAATTCAGTTTTAATACGCTCTAAAACATCTTTCATTAAGAGAACTTCTTTATTGGCGCCGGATTTGGTTTCACGGACAACTGTATCCAGTCGCTTTGTAACTGTTCCTAAATCTGCCAAGGCCAGTTCAATATGAATCGTGTCTCGGTCAGAATCAGGATCAACTTTGTTATTGACGTGAATAATATTAGTGTCTTCAAATTGTCTGACAACTTCGCAAATCGCGTCGCATTCTCTGATATGAGATAAAAATTTATTTCCTAATCCTTCGCCTTCCGAGGCACCTTTAACTAAACCGGCAATATCAACAAATTCAATAACGGTCGGAATGATTTTTTCAGGTTGAGAAACTTCTGCCAAGGCAGCCAAACGATGATCCGGTACTTTAACTAAACCGACATTCGGTTCAATCGTGCAAAACGGATAGTTTGCGGCTTCAGCTTGTTTTTTAGTTAAAGCGGTAAAAAGAGTAGATTTACCGACGTTGGGAAGGCCAACGATTCCAATGGATAGAGGCATATTAGATTACCCTACCAGAAAAGAGTATAATTGTTAATAGCTATATATCTACATATATGAAACATCCCGCATCACCTTTAGTAAAAACAGAGTGGCCAGCCTTGGTGCTTATCGCCATCTCGATCGTCGCCGCGTTTTATTTTTACGCGAATTTTCCTGAACAAGTTCCGACGCATTGGAACTTTAACGGGGAAATTGACGGTTATTCAGGTCGCGCTTTTGGCGCGTGGTTTGGGCCCGTTATGCTTATCGCTTTGTATCTATTATTTTTCTTATTGCCGTATATTGATCCAAAGCACGGACATTATGCTGGTTTTCGCGATTCATATCATGGCATTAAAAACTTGATCGTCGCTTTTTTGTTTGTTGTGTTTATGCTGGCGGGTTTTGCGGGGCTCGGGTTTGATATTCCGGTCGGCGGCATTATTCCGATTTTAGTTGGTTTACTCTTTGTGGGCCTCGGTTATTTTATAAAATCCGTAAAACAGAATTGGGCTATGGGCGTGAGAACACCGTGGACAATGGAGAGTGCAACGGTGTGGAATAAGACAAATCATTTGATGGCGCGTTTAATGATGTTGGCGGGAGTAATGATTGCGTCGTGTGCCTATCCTTTTGTAGATATGGTTAAAGCGATTATTTTTATCACTGCCCTCGCTTTGATTATTATTGTGCCGATTGTCTATTCGTATTTTGCCTATCGTAAGGAACAAAAACAGGGTAGATAAGAGTATTGACTGTTTCGCTTTCTCATAGTATTATTCAATCCCGAAGGGGCTTCGCGCCCTTTTGTGTGTTACATTATATATACCACTCGGAGTGGTAGCTCAGTTGGTTAGAGCGCTGCCCTGTCACGGCAGAGGTCGCGGGTTCGAGCCCCGTTCACTCCGCACTTAGTTTGTTTTATCGGGTGACCCGAATGTTCTAGTTAAAGGTATAATAAAAGACCGAGCATGAGCTCGGTCTTTTTAATTAAATTGATTCATAATAAATTTCGGATTACCCAAATATCTGGATCGTTATCACGAGACGAATTACTTAAATAAGGATAGAATAGCATATCCCAGGATAAAAATAATAATTTTTTTAAATATACCAACCTTATTTATCCTTTATTTTTTGATTTATTAACAGTATATCCACATATAAGCTACATATTTAGGCTTGTACTAAAATATGTACTGTGTTATACTCTATTTATAGGTCAGCTTATATCGATAATTTACTATTTATAAGGACTTTTTAGCCTATTGACTAGATAAGAACTGAGATATATAATAAATATACCTTATTAATTAAAAAAACAATATGATTGAGTCAATAATAAAACAAACCAAGGAAAGAAGTACGGCTTATCCCGGTTTCTCACTAAAAGTCGCGATCGAGCTTACCGCTAAACTCAGAGATTCGCTTGGCAAGGGTCCGTATTCACGTGAGGAAGCAGCAAAAGCTTGGAATCATAATAAGTTAAGTGGTACTGCTGCTAGAAAAGTAGCTGCTTTAGTTCATTATGCTCTCCTTGCACGTAAAGGAAATGTTTATTATCAGACTCAGTTGGCCCAAGATATACTAATGCCTTTATCTGATGACCAGAAAGGAGTAGCTCTGAAAATCGCAGCACTTAGCCCTAGGTTATACGAGAAGCTTTATGAGCGATTCGGCGGTCAGGCAGTGCCCAGTTTACTACAAAATACCTTAGTCCGAGAAGGAATTAATGAAAGCGTAGCCAAAGATGTGGCTGAAACTTTTATTGAGACTATGACTTACGCTAATATCTTGGTAAACGGTGTTCTTCTAAAGGCTGATGTTGATGAAAGCACGACTCCAGACCAGCAAATTTCTGAGCCGCAGAATAATGCCCCAGCACCTTTTAGAAATACTCCTTCTCATACAAATATGAATATCCCTGGTCACTCCTTTGATTTTCCCGGAGGTATTAAGCTAATTATTCCCCAGACCAAGGGTTTTTCAGATGCAATTATGGACGGTGAATTGAAAGATGCCCGCATGAAGTTAACTGAGTTTGCTAAAAAATATTCGGAAGATGCCAACACGGTATCAACAGATGAGGAGGAAGAGGTTTAAATAATTTTTAAACATCAGAAAAAACCGCCTGCTAAAGGCGGTTTCCTCGGGTGTTTAAATTCTTGAAAAGGAGTCTACTTCTCAGACATTTCCTTTAGGTCGATTCTTGAAGAAGCTAGAAACGATACGCTAAAAACCCTTATTCAGTTTTTATCCTATCATATCTGACACCCAATGGCAACAGATAATATAAAACATATGTCTAAGTCAAAAACGTTCCCCTTAGGTCGAGATTCTGAAACTGGCCAATTTACCACTGTAAAAGAAGCCAAGGATCATCCTAAGGATCACACAGTAGAACGCATCCCAAAACCAGGTTTTGGTGATACGGACTAAGTAGCGCTGCTACTTTAAGGCAAAAGCACAAGAATTGTTGATGAGAAGTAAGGCAATTTTTGTGCTCTGAGAAATTAATTATAATTTTATTAATATGTATGCCTAATCCCCCATTTAGAAATCCAGAAGGTACATCAGACACCCCTTCGGCTTCTCGAGACTCTCGGACGGGTCAATTTACCGAGGCTAAGCCAGCTCGTCGATCTGAACCAATCTCACCGCGAACAACAAAGGAAGCAACTTCGGCCGGATCTTTAACTATCCTATCAAAGCATAAGAAATAGTATGGATGACAATGCTCTTATTGAAAAAAATCTCCTTCTCGCTCGCGAGGATGTTTTGTGGCATTGTAACGCTGCTAACGCTGTTGCTTTAAATTATTCCAATTATCTCACAACAATCGGTGCTTTAATATTAAGTTTATCGCCCTTGCTAACTAGTCGTAATTCCGAGGGAGTATTACCCATGGGAGTCGGGTTAAAAATGCTTTTTATAACTTCCCTTGGTTTTGTTTTTATATCCCTAATATTGGGAGCGGTAAATGCGATAAAGGAAAAAAGATTTTTGCAAAGGTGGTTTACGATTAACTTAAAAATTTTTAACAAATGGAATGAAGTTCATGCTGAAAAAACAACAATTAAAGAAGCGGAAAACTACTGTCAGGGATTGAAGGACGGCATTAAAAATTTTTCTGCTTCTTGGCCTCTTTTACTCCAAGCAGTCTTTGTGTTTACGGGACTGCTAGGAGTTATTATCATCATCATTGCCCGAGGATAGTTATAGTGTCTCATTTGTCTCATTTTTACGAAAATCCTAAGACCCGAACACCTCGACAAGCGCCTAAAAATAACTCTAAATTTCCCCTTGAAAGCTCTCGGAATTTGATACCCAACCTGAGCACACCGCAAAAAAATGAAGACCGAGCTTTTGGCTCGGTCTTTTAAATTAGTGATTATCGCAACGACCCGGATCAGGCGGGATATATGGTCGTATTTTTTTATCAAGGATCATATTAGGTGTAAACCCAGCGGAACATCCTCCGCATGCTGCACAGCCAGCTTTTACCCTGGAAGCTTTCTGTTGAAGTCCAGAGGTTTTTAATCTTGAAGTCAAATACTCTTGTAACCAATTCATATATTCAGGATTTGTTTCCAGGTTTGGCGTTCTTTTTGTCGGACGCAGAGGTAATAAATCTGGAATGATTTCAAAATCAATCATCTTATCAATGGCTTGTCTGGTAAATTCTATGTTTTCAAGCCCTACGATGAGGTTACTAATGACATTTCCGGCGCCGAATATTTTGACAAGTTTAGGCGTTGTTTGCCAGTAATAGCGCTCGAGGAGTAATTTCTTTCCTGGAATATGTAGGCTTCGAGATTCGCTACTATAACAGTCCATGGGAATCATTATTGTATCCAAACCAGTTTGTCTAATCATTTCAACTTGAGAAGATTGAAGAGGTTGGCATTCGAGTGCAACAGGAATTGAGAATTTCTTTTTAATATCTTCTATTGTCGAACAAATTTCGTGAAATTCAAGCGACTGAAATAATGGAGTGGTAAATGTTAATATGTAATCCTTTTTATACGAGAGTATTATTTCTAACGACTCCAGTATTTCCTGTCTTGTGCGTTTGATATTTTCCTTGCCGCCTTGCATGTCACAAAAACTGCAAGGGCTGTTGGAAATAAAGAGAGGGCATTTCGGATTTCCAAGGACACCTACGAGGTTTCGAGCCGTATGTTGCTGGAGTATTTCAGCAACAAATTTACCGTTTTTGAGTTTCTCGTTGATCCAAGAAGCGGCTTTGAATAACTGCATTGATGCAACTTTCTCCTTTCCTGAATAAATTTCATATTTTTGGTCCTCGTTTGTTTTTCGTAATTCCAGGCTAGAAGTTGGGTTGATGCGCGAATTTATTCCTCGCGGAAACGGAAAAAGCGGGTTACTTGAAGTGACGATTCCGTGAATTCCAAAACCGAGGCCACCTCGTTTTTGATAATGAGGATTTTGATGCCCTAAGATTTTTGTAATAATACTGTCGTCAGCACGAACGCCAACTGATACTAGATGTGAAAAAAGATTTTCCATAATGTTTTTAAAGTACGAAATTTGTTTGAGTTTTATAAAATAAAACCCCTTCCAATTGGGAAGGGGTTAGCTTTATAAAAAAGTAATTAAATATCAAGACAACCCTTTCCCAACTTTGAAAGAGTTATGATGACCAAGTTTTTTAAGTAATGATGTATAGCCGCCTTTACCGTTGTTAAGCCATTTAGAAACGCGAGCTACTGTAGTAGAACTAAAGCCTGTTTCTTTTTCAATCTTTGAATATGACATTCCTTCGTATAACATCCCAGCAGTTTTAAATCGCTTAGCAAATTCCGTAATCTCACCTTCAGTTAAAAGGTCGCGCAAAAAATTCTCTACTTCGCCTGTGGTGCGTAGATATAATATGGCTTTAACTAATTCTTTATTTTCTTCTGTATTCCAATTCATATAAAGCTACTTTATCACAGTAAAGTACTTTAGTCAAGTAAAGTACTTTTCCGTTAAAATAACCTTGAGTCTGCCGTTTTTGTTTAATTGCCTATAAAATGTTACTATTTTAATACTATGGATTTAAGATATATCATCATCAAAGTTAAAGACATCGAGCGAGCTAAGGGTTTTTACTCTCGCTTTTTGAATATGGAGCCTACTAAAATTGAAAGAGACCGTATGGTTGTCTTTGATTTAAAAAACGTAAAAATAGGTTTGTATAATCCTGTGGCTGACGGAGATACGATATCCGATTCTGATTTTGGTACTAACTACTATGCTGCTTTCGGCACTGATGACGTTGATGGCGAACAAAAACGCGTTTCCGAATTTGCTGAAATTATGTCTCGTAAAAAAGTTGATTATCACGATTGGTTTGAATTTAAAGATTCGGAAGGTAATGTTTTAGAAGTGCACAAAATATAAGTTGTTAGTATTAAATAAATTATATGAATGTTGTAGTAAACGATCAGCCAATAACACTTACTCACGAAGATTTTCCGATGCTTATCTCGGGAGCGCCGGGAGAGGGATCTTCGTATTTCAGCATTGAGCTGATGGTGAAGCTATTTCAAAACGGAGAAAAGGTTGTTTTATTTTCCGCTTTTGAACAAGCCAAGGAATTATTTAAAAAAGAGATTGGCGATACTACTAATGAAAATGTTTCAATAATTGAATCCGGCGATGATAATACATTTATTGAGGAATTGAAAAATATTCCCGACCTTTCTGAGCGAATAGTTTTGTTTAAAAATATCGATAACTATGATCAAAAGTTATTTGATCAACTCAAAGATGCTAAGCTTGTTATTTTTTCCGGCGATCTTGATCAATGCCAATTTAAAGATGAGCTATTAAAGAAAGAATTTAAAACTAAAATATTTTTTTCGTATCCGCAGGGTGTTGAGATAGAGAATAAGATTGAATTGCCGAAATATTGCGCTCAGATTATTAATGATAGAAACACGGGAATTATTACGGTGAAGAATTAGATAGTAATTATTCAAAAGCCCGAACATTGTCCGGGCTTTTTTTATTAAAAAACGTTTACTGATCTTCAAAAAGTTTGATTATATCGTTGAGAGTTATTTCTTTGTCAGTTTTTTCAATAAGAGTTTGAAGCTCTTCTTTTGAAATAACCGCCTGTCTGGGAATCGTTAATGTTTTACCTTTTTCACCTTTGTATATAACCACTGATGAACCTTTTTTGGCGCCCATTGTATTGATCCAGGCAGATTTCAGATCCTTTGTGATTTCATAAAATTTATCTTCGATTTCCTTAAACTCTTCCCCGGCTTTATTTTTAAACTTTTGCCTTAGTGCATAAAGAATCATCTGCTCAATCCGTGGACTTAAGCTACGTTCGCCGTGAGTTGTAAGACTGAGTGCAGTCTTCAGGCTGTGGGCTGGCATCTTAAACGGAACCGCAGTACCGCTTGTCGCCGCTACTGCAAGGTCAGAATGAGTCAGGAAAAAAGGTGTTCCAGAAATATAAGAATTATACTCAAATAAGAAGTCTTCGAAGCGTTTTATTGCTTCTCCAAGAGTAAGTTTTGTATTTGTCATGAAAAGAGCTCCTTTGCTTTGTTTTTGTTTTTAATATATGAGTTTCTCATAATATATTGACCTTGTCAACCGGGATGGTTTCCTTATTCTGACGTTTTTTATTTCAATGCTCTATTAAAAAACTATTCAAAAACCCCGAACATTGTTGTCCGGGGTTTTTATTAATGAACTATTGAATTTTAAACTGATACAGCATCAAAGCTTTGCTCAGAAATGATACAAAGGAACTCCATGAGTTGTTCTTTGTCCCAAGCATGAACTTCGATTGATTTAGTTGTCGATAGTTTTGAGTGCCATCCGTCGTCAGCAGTATAAGTATTGTTATAAGTATTAACGACAACATCGCGCAGCTTTTTTGTTTCAAAACCATGCGGCGCATTAACCTTAATAGCATATACCCGTTTGCGAGGACCAATTTTTATCTTGTTCTTGCCAAGCATAAATGTGTACCACGGTTCGTTATCCGCTCCGCAATACTCATTTTTGACTTCATAGCGGTTAATTTTCTCTACACCTATCTTTGCCGCAAACTCTTCAAAGAAGGTGTTGAAGAATGTATCGTGTTGTACGCGTATTGGATCCGGTGGCTGCACCAAGTTAAGCGTTTCTTCCCGGGTAATTTTGCGCCACTGCCCGTTTGCCAATTGTATTGAGCACACCACGCCTTCGGGCATCTGTGCTGGAATTGGTGGTTCATCAAAACCTGCAGGATTAATGTATTCCGGAGTTTCGAAAAACTCATTCCAGGCTGCCTGCCACTGTGACTGTTTGTCTTCGGGAATCTCTTCCCATTTCGGATTAACCGGTATTCCCAGCTTTTCGCACAGTGAAATCATAAACGGATCTTCAATTATTTTTCGCGCCGCTTTAATTTCTTCATAACGAGCACGCCAGGTCGGCAATACTACTTTGTTTATCCAATCGAAGATTGGTTGGTAGGCCTTTTTATCATTACTGGTTGGTGTAATAAAAATATTTCCACCGTTACCTGAAATATGATGTGATAATTTGTCGCAGCTCAAGCATAGTATGCCGCGATTATTGAGGCCCGGGCTTAAGCTAGCACCGGCATCCTGCCAATTATTCTTTCCACATTCGCAGGAAGGTGGGTTGTGCATTCCTGTACTCATTAGGTATTTTCTCCTGTTTGTTATTAAATTGTTAATGTATAAATTATGTAGTTAATTTCTGAGAATACTATATATAGAATTATTTGTCAATAAAAAAATCCGTTCGAAATATTTCGAACGGATTTAAATTTATTTCTAGTGTTACATCGTCAGAAGTGTTTTCCAGTGCGCCTCTGTCGTTGGAAGATATTTATATTTACTCTGAAATTTCTTTACTAAATCGAGACGCTGTTTGGCGGATAATTGTCCCTTTGAGCGACTGCCGTAGACAATGAAATTGTTGATGGCGTACAGTTGCTGCTGCTTCAGTTTCTTAGTCCGATCTAAGGGTCGGGTTAGTTTTTCGTAAGCGTACTTTTGATCAGTAACACTCTTTTTTCGTTTCATCTGAGCGATATACGAATTAAGATCATTACCACTGTTAACAATTGTAGTAGCTTCGCTGAGATTGTTCTGATTCTGGTTTTGATTCTGGTTTTGATTTTGATTCTGTATAATAGCTGGACGCTTTAATTCTAAGTTAAAAAACGCATTACTTGTGTCCTTGATCGATCCTCCGCTCGTCGACATTGCTTCGATATAGAATTTGAATTTGCGGTTGATTAATAAATCCAGGGTAGTTGGAATTGTCCAGCTGTATGTATGAACTCCGTTACTGGTTGAGAAGCTGCTATTTTTACGAAGCCAATTTCCGTTGCTAACAGTATCTACTTCTACTGCCGTGCCGCCGTTTGAAATAATATCTTCATTTGGAGTGACTGACAGTCTAAAGAATTGAGAACTGATATTGTGCTGCTCCCAGCGCAACGTTATTGTGTCGCCGATATATGTCGTTTCTCCTCCGTTAGGTTCAAGTACCTGAACGTATGGATTGCCGCCGGCTACGCTGAGAGTCAAGAAAGACGATACACCTGTATCAAAGTTTTGATTATCGCGCGTGCGACAAGTCACTTTATAATAATATGTCGTACTTGGTGAGAGGTTTAAGGCTCGAAAACTGTGAAATGTTTCGGGTGGACGAAAATCAGGACCTTGTCCGCTTAATATCGTTTCAGATAAATTGCCGGAGCTTGATCCGAAATTAAGTTGGCAAATGCTTTCGGTATTGTTTATTACTTCGATAAAGACAGAATTGGTTGAGGGAGTAGCTTGATTTTGGCTGAAGCTATATTCGGCGTGAGTTATTAAGGGTAAGATCAAGAGTCCAAAAGAGCCGAGAATAAGATATGTTATTTTTTTTGTCATAGATGAGCTAATTATATAGCACGTATATTTTAGCATATTTCCTTGTTTTCCATATTAGATATATACTATAAAAGTAGCATTTACTAAGTAAAATACATATGAGCAAACTATATATAAAAGCGGGGCTATATTTTTTGGCCGGAGCTTTTATTTTTTTAACGCCATTGGCCATCTATGCCGACGGCATGATCATTACTCGCACCGATCCCTTTGAGAATCGCTGGGATTTCTCGGCGGAAAGCAGTCAGCGCGCTTTTATAAATTATGAAAAGGGTCGTGAGAATATGTTAATCAGTATTGGCTTATCTTCGGCGCTTAAAGATTCACTTTGGCTTTTCCCTATTCCGGCAGAACCGCAAAAAGTTGAAGTGGACATCCTAGCCTATTTGCCTGAAATCAGCGGAGAAGATATTTCAAAGAAAGCTAACTTACATTTAGATAAGGCAAAAAGGTATTCATTCAATTCTCAACTCTATCCGTTATTTTTTAATAATATCCAACGACCGATGGCCTCTATTGGTGACTCATATGGAGAAACGGGATTGTCACTCTGGGGTAGCGTTCCGAGTGCGATAAGTAATGACGTACAAGTGTATCAACATATTGAAAAAGAGGGCATGACTTCAGAAATTGTTAGCGCAAAAACAGCTGATGGACTGTATCAATATTTAAAAGATAAATCACTCAAGATTGATCAAGGCTCTATACCCGTACTTGATTCCTATATTGGCAGAGATTATTCATTTATAGTTTCTTGGATTAATTCTGAAAGTAATATTATTGGAACAGAAATTGAACGTGGCGTTTTTGTTTCTTTTCCTACTGACCGTTTGTATTTCCCTTTGCAGCCAACGAGCGTGTACGGCGAAGTATCGGTTCCGGCAGACATACGAGTCATCGGACATGTTACGCCTGATTTTCCCGAATCATTGGAGCAGTATAGTTCAGTCGGATATTATATTGGTGATTATGATGCGCGAACAGTTGATTCAGAAAACGTGAAAAAATTCTATGATGGAAAAACGACAAATGTTTCATATACAAGAATATCTATTAACGCTCCGTCAAACCAGCTGACTGACGATTTGTGGATCAAGCGGAGTTCGTCATTGCAAACAAAGATTTCTACTTTTATTGCTAAGAGTTTTCCAGTATCATTTGGTATTATATTTCTTCTTGCCTCTTTGTTAGCCAGTCTATTAGCCGGCTATATTGCTTGGCCTGATATGAGATCTAAGCCAAGACAACTTATTGCCCTTGGTATCGCTAATTGTCTCAGTATTATAGGTTTAATAATTGCCGTAATTTTTTATAGAAAAGAGCCGGTCGGGACAGTTGACACTAAGCTGGTTTCTGAACTTAAACAGGCTGGCTATGTTCGTATTAATAAATCAAAGATATTCTTTATCTTATTGTTTAGTATTTTGTTCATGTTTTTGTCTTATGGTCTGTATAAAATCGGTTCGACATTAGTTATTGAATCTTCTAATCAATATCAAGCATATCAACCCGTGCGTCCGTTCATAGATGATATCTATTATGAAGATGAAGTAGCTCCTAATCCTTCAATTCCTCAGATTGAAGAAAAAACCATTCTGACCCCGGAAGAAAAGGCAGTAGTACTTACAAAAACTGACGAACCTATTTTGTGGTTTACAATGGATGAAGGATCAGGTAATACTCTTGCAAATAACGGCATTTTAAAAAATGCGGCTCAACTTGGCGGAACAGCTAATTGGCTAAGCGGAGAAAAATGTATTTCCGGATCTTGCCTTGAATTTGGTTCTGGATATGCGCAATTCTATTTACCGCAACTACAATCTTACTCTGTATCGTTGTGGGTTAATCAAACAATCGATCAACAAGGAGAACGTCAGATTTTTAGCGCAACGGCAGATAGCCTCGGCTTAACCGTTTATAATGATAAATCATTTCTGTTTTTTGATCGAAGCGTTTTGAAATCAAAAACCAAAGTACAACCCGGAATATTTTATCATGTTGTGATTACTAACGATGGGTTTAAAAAGAATATGTTTGTAGATGGTAAGCTTGAAGGAAGTTCCAGCGCAAGAATTTTACCAAATCCCGGGAAAGCTCGTCTGGGTTCTACGGCAGATAGCGTAGAGCGTCTTTTTGCCGGAGTGATTGATGATCTAAGAATTTATAATCATGTCTTGTCTGTTGAAGATGTGAAAGAATTGTATGATTCGCATGGTAAATAACAAAAACTGAACTGTGCAGCTCACTAAAAACTGGATTTAGGTCCAGTTTTTAGTTTTTTCTTCAGAAAAACATTGTATGTTATAATTATTATTATGCATTTTAAGCCCAGATTATTAGCTATCGCCACTTTACTGGCATTTACTCTATTTCTAGCCACAGCACAATCAGCCTTGGCCGATTCTTTTATATTCAAGAGAAATCTTAGTTTTGGCTCTATTGGTCAAGATGTCAAAGAACTGCAAAAATATTTAAATAATAAAGGTTTTTTTGTGGCTCAATCAGGCTTTGGCTCAGAAGGTCAGGAAACTACATTTTTTGGTCGTCTTACTCAAGCCGCGTTAATTAAATTTCAAAAAGCTAAAGCCATTGTTCCGGCCTGGGGATTTTTTGGACCAATAACCAGAAAAGTGGTAAACACGATTAATGTGGAAGAAAATCTAAATCCCGTTCAACCCATACCATTGCCTCCACTAACTATCTTACCCACTGATAATATATATTATATTGGCGGCAGTATAACTGGTATTTCGAGCCCGGTTACTTTGCAGAATAATAACGGCGATGATATTACTATAAATCCGGGAGACAACAGTAATTTTATATTCCCCACGCCCTTAGCTGACGGAGCCAATTATAATATTACAATTAAAGAAAATTATTTAGGTCAAAAATGTTATCTATATAATAATTACGGAGTAGTTAGCGGAGCCAATGTTAATAGCGCTAAAATAGCGTGCGGAGTAAATTTATATTTTAATCCATTTACAACAGTGATTGGCCAGGGTAACTCTTCAGCAGTGGTCTCGTCCTTTAATTGTGGTGAAGATTTAGTTGATACGCGCGATGCTCAAAGCTACCCAACTGTTCTTATCGGTAATCAATGTTGGACGGCTACTAGTTTAAACATTGGTACTAAAGTAACAAGTGCTTCTTCCGAACCGAATTGTCATGATGTTTCCGGAGCGAATGATTGGTCATGCCAAGTGAATAATAATGTCATTGAAAAATACTGTTTTGATAATAGCGATGCCAACTGTACAACAGACGGTGCCTTATATGAATGGGCTGAAATGTTGGGTTTGCCTTATGATTGTAATAGATCGGCGGTAACAGATAATGGCAACGGTAGCTATACACTAGCTTGCCCCATTAGCGGCAGCCGAACAATAGCCGTTACCGAACAAGGCATCTGTCCGACAGGTTGGCATATTCCATCGTTTAATGAATACCAAACCCTTGCTCAAAATGCCGATCCTGGCTGTGATCTAAAGTGCACTGATGGCGCGTGTTCTTGTACAACTGCCGCAGGAAAACTTAAAGCCACGGCTGCTCATGCTCCAATAGCGTGGGACGGAACCGATCTCTATAATTTTGCCGCATTGCCGGCGGGTCGTCGCCATTTCGGCGGGACTTTTCTTAACCGCGGTTCCTCAGGCTTCTTTTGGACGACGTTTCCAAACTCTGTTTTTATAGGAAGCGCCTGGTTCGTCAGTCTTGGCTCGGGTAGTACCTTAGCTAATGGCAGCTACAGTGTTAGAACTAACGGTTTGTTGGTGCGATGTATTAAAGATTAGTATTTTAAAAGGCAGTCAATGAAATTGACTGCCTTTTTTATTTCTTTTCAGAATATTGTTATAAAGTCCACTCCAGCTTTGTATCTATCCAGAAATTCTTTACCCTTTCACCGACTTTAAGACCTTTATACTTAGTTTTAAGCTTATAGGTTTTTATGTAATTGGGTTTAATCTTCGCATTGCTCAGCGCTTCCGGTGTTTCAATATTTTTCATTAATTTTTCACGGTGTGACTTTTTGTCATACCGGAAATTTTCCATGACACGCGTCACGTCAAACACGCGTACGCTGTCATATTTTACCGTGTAGTTATTTTCGCTTATCTCGGTTACTATCCCCGATTCCGTAGTTACCTGATATGCGCTTTGGCAACCAGCGATGAAAAATAAAGCTATAAAAATTGGAATGAACAGAATATATTTTCTTTTTATCACGATCGATACCCTTCTTTCTTAATTAGAGAATTTGAACTTATTATCCCTACCTTAGGTATTTATCAGTGTTTTGTCAAGTATTTGGCAGTTTTTATTATTAACGATAATAATATATTGACAAACGATAAATGATGTTTTATCATACCAGTGTCATTATTTAAGGCATATATATGAAAAACAGCTCAACTTTATTTCTTCAGGTCGTCTTAATCCTGCTTGCACTTGGCGCCCTAGGTATTTTATTATGGTTTCCTCATCTAGAGGGTAGAAATGCCACTGCCACACTCTTTGAGATATATTTCAAAGATCCATTCTTGGCATATATATACATTGGATCAATCCCATTTTTTACGGCATTCTACCAAGCGTTTAGTTTACTCGCGTTCATCCGCAATAATAAGGTATTTTCTCTTAAATCCGTAAAAGCTTTGCGGACGATAAAATATTGTGCGCTTGTCATCATCGGCTTCATTGTTCCGGCCGAAGTTTATTTGTTTATAGCTATGCGAGGCAAGGACGATATTGCCGGTGGTGTTGCTATGGGAGTGCTGATAATCTTTATCTCCGCAGTTGTCGCTACTGTTGCCGCTGTTTTTGAAAAAACATTGCAAAGTGCAGTAGAGATAAAATCTGAAAACGATTTAACCGTTTAATTCTATGTCCATCATTATTAACATCGACGTCATGCTCGCGAAACGGAAAATGAGCGTTACTAAGCTTACTGAAAAAGTAGGAATTACTATGGCCAATCTTTCAATCTTAAAAAATGGCAAAGCACGCGCGATCAGGTTTTCAACATTGGAGGCAATTTGTAAAGCTCTCGACTGCCAACCGGGAGATATTTTGGAATATAAAAAATAATTATTAATTAAATTCTATGGAAGAAACAAAAATAAATTCTGCCAACAAGTCTTCCGTCTATATGATGGCGGCCGGAGCAATTGTGCTCGGCATAGTTTTTGATTATTTATTTTTTGAAAAGAATTTCGGTATTTCCGTTATTATTTTTGAATCCTTGGCGATAATTATAACCTTGCTACTTTGTGTGCGTTTTAAACAATCATATCGGAGCGTAGTTTGGCTTTTAGGACTCATCTTATTTTTTGCCGTAATGCCAAGTATTCGAGATAATATGTTCTTGACAATCTTAAACGTTTTGGCGAGCGCGGGATTGGTTTTACTTGCTACTAAAGAATTACTTAAAAAGCATATTATTAATTTTAAAATACCCGACTATATTACAACGATTATAGTTACGCCGTTTTCAGTTCTCAGGCGCTCCTTGCAAGCTTTGTCATTCCTGACAACACCTGCTCAGAAGTCGAGTACTGTAGTGTTGAGACGAGTAGTTGTTGGAATTTTAATAGCTTTGCCTTTTTTATTCATTTTTGGAGCACTCTTTGCTTCAGCGGATTTAGCCTTTAATCGCCTGATTGACTCGATTATTATATTTCAGATTCCTGATGAATTTGTAGGTCACGCTTTTCTTGTATTCGGTACCTTTGTTGTCGCCCTGGGCTTATTCGCCTATATATTTAATATCCCGACTCAAAAAAAATCTCAAGATACTCTTGAAAATGATAAACCGGAAAAAATAAGCGCGGATCGTAGCATTGAAATAAAGGTTTTCTTATGGTTGATTGCCGGATTGTTTGCAGTATTTATTATTTTCCAAATCGCTTATTTATTTGGCGGAATAATTAATATTTCAGAACAAGATTTCAGCTACGCGGACTATGCGCGAAGAGGATTTTGGGAACTGCTCTTTGTTTCATTTTTCAGTTTAGTGATTCTTTTGATTATTGATCAATATACAAAATCAAACAGATCTCGTTTAACGTGGTTTAGGATACCTGGCCTAGTGCTAACAGCCGAAGTTTTTATTATTATTATTTCAGCTCTGAAGCGCCTGAATCTCTATATTGATGCGTATGGTCTAACTGCACAAAGATTGTATGCCGCGGGATTTATTATTTTCCTGGCTGTTATTTTTATACTACTAGCCATAAAGTTGTGGCGTGAAAAAGAAGAACGTTTCTTTGCTTTTGGAACTTTAGTTTCTATGATAAGTTTCTTAATCATTTTAAATCTCCTTAATCCTGATGCTTTTATCGCGCGCCAAAACATTGAGCGTTTTGATCAGACAGGTAAAATTGATATTCATTACCTGGGCAATTTGTCAGCAGACGCCCTGCCGACAACACTCGGTGTGTATGATCAACTTAATGATCCAGACAAGGAAGAGTTAACAAGACTCATTGATATTAAAAAAGAATGGCTTGAGAAACAGCAAGTCCATTGGCAAACGTATAATATTTCACGCGATAGAGCACTGACTGAATTAAAAAAGACCGGGTTATAAATCCGGTCTTTTTTTAATTGTTTATAGGTACGTTTGTTAAACAAATTCAGGAACAGTGGCATATGAGTTTGCCAGCTTAAGCAGTTCATCATAGAGCTGTTGCCAGGTTTTAATTTCACTTTCGCGTTTAATCCATTCTTCAAAGATTGCACTTCTTTCACCGTTTTCATAGTGATCAAAATCAACCTTATTTTCAGTAGTAAGATGCACGCTATATATATCTTCTCCTGAATTGTCCTGATTAAGCAAGCAGTTAACGCTCATTGGAATATAAACCTCGATTAAACTGTAACCATTATCGCCTTCATATTTTTCAGCTGTGACGCCGGGTATTTGATTCAATTTTTCAAGCCAGTTAGTTATTCTCATTGGTAACTCATTACTGTTCTTGATTACCGTGTCAATATTTATCTCATGTTCAGGGTTAATTTTGAACTCAATAAGACTTGCATCAAAACCCATAACTCTGAGATAGATTTCTTCCCAGGCACTTTGGTAATTGTAGCGTTGATTATCTTTTCCGATTCCCTGGATATTTACATGTCCGTTTTCGCCAAAGATGGCTACAGCAGTAGCGGTTTCAAGGTTTTGTAAAAAATCGTGAACATGGTTCCATGATTTTGGAAAATAAACAGCAAAGATCGGCTCATCATCACAAACATAGAATTCG
The DNA here is from genome assembly GCA_964487795.1 of uncultured Gammaproteobacteria bacterium. Taxonomy (GTDB): domain Bacteria; phylum Patescibacteriota; class Patescibacteriia; order Patescibacteriales; family Patescibacteriaceae; genus Patescibacterium. Next base: position 339,702 of record CAZASI010000001.1, read on the forward strand.
CTTTTCAGTGCTTTTAATTCTTTTGGATCAACCTCAGTAACAAGTACTGGTTGGCGTAGATAAAACTCTTTCCACCCGTTTCTTATTTTTTCAAGCTCTTCTTCGCTCAATAACTTTAAATCATTGGGCGCTAAATCTGGGTTTGCTTGCATCGTATAATTTCTCCGTTTTTTATTTAATGTTTTTAAGTTACAATTATTTAATTAATGAACATAACATATTTTTGCTATTAGGTCAAGTATCACTTTCTTACAAAACACAAAGCTTTTGAACAAACTTCGTCTTTAGTGAGTTTATCCGTATTGATAACAAGATGAAATACTTTAGTATCCCTTTTTATATCAATATCTTTATGTTTTAGATATAAGTTTCTAGTTTTTATATCTTTCATCAAAACAATTCTTCGTGCTTCTTTGATGCTAATATGGCTTCGTTTAGATACGCGTTTGGTGCGGATACTTACATTGGTTTTAAGATAGATTTTTATCCCGTGATTAGTTATCCAGGGTAAACTCCAAGAATCAATTACTACATTACCCTTATCAAACTCACGCAAGAGAATTTTGTCACAAGTGAAATCAATGGGAGTTTTTAGTTTAAGGCGGTCTTTGAACATCTTGATTCCGGCAGGAGTTTCCCAGAAACCACGACCGGATTTTGAATCATTAATTCTTGGAATTTTGTTATTAATAAGATCACGTAAAATACCTGACGGATGGATAACTCGCAGATGTAGTTTTTTTGCAAGCATCTTTGCAATTGATGATTTGCCCGCTCCGGAAAAACCAAATATAATAATTCCGATTTTTTGTTTTTTTGTTTTCATGTTCCAATCCCATTTAGTCCGTTATAGTATGATTCTTCTTTATTTTTTACAGTTTCAGAGAAAAAACTATAAGCAATCGCGTCTCGATAATATGCTGCTTGATATTTAAGACTAATATCTTTTTCAGTGACAGTAATCAGGCTAAGAGTTTCGAGCGTATCCCAAATTTCCTTATACTTTTTCGTTATATCAACATTAAAGATTTGCTTGATTTTTTTAATATCAAGCGACTCTAAATTATATATAATATAGCGGATTAGCTTCTCTTCTTGATTAAGAAAAATTGCTGATTCTACTACTGATTTGTGATCTTTTTGTGCATTGATATATCGCTGTATAGCAAGACGATGCTTCGATGAATCGTAACAATTTCGATAATGAACATTGTCTGCATACGTTCGAGCCCCAACACCAAATCCGCATAACGACTCACCTTTAAAGACATTCACTTGTTGCTGATAAAAACCCTTATCCGGAAGAATAAAACGAAGATGAGAATCTTGCAGATATCCTGATGAAAGAAGTTTTTCGCGCGCATACTCATACGCTTCATATTTTTCTTCATTTAATAACTGAAAAGATACCTCTTTAGAAAAACCGGTTTTGGGAATACTTACTGTCCTATACAGTTCAATCGTTTGGGGTCTGTATTCTAATAATCCTAAAACTGTTTGTTCCCAGCTTTCTAAATCTTGCCCCGGTAAACCGTACATTAAATCACAACAAAGGTTATTGATTCCACTTGCTTGTACGATTTCTATGGCTTGGCGGGTGCTCTGAGAAAAATTATGTCTTTTAATACTTTTAATTTCTGCAGCATTGAGAGTCTGCACGCCCATACTGATTCGATTAAATCCCAAATCTTTTAGCAAGGCGGTTTTTTCTTCAGTTATTGATTCGGGAGTTGCTTCAATACTGATTTCTTTCGCAGTATTCAAAAAATTAGGAAATGAAACTTTGATTTGTTCCATAATTTTAATAAGTTGAAATTCTGAAAGCATCATCGGTGTTCCCCCGCCAAAGTTAATAGTACTAATTCGTTTCTCATGAAGATGAGTGGCGTTTTTGATTTCCTTGATTAAGGCTTCTACATATGTTTCATATTCGGCTTCTTTAGTGAGTACCGTTGTAAGATAGCCACAAAAAGAACATTTTTGCCCGCAAAAAGGAATATGAAAATAAAGATTGATATTATCCGAAAATTGAACCTGGGAAATATCAAAATTTGTTATTGATTCATAACCCCTGGTTGTTGGGTATGAATATATGTAGGGGATTGAAGTATGTTTTGTTATGAGTTGTAAAAGATCCATTGTGTTCTCCTTTTTATTTATTGACAAAGTACCAATAATCAAATAATATGTACATATGTCGGACTACTTTCGACAACATATGTATATGAAGCAAGAAATACCTAATAAAATTAAAGAGTTTTTGAAGAAGATCGGACTTGATGATAAAGAAAGTCGGGTCTATATATTGTTATTGTCTAATGGGCCACATACCGCGAGCCTTATTGCCCGTGCTTGCGGACTAACGCGGACTAACGCCTATGACGTTATAAAAAAACTTGAAGAAAAAGGATTATGTTTTAATTTAGGTGCGCAATATGGTCGAAAAATAAAAGCCAATCCCCCTACTGAGTTAGAAGCTATGCTTGAATTGAAAGAAAAAGAAATTAATCATTTGCAAAGCAATCTACGCGAAGTGTTACCGATTTTTAAATCTTTGGATTCATATAAACCTATGTTGCAATCCGAAGTGTCATACTTTAATGGAAGGGAAGGGGTTAGAAAAATGATTCGTATGTCTTTGTTGTCGCAAGAAAAGCAATTAATAATTGCCGGGTCAGAATTGGACATGATACAAGCATTGGGAGAAGATTTTTTAATTGATTTTCATACTCGGCGTACTGCTCGTAAGATTCAATTACAGGCATTGCGACCAGGAAAAGAACGCGGCGCTCATGACGTGTTTAGAGAAGATCAGAAATATGCGCGTGAAATACGGATTCGGCCCGAAGGTTTAATTAAACTAAAATCGACTATTATTATCTGGGATTCATATATTGCTTTTTGCTCATTAAGTGGTGATATTTTCGGAACACTTATTGAGAATGAATCTTTGGCTATTATGTTGAAAAGTTGGTTTCAATTTATTTGGGAGAAATCAAAAACGATTAAAAAATAATAATAAAAGACCGAAGTTTAAGTCCGGTCTTTTATTTAAAAACTATCTTAACTCTTCAGCGCGACATCGCAGAGTGCGAAGATGATAATCAGTGTAATAATAATTCCGCCAATCAAACCGGACAATGAAGATGCGACCATGTTGCCAACATGGTATTTAAAGTGTCTTTTCTCGTTAGAGACAAACTCTTTGCTTAACTTGGACATATGAATATAGATGAGTAATATAATATCTATTCTATTTTAGCATAGATTTGGGATAAAATCCTTGCTAGACCTTGATTTTTATTGGGAAATAATATAGAATATAGCTAATTAATACAAAAGATACATATGGGAAACTTTAATCAACGAGGTAATAAATTTGGCGGTAAGAAGAGTTTTGGCGGTGGAGGTTTTAGAGATGGCGGAGGCTTTAGAGATAATGATCGCGGTGAACGTCCGGCAATGTTTAAAGCAACCTGCGCAGAATGTGGTAAGCAATGCGAAGTTCCGTTTAAACCAAATGGTTCAAAGCCTGTCTACTGTTCTGATTGTTTTGGTAAAAAGAGTGGATCTGATCGCCCGCATTCTGATCGCCCACGTTTTGACTCAAAGCCGTCGTTTCGACCAGCTGCACAAGTTGATCAGTATCGCAAAGATTTTGAAAGTTTGAATGCGAAGCTTGATGATATTTTAAGATTGCTTGCTGTGAAACCAGCGACTACGGTTGTAGCAAAAGAAAAGTCCCCCTCCGCTAAAGCTACGGAGGATAAAAAGAAGACCGTAAAGAAAGTTATTAAGAAGGTTGTTGCCAAGAAGAAGAAATAAAAGAGTATAAAGTAAAAAGCTGACCGGATTATCTGGTCAGCTTTTTATGTTGTGCCTAATTGCTTTAATCTTTGGTAGTGTGAAGCAATCGCTTTTGAGAATGAAGCATTCTCGTTATAAGGTACTTTGTATAGTAGAAAAACTGGTTTAAGCAGTTCAGCAAGTTTTTCATAATGAACATGAGAAATATTGCGCCAACCGTGATGTATATTTTGGCGATTAAGCTCTCCAATTATGGAAGCAAATAAAGGATGAGTTGCAAAATCACAACTTGAATACATTTCATGGATAAACCAATCATTGTGAACAACGCCATTTACCAATGGAGCTTGTCGTGCCTGCATGACAATATGAGCGAGTTGAAAAATAAGAGTAAAACAAAAACTTGAAACGAAATTCATGGTGAAATAACCTATGAGGATTTGCCACCAACTAAAATCAGTTGATACAAAGGGTATCACCAGAATACAGCCCAGAAAAATAATTTTAATAGCAATTATTTTACTATATTCAAAACCTGGTTTAATATTCAAGCGTTTGCCAAGACCCATTTTCATATAGGAAGAAATTCTAAATGTTTCTGTAAAAAATCTTCCGAACGTGACCAACATATATAAAGGCCAGGCATAGAGGTGTTGATAGCGATAGATTGGTTTTTTCATACCGTGTTCTGAAAGTCGCAGTAACCCGTAAGCTTGAATATCCTCATCACCATAAACCGTTTCGCTGAATTTCAGATTGGTATTAATGTGATGGAGCATATTATGTTGAAAATGCCAGTTAGTATCATTGCCTCCAAAAGACCAAATACTTATTTTGGCTAGTAAGGTATTAACCCAAGGTCTTTTGGAAAATGCTCCGTGTGCTGCATCATGCATAACACACATACCGACGGCAACCTGTGCCAAGCTAAATATGATTACTACTAACAGGGCTAACCATGGATCTTTAATCATTGTCACTATACTGATGTAGGAAAAAATATAGAGGGCTGATACGAGACTTGCTTTTATTCGCAGTTGTAAGTTACCGGTGCGCGGAATATTTTCTTTGATGAAGTAACCATTAACTACTTCATCGCAAGCTGTCTTAAAACTTTTTTCTTCTGTGGTGCCAACAAACTTGGGTGATTTCATTTTTGATTACTCCTTTCTTTTTTAGTTTTTAATGAGCTATTGTAATCGTTAGCTAATCATAACATGATATGATAGAATAAGTTCAATTCTAAGCTTATTATATAGTATTATCTAATATGTGTTTTTCTGCCCCCGCCAGTTTTATTGCCGGAACAGCGCTTTCTGCTGTCGGCGTCGCCACACTCACGCGCGTTAAGAAACGTAAGGAAATTCCTTTGGCCTTGATTCCTTTGCTTTTTGGACTGCAGCAATTAACCGAAGGTTTGGTTTGGGTATCCTTAAAATATGGAATGACAACTCTTAATACCATATCAAGTTACAGCTTTGTGCTTTTTGCTCATGTCTTATGGCCAATCTACGTACCGATTGCCGTGCTCTTGATTGAAACCGTGAAATGGCGTAAAAGGATAATGATTGTCTGCGTCGGTTTAGGAGCAGCCGCTAGCATATATTTACTCTATCAGCTTATTGCCTTTCCTTTGCACTCTCAAATCGTCTTTAAAAGTATTCAGTATGTGTGCGATGCTTCTTGGCGTGTGCCCTTTTCTTTGCATGCTGTTTTCTATATTATTGCGACTTGTGTCAGCACCTTGCTTTCGAGTCATAAGATGGTTCGCTGGCTTGGCATTACAACGACAGTGTTTCTCGGCGTTGCCTATTATTTTTACTCGGTAACCTTTGCGTCAGTCTGGTGTTTCTTCGCTGCGCTACTGAGTGTTATTATCTTTTTCCATTTTAAAAAATGATCAACGAATACGTTATAATCTTGTTTTATAAATTCACTGCGATTGAAAAACCGCAGTTGTTTCGTGATGAGCAAAAGGCTTTGTGTGAGTCTCTAAAATTAAAAGGCAGAATGTTAATTGCCGAAGAAGGTATTAACGGCACTTTTGAAGGAACACGAGAAAATATAGAACAGTATCAGGCGGAACTTAAAAAAATTCCGGCTTTTGCCGACTTAGTTTTTAAAGAAAGCCGCGGTACAGGCACTGCCTTTAGCAAGTTACAGATTAAAGTTCGAAAAGAAGTGGTAACCTTGGGCGTCGAAGGTTTGGATATTTCAAAGGAAACCGCTAAAGAATTGAGCTCTGTTGAATTGCATGAGATGTATGAGAAGGGCGAAGATTTTGTCGTGCTTGATTTAAGAAACGATTTTGAATTGCAAGTCGGTCAGTTTGAAAAAACGATTGATCCGAAAATGAGAAACTTTCGAGACTTGCCGGATCTTTTAGCAAATCTTGAAAGTATTAAAGAAAAAAAGATCGTCGCCGTATGCACCGGCGGAATACGTTGCGAAAAGGCGACTTGTTTACTCGGGAAAAAGGGTTTTAATAATTTGTATCAACTCAAAGACGGGATTCATACTTATATGCAACAATTTCCCGGCCAACATTTTAAAGGAACTTTATTTGTCTTTGATAATCGCATGACTACTGATGTTGTTGATTCACTTGAGCGTGATATTATCGGTCGCTGCGAATATTGTGCCGTGCCGTGTGAAACATTTTATAGCGATGATGCCGTTCGACCCTCGAAAAAAGTAATTTGTTGCGAAACGTGTTTTCAGGATCATCAAGATCGTCTACGTTCCTGCCAACCGGCGCTATTAGAAATGAATCGATAGCAGGAGTATACTGAAAGTAGTTACTATTAAGCTCAACAATATGAAAGGATTTGTTCAGGAAATTGAAAAGTCAACGATTGCCAACAGTAATTTTCGAAAAGTCCTCTATACCGCTAAGCACAGCCAATTAGTGCTTATGTTCCTTAAACCCGGTGAAGATATTGGACTGGAAACTCATCCTGACAATGATCAATTTTTTCGTGTTGAAAAAGGTCAGGGTACTTGTATCATTGATGGAAATGAATACGCGATCAGCGACGGTTTTGCTCTTATAATTCCGGCCGGAGCAAGACATAACATTATTAATGTATCTGATACTGAAGATTTGAAATTATATACGATTTATTCACCGGCCCATCATAAAGATGGAATTGTCCGTGTTACTAAGCAAGAAGCAATAGATAACGAAGAAGAGTTTGACGGCGTTACCAGTGAGTAGAAGAAATGCTATACTATCAATGGGGATTACCCCATAATTAATATATATGGACCAATTAGAAAAGTTCCTCGAAGATTTGTTCACCAAGAAAATAAACTATCAACTTCCGCCAAAAGCGAAAGAAACAATCGTTAAGATTGCTCCGTGGGTGATATTAATTGTTATCGTCTTGTCCTTGCCGGCAGTCTTTGCTATTTTCGGTCTGAGCAGCTTCGTTTCAAGTTTTGGCGGTTTTAGCTCACGATATTATCTTGGCGTGGTTGTCTTGATTATTCAGGTGGTTTTGATGATTATGGCTTTCTCTCCCTTGCAAAAGCGCGAGATGAAGGGCTGGAAGTATATTTATTATTCTGATTTGGTATCTGTTGTCTATGCTCTCTTTTCTTCCTACAATTTCGGCAGTTTTGTCTGGTCGTTACTAGGCAGCGCTATTGGTTTGTATATTTTGTTTCAGGTTAAGAGTTACTACAGAGCTTCAGTCTCCGCGCCTACGACGCCTTCCGCGCCTACCGCTTGAGCGATATTGGTATAGCCGTCTTGTTTGAGCAATTGAACCAAGCCGCTGTTAATTTCTGAAATAAGTTGAGGGCCCTGATAGATCATGCCCGTTATGAGCTGGAGCACGTTTGCTCCAGCTTTTATTTTTTCATACGCGTCCGATGCTCCAAAGATTCCGCCGCAGCCGATAATAATAAATTCGCCTTTGGTTTTCTTATACAAAGAACGGATAAGAGCAGTGGAAATTTCCTTAACCGGTTTGCCGCTTAAGCCGCCGCTTTGCTTCGAGTCTTTAAAAAGATTGGAACAAACAAAACCTTTGATATGATGTTTTCTCGCAATCGCGATAATATCATCAAGTTGTGTGTCGTCAATCGCTGCAGCAAGTTTTAAAAAGATAGGCTGAGGAGCTTTATAGAGATTTTTTACGCCATCAATAACGGTGAGCAAATGTTCAAGACGAGCGGGCGCTAAAAATGATTCTCCGCCAAAGGAATTTGGACAACTGATATTGATTGTATAGTAATCGCCCAAGCGCAGGCGCGCAAAAATTGCGTAGGCTTTAGCGTAATCGCGAATGGCGCCGAGTTCTTCGGCGGTTTCCTGACTGTTAGTTGCTGCAATACTGATGCCGAGAGGTATTTTTGTTGTACTCTTTGACAGGCGATTGGCAATTTCCTCTGCTCCATCGTTTGCCAAGCCGTAATTAACAATTAAACTACTCTTTTCTTTTAAACGCCAGAGTCTTGTTCCGCTATTACCGTCGCATTGCTGTCCGGTAACCGAACCGATCTCCATAAAACCAAAACCAACATTATCAAGCAGTGTTGTTAATACACCATTTTTATCAAAGCCGGCGGCAAGTCCAACGGGATTTGGAAAAGTAATTCCGAGAATCTTTTGTTGTAAGCTCTCATCTTTATAATTAAAAAAAAGCTTGGTTATACTCCGACCCAGCGGATTAGAACCGAGCACTTTTCCGACACCAAGCATATGGTTGTGGATAGCTTCAGGTTTAACCAAAAAGAAGAGCGGTCGGGCAACGCGGCGGTAGAGAAACGACTCGATTGAATTCCTAAGAAAAATGGGCGATTTCATAGTATATGGTGGCCTATAAGCTCGAGATAACACTATATGTTGTGTTGTCTAAAAATAATTGGTATAATTGGGGCGCTGTGCGTCACTACTAAATTAACATGTAAATCTATGTCTGTCACGCCCCGCCGGATACTCGCCGGCAACTGGCTGAAGCTCGTCCTGGGCTGGATACTTTCAATCGCCTTACGCTTAATTCCGTTTCGTCCACCGAATATAGAAACAGTGCTCGCGATTCAAATGCCTTTTGCTAAAAAATTCGGATTTCTTACTGCTTTTATCTTCGCCTTCGTTAACATTCTCTTATACGATGTCATCACTGCCAAAGTCGGAGTCTGGACAGTGATTACTGCACTCGCGTATGGAGGACTTGCTCTTTTCTCAAACTGGTATTTTAAAAATCGTCAGGCTACAGCAATTAATTTTGCAGTGCACGCAGTTTTCGCGACGATTCTCTATGACATAGTCACCGGTTTAACGATTGGTCCGCTCTTTTTCGGACAAAGTTTTATAGCCGCAGCAATCGGACAGATTCCTTTTACTATGTATCACCTGATGGGCAACGTCGCTTTTGCTCTGACCTTAAGTCCCTTGATCTATCGTTTCCTTGTTTCCAATCCTCGTTTCGAATATCAATATAAAAAAAATTTAGTAATCCCTAAACCAAGCCTATGATTAAACCATTCGCCACTACCGTTGAAGAAATCCGTAAGCGCGACGGAACAATAGTACCGTTTGATATTAATCAGATAGTAAAAGCGGTTACTAAAGCTTTTGCTGCTACGGGTGAAGAGGTGAATGGTTTTCCCGAAACACTTTCTAAAAAAGTATTGGCGGATTTAATAAAGTTGAAAAAAGTTTCAAAGGATGAGAATTTCATGCCGACGGTTGAGTTGATTCAAGACATTGTTGAAGAGGAATTGATGGTGAACAATTTTCCAAAGGTTGCTAAAGCATATATTTTGTATCGTCAGGAACGAAGCGAAGTTCGCGTGAAGACTGCGGAAGTTCCTGAACATGTAAAAAAATTAGCGGCTGACAGCAAACAATATTTTAAAAATACTTTGTCAGAGTTTATTTACTACCGCACTTACGCGCGCTGGATTGAAGAAGAACAACGCCGTGAAACCTGGATTGAAACCGTTGATCGCTATATCGCTTTCATGAAAGAAAATATTGGATCGGCGATTAGCGACGATGAATATGCTGAATTAACAGCTGCTATTTTGCGTCAGGATGTTATGCCATCTATGCGTTTACTGCAGTTTGCCGGCAATGCGGCACGTCATACCAATGTCTGTGCTTATAACTGCTCTTATATCGCGCCTCAATGTTTTCAAGATTTGGCAGAAATCATGTATGTATCAATGTGCGGAACGGGAGTGGGTTGGTCTGTTGAAAGTCAGAACGTTCAACGTTTTCCTCAGATTGAAATTCAAACTGGCAAGAAGCTCGACACGCACACCGTAGATGACAGTAAAGACGGTTGGGCCGATGCTTTGGTGCTTGGCATGAAAACTTGGGCGGCAGGCTCTGATATTGAATTTGATTATTCTCTACTTCGTCCGGCTGGTGCGAGATTAAAAACGATGGGCGGAAAAAGTTCTGGCCCTGAGCCCTTGATGCGCTTACTTGATTTTACTCGCCGAAAAATGTTAACTCGACAAGGTAAGCGTTTGCGCAATATCGATTTGCACGACATTATTTGTATGATTGGTGATTGCGTTGTTGCCGGTGGTGTACGTCGTAGTGCCATGATTTCTTTGTCTGATTTGGATGATCAAGAAATACGCGATGCAAAAAAAGGACAATTTTATGTTACCGAAGCTCAGCGTTCATTAGCTAACAACTCTGCTGTATATCTTAAAAAACCATCGAGCGATGAATTTTTGGATGAGTGGACGGCTTTGATGAAGTCAGGTTCAGGTGAACGCGGTATCTTTAACCGCGGTTCATTGGCTAAGACTTTGCCGGAGCGCAGATTAAAAGTCTTGCGCGAACATGAAGGTTACTTTGATGCGAGCGGACAAAACATTGTTGGTTCAATCGGTACTAACCCCTGCGGAGAAATTATTTTGCAATCAAAGCAGTTTTGTAACTTGTCTGAAGTTGTTGCTCGTCCTGAAGATACCGAAGCGACCTTATTACACAAAGTAAAATTAGCGACTTTGATCGGTACCTATCAATCTTCCTTGACTCATTTCCCGTACCTATCAAAGGATTGGCAGAAGAATTGCGAGAAAGAACGATTGCTCGGTGTTTCAATTACCGGACAATGGGATTGTCCGACAGTTAGGCAGGATGAGATATTAACTAAGTTGCGCGTCGCGGCCATTGCGGCCAATGAAGATTATGCCAAACGCATGAAGATGAGCGCTTCAACCTGTATTACCTGCGTTAAGCCGTCAGGCACCGTTTCACAGTTGGTTGATTGTGCTTCAGGTATGCATCCTCGTCATTCTCAGTATTATATTCGCCGCGTCCGTATTTCCGCGACTGATTCGTTGTTTAAGATGTTGCGTGATCAAAACATTCCGTACCAACCTGAAGTTGGACAAGCCTTTGGATCAGCAACTACCTATGTCTTTGAATTCCCGATTAAGGCGCCGGATGGATCAATTTATAAAGATGATCTCTCGGCTTTAACCTTACTGGAGCACTGGAAGAAAGTTAAAGAATTGTATACTGAGCATAATCCTTCGGTAACTATTTCGGTCAGTGAAAATGAATGGGTTGCGGTGGCTAACTGGGTGTATGAAAACTGGGATATTATCGGTGGACTTTCATTCTTGCCGCGCTCCAATCACGTGTACCAACTTGCGCCGTATGAAGAAATTGACAGCGCTCGTTACGAAGAAATGTTAAAGAAATTTGAAGGACTTGATTATTCAAAAATTGTGACTTACGAAATGATTGATGAAACTGAAATGAAGAGAGAGTTGGCTTGCGCCGGAGGAAGCTGCGAAATTTGATCTATGTATTACACGGGTAAAGGTGATGGCGGAACAACTACATTGTTCGGTTGTTCTGATCGTGTTTCAAAACAAGATCCCGTCTTTGCCGCGCTCGGGTCGGTTGATGAATTAAATTGTTGGATTGGTTTGTGTAGTGTACACGCAAAAGCAATTTCTAAAATAGAAATATCAAAAGATGTCTACACTAAATTAATTCGTTTACAAGAATTATTATTTATCTTGCAAGCTCAGCTCGGCGGTTCTGATAAAAAAATTACTACCCAGATGGTAGCTGAGATTGAATCGTGGATTGCGGAACTCGGACCTATTTTAATTGAGAGAAAAAGTTTTACGATTCCGGGTGGATCCGAGTTGAGCGCGAGTTTGGATGTCGGACGAGCAATGGCGCGCCGAGTTGAACGTGCGGTGTTGGCAATTGAAATTACAGCTGAGATGAAAGCATTCTTAAATCGATTATCAAGTATTTTGTTTGTGTTGGCGCGGAGAACTAATGATGTTTTAGAGATAGAGGAACGCGGGCCGAGCTACGAATAAAATTATTGACAAGCCAGTAAGACTATTTTAGTATGTGCTCAAAGGAGTACATATCATGAGAAGAATATTTGGTTTAATCTTTGCCATTGTTGGTGCAGTTATATTATGTGCTGGCAATTGGTTTGGATTGTTTTTAATAGCGCTTGGACTATTTATGATTTTTAAGAGATAGCAAGCTAAGCGCATTAATTATGCTCAGATCTATATGATTTGGGCATTTTTTTATGGATAATCGTGATTTTTTAAGAGTCCTTGACAAAAACAGATAAATCGGTTAAATTAGTCAATCGTTCAAAAGATAGTTTTTTAACAAATTACACATAATTCCAAGAAAGGAAAAAATAAAAAATGGTAGAACTTTTAGCTTTACTACCGATTCTGGTACCTGCTTTAGTGGTACTAATTATCATCATTTTTCTGTTAAAGAGCTCTATCGTGATTGCGCGCGGTAAAGAATATATTTATCTTGAGCGCAAATATTACGGTAAGACTATGACAGACGGCCGCACCGTTGCTCTAAAGGGCGAAGTTGGTGTCCAGGCTCGTATTCTCGGTCCCGGAACACATTTTCTAATGCCGTTTTTGTATAGAAACTGGAAAGAACCGTTTTTGACTATCGGCAAAGGAAAAATGGGAATTGTGCATGCACGTACCGGTGTACCAATGCCTTCTGGACAGATTATTGCGAAAGATATTGATTGCAAACTGTTTCAGGATGGAGAATTATTTTTGACAGCCAGCGGAGAAAAAGGTCCGCAGCGTAAAATACTGCCTGAAGGTGAATATATGATCAACAGGTATTTATTTGACGTTGAAATTATTGATTGCATCAATGTGCAGGACGATGAAGTTGGTTTGGTTGAATCCTTAACAGGTAAAACCGTTTCCCGCCCTGGCGGAAACTTCGGTAAACCAGTTGACTGTGACGACTTCCAGGATGCAAATGCATTTCTTGAAGGCAATGGAGAAAAAGGACCGCAAATATCATTTCTAACTCCGGGTACCTATCGTATTAATAAATATCTTTTTCATGTTGAAAGGAAAAAAATTACTAATATTGCAGGCGGACAGATCGGTTTAGTTGAAGCGGCTGACGGAGCAACAATCCCTCAGGGAAGATTGCTGGGTAAGAAAACCGAAGGACATAACAGCTTTAATGACGGACAGGCCTTTATTGAAAAAGGTGGAGAAAAAGGACGTCAGCTTGAAGTGCTCATGCCCGGACAGTACAGGATCAATACTAATTTATTTAAAATTATTGATGTTGTACCCTGGACAGAAGTAACGGCTGATGAAGTCGGTATCGTTACGGTTAAAGAAGGTAAGCCGATCATGGAAAAAGAGAAAATTGCCGCTAAGGAATTAGAGCTTATCAAGCATAATAATTTCCAGGATGCACCTCTCTTTATTGCCGAAGGCGGTGAAAAAGGTCTGCAGATTCCTGTACTGCGTGCCGGTAACTATGCAATTAACCCGTGGTTTGCCAGTATTGCAAAAGTTCCAATGACAGCAATTGACATTGGTTTCTGCGGTGTTGTAACAAGCTTTGTTGGTGAAGACGGTGAAGACCAAACAGATGAAAAAGTAAATGCAAAAATCGTTCAAAACGGCTATAAGGGTATTTGGCAGGATCCTTTGCAGCCGGGCAAACATCCGGTTAATACGGAAATTTGTAAGGTTGACATTGTGCCAACCACGCAGATTCTGCTTAACTGGGCTGATAATGAATCCAGCGCGCATGCACTTGATGATAATTTAAAAACCATCACGCTGCGTACCGCTGATGCATTTAACGTAAATATGGATGTTAGTGTTATTATCCACATACCGATGGCCAATGCGCCAAAGGTAATTGCCAATTTAGGTTCAGTAAAGAACATGATTTCTCAGGTTCTTGAACCGGCGATTTCTTCACATTTCCGTAATGCTGCCCAGTATATTAAGGCGCTCAATTTATACACTGAGCGTAAAGAGTTACAGGCAACAGCTAAGACCCATATTGATAATGTGTTGAAAGAACATCACATTGATTCAAAAGACACCTTAATTGCGGACGTGGTCCTTCCAGCGGAACTGACCAAGACGGTAACTGACAGGCAGATTGCTGAAGAGACAAAGAAAACGTATGAAATGAAGAAAACAGCTGAGCTTACCAGGAAAGATCTTGAGAACGCCACGGCTGATGCAGATATGCAGAAAGAGGTTGTAAAATCTGCGCGTAATATTGATATTGAGAAGAATAATGCTGAAGCTGTGATTAAAAAAGCTGAAGGTCAAAAGCGCTCGACAGTTTTAACTGCTGAGGGTTCAAAAGACGCAGCGATCCTTGAAGCTGACGGTAAATCACAGGCAATTGAAAAGATGGCTACTGCAAATGCATCACAGATTTCACAGGAAGGTACAGCTAAAGCTGATATTATCCTTGCTGAAGGACAGTCAAGGGCAGCATCATACCAGCTTGAAGTTGATGCAATGGGCGCTGATAACTTTGGACGTATCAAAGTTCTTGAACAGTTCCTTAACAGTGGCATCAAGGTAATTCCTGATAATCTTGTAATCGGTGGTGGCGGTGAAAACGGCGGCGCTGGTTTACTTGAAAGTTATTTAGGGCTTGGTTTAATGGAAAAATTCACTAACATGAAGCTTCCATTATCCAAGGTTGATGACGTTACTACCAAGGTTGATACGGAAGCGATCATTAAGAAAAAAGATGAAAATACAAAGAAAAGAACAGAAGAATCAAAGACCAGAAATGAAAAAACAAAAGAAGAGCATAAGAATACCAGGAAAGCAAGTGATGATTTAAGCAAGAGAGATGATAAAAAAGATGAAGATAAGGATGACAATAAATAAGTAGTTTTTTCAAATCTGTACAAATATATGAAGCCCGTCTAAACCAAAGACGGGCTTTTTTAATACCCTTGACAAATTAAAGTAAAAATGTTAATTTTATCGATTACTTTTGTACCATAAAAATTGAATAAAAATAACATAAAACTATAAAAACAAAGGAGAAAAATACAAAATGGAAACTAACAAAGTCTTACGGGGCGTTGTTGGCTCCGTCGGTTATATTCTCATGCTTATCAGTCTTTTAATGGTAATTATTAGTGCAGTTGAACCCATACTCACGACGGACTACGGACATCCAACGAAGCTACAATGGGAAAATGATGAAAAGAAAAAAGCTGATATTGAATATGATAAGGTCAATAATTCTCATCATAATCTTGAAACACTTCAGCGCGAAGTATTGCATCTACCGTTTGCTTTAAACAATTTTTGGTTTGGTTTTGCCGGGTTTGTTATCGGCATACTATCATTAATGGTTTTCGGAAAAATTTATGACTTTACGCGGGGTGTTATTGATGACAATATTCGCAGTACATTCTATGGAATGTGGGCAGTCGGTATGATAGTAACCATTATAATGACCGGTGTATTTTTGTCTCAACAGTCGTATGGGGAAGTCATTCTGACAGGAATCTCTGATAGGGCATTAGCGGACAAAGTGAATACAGATTTCCGTGTGGGAATTGCCGTGTCATTTGTTGTGCTTAATGTTGGAATATTTATCGGACATTATTGTCTCTATATTATTTTCTGCTACTTGCGTTTTGAATTTCCTAAGCAGTTTTTGAAATTGCGTAACGCCGTAGTATTGAAATATAATACTGCGGTAATAAGGAGATTTTTGAGCAATGACAGAAGTGTCACCAATCGAAAGTTGTTTGACGAATATTATGCTGAGGCTTTGTCAAAACTGCGTGAAAGCAGGGATATAGTGAATTGTGACAGCATCGGTAATAAAATTGTCCAAGTAACTGATCATGGAGTTGAATTGATTGAATATTCCTATGAGTTAAGTCAAGGAGCTCTTCCGGTTATTGTCTTGAAAAAGAAAATTATCGGGAAGATTAGTTTTGAAGATTTTATGTCAGGTTGTTTTACTGAAATCATCGGAGAGTTTCCGCAAAGATTTCAGGATGCCCTGCGTAGTATCTACAAAGAAAAGGTTGAGGCAAATAGACGTTCAGCAATATCTGATTTCATAAGCTCTCTTTCTGGAGAATTTTCTCAAACGGTCAACAAAAAAACAGCCAGGCTTAAGAAGAATGAATTTGATAAGAGCCGTCAGGAAATTATCGGTTTATTAACTTCGGTAGCTATTGCTGCACTGAGAAAATTTAAGAAAGAGTTGGTTAGGATAGATCGCGTTGATATAGAAAATGTATTGGAGAATTTTAAGGAAAAAACCAGTGTTGCCGTTTTGGATAAAGTTCAAGGCGTAATAGGAGCTTATACAGACAGGCCGCATTATATGCAAGGTGATATTCTTCCTCAAAATACAAAATATTATCTTAAGCAAGGCGGTCTTCAGGCTATTGTTATCGAACAGCCGCCTATGCTGCGAACAATTTACACCTCAAGGGACCTGGCTGATACAAACAGATCTCATTACACAGTGGCGTTTCCGTTTGTCCAATTTATATTGGGTTTTGCAGACGGAGATTTTACAAGTATGCGGGTCAGTTATTCAACAGTAAGTATTCAGTCGATTGATGATTATGTATATCAACCAAATCTTACTAACATCGGTAATTTTGATGTGTGTCATGGATTTCCGGGTCACCAGTCAAGCAGGGCTAGTTTTTCGGAAAAGGTTCAGGAAGTGATCAGTCATTTCTGGAACAGTGAGTTCAATACAGACCGTTCTAGTACCTTTGAATCATACCGTTCACGGGATAAAAGATTGAATGGAATGAGTAAATGGGAAGCGGCTTCAAAGGCTGATAATAATTTTCCTTTGTCTGTTGCTTGGAGAGATGAAAAGATGTTGGGAACTCTCATACACGATATGTTGTCAGGTATGTCCGCAAATCCCGATGAAGCTATAGTTACTCAAATTAACGATGCAATTATAAACGCTTTTGAACTTGGTCAGCCAAGCTTGGTTGAAGCATTGATGAAACGTTTTTCCAAGATGAAAGTTCCGACAAAATTCAAAAAATCGGTTCGAGAAAAACTTGAAAGTCATGAAAGCCAGTTTGTTGATCGTTTGATCACTGAAGTACTTGATTCACTTACGGTGGCTGGCGGCAACAAACAGCGCAATACTGAACTCCTTAAGTTCTTCTATTCATCAGTTGATGAAGCGATTGACTCACATGTTCATAATACAAGTAAAACTTTATTTGTTGAAAAGAACTTGACTCCACAAAACATAGTAGAAATAATTGAAAAACAAAATAGAGCGGAGAAAAAATAAATGCTTAAAACAGTATTATTAGAAAAAACAACTAAGATTCCCGAGGAAGGTAATTTTTATCTGATTGGGAAGAACGGCATCTTTCTTTCAAAAGATACCGGGCTGATTAAAGCAGTTGTTAAATTGGAGGGCATTTCCTGCTTAAGGGAAATCGAGCAAACTGCTCAGCTCAGACTGCCAAAGATTCCGGCACAGCAGCTCGCGCAGGTATTGCTTTTCTTCCGCGCGGTGTTTCAGAGGCATACAGCAGAGGCAAATGTTTTGCTGTATTACTCAAGTATTAAAGAAACGTTCATGGTTCAGGTAACCAACCAGCAGGTAAGTCTCGGCGGAGTCCAGTATGACTTTGTCGGCAAGTATCATGAATTTAAATTCCAACTGGTCGGATCTATCCACTCTCATTGTAACTTTGGCGCGTTCCACTCAGGAACCGACAGGCACGATGAAAGAGATTTTGACGGATTACATATTACCTTGGGACATGTTCACTTACCCTACTTTACTGTTTCGGCAGCACTTGTTGTTAATAATAATCGTTTTGCGGTTGATATTGATGATGTTGTCGAAGGTATGCGGAAAGTTGATTATAGTGTGCCACGAACCGAAGTAACTTATCGTCGTATTCAGGGTATAGTACGGACTACGAAGAGACGATTGAGCAAAAAGAAAAAGGCCGATTTAATAACAGTCGGTTATGAAAATATGGATATGTTCGAACGTAAAAATCCACCCCAGTTTTACGATATTGTATTACCCATGGGAATGGATTACCGTAACTGCCGTTTCCCTCTGCGTTGGTTTGATATGCTTACTAATACCAATGCTTCGAAGGAGTATGCTGATGCGGGAAATTTACAGGGACGTATCAAAGACGACGAAAGGAAGAGTGCGTAGATGCAAAATATCAAAGTTATCGGTATCGGTGGAATCGGAACTTCGTTGGTTCAGTATCTTGCCCGTTATCTAAATTTTTCAGATTTAAAGTTCACGCTCATTCTTATAGATGGAGACAACTTTGAAATGAAGAATAAAGAACGGCAGATATTTGATCGCCTTGGCAATAAAGCCCAGGTGGTCGCAGAAATGTTAACCAAGCAGTTTCCGGAGATGATAATTGATTCCCGTGATGAATATATCACTCTGCAGTCAGTCGAATACTTGTTGCAGGATGGTGATATTATTCTGATGGGAGTTGATAACCACAAAACCCGTAAAATTGTTTCTGATTACTGTAAAGAGTTTGATAATGTATTACTTATTTCCGGCGGCAACACTTATACTGACGGGAATATACAGGTACAGCTGAAAAAAGATGGCAAAGATCTTACTCTGCCAATAGCCAATAAATATCATGAGGAGATTTCGAATCCCCAGGATAAAAGTCCGGATGAGCTTGGTTGTGATCAATTGGTCGCATCCGATCCTCAACTGGTTTTGACTAATCTTTTTATAGCATCGTTAATGCTTAATGCGTTTTATCTCTACACTCAGAAACAAATCATTCCGTATGACGAGGTATATGGTGATGTTTTGACAAACAGTACATTGCCGGTCATACGCAGAAAGCATTGACAAGGAATTCATAATCTGTTAAATTAAAAAATCGTATTAAATTCATTGTAGTATTAAAAAAATATTCATTAACCTTCTTAGAAGAAAGGATTAACCATGTTAAAAGTTATTTGCGGTGCAAATATCAAAGAGGGAGATTACTCCGGTAAATCTCTGAGAGAACTTAAGGACATCCTTCAGGATGAACTTAATATCCCGGCAGAATGCAAAGTTCTTGTGAACGGCGAGGAACAAAACCTTGACTATGTTCTCAGGGGCGAAGACACTCCGGTTGAGTTCATAAAACAATCAGGCGATAAAGGCTAATACGCCGGCGCTATTCATAACTTAAAACCCGCTTTTGTTAAAGCGGGTTTTCTTTTATTTAAATATTAAAACCGGTTAGTAAATTCCGCCGCCACTTGGTTCAGCGACTACTCCCTTTTCGTATAATTCATGCATCCTATATACGGCAGCTTTTTTCAAATTCTCATCATCTGAGTCGTATCCAATCTGATAAGCGCTTTGAGCTTTATAAATTTCATCGCATAATTTCATCCAGTGTTCGATCATGAAGCTTATATTTTCATCGCTCTCATTAGTAGAAAGCCTATCATAGCTTGTTTCAGCATCATCGTTATCTGTGCACAGTTCCGACCAGCGCTTAAATAATTGTTTAAGTTTTTCCTGATCGCTTTCGTTCTCAATGATTTCAATTATTTGTTCGAAATCGTTGCACAGTGCAATACTTCTGTCCCTGGCCTGTGTTAATAACTGCTTAATAAGTTCTTCATCTTCTTTTGGCCATGATTCATTTTCAAGTATGTCGCATAAATAGCTGGCTTCATCATAATCCGTGCATAAGGTCAACCATTTTTCTATAATGATGGTTTGTGTTTTACTGAGACAGAACATGGTGACTTCTCTGAATAAATCTTCAATGTTACTGATATCTGAATCCTGTAGCTCTTTGTTCACCAACTCATGCACTTTATCAAGTACGAGCTGCTTTTCTTCGCTGCCTGTTTTACATTCATCTACTATTTGTTCAAAATCGCTGAGACTGTTGTCCATTTTGAATATTGCCTCAAGAATTTCTTTTCGAGGAGTTGGATATTCTGTGTTTCGTAATGTTTCTAATGCTTCGTCTAAATCATCAAATGTTACCAATGTATATTTCTCCGGTTAATTTATTAATGAACTATGTAATAGATTAAAATACGTTATTTTTCGTCTTTTGTCAAGAGTATTACCCAAACAAAAACAGCCCTTAGCATGGGGCTAAAGGGCCGTTTTTTATAAATCGATTTAAGCCATCGGTGATGGTGTGCTAGGCATTTTCTTGTCGTCGCTGCAACGTCCGCAAGCGCGAACAGTGAAGAGGTCGTACAAAGCAGCCAAACCAACCAAGATGTAAACGATTCTAGCAATTGTCATCCCGAGAACATCACCAACGCCCCAGTCAAAGAGGCCGATAAGCAACCAGTTAAGGCCACCGATGATCAAGAGAATGTGAGAGATTTTGTGAAGCATAGTAGTGATCGTGTTGTTCAATAATGAGTTAGCACAATCGACCTTTCTATAGATAATTATACCATGTTTTTTAAATGTACAGTGCTATATTGACTTTTTGGCTAATGTATGGCTTAATTTAAATACTATAGTAATTTTAAAATAAATTGCGGAGGATATCATGCAGACTAATAATAGTCCGGACAGCTCATCATCAAACAATTCATCAAACAATTCACAAAGTTCTAAAAACAATATTAATAATTTACGAATGGTTTCTATTTTAGCGGAGTCTCTTCATGTCAATCATCTTGATTTCAATGAAAGAATTGATGATTTGAATCCGGAGTCTGTATTTAAAGCAGCGCAGACAGCACGTCAACAGGATTCCTCAAAATAAAAGTTCTTTCATAAAAAGCTCATCTCTCATAAAGGATGGGTTTTTATTTGGGTTTTGCTGTGATATACTAAAGCCATACAGTATGGCAAGACGAAAACAGAAAAGCCCACTAGACTACATATCGTTACCGAATTTTAATTTAAATCCGGACGTTAAACGAAGCATCTTTATGGTGTTTATGTTTGTTGTCTCCGCGATTTTATTTTTAAGTTTATTTGATATTGCCGGATCAATCGGACCTTACTTGGCTAAAGCTTTAACTTGGCTGGCTGGTTGGGCAAAATGGGTTATTCCAATTTTAATCTGCACGATTGGCTTTCTCATGTTTGGACGTGAAAAAAGATCATTGGGAGCACTTCATTATATTGGTGCTTTTATTTTCTTATGGGCGATTAGCGCACTCCTTCATTTTTTTATAGAACCGCTTGATTGGGAGATTGCGATTAAGCTCGGTAAGGGCGGCGGTTATCTTGGCTTTACGCTTGCTTCAATTGTTATGAAGCTGGTTGGTTTTTGGGCCGGCATCCTTGTTCTCTTTGGCCTACTCTTTGTTGGCATGATGCTGATGTTTAATTCGACGATTTCTGCAATTTTTGCCAAGGGTACCACACCAGTACGATTAGCTTTTCATCCTTTTGCATTTTTATTTCGTCGAGACAAAGTTTCCAAATTAGCAAAGCAATATGATGAAGTTCCGGAAGCTGACGAAGAAATTGCCGCGATTGTGGACTCCGGCGACGATGACGGTCCGTCTGATGATACCTTTGAAGCATATGCGTTGAAGAATCCTGGACGAGTTCGTGCTAAAAAAGAGGTGGTTGAAGAAAAAACCAATTGGAAGCCGAGCAATATTAAAATTGACTTGCCGCTTGATTTGCTAAATTCAAAAATTTCAAAACCATCTGCGGGAGATATTAAGAGCAACATGGAAATCATCAAATCAACTTTGGAAAAGTTCGGCATTCCGGTTGAAATGGGAGAGATTAGCGTTGGTCCGACTGTCACCCAATATACCTTAAAACCTGACGAAGGTATTAAACTTTCTCGTATTACTTCGCTTAATAACGATTTATCAATGGCTTTAGCAGCTCACCCGGTTCGTATTGAGGCTCCGATTCCGGGTAAAGCTTTGGTTGGTATTGAAGTACCAAACAAAACTGTTGCGGTTGTTCCTTTGCGCGAAGTACTTGAAAGTGATGCCTTTAAAAAACGAACTAATAATTTATTAACTGCTTTAGGTAAAGACGTTGCCGGACAAGTGTGGCTTGATTCAATTACTAAAATGCCTCACTTGCTTGTGGCCGGTGCGACCGGATCCGGAAAATCAGTCATGCTCAATGCTTTGATTGTCAGCTTGCTCTATCAAAATAATCCGGATGATTTGAAATTTATTATGGTTGATCCTAAGCGCGTTGAGTTGACAATTTATAACGGTCTGCCGCATTTGCTTACTCCGGTTATCACTGAAGTTTCAAAAACAATTAATGCGCTTAAGTGGTGTTTAAATGAAATGGATCGACGTTTTGAGACTTTGTCAAAATCTCATAAGAGAGATATCGAAAGTTATAACGCGGTCAGTAAAGAAAAGATGCCGTACATTATTTTCATCATCGATGAATTGGCAGACCTTATGGTTGTCGCTGCTAAAGATATGGAAGCCGGCATTGTTCGTCTGGCGCAGATGGCTCGCGCTGTCGGCATTCATTTGATTTTGGCAACGCAGCGTCCGAGCGTTAATGTTATTACCGGAACAATTAAAGCAAACATGCCAGCGCGTATCGCCTTTTCGGTTGCTTCCGGAATTGACTCTCGCACAATTTTAGATTCACTTGGCGCTGAAAAATTATTAGGACGAGGCGACATGCTATTTTCAAATGTAACCTTATCAAAACCAAAACGTATTCAAGGCGCGTTAATTACTGATCAAGAAATTAAGCGCATTGTAAATTATATTAAAGAGAAGAGCGGTGAACCAAATTATCTCTCTGAAATTGTTGAACGTCAAAAAGTTAAAGGCATGGCCGGCGTTGGAATTGATGGTGCGTCGGACGATGACGATGAGTTATTCCAAGAAGCCAAAGAATTAATTATCAATTCCGGCAAAGCGTCAGCTTCATATTTGCAGCGACGTTTGTCAGTCGGTTATGCGCGCGCGGCTCGTCTTTTAGATTTACTTGAAGAGTCGGGAATTATTGGACCGTCGAACGGCGCAAAACCGCGAGAGATTTTAGTGTCGCAACAACAGTATGAATCTATGATAGAGGATGGCGTCGCCGGAGCGCGTTTGCATAACCAAGAAACAGCGGAAGCGCCGGATCATTATTTGCCTGAGGAACTTGAAGATGAGGCCGATGATACAGAAGAAGAAACAGAGGAAAAGTCCGATGATGGGCAGGAGCCGGAATTTATGGAAGAGGAAATTACTGAAATTGATGGTGATTTAGAGCCCGAAGAAGTGGCCGAACAGGTTCAAGAAAACAAAGAAAAACCTCAGAAAAAGGCCAAAACTGACGATGATGATGAGGATTTTGGCAAATACTTCTCCCGTTAGTCTCGAGCTGCTCAAATTCTCTTGACAGCTTTTATATATACTGTATAATACAGGAACCAATCTATGAAGAATCTTAATCTTTCATTAACCTCAATAAGTGGCTAAGCCCCTCCTTTTCTTGTTGTTAGGCTAAGCCGCTACTAAGCGGTTTTTTGTTTGCTCGATTCTAAAAGATGGGTGATCATTGATAACTGAATATAGATATAGATCAAATCAAATTTAATTAGAAAAAGTAATTTCTAGATCTTCCACCTGGGGTGGAAGACGTCGAAACATTTATTGTGAAAACAAAAATGTGGGAACATCTCGTAAGAGTGCATGGTGAATGCCTTGACTTAAGAAGACGATGAAGGACGTAGCAGCCTGCGATAAGTTTCGGTGAGGTGGCAAGCAACCTTTGACCCGAAAATTTCCGAATGGGGGAACCTATCCTGTTGAAGACAGGATGTCCGCTTGCTGAATACATAGGCGAGTGAGAAGATAACCCGGTGAACTGAAACATCTTAGTAGCCGGAGGAAAAGAGAAAAATTTGATCTCTTATCAATGTTGGCGATGCTTCGTCAATTTTGATAAGTGATCGCGATTCCCTGAGTAGTGGCGAGCGAAAAGGGACCAGTCTAAACCGCTGTAAACCACGCATGTTTTTAATCACTTCGGTGAGGAAAAGTGTGCTGAAGGAGTTAGGTCCATATGTTTATGTGGTGTTGCAAGAATATCGTGCTCAGTGCCTAAATGCGCTGGGGTAGAAAAATATGTTATTAATCGAATTGAGTTGGAAAACTCGGCCAAAGACGGTGATAGCCCGGTAGGTGAAAATTTTATATTTTTTTATGGCGATATCTCTTAAGTAGTGCGGGACTCGTGAAATCCCGTGCGAATCCGGGTCGACTATGACCCAAGGCTAAATACTTCTTGAGATCGATAGTGAAC
>CAZASI010000002.1:0-166058 GCA_964487795.1 uncultured Gammaproteobacteria bacterium
TCAACCTGGGAACCGTTAACCTTAAACGGTAGCGGTCTTAAAACCACCGGTGCACTCATAAGTAGTTCATCGGGCAATAATACTTTTGGTGTACTAACAATCGGTTCAGCGGCGAGAATTATTAATTCGGGCTCCGGACTTATTACTTTTGCGGGTGCACCGGTCGGCACTTTTAACTATGCTATTGGCGGAACCGGACCGACAACTTTTTCTGGTATTTTTCCAGCCGTGGGTATAACTATCACAAAATATGATTCAGGTATTCTAAGTCTAAATGCAGCTAATCTACATACTGGTTTAACAAGAATTAACGGTGGAACTTTAAAATATGGTGCGACTAATACCTTGGCAACGGGCGCCGTTACTGTTGCTGGTGGCACATTAGATATTAACGGTTTTTCTGACAGCGTTGCCGCTGTGACGCTTATTAGTGGATCAATAATTAACGGTGGAGGAGCGGCCGTGCTTACTTCTACTGCTACTTATGTATTGGAAAGTGGTACGGTTAGTGCACAACTCGGAAGCGCGGTTGCCGCGGGTTTTGCAAAAAATACGAGTGGAAAACTTATAATGTCAGGCGATAATACATTTACAAGTACATCTATCGCTCTTAATGCCGGCATACTTAATGTACAACACAACAATGCTCTCGGTGCTTCAGGTACTTCGCTTACAACAACTATTGCCGCTGGAGGAACTTTGGAATTAGAAAATAATATTACAATACCGAGTACTAAATTAATTACTGCTAATGGAACCGGCGAGGGAGGTATTGGTTCAATACGAAATGTCAGTGACTCTAATACAATTCAGTCAGCGATTACACTCGGAACAATAAATCCGCGCATTAATTCAGATAGTGGAACGCTTACTCTTTCGGGAAATATTGGCGGTAATACTATTCCTTTGGTGCTTGGCGGAGCCGGCAACACGACAATTTCCGGGGTGATTGGAACAACTAGTGGTACTTTATATAAAGACGGTACTGGGACATTGACCTTAACGACGGCTACTAACACTTATACTGGCTTAACAACGATTTACGCCGGAGTAATTAACGCACAAAACGCAGCCTCTCTCGGAACTACTGCCGCTGGCACGATTGTTAATTCGGGAGCTGCTTTGCAAATTCAAGGCACAATTACTATTGGAGCTGAAGCATTAACTTTGAACGGCAATGGCGTGGCGAGCGATGGCGCTTTACGAAATATCACTAATGATAATACCTATCAAGGGACTATAACTTTAAATACAAATAGTTCGGTGGCCTCTGATTCCGGAACTCTGACTTTGAGCGGAACAATTACCGGTGCTGCTGGGATTGGTTTAACAAAGTATGGTGCAGGTACTGTCTCAGCTTCTAACACAATTGGACTTGGCGGAAATTTCGCAATTTCAGCCGGAACATTTGTCATGACATCTAACACAATGACTCTGAGTGGTAACTGGTCTAACTCTGGAACTTTTACAGCAGGGACAAGTACAGTCGCCCTGAATGGTAGCGCTACTCAAACCTTGTCCGGAACAATGACAAGTACGAGCGCCTTTCATAATATAAATATCACTAACGCTTCAGGAACTAATCCTTCTGATTGCGAGCGAACGAGCTTTGTGCCATCTGTTGATTTTGATGCTGCTGCCACTGCAACTAATATTACATTTACAGCTGCCAGTACTCGAGTCGAATATAATTCAGGAGACACATATACTTTTACTAATATTAACTGGAACGGTCAGGCTGTCGGAACACCGATCTATTTTAGAAATTCAGCCAATAGCGGTACTTGGCTTTTGGATGTTTCAGGAACACAAACCGCCGTTTCGTATATTAACGTCAGCCGTTCAAATGCTTCGAGTGGGGACGCCATTGTTGCTGATGATGGTACTAATACTAATTGTGGCAATAACAGTAATTGGAATTTCCCTCAATCTTTAACTATGACTATGTCATTAGGTGAAGCAAGTATAGGTTTTGGAACTTGTGCACTCGGCTCGGCTCGGTATGCAAATACCTCTGGCGGCACTGGAACTGAAACTGTTGCGCATACTATTGACGTAACCAGCTCAGGGGCAACGGGTTATACACTGTATGTTCAAGGTGATACTTTATCTATGTTATCTGGTCCAACGATTGCTGCTATCGGCGGCAGCCCGGCCGCGTCTAACCCTGGTAATGAACAATTCGGCATTAGGGCAACAGTAAGCGGAGGAACAGGAACAGTGTCATCGCCTTATAATCACGGAACTAATTACGGTTTTGACGCAACGGCATCAACTCAAAGCGCGATTGGCGACGCCTCGGCCGCCTCAACGGACACATTTAGCTTGCGCTATTTGTGCAACATTGGAGCTACGACTGAGGCTGGGGCATATGCGACAACTCTGACCTATACAGCAGTTGGCAGTTTTTAGTAGACGATTTTTTAACATAATGATATAATAAGTGTGTATTTACTTATCCACAAACTAATATTTCTTAGAAAGTATATGAGAAAATTTCGATTGAAGCGTATTATTAATGCGCTTGTTATAGTCTCCTTGCTGGTAGTTACGTCGAATTTCGGCTATGCGGCACCGGTTACTACCTTAACTGATAATCTTAGTCGTTTAAGAACGAGCACCTTAGCTAATCATACAATTAGATTTGTAACACCGACAGGATTGATTGGAGGTCAAACCATTACTTTGACTTTTGATGCTGATTTTACTATGGGCAGCTTTGCTCTTAACAACTTTGACTTAGCTACTGGTGCGACTTGTGGTTCGATCGGAACAGAGCGAACTTTGGGTACAGGCGCGGCCTCTGGAGCAACCTGGCAAGTTGGACAATCAAGCCAAGTTGTAACTTTTACATCTGGCACAGATACTATTACTGCAGGACATTGTGTTGAAGTGGAGATTGGTGCTAACGCAACTAGCGGTGGTGCTGGAGCTCTTCAGATTACTAACCCTTCTTCAGCTCAAACTGCAACTATGGCAGTTAGCGTTAACGCTGGCGCTGATGCGGGCACGGCCGGTATTGCTATTGTTGATACACCATTTGATCAGGTTTCAGTAACAGCTAACGTTGATCCAACTATTTCTTTTGCAATTTCTGATGCATCTATCGGTTTTGGTACTTTATCTTCATCGGGCGCTCGTTACGCGACTGGTGATACTCTAGGAACTGGTGTAGCTGATACAGTAGCTCATAACTTAACTGTCTCAACTAACGCAACTTCTGGTTATACTGTCTATGTACTTGGAGCAACCTTGACCAGCGGTGGTAATACGATTAACGCGATTGGCGGTTCAGCAACAACTTCGAGCGTCGGCACCGAACAGTTCGGAATTAACGTGGCTGCCTCCGGCGGTAGCGGTACTGCGACGGCTCCTTACGCGACTGCTTCAAACTATGCGTATAACGCAACTGCTACTCAAGATGATATTGGAAGTTCGACGGGACCTTCAGCGACAACAACCTTCTCAATCGCATATTTAGCAAACATTCTTGCAACGACTGAAGCAGGAAGTTACACTACAACATTCACCTACACTGCAACAGGTAGCTTCTAAATTCTACTGACTTAAATATTGTATGAAAATCATCAATATCCGCCGCATTGCCTTTGGCATTTTTGTCGGCGGATTATTGCTAGTATCTCCATTATTTCAAGCTCAAGCCATGACCATTTCTCCGGTCAGACTTGAGATTTCAGGCGACCCTGGCGCAACGGTTGGTGGTTTTTTTAAGGTAATTAATGATGAGGCAGAAGAAAAAACATTATATACGGTTTTTCAAAACTTTGAAGCCATGGGTGAAACCGGCAGCCCGAGTTTTGTAACTGCTTCCGATGGTTTAGCGACCTGGATCACTGCGCCTGAGAAAATTACTGTTGCCCCTGGAGAAACAAAGATTGTTGATTTTTCGGTTACGGTTCCGGCTGATGCTGAACCAGGTGGCTATTTCTCAGCTATATTTTTAGGAACTAATCCGCCGGCAGAAAATCCAAATCAATTATCAATTGGTGCGCGTATCGGCACTTTATTGTTGTTTAGAGT
Source organism: uncultured Gammaproteobacteria bacterium (assembly GCA_964487795.1). Classification (GTDB taxonomy): domain Bacteria; phylum Patescibacteriota; class Patescibacteriia; order Patescibacteriales; family Patescibacteriaceae; genus Patescibacterium. The sequence goes on from CAZASI010000002.1 coordinate 4,042, forward strand.
AAGCGGTGATGTTGAAGAGGGCGCATCCTTATTGGAATTTGCAACCAAGGATAGTAAAAAATGGTTTAGTGCGTTGCCTATTAATTATTATTATCGTTTTCAAAATACCGGCGCCGATCGCGTGATGCCTAAAGGAGAATTGGTTATAAAAAATACCTTTGGCATGGAGACAAAAGTACAAAATGCTAATCCGGTTCAAGGTAACGTATTGCCAAAGAGTATTCGTCGTTTTGAATTGTGGTGGCAAAAGAACTCCGATGAAGCATCGGCTGAGCCTCAGCCTGAAAATCTGGGATTTGTTTCAAGTGTTAAATATCAATGGAATAACTTTGCTTTTGGTCGCTATGTTGCGCATTTAGATTTAAAATACGGAACTACTGATGAAGTAGTAAAAAGCAGTTTTGCAGTATTTGTTTTTCCGTGGCAGCTTTTAGTTACAGAACTTCTTGCTTTATTGATTCTTATCTTTATTTTGCGCTTTGCGATAAAGCGTTATAACAGCTACGTTATTAAACGCTCCCGTTTTTAATTTTAAATCATGAATCGAAGAATTTTCTTCGGCGCGGCTGCCGCCGCGTCGTTTTCTATTATTGGGTTGCTTTGTATAGTCTTTGCTCATACGGCTCAGGCTATTAATGTTAGTGGTTCATTGCAAGTGAGTGTGTCTGCACAAGTTGGTTCAACGCCACCCCCTCCACCCCCTCCACCTCCTCCTGGTGGTGGCGGCGGCGGAGGTGGAGGCGGCGGCAATGTAGCTCCACCAGCCGATCCGAATCTGTTCCCGACCACAGGAGTTGTTTTTATTGGCAAAGCTTATCCCTCAAGTAATGTCTCACTGCTACAAAACGGTCGTTTAATTGTTAGAACAATCTCCGGACCGGATGCGACTTTTTTAATCAGTATTTCAAACGCGACGCCGGGCACCGCTAATTATCTATTGGTCGCTGAAGATCCATTTGGTCGCCAGTCTTCCTTTACAGTTCCTGTCGTAGTAACTCAGGCCGCCACAACAACGGTCAGCGGTATTTATATTGCGCCGACGCTTGACCTCAATAAGCGTCAAGTAAATATAGGAGACAATCTTATATTTTTTGGACGAAGTGTACCAAGCTCTGATGTTACGATTCAAGTTAATTCGGAAACAGAATTATTTTTACGAACTAAGGCCGATAACAGCGGAGGATATTTATATACGCTTGATAGTTCACTTTTAAATATTGGTACGCATGATGCAAAATCTAAAAGCGCCTTGGCTGGTCAAATCAGCGAATATGGACAAGCCGTCGGATTCGCAGTACTGGATAAAAACACGCCTATTGTTGAAGAAGAAAAAGTTCCGGAGGAAGGTATAAAGCAATGCGGCTTATCCGGTGATTTAAACGGAGATTGTCGAGTGAACCTGATTGATTTTTCAATTTTAGCTTATTGGTATAAGCGTGCTAACCCGCCGACAAAAATAGATGTTAAAAAAGATAAAAAAATTGACTTGGCTGATTTTAGCGTCTTAGCCTCGCAATGGACCGGATGATATGAAAAAATATTTTATTACACTGTGTTTAATAATTTTATGTGTTTCGACTCAAGCTTCTGCCGCAACGACCGCTAAGCTTAGTTTAAGTTATGATGAGAAGCTTTTGGCAGAAGAAGGTCGCACTTTTGTAAGCATGTATTTGTCGCCAAATGAAGACAATATTAACGCCCTGGAAGGTGATATTGTAATCAACGCGGGCTCGGGTAGAATCAGTGATATTGAAGATGGAAATTCGATTGTTTCCGCCTGGATTGAACGTCCTGCTGTTAAGGATAATAGTATTCGTTTTGCCGGAATTATCCCGGGAGGATTTAACGGAATATATTCTCCGTTTGAAGAGGAGAAATTGCCGGGCTTAGTTTTTCGTTTTATGTTAAGTGCTGAAAATCCGGGTGATGCTTCCGTAAGCCTTAGTAATTTCAAAGCATATAAGGGAGCCGGAGAAGACAGCTTTGTCGAGATAGATCCAAGTATCTTAAACATAAGATTTCTAAAAGAGCCGAGTCTTACAACTAATCAATCAATAGATATTGTCCCACCAAGCGATTTAACTGCGGAGATAGTGAAGCTGGGTAATGAAATAGAAGGTTGGTTTGCTATTTTCTCGGCGCGTGATAATGAATCAGGTATTCATTATTTTGAATATCAGGAATCTTTGACTAAAGAGCCGTCAAAAGACCAATGGGAGCGCGTTGAATCTCCTCTGCGTTTAAAGGATCAAAAAAGAGGTCACTACATAATTATTAAAGCAGTGGACCGAGCCGGTAATAGTGCATTATTGGCTATTGCTCCGCATAGCGGGGGAATACCAGAATTTATGTATGGCGCATTAGCTTTAGCTATAATCTTACTGGTTACACTATTAAAGCTGTTCCGCGTTCGGGTATGAAATATTTTTTTAGCGCCATTATTGTATTGATTGTTGGCGTGATGCTTGTGCCCCATAACACTCAGGCCGCACGTCTTCATTTTCGAATGGAAAAAACTACGTATAAAACTGGAGAAAGTGGTTTTGCTACCCTTAATGTTGATACTGAGACTAAGACCGTAAATGCAGTCGAAGCGACTATTGGTTTTAATCCAGAGCTTGTCGACGTTACTAAGATCAGTATTGATAAATCAATTATTAATTTTTGGGTGCAATCGACGCGAGTTGATGCGAAAGCCGGTTTAATTACTTTAAAAGGAATAATTTTAAATCCTGGATATAAAGGTAATCCTGGTCGTATTATCGGTTTTGATTTTAAAGCTAAAGCCCCGGGAACATTTCCTTTTAATGTCAGTAAAATGACAGTATTGGCTAATGACGGTAAAGCGACTGCCCTTAAAACGACTGTTGAAGCGCGACCGATTACGGTTAGTGGTCCAGCAACAGCAAAAAACGCTGTAAGCGTCAGTTCAACAACGCATCCAAAGCAAACATCTTGGTATTCAAAAAACAGCGCATCAATCGTTTGGACAGTTGCCGATAAAACAGTAACAGGAGTGGCATATGTTTTTGATAAAAATGCAAAAACTGACCCGAGTAATGCGGCTCTAACAACATTCAAATCAGCCGTGCAGCGTAATCTCACCAGTGGAGTATGGTATGCCCATGTTCGAGCAAAGAATACAAAAGGCTGGCTTGCTACCCAGCATTATAAAATTCAAATTGACCTTGAGCGTCCCTCAGCAAATACAGTTACCGTGTTGCCACGACTCAGTGAAGCTGTGTTGCCAACAATTCGTGCCTCAGCAAAAGATGAGCTTTCTGGAATCGCGACGTATGAAATAATTGTCAACGGAAAGCTGTTGACGAGCGCTAAAACGGTGAGTGGCTTGAAATTAAGTAAATTGAAAATCGGCAAGAATACTGTTGAAGTCAAAGCGATTGATAATGCGGGCAATATTCGCAGTACTAGTATAACGGTACTTTATAATCCTTTGCCGGGAACAAAAGCAACGCCGACTACTCCGAAGGCGACTCCGACACCAACACCAACAACACCAAAAATTAAAGCGCCGGTTCAATTTGATTAAATTGAAAACCCCGCAGTATTTTATACTACGGGGTTTTTTTTATAACAATTTTGTTATTCAGTTAGTTGAGGAACTGTTTGTTTGCGTGAAAAAAGGAAAATATATTGTTCATTTTTCATCATAAGGTTTGATAAATCATTTACTTCCGGAGCATCTTCCCTGTTTGAATGTTCTACTACAACCATGTCTTGCGAGACAAAGGCCCAATGAGCCTGTTCGTGCGTTTCAAAAAATGTCTGTGCGAATTGTTCATATATAAAATTTCCGGCGTGTTTGATAATATGATCGTAGATTTCCATGTCAAATTCTTTCTCTGAATAATCAATTTCAAACTTGGGAATATTGCTGAAAGCTTCAACAATATACATGAGCTGATTTTGTAACTCTTCAAAGGAGAAGTACATGTTAAAGCCCCGCAACAGTGTATTCCGCAGAATTTGCTTATTGGCTGAGTTGTCAGAAAAGCCAACGATAAGCCCTTTGTGACCGAATTTTCTGAGGGTTCGTGGTCTAGTCGGGTGGTGTACATCAACAATGATAATATCAAATACATTTTTTGCAATGTATTCTTCAAGATCTTCTATATGCGGGAATTCATCCACGCAATGGATCTGGAAACGTTCATTTTTTTTAATCTTTGATAACTTCTTCTTTCCTAATAACAAGATGTCTAACATTTTTTCCTTTCGTTTAAATTTGAAATGTACAGTATTGAAGACTATACAACTTATGATTTTATATGTCAAGAATCATCCTATCTTGAACTAATGTGCTATACTGTACAAATATGAAATTAATTTTTTTAAGACACGGACAAACTAACTACAATTTAAAAGATTTATGTAACGGCAAACCAAGCTCAAAAGTTCGGTTGACTTCCTTGGGGAAAGCTCAAGCCAATCAAGTGGCGTTACTTCTTAAAAAAGAACCAATTGAAGCTATATTTATTTCAAAATTATATCGTTCAGCTCAAACTGCTCAAATTGTGAATAGATATCACAAAGTACCGGTTTATAGTGATAAAAGACTCAACGATCGTTCTATGGGCATTTTTGAAGATAAGCCAGCTACCTTGTTTTATGAGTGGCGTGACAAGCACAAGAATCGATGGACCTGTCGACCTAAGGGCGGAGAAAGCTATGAAGAAATGAAAAAACGTTTTGCTGCCTTTTTAAAAGACCTTAGTAAGAAAGATTTTAAAGAAGTGCTTATAGTATCTCATTTGCCCATTTTAAAGGTTGCTCGAGGATATTTTAAGGCTTTGAGTAATGAGAAAATGGATTCATTAACGGAAGCTCAGGTACCGAATTGTCATATCATTCGCTTCAATTTAAAGAAAGCAAAAAAATCTTGACAGATTCTGCGAGAGGAGTAGTATATAAAGAATCAGAAAATCTGTTTCTCTTTCTGGTACATTAAAAATCCCCAAAAACTAAATGCATTTAAAGGAGGAAAAAATGCATAAACACTTCTGTAAAATTTGTAACACGCCTGCCCCAATGGGAGCAGTCACTAATCCAACAATCATTTTTATTGATGTAAGCGATTACTCAAATTCTTTGACCGTGCACTTTGATTGCATTGACAAAGAGATTGTTGGACAATGGAACTCAATATCAGTCCCGCAAGTATTTCAAGGTACGCCAATCAAGTCGATTATTTCGACTCACTGTGGCAAGCCCGGGATTTATATTTCTCGTTCTGACTTTACCGTTCTTGAAGAAGCATGGGAACAGGACGGAATTAAAGGAGTAACATTTAAAAAAGTGGTTGCTAATGTTCTTACGCAAAAAATATTAAGCGGAAGACAACCAGGTAATACAGAAGCAGAAACGCCGATTATGTCGCGATTGGAGATTGGAGCAGAAATTGTTCCATTAGCCGCTAACGCATAATATGTTCTATCGGATTTAATAAAGAGACTACTTGTATCTATTTCAGGTAGTCTTTTAAATTTGCTATACTTAAAGCATTATTATTTCCATGTATGCCCCGTAAGAACTATAAGACTTTAGAGAAAATTGCCTCCGAGCCAGCAGTTTTGCTTGAAGAGGCGATAGATGAGATTGGAAAACTAGAAAAAAAAGTAATTAACAAGAAGCCGTTTAAACGTGCCGAAGAGTATTGGGCTACGCTCGGCCCAGGTTTAACTACGGGTGCGTCTGACGATGATCCGTCCGGCATCGCGACTTATTCACAAACTGGTGCAACATACGGTTTCCAACTGCTGTGGCTTTCTTGGTTCACCTTTCCTTTGATGTCTATTATCCAGGAAATGTGTGCCAGGCTCGGTTTGGTGACCGGACGCGGCTTAGCCGCTAATATCAGACATCATTATCCTCGTTGGATTTTATATAGTTCGGCATTCTTATTATTAGCTGCCAATTCTTTTAATATTGGAGCGGATTTGGGTGCTATGGCTAAAGGGGCACAACTAATATTCCCGCAAGCTAATTTTATAGTTTTAATCGTATTATTCGCCGGGCTGAGTCTCATACTGCAAATTTTTACTACTTACGCTCGTTATGCAAAGTATTTAAAATATTTGGCATTGGTATTGTTTGCTTATATTCTATCTGCATTGCTCAGTCACCTTAATTGGAGTGAGGTTGTTTGGCATGCCATTATACCGAGTATTACTTTTTCCAAAGAACAAATTTTACTGATCTGTGCGATATTGGGAACGACTATTTCCCCGTATTTATTTTTTTGGCAGACTTCGCAAGAAGTTGAGGAGGAAAAGATGCACGGCGTTCATACTAATAAATATTGGCATCAGCATCCTGAGCCACAGCAGATTAAGCGTCTTAAAACTGATGTGTGGAGCGGAATGTTTTTTTCAAATATTGTTATGTTCTTTATCATTGCGGCTTGTGCCGGAACCTTGTTTGTGAGCGGGGGAGGGACGATAACAACCGCTGCGGACGCGGCTATGGCTCTGAGACCCTTGGCGGGTGATAGTGCATTCTTCTTATTTGCCATCGGTATTATCGGGACCGGTATGCTCGCTATTCCCGTGTTAGCCGGTTCAGCTTCCTACGCAATTTCTGAGAGCTTTGGTTGGAAGGAAGGGCTGTATCGTAAGTTAAAAGAAGCGCGTGCTTTTTACGGAGTTATTATTATTTCGATGCTTCTCGGAATTATTTTAAATTTTGTGGGCTTGGATCCTATTAAAACTTTGATTTACGCTGCCGTAGCCAACGGTATCATTGCTCCGATTATTTTAGTCCTCATTGTTCGTATGAGCAGTAGTAAAAAGATAATGCAAGAGAATGTTAATCGTCCATGGATGACAAAACTGGGCTGGGTTGTTACGGGGATCATGATGATTTCAGGATTGGCGGCGATTGTCTCGATGTTTGTATAAAATTAGTAACTAAAAAGACCTATTGCTTTATAAATTATAAAATTTATTGGTTGAGCAATAGGTCTGTTAGTTAAGGGAAAGTTTTGTTATGAAAAATGTGCTTTTTTGGCAGGCCTCAAAATAATACTTTGAGACAAAGTCTTCAACGAAAGTTACATCGTCGAGTTTGAAGCAAATGTTATCATTTGCGGCATTGTCGGAGATAAGTTCTTCCGGAGCTATGAATTTTTGTAAATTAATTTCGTGAGCCAATTTCAGCTCAATGTAATTTTCAAGAAGATTCATTCTTGTTTCTTCTTCTTGAGTGAGCGTGCCAGTTTTTTCTTGATCCTGGAGCTCCTCTAGTTTGTCTAACATGTTCGTAAGCGGAACATGCTTGGCTTTTTCCGGGAGATCCTGGAAATTTTTGTATTTGTGGGTTAATGGCATGATATTAAGTTTTTAAAGTTCGTGGAAAAATTCTGTGATGGGGCCCCCGACGGGGGACATCAGATATCTATGGTTTACCACTCTTAGACAGACTTGTCAATGTTGTTTTTGGCCCTAATCCATGATAGGATAAAAGCATCAAAAAGCCCATAAAATGGGCAAATATTATGACTATTGACAGAATATGTCAAATATGATATAATATAAACATATTTAAATTAACTAAGAAAATTAATTTTATGAATAAAAACGAAATGATTACACCGGAAGTAGAAGTTAAAAAAGATACTACTGGTGTTGACGAGGCTCTTGATGCCGGTATGGCCGAAGATCCACGTAATAAAGCTATCGAAGCTATTAAAAACATGGTGACTGATCCTAACAGCAACTTTAATCAAACCTATGAAAAGTTTGCTGCATTGACCCTTCACCGCGCTAAAGCAGAAGCTGCCATTGATGAAATGGTTGCTGACCCAAATAGTGCTTTTAACCAAAAGCGTGCTGCGATGGGAAACATGGAAGCTGGTGCTTCTACTGAAGCTCAAGCAACTATGTCTATTGAAGACCAGGTTGCTATGGCAAAAGAATATGTTGCTCAGATTGAAGCTGATTTAGCAAAAGCCAAAGCTGATGCTGGTGGCGAAAGTGTTATGGCGGATGCCGTTGCGGGTGTTGAGATTCAAAAAGTCAAAGACATGGTAAACAACGGCTTAGACGCTATGATTGCTGAGATTCGTCCAACTGCCGAAAACCCTGACCCGTTGGTCAGTTCCAAAGCTGGCGTTTTGATTAACGATTTAGAAGCTTTGAAGATGTAAACCATCTCGAATAAAAACAGCCCCTCTCGGGGCTGTTTTTTGTTTACATTGACTTATGCCAATATTTTTGCTATGCTAAGTGCAATACACTTTATATATCCATCCCTATGCCTGATTACTCACCTGCGATTGACGCGCTCGTTGTGCGTTTGATGCGGGAGCAAGATCTTGATCCAACGGACGATGAAGCTAAAGAAGCTTTTAAGAGCGAAGCACTTGATAAGATAAACCGTTATATTATCAGTCGCATTCCCGACGAACGCTTGTCCGATTTTGAAGAACTGCTTGCCGAAAACAATCCCGAGAAGATTTCCTATTTTTTAGAAGAGGTAATTGGTCGGGCCGACACAGCGATTGACGAAGCCCTTGTAAACTATTAAATTTTTACATATGCCAGAACCAAAACTTGAGGATTTTTTCCAAATTAGATCAGAGAAGAATGACTTATCTTATACAAGGGACAAGCTTGAGGCTGATGCTCTGAAACCTGAAACCAAAACAACCCTGCGCCTTGCAACAGAACTCTGGCTACAACAGTTGAACCAACAGCAATAATATTTGATTATAACCGACTCGCTTACGCGGGTCGGTTTTGTATTGTAGAAAATATTCGCCTTGTGCTATACTGTTGATGATTAGATATGGACGTATTAGCCAATCAACCAGAACTAGCCGGTTATTTTGCCGATTGCTTGATCGAAGAAAAATATTCCTCAGATATTGACGAGGCCAGTTTAGAGACGGTCAAACAAGAGTATATTGATAAGATTAATCGTGAAATTAGTCAGGCTGTCTTCGATAATTTAACTGATGATCAGATGACACAGCTTGAAGAATTATTGGAAGAAGGCGATTCAGTCAGCGCGAGCGAATTTTTACAGGCGGCAATTCCTGATTTGCGGCGTTTGATTGTAGAGCGATTGATCACCCTTAAAGAAGAAAATAATTAATTTAATAAAACTATGGGCCTTGAAAATAGTTTGTACGCGGAGCGTTCCCGCGGCGCCAATGAGCGCAATGAACAGCGCTTTTCAATGATTGCCGATGCGGCTTTTACCGGCGTCTTTAAGGACCATAAAGATATGCAGCATGCACTGGATGAAATTTCAGACCAGATAATGTAAAAAAACACCGCCCATACGGGCGGTGTTTTGTTATTGGTATTTTTCGTTAAAATTTTCTTTTTCTGGATCAGCTTCTATTCGTTTAAATAATGGCTCAGGATTTGTGATTTTTATTTTTTTGATTGATTCACGTAGCGATTCAGCCTCGGTCCAAGAATCAAAATGTAGACCGAGCATTGTTTCTAATTTATGAGCTGAATGTGGTGCAATTGGTTCTAGCATTACACGCAAGGCAAGGGCGATAAGCAAAGCGTTCGCCATAATTTGATTATAGGCGCTTATATCTTCTTTTTTCTTCCACGGCGTTTCGTCAGATAAATATTTATTGCCAAAGCTTGATAAATCAAGAATTGCTTCTGCGTAATCTCTGAACTTGCAATCTTCTAATAATAATTTGGTTTCGGCTAAGCTTAAATCAACTTTTTTAATGATCTCATCACTTGGTTTAAGTGAAGCAAAGTCCAGGTTTTCAGAAAGTTTAATAATTCTAAATAGGAAGTTTCCGAGATTGGCAATGACTAAATTATTGGTCTTAACGATAAAGTCAGCCCAGGTAAAGTCGCTGTCATGATTCTCAGGCATGATTAAACATAAATACAAGCGAACTAAATCTAAACCGAAATCATCGGCGATTTTCTTCGGATTTAAAGTAACACCGCGGCTTTTTGAAAAACCCTCGTCACCTAGAGTCAAGAATTGGTTAATAGCGGGAACGTCAGGCAAATGAAGCTTTTCATCATAACCGTGCAACTGACCCGGCCAAAACAAGGTATGAAATACTAAATTGTCTTTGCCCATAAAATAATAATGCCCGGCAGTATCGTTATACCAAAAATCTTTCCAGCTTTCATCGCCGTGTTCTCTTGAATATTGAATCGAAGCGGACAGATAGCCAATAACCGCTTCAAACCACACATAAATTCTTTTATGCTCATGTCCTTCGATAATTTGATCAGGTTTCATCTTGTCTACCGGAATAGCAACGCCCCAATCAAGGTCGCGAGTGATAGCACGGCTGTTAAGACCGCCTTTGAGCCAGCGCTCGGCCTCATTAAAAATCCAGGGACGCCATTTTGCGCCATGTTCTTTGAGATACTTTTCCAAGAAAGCTTCGAGTTTTCCCCAGGCAAAAAAGTAATGCTGACTTTTTTTAATAATAACTGGAGTCTTTGTTAGTTTGCTTATTGGGTTTATCAGTTCTCCTTGAGCGAGGATTCTGTCACAACTGTCGCATTGATCTGATCGAGCTTCTGCAAAATTGCAGTGAGGGCAGGTGCCTTCAACATAGCGATCAGGTAAAAATTTATTTTCGGTTTCAGAGTAGTATTGATCGGAGGTGTCAGGATAAATGAGGCCTTTATTTAAAAGAGTGATAAAAACATCCTGAACTACTTCCGTATGGATTGGATTATCAGTTTTAGTATATAAATCGAAGCTTAAGCCGAGATCTCTAAACAGTTGCAGGTTTTTTGTGTGATACTCAGCAACGACTTCCGCGGGTTTTAATTTTCGTTTATCAGCTTCAAGCGCAATTGGAGTGCCGAAACAATCTGAACCCGAAACCATTAATACATTATTCCCGATAAAGCGGTTAAAACGCGCAAATATATCAGACGGCAATAAATAACCGGCCAAATGACCTAAGTGAATATCGCCGTTGACGTAGGGCCAGGCAACTCCGATAAAGATGTTCTTTTTAGTGCTCATACAATTAGTATATCATTATTCTTCGCCTTTTTGCTGACGCCACAAAGCCGCGTATAAGCCCTTTTCCTCAAGGAGGCTTTCATGAGGTCCTTGTTCCGAAATGAGGCCTTTTTCTAAGACATAGATGCGATCAGAGTGCATAATCGTTGAAAGGCGGTGAGCGATCAGTATTGTAATTAAATGAGGCTTAGCTTTGCTGATGGCTTTAATGGTTTCAGTTATTTCGTGTTCAGTAATAGAGTCAAGACTTGAAGTAGCCTCATCAAAAATAATTAAATCAGGTTGACGAAGTAGCGCTCGAGCAATAGCAAGGCGTTGCTTTTCTCCGCCAGATAATTTAAGTCCGCCTTCACCAATGCGCGTGTTTAGACCTTCGCTTCCGCGGGAAATAATCGCAATAGCAGCAGATTGTTCAAGCGCTTCTAAGCATTGGGCGTCGCTGGCGTTCGGTTTTACAAATAAAAGATTGTCTTTAATAGTTCCGGCAAAAAGCTGTGTGTCTTGCGAGACATAGGAAATCTTTTGTTTAAAGGTTTCGGGTTTTAGGTGTGACAAATCAATATCGTTAACAGAAATTCGTCCGCTGGTCGGCTGATACAAGCCTAAGATCAGTTTAATCAAACTGGTTTTTCCTGCGCCACTTGGTCCGACAAAGGCAACTGTTTCTCCCGGCTTGATTGTCAAATTAATTTTATCAAGAGCCGGACGATTGGCATCACCATAACTAAAGCCAACATTTTCAAAACTCAAATCAGTTACTGAAGAGATTTCTTTGGTACGATGCGTTGTGTCTTCCGGTTTCATATTAAGAATCTCATCCAAGGTTTCATTACTGGCCTTAGCCTCCTGATATTGCGAAGCAACATTACTTAATTCATACAGTGGGTTGAAGATAAAGAAGGAGTAGAATAACAAACTGAAGAATTGTCCAAGTGTTACTACATTATTAAAAATAAGCCAGAGCAAGAGCAATAAGATACTGGAGCGGCAGAAATTAATTAAAGTTCCTTGTACAAAGCTCAAGGTTCTAATTAATTTAATCTTTTTTAATTCAAGACCTAAGATTTCATTATTTACAATATTCAAGCGTTCGGTTTCCTGCGCTTCCAGTCCAAGACTTTTAACTAATTCAACGTTACGCAAAGTTTCGGTAGTCGAACCAGCTAAGGCACCCATACGTACTACAATATCTTTTTGTGCTTGTTTGATTTTTTTACTGATGTAAAAAGTAAGACCGCCGACAATAGGCAGAAGCGCTAAAAATGCCAAGAAGATTGACCAGTGAATTGTAAACGAGTAAATCAAAACAAAGAGTAGGCCAATCATCGCGACAAAGACAATGTTGATAGCGCTTGTAATAATCGTTTGCGTATCTATTCTGGCTTTCTGTAATTTTTGAAGAATTTCTCCTGACTTTTGATCTTCAAAAACAAAGTAGGGAAGAGAAAACGCGTGGGTAACGCCGCGGGCATACAGGGAGGCACCTAAATTTTGTGTGACAAAGTTAACAAAATAATCTTGAAAGTTTTTAGCTATACGTGAAACTAAAGCAACGCCGACTGAAGCAAGAAGCAAAAGAGTCACACCCTTTAAGAAGTTGGCTTGAGTAAAGTCATTAATACGACCCGCATAATTATCAATCAAGAGTCGAAAAATTTGCGGATCCAATAAAGAAAAGACTTGGTTGATGGTCGCAAGTCCGAGAATGAGAATTAATTTCTTTTTGTAGCGTTTAAGATATTGGAGGATTAATTTCATAGAATTCATGAGTGATAGTGTGTATAGGATACTGGAAATTATCAGTTTTGTCTAGTATTATAGGAAAAAACGTTTATCTGGTATATAATAAAATAACTATGAATATAACATCAATTATCGGCCGCGAGATATTGGATAGCCGCGGCAACCCGACTGTGTCGGCATGCGTCACCCTTGATTCAGGCATTGAAGCAAGCGCTGCTGTACCAAGCGGTGCCTCTACAGGTCAATATGAGGCTCATGAGCTCAGAGACGGCAAAGCAGAGCGATATAATGGCTTAGGAGTCACTAAAGCCGTTAAAAACATCAATGAGATTATAGCTAACGCTTTAGTAGGAAAGCCTGCGGATGCTCAGGCAGAGATTGATAAGATTATGATTGATTTGGACGGCACGCCGACCAAAACCAAAATTGGAGCTAACGCGATATTGGCAGTTTCTTTGGCCTGCGCTCGAGCGGCCGCTAAAGAACATAATGTTCCGCTCTATCGCTATATCAGAGAAATTTCCGGTTTCGGACCCTTGCCTTTATTGCCGGTGCCAATGATGAATATTGTTAACGGCGGACGTCATGCCGATTGGGCAACAGATATTCAGGAATATATGGTGATGCCGATTGGCGCTGAAAATTTTTCAGAAGCGCTGCGCATGGGCACGGAAGTCTATCATGCTTTGAAAAAAATAATTGGTGACCAAGGAGAATTGGCTATGATAGGTGATGAAGGCGGTTTTGTTCCAAAGTCAGAAGATAATGAAGCACCGCTTAAACTAATTATGAAAGCGATTGAAGCGGCTGGATATAAAGCCGGCACAGATATTGTGTTAGCAATTGATGCTGCGGCAGCCGAATGGTATAAAAATGGACAGTATCATCTAAAGAAAGAAGGTGCGCGTGATGCAAGTAAGTTAAAAGATTGGTATTTAGATCTTGCTAAGCGTTATCCGTTATTTTCGATTGAAGATCCGTTTGGGGATGATGATTGGCAGAGCTTTAACGCGTTAACCGCGGAAGCGGATAAATTGCAGATTGTCGGAGATGATTTGTATGTTACAAATAAAACTCGGCTTGAGCGGGGGATTCAGGAAAAATCTTCTAACGCTATTTTAATTAAACCAAATCAGATTGGAACTTTGACTGAAACTATTGAAACTATTAATTTAGCTCAGGCCAATCATTTTAAAGTTGTGATCTCGCACAGAAGCGGGGAGACTGAGGATTCATTTATTGCTGACTTGGCGGTGGCTTGCGGCGCAGGACAGATTAAGACAGGTGCGCCGGCGAGAGGAGAAAGAGTCGCCAAGTATAATCGTTTACTAGAAATTGAAGCTGAAATGGGAGCAGGAGCGAAATACTATAAACTATAAGTAACACAAAAAACACGCGCCGTAAGGCGCGTGTTTTGCTTATTAAATATATCTTTGCTACTATATTGTTAACGTTTTTTAATTCAAAATAGGAGATCTTTAAAATGATAACTCAGAATTCAAGTGCTGATGCGCTCGTACTGTGTCTGTTTCTTTCGCTCGTGGGTATTGCATTTGTTTTTATTTTACCACATATGCGAAAGCCCTATGGCGCTTTCTTCTTTTTCTTTTGGGGACTTGTGTGTGGTGCTCTCATTTCTTTATTTGCAAGATCTATTTTACACACAGAGCCATTACTAAGCGGTTGGAGATATTGGTTTATCCAAGCTTTATTATATGAAGGATATGCCATTATCCTGGCTCTCGGAATCATACTATTTGTTTTATACAAAAAGAAAAAGATTATTTTCGAAGATGAGAAAAAAGTAAACGCAAGTTAAATTGAAATAAAAAAAGGAAGGTCAAATGATCTTCCTTTTTCAATATTAAAAATATAGCATTTCTTATTGACAAATAAATAAAAATATAGTAAGGATAACTTAATTAAAGTACATTCCAAAAATCAAATATTATATCAATGTTAATAAAACAGTTTATAGAAAATGCAGATCAGCTGCCTTTTTATGCCAAGAAACATCACAGATATCGCGAAGTATCTATCGAAGATGGTTTCAAGGCAGGGAATTATCTTTTAGTAAACGTTTTTCTTAATAAGGATCACGGAGAAGAATACCAGGCTGCCGCCTTTACTAAAATGGATATTGTTAGAGCAATCTCCATTTTTCGCTATCTTGCTAAATCTTTATTCCCCAAGATAGACTCTAAGTTGCCATGCTATTTAGCTATGGATTATGTAGTTGAAGCCATGACTCTTATTGCAAAAGCTCACGGAGCTAGAAAAAGCAAAATTTCTGGAGAGTTTTATATATATCGTCAGGTTGTGGATGAACATATTTACATGTGGTTCGAAGATCAGGCTGTAGATCGTCATATTCTTAATTTAGTGAGATCAATGATTAGATATAAAGTTGGTTTAGCGGTAGACGATGTTATGCGTGCTTAAAAATAGTTTGTTTCAACAAAAAAAGGGAAGATTATTAATCTTCCCTTTTTAAGTATCTAAAATTAGAAATCTAAATTCTCTACCTTCTTCGCATGAGTTTGGATAAAGTGTTTGCGGGGAGCAACATCACCACCCATTAACATTTCAAATGTTTCAGAAGTTAAAGCCGCATCTTCAATCGTTACACGTTTTAACAAACGTGTTTTCGGATCCATGGTCGTTTCCCAAAGCTGCGACGGATTCATTTCTCCCAAACCCTTGTAGCGCTGGATATTGATACGGGCGACAGCTTTAGTCTTTTTATCAGCTGCTTCTTCCTCAGTATCAGTCGCATCAGATCCTTCAGTGCCAACTTCCGTTTCAATAACTACTTCGCCACCCTTAGTCATTTCAGCAAGAATTTTATTCTTTTCTTCATCAGAATACGCATAACGAGAGCTCGTACCTTTTTTAATTTGGTACAAAGGCGGTTGAGCAATATAGACGTAACCGTCGGCTACTAACTGATTAAAGTGACGGAAAAATAAGGTAAGCAAAAGCGTACGAATGTGCGCTCCGTCAACGTCAGCATCTGTCATGATAATAATTCGGTGATAACGAAGTCTTGATACGTCAAATTGATCATCAATATTAGTGCCCAAAGCAATAACAAGATTTTTAATTTCATTATTGGCAAGCATCTTATCAAGACGAGCACGTTCAACGTTTAAAATTTTACCGCGCAGCGGTAGAATTGCTTGAAAGCCACGGTCGCGACCTTGTTTGGCTGAGCCTCCGGCTGAATCTCCCTCAACTATATATAATTCTGATTCTTCAGGTTTTCTGCTTGAACAATCTGCTAATTTACCCGGCAAAGTCATTCCTTCCAAAGCACCTTTGCGTAAAATCGTAGCGCGAGCCGTACGAGCAGCGAGACGAGCCTGTGCTGTTAAGAAACATTTAGCGACAATCGCTTCAGCTTCGCGAGGGTGTTCCTCGAGATACATAGTGAAGGCATCGCCCATAACTTGTTCAACAGCAGTTTTCATTTCGGCGTTCCCCAACTTATCCTTAGTTTGACCTTCAAACTGCGGATCACCCAATTTAACGCTGATAATCGCAGTTAAACCTTCGCGCACGTCTTCACCCGTCAAGTTCTCATCCTTTTCTTTAATTAAGTTTTTGGCGCGAGCATAGGTATTTAAAGTTCTGGTTAATGCGGTTCTAAAACCGACTAAGTGAGTTCCTCCGCCCGGGTTGATAATATTGTTAGCAAAAGCCAAGACATTTTCGTTATATCCGTCATTATATTGAAGAGCGACTTCAACGCGTCCTTCTTTTACTTCGCGATCAACATAAAAAATAGTTTCATTTTTAACAGAGTTATGTCGATGAAGCGCATCAACATAGGTTTTAATACCGCCTTCAAAGTGAAAGGTGAAATCTTTTGGTGAATGATTATCGCGTCGGTCACGAACTTCAATGGTGACACCTTTATTCAAATAAGCTTGTTGGCGCAGGCGATCTAAAATCTTGCCCCAGTTATATTCAAGTTCTTCAAAAATAGTGGCATCGGCCTTAAAGGTCATGATAGTACCAGTTTTCTTTGTTGTACCAACGGCCGCTACTTTCTTTTTTGGCTTTCCAATATTGTATTCTTGGAGCCAAATTTTGCCGTCTTTGTGAACCTCGGCTTTCATGTACGAACTCAAAGCGTTAACAACGCTGGCTCCGACTCCGTGCAAACCTCCAGAAACCTTATAGCCGCCGCCGCCGAATTTTCCTCCGGCATGGAGCGTTGTCATAATCGTTTCTAAAGCTGAGACTTTGGTAGTTTTATGAATATCAACTGGAATACCGCGTCCGTTATCACCAACTGAAACCATTCCATCAGGCAATAAATCAACGGTAATAAGATTGGCGAAACCGGCCATGGCTTCGTCAATCGAGTTGTCGACAATTTCCCAGATCAAGTGATGTAAACCAGCCGCAGAAGTTGAGCCAATATACATACCCGGTCGCTTGCGTACCGGGTCAAGTCCTTCAAGGACGGTGATTGATTCAGCGTTATAGTCGCTTTTTTGAGTCTGTTTTTTTAGTTCTTTTGGCATAATAAACTCTGTATTTAGGTTCTTTAAATATATCAAAATAAGTGGCTTATTGCAAGTAAAAATTGTTTATCAAAATTGTATAATTATGGTATAATTTGGACATGTTTATAGATCAAAAAGCGCCCAGCCCGGCGCCAACAATCAATCAAATACCCGAGAGGCCCAAGGTGTTAATTGGACGGAAGGAAATGATTATTATTTCCGTCATTGCGGGAGTCATTGTTGTTGCGGCCGGAGGATGGTGGTGGTGGAGCAATATGAACAAAACTGCGCCCGAACCGATTGTGCAAGAAGAACCAAAAGATAATACCGGTTTACCGAGCACCCTAAACCCTGTTGACAATGAAGAACAACCTAACGAACCAAATTCGAATATCAAAGGAGAAAATGTTACTTTTGGAGCATTTTATAAATCCGAAACCAAGGAATTGGATATTAAGATTCCCGGCGTCGCCCTGCCTTTGAATATCAAGAGCCAGGTTTCAAACTATTACGATACGGCGCGAAAAATTAATATTGATCCGATTATCGGCAACTTGAATCAAGACGGCTTTGCTACGCTTGATTCTCCCTTTACAAAATCCAACAATGATTTTTTTGGAACCTACGCTGAATTAAAGCAACGTTCTATCCCAATTGTAGTATCCAGTGATTTTTTGGTGTATTACTATCAGAATTCTCTCAAACAAATCTATAAAGAGATTGAAACATCATATTTTTATGAAAGCTTGTGGCGTATCAATAAGAGCATGTATGATCGCGCCAATGGTCGCTATCAAGATCGTCGGTCAAAACTCGGTGTCAGTTCCGACCCGCTTTTGGAAGCTGAACGTTTGGAAGCAGCTTATTTTGCCGTTGGCTTAATGTTATTAAAGCCTCAAGCTGAACAGATTAATGCCACGGAAGATTTGAACAATAATAAAAAATTTAAACCAAGTGAAGCGAGCCGTTATGATTTCAGTTTGCCGAGCTATTTAAGTGAAGACGTTTCCAAAGAGGTTACGTTAATCCGTGAAGCGCGCGCACAAGCAAAATCTCCGGCACTCTTGTATAACCGTGATTATAAAGAATTCAAATTGCCAGCAGAATATACTGAAACTGCCAAGCTAAGTAATTTCTTTATTGCCAGTCGCTGGAATTCTTCACTGTTCCCGCTCTATTTCAAAGAAGCCAATTGTGCCAATTGTTTACTCGATAGAGAAGATTGGATTATCAACCAAACAGCTGCTCATCTTGTGGCGAGTGATTTATCCGCAGATCAATCATTAAAGAACGAGTGGGCGAAGATTTATAAAGTCATTTCGTATTTTTCAGGATTGCGCAGCGAATTAACTTATCTACATTTTGAAACAATTCGCAAAGAAATATATAAAGAAGCATCCATCGAAGAAGTTTTTGGAACTGACAGTTTTGAGCGCTTAATTAAAATGCGCGATGAGTTGGCGAAATTAAACTTTAACGAAGCGGAAGGCGGTTATCCCCGTAATGATTCGACTAAACCATACTTAGGTATGCGTCTTTTACAAAGTTCATATTGGCCGAATCGCTCATTTTACGATCAGCTGACATTCGCTAAAGTGGGCAATCACAAGCAACCGACGATTAATAATTCTCGTACATCATATTTAAGTTCCTGCGATGATCGCGGTAAGCTTTTTCGTTGTCGCGGTATTGGCTTTGATGTATTACGACCGATTCTAAATAGCATCCCTAAGAGTAAGTTCTTGTCAGATAATGCTAACTATGAAAATTACGTCACGCAAAGTGATATCTTAAAGACTGAATTGAAGAAGTTTGATGCTGTTTCTTGGCATGCTAATAATTTTTGGTCAACTTTAAATGTCGGCGCCGCTTATATTAATACAGTTGTGCCTGCTCTACCTTACATGTCTTCCGAGCGTTGGTTGGAGCGAAAAATATCTACGAGTTTGGCTATGTTGGCGAATTTAAGTCTTTCGGCCGATGCCTGGACACTGCCGCGCGACAAGAAAAGTTCGGGCCTTGAAGTTACGGAGCTTGATGGTTCATTTAATTATATCGAGCCGGATTTGGCATTGAGCGATGAACTTGTGGCTAATACTAAAATGTTGTTTGAGACACTCATTGGCATAGAAGTTGTTAAGGATAACGATCTTCGTTTTAATGATTTAATTGGTAAATTGAGTATGAGTAGGGATATTATTCGTAAAGAATTGCAAAACCAGGAAATTAGTTCGGACGAATATCAATTTATCAGTGATTTTACCGGACAATTTTCAATCGCGGCGCTTGGCTCAAAAACCAACACTATTACATTTAACGATCCGGCGACGGGCAAGCAATATAGCTTGAAGCAGAACAGTATGCCCTTAAAACTTATTTTTATTATTTATAATAAAGCGGGCAAGCGGGTTATTGCCGCTGGTCCAATTTTCAGCTATAAAGAACAACAATAAGCATATGCCTCAACCAAATCCGCAACTTGATGAACGCGTAAAGCATTTTCGCGACACTGAAGGCTTGTCAACACGGCAGCTTGATTTTGGTTTATGGTACCTGCGAAACCGGAAGAAATTTTTCTTCATGCTCGTCTTCCTTTTATTGCTAATCGCCGGAGGTACTATCGGTTATTCTTTGTATCAATTTTCATCGTATTTATTTGTTGGTATTAAACAGGATCAACAGACCTATCTTGATCTTACTTCGGCTACCAGTCTTGTCACCAATAAAACCAATAGTGGTAATAATATCAGTTATTCCGAGGTGCGCATGATGCAATCGCAAAATAATAAGTATGATTTTGTCGTTGCGGTTACAAATGCCAATCCCATGTTACTTGTTAAAATTAAGTACGCCTTTGAGTTGAATGGGCAGAAATTTGCTGCGGCTGAAGATTTTGTTTTGCCACAAGACACTAAATATCTCATGGCACTTCATCAAGACGTAGCGGGAGCTTCCAATGTGAATTTGATTATTGAAAGCACTAATTTTATACGTGTTGATCGACATAAGGTTGCTGATTGGAACCAGTACCGTTTGGAGCGTATGAATTTCGTTATAGAAGATGCTAAGTTTATTGCCGGAGCGGAAAGTGGTTTGTCGGAAAAAATCAATGTCGGACAACTTGATTTTAAGATTACTAATAACAGCGCGTATGGATATACTAAAGTCCCATTGTCTATTATCCTGAAAAGCAACGGATCAATCGTCGCCGTCAACCGTTATTGGCTTGATAATTTCCGCAGCGGGGAGATGCGAGCGGCGCAAATTAGTTGGCCGGGTAAGTTACCGGTTGTCAACGAAGTAGAAATTATCCCTGACATCAATATTCTTGATGATTCTGTGTATTTGAAATACTCAACCTTATAGAAAGGATTTTGCATGAAACGATTTCTCTTATTTTTAAAACACATTGACTGGCTCATTGCGCTGCCAGTCATTGTTTTAGTGGCCTTTAGCTTGGCTGAGCTTTATAGTATCAGTTTGGGCCAAGGGGGAGCGAGCTGGGAATTTTTTAAGAAGCAATTGGTCTTTGCTGTTATCGGGTTGGTTATATTTTTCGTCTTGGCGCTCATGGATTTTCATCACCTGTATAGTTATTCGCATTATTTGTATATTATTGCGGGACTTTCATTAATTGCAGTATTGGTATTTGGACAAACAATCAACGGTACCCGCGGCTGGTTTGGATTTTTTGGTCTTGGTTTACAACCGGTTGAGTTGGTAAAGCTGGTTCTCATTGTGTGGTTGGCGCGATATTTTTCCAAGGGTTCTATGGCGGCACGGCCGCTCAAGCACTTGTTGATCTCAGGAGCCTTTACCGGAGTTTTAATTTTATTGATTATGTTACAGCCGGATCTTGGTTCAGCGGCTCTCCTTTTTGCTATTTGGATTATTTTACTGGTTGCCAATAATGTTCCTCGAAAATATCTTATTACTATTTTTGCGGGGTTCTTCGTTTTATTTTTATTGGCCTGGCAATTTACTTTTAAGGACTATCAGCGCGAGAGAGTTTTGACATATTTTAAACCATCAGCTTCATCAACCAATTATAACGTCAAGCAAGCTATTATCGCGGTGGGCGCCGGAGGAATGTTCGGCCGGGGACTGGGCTTTGGTTCGCAGTCACAGTTGAAGTTTTTGCCTGAAGCAAATACCGACTTTATGTTCGCAGTTATTGCTGAAGAATTGGGCTTGATTGGTGTCATTGTGGTAATCGGTTGCTTTGGATTATTACTCTTTCGTTTTACTTCAAGTCTCTCCCGAGGCCGCAATTATTTTGGCTCTTTGATCATCGTTGGAGGGGCGGGCTTGATTTTTATTGAAATGTTTATTAATATTGGTATGAATATGGGAATTTTGCCGGTTATCGGCATTCCGTTGCCGTTTGTCAGTTATGGCGGCAGCTCCCTTATCGCCCATTTGGCCCTAGTTGGCGTTATGCACAGCATTACACGCCGTACCGTGGCTAAACGTTAAGAATTAACACTATTACTATGTCTGAAGCAATGGAATTGGCAGCTGTTCTACGTACAGGAAGGGTCGCCGATATTAAAGAAACTATACCAGCCGTTATCTACGGGTCAGGAGTTGAGAACACTTCTTTGGCTGTTAAGCGTGCTGAATTTGAGCGTGTTTTTGCTAAGAGCGGAGAATCTGGACTTGTTTCCTTGAAACTTGATGACGGGCGCGATATGCCGGTTATTATTAAGGACATTCAGTTTGACGCTGTAAAGCATCGTGCTATTCACGTTGATTTTTTTAAGGTTAACATGAACGAAAAAGTTGTTGCTGAAACCAGCTTGAACTTTATCGGAGAAGCTCCGGCAGTTAAAGCTCATGGTGGAATTGTCGTTGAACATCTTGATCATATTCAGGTTGAATGTTTGCCGGCTGATTTGGTACAGAAAATTGATGTTGATGTTTCGAGTTTGACCGAATTAGGTGACTCACTCTATATCAAGGACATTAAACTTCCTAAGGGTATTGAAGTGAAGAATGAAGCTGAAGAAATCGTTGTTCACGTTGTTGAACCGAAGAAGCATGTTGAAGAAGAAGTTGTCGTAGCCCCGGCTGCTGACGCCGCTGCTCCTGCCGCTGATGCGAAGGAAGGTGACGCGAAGGAAGGCGAAGAGAAGAAAGAAGAAAAGAAATAATTCTTTAGTACTAAATAAAAAACTCCTCCACTCGGGGGAGTTTTTTATTTTTTGTGTGTCATCTTTTCTCCTGTCAGAACCACTGACAGCTCAACTGTCTGAACCGCGAGATACCGCTGATGAGCAGATGCACACAGATATTATTAACTATAATTAAACAATAATATATGAAATATTATAAATCAGATATTACTGAGAAAATAATTAAGTGTGCTTTTAAGGTGCATAATGGTTTGGGTAATGGATTTCAGGAAGTTGTCTATCAACGAGCATTAGAACACGAATTTGAAGAAGAAGGATTATTGTTTGAAAGGGAGAAAGAGATGACTATTTATTATGCAGGTACAGAAATAGGTAGACGTAGAGTAGACTTTTTAGTAGATGAGGATATTATGGTCGAACTTAAAGCCGTTACCGAATTGGAACGAGTACACACAGCCCAAGCTATTAATTACATAGAAGCATATAATGTTAAGCTGGCTTTACTCATTAACTTTGGAGCAAGAAGAGTGGAAATTCGTAGGTTCATTAAATCTGATGCAAGCATCAGAGGAAATCAGTCTATCTGAGGTATCTCGCGGTTCTGACAATTTTAAACTGTTTTGATGATCCCCAGTCTTATCTTACCTGAGAAATCAGTCATGAAAGTACTCTTAGGAAATATTTTTTTAAAACCATTTTTCTGTCCCGGATTTATTTCGCAGAGCAATGTATAGTTAGAATAATCCTTTAATTGCTTGGCAAGTTTTTTATAATATAGTAATCCGTCAGTTCCTCCATATAATGCATTTTTCGGTTCTCTGGAAATAGATTTTTCTTTCATCTCTAATTTATTCAAGTAAGGGAGATTGGCAAGAATAATAAGATTTTTATTTTTAGAGATTTTTAAGTTAGAAAGTAAATTAGATTTAATAAATTTTATTTTTTTATTTAGGCCATGATTCTTAGCATTTTGTTTTGCTATTGCTAATGCTTTACTGGAAATATCAATAGCAACACCTTTGGTGTTAGTATTTTTTATAACACTGATAATCAAACAACCTGAGCCTGTTCCAATATCGATAATAACAGATTGATTATTAGCAATTTTAATCGCTTCTTCAACAAGTAATTCGCTTTCTGGACGGGGCACTAAGGTATCCTTAGTAACCTTGAATTTAAGACCAAAAAATTCTTTATAGCCCAAGATATAAGCTACGGGTAGAAATTTCGCTCTTTGAGCAATTAGTTTACTAAAGGAGATGTATTGTTTATTTGTTAGTAGAATCTCATCATGACTCAATATATACGAACGGTTTTTTCCTAAAACAAAAGCCAAGATTAATTCGGCATCTAAATAAGCTGAATCTATCTTGGCTTTAAGTAAGCTCGTAACAGCTTTCTTAAGCGTTACCTTGATTGTTAAAGTATTCTTTGAGGGCATGAGTAATTTCGTCAATTTCGCCGTCCATAATAAGTTTAATTGAATGCCAACTTTGATTAACGCGGTGATCAGTCACTCGATCCTGCGGGAAGTTATAGGTTCTGATTTTATCAGAGCGATCGCCGGCGCCAACCTGACTTTTGCGGTCAGCTGAATCTTTTTCGCGTTTTTCATCCTCTGCCTTTTGCAGTAAACGAGAACGTAATACCTGTAACGCTTTTTCTTTATTCTGATGCTGGGATTTTTGGTCCTGACAAGAAACAATCATTCCTGTCGGGATATGCAGAATGCGGATTGCGGAATAGGTTGTGTTAACGCTTTGTCCGCCTGGACCTGAAGAACAAAAGGTATCAATGCGGATATCAGCGGCTTTAATTTCAATATCAACTTCTTCAGCTTCAGGAAAAACGGCGACGGTAACGGCTGAGGTATGAATGCGTCCGGCTTTTTCGGTCTCCGGAACTCTCTGCACGCGATGAGTGCCGCCTTCAAACTTTAAGAGTCCGTAGACGTTTGATCCTTCAACCGTAAAAATTATTTCTTTATAACCGCCCAGTCCAATACGATTGGAATCAAGCACCTCAATCTTCCAACCTTGTCGTTCGGCAAAGCGTGAGTACATACGAAACAATTCAGCAGCAAAAAGCGTAGATTCATCGCCGCCGGTTCCAGCGCGAATTTCTACAATGGCATTTTTCTTATCCAAAGGATTAGCGGGGAAGAGTTCATCTTTAATCTTTTGTTCTAGATCTTTGATTTCAGTTTCAAGTTGTGTATTTTCTTCCTCGGCCATAGCAACTAAATCAGTGTCAGAGCCGTCAGAGAGAATCGCCATATTTCCTTCTAAAGCAATTTTAGCTTTATCAAGTTTATCAATGAGTTCAATGACAAACTTTAAGTCAGAATGTTTTTTAGCAACCGTCTGTAATTTTTTGCGATCAGCCTGAAGTTCCGGACTCATTAGTTCGGTTTCCAGCTCTTTAAATTGTTGTTTTATTTCTTCGTACATAATTTTCTAAACAAAAACCCGACACTGATATAGTAGCATAAAGCTACCGCTTCAGTATCGGGTTTTAGAATAGTTATTTTTTGTCAGCCTTGGCTTTCTTGGCAACCGATTTAGCGGATTTGGCAGCACGCTTAGCTGTTTTGCCGCGAACGCCTTTGAGGGCGGTCTTAGCAACAGCTTTAGCTTTAAACTTCTCAACGCGGCGAGCCGTGTCAACGAGTTTTTGCTTACCAGTATAAAACGGATGACAAGCTGAACAAAGTTCAGTTGCCAGTTCTTTCATGGTTGAACCTACAACCATAACGTTGCCGCAAGCGCATTTGATTTGCGCAGCTGGGTAATATGTTGGGTGAATTTCCTTTTTCATAAATTTAAATACTCGAGAATTCTACCACAAGCTTTTAAATATGTCAAAAGGTTGATAAAAGAGAGGAATATTGACAAAGTTAATTAAATATGTTACTTTATAGCAAACTAAATAAATAATTAAATTTTCTTTAAAAAATAGAAGAGGTAGAAAAGTGAAATTTTCAACTAACATCGCTTTACTTTTCATCGAACCGAAAAATGAGTCCTCTGACAATCCGTTAATTGATTCAGCCACAAGGAAAATGAGCGCCGCTCTCAGGCTTCATACAAACAAAAATGGTTGTCTGTCACCTAAAGGAGAATTTATCCCTGATACTGTATTAAGAGGCTTCCATATATGTGGATGCAAAGCTGGTGGGAGCAGTGCAAGTCATGACTATGTCCTTCCTAACGGTATAATTACAAATTCACTTTGTATCCATTACCTTGCATACCATCGTGATGAGGTCCCCGAGGACGCTCTTACTTTAATTGAGAGCCTTGATTACGGAGAAGCTGAGCCAACTTCAAACGAATTGGAAGGTAGAATTTTTCTTGATGAAAGAATTGCAACAAGATAATAGTTCATTCATAAAAAACGCTTACACAAAGTAAGCGTTTTTTAGTTATCTTGACAAAACCTTAAATATTTGATGTAATCGGATATTAAGAACATTAACAAAAACATAAAAACCCAAAGGAGGGTATAAAGATGTACATATTAAAATATTTGTTTATTATTGCTTTTGTATTTGCAGGCAGCATATTTTCCCAGGAAAATTCATTTGATACTTTTGATCAATACAGAAAAGATTATAAAGATATCAATATCATGCAGGAAATTTTTCCGGCTCCAAATTCTTCATATATTGTGGATGTCTGTTCATCAAAAAATGAAAATGACGGTAAAACGTATGTGGAACTTAACGCTTTTAATGACAGGGTCTGGATGGGGGAAGTGGTTGAAACGGAAAGATATTTTGAACCAATCAAAACTCCGCATATTTTTTACGGATATGTAAATGAAAAATTAGATATTCTTCTAATTCAAAAACTGGATTTAGGTTTTTCCAGCCGGGCTTTTGTTATTAATGAGATTTATCTTTTGGATAAAGTTAATTCAAGGATTCGGTCAGTTAAGTCCATGGGTAATGTTGTACAAATTTGTCCGTATAAAGAAGGGGTGTTAATTTATCAGCAAGCTGGTGGCATTTATGGAATAAGATTGCATAAGATTTATACGTATGTCCGGCTGAATGATGATCAAACATCAACCACTACAGATATTATTGATACAGAGATTCCATTTGAGGAAGATCTGAAGAAATGAATTTAACCTTTGAAGGAGGGGAATAAATAATGACAAAAAGTATAAAATTGCCACCAGCACCCAGAGTTTCGAATGATGGAAGAATTTCCAATAAAAGCAAAGAGAATCTTTTGAAATGGGAAGCCGTCTTCGAAGATCTTGGCTGTATTGTGTATTTAGAAGAAGATGCCGGAGGTTTGATTAAGCTCACTGAAGGAACTCTGATGCAGGTTGTTTTCTCGATTTTCCCTGAAGATATAAAAGTATTAGATTTCGGATTTGGTGAAGCAATTCTTTCGGTGGAAAATAAAGGCTGTATTCAATTTGCTCAGGCACTAACAAGTTTTAATGATACGTTTGATAAAATTGAGAAAGAATATGCTTCTCCTATTACAAGGGAATATAAAGAAGCTACATGGAAGGAGATATATGATCTCATTGTTAGCTATATAGCTTTTAGGGATAAGATCGCACCTTTAGCACCTAAATAATAGGTGTATACGTAGATATTAAAAAGCGGATTCAAATGAATCCGCTTTTTTCGTTGGTGCCTCGAGAGAGAATCGAACTCTCATGGATTGCTCCGCACGATTTTGAGTCGTGTGCGTCTACCAATTCCGCCATCGAGGCAAAATCCCTCACCCGGTCCGCCGAGTGGCGGACCACCCTCTCCAGCTTTACTGGAGAGGGTTTTGCTCCCTTCTCCCTCAAAGAGGGAGAAGGGTTGGGGATGAGGGATGCAGAGTAGTGAACGAAAAAATTATAAACCGAAACATAATAATTGTCAAAGCGTAATGTAGGGGCTATACTAAAGCTGTATGGGCATGATTATCTCTATTGTTAACCAAAAAGGCGGCGTTGGTAAAACCACGACCGCTGTTAATATTGCGTCATATTTGGCGCACATGGGTAAACACGTGCTTTTAGTTGATATTGATCCGCAAGCCAACGCGACTTCTGGGCTTGGAATTGATCATAAAAACTTAGAATTTGGTATTTATGAAGCTCTAGTTGGACTGCGCGATATTTCGAGCGTTTTAAAACGAACCGTGCAAGATAGATTAACTGTTGCGCCTTCAACAATCGCTTTGGCTGGAGCGGGAATTGAACTAGTTTCTATTGATAATAGAGAAACACGTTTGCTTAATTTGTTAGAACAAGTTCGAAATGATTATGATTTTATTATTATTGACGGGCCGCCATCTTTAGGACTTTTAACCATCAACTCTTTAGTCGCCGCTGATCAAATTCTAATTCCGGTGCAAAGCGAATATTATGCGCTTGAAGGATTGGGGCAATTGTTGCATACAATTAATTTAGTACAAAATCATTTGAAACCGACTCTGGGTATTCTCGGCGCGGTCATTACGATGTATGATAAAAGAAACAGATTGTCAGAATCTGTCATGAATGAACTGTATCAGTATTTTCCTAACCGTATTTTTCGCAGCGTAATCCCAAGAAGTGTCAAACTTGCGGAATCACCAAGTTTCGGAAGATCGATTTTGCATTATGATCCGAAAAGTAAAGGTGGGAGAGCTTACGAAAAACTAGCCTTAGAACTTTTGCACGCAACTAATAAATAATTGTATGAGTAACGGACTTGGTCGGGGACTTGGCTCCCTGATTCCACAATCAAATACACCGGCGCATCAGCCATTAGAAGATGGTTTGCCGGTTGACGCACATGTTTTAAAGGTAAGCACGGATTTAATAAAAGCTAATCCGCGTCAACCGCGTTCAAATTTTAATGACCCTGCCTTAAACGAATTGGTTCAGTCAATTCGGGAATACGGCATTATCCAGCCTTTAGTTGTTTCAAAAGTAATTGGTGGATATGAATTAATTGCCGGGGAGCGCCGTTTGCGTGCTGCAAGGCTTATGGGCTTAAAAGAAGTGCCGATTGTTTTGCGTGAAGAAAAAGAACAAGAAAAGTTGGGGCTAGCTTTGATTGAAAATATTCAAAGAGAAGATTTAAATCCGGTTGAATTGGCGATTGCTTATAAGCAGCTCTCAGAAGAATTAAATTTAAATCAAGAACAGCTTGCTAAGAAATTAGGAAAGTCGCGTCCGGGTGTGACTAACACTTTGCGTATTTTGCAATTGCCGGGCGAGATACAAATGGCGCTTGTCAACGGAGAAATAAGCGAGGGACACGCTAAAATTTTAGTCGGACTCGACAGCGAACAAAAGCAATTTGAATTGTTTCAGAGAATTAGGATCAGGCGTTTAACGGTTGATGATACCCTACTCGAAGCGCGTCGTATGGGCGGAACAAAACAGGGGAGAATCAAGATTGATTATGCGGATAAAGATAAAGAGTTAAAGCTTCGAGAATTTTTCGGCGCGAAAACTGAAATTAAACGAGGTAAAAGGGGTGGACAGGTCATCATTCACTTTTATTCCGATGATGAGTTAAATGAAGTAATTAAAAAAGTAAGTTAGTTAAAAAGAAAAACACCCAGGTCTAACGATCTGGGTGTTTTTTGTTATCTTTTAGGAACACAATGTTCTATTATTCGTTCATGGCAATCAATAACTAATCCCTCACCTTTATTAAGGATTGGTGTACGAACCATTTCTCCCCACACTTTATCCGCGTAATAGAAAGGAAAGTCATTAGCAACTTCGGCATGAGTCACCAAAATTAATATATCGCATTGGTCTTCCTGCTCTTTAATAAAAGCTCCAAGGCCTTCAAGATCAACAATGTCAGTTGGTCCAAGTAAATTACTATATTCAATAGAAATTTTGCCAAATTCCAAAGCGATAATTTGCGCCGTCATGCGTGTGCGAGCAGTCTCTGAGGAGAAGATCAAAACTTTTTTACTTCTGCCAAGTAGGTCACTTTTAATTTTCCATGCAAGCTTGGCAATAACGCTTCGAGCTGGAAATGTTAGAGGACCGTCGTGAGCACCTTCGTATTCTCCATGCCTTACAACATAGATTTTTTCCATGGTTTATTTGCTTTATGTTTATGTACAATTTTTCTGACTATACCAGTAAATTTCTTTCTTGTCAATGATATTATTGGGTTTGCTGAGGAGGGGAAAAAATGATAAGATAGAGTATCTTTAACCCTCTTTATGGCCTTTGTTCACCTGCATGTCCACAGTCATTATTCTCTACTTGACGGTCTTACTAAGATTGATGATTTAGTGCAGGCTGTTAAGGAAGATGGCTCTACAGCTGTGGCCTTAACTGATCACGGCGTTATGTATGGCGTGATTGAATTTTATCAAAAATGTAAGAAAGCCGGCATAAAGCCAATCATTGGTGTTGAAGCGTACCTTGCGCCGGGCGCACGTAGTGACAAAACTAAATCTTTAGATGAACGCAATTTCTATCACTTATTGTTGTTAGCAAAAAATAATACCGGATATCAAAATTTAGTAAAATTAACTTCAATTGCTCATCTTGAAGGCTATTATTATCGCCCGCGTATTGATTGGGAAATTTTGTCCGAGCATTCTGAGGGACTTATCGCGACGAGTTCATGTCTTGCCGGAGAAATTCCTCGTTTGTTAATGGCGGGCAATATGGAAAAAGCTAAAGAAAAAATAAAAGCTTATTCTGCATTATTTGGTAAAGGAAATTTCTTTTTGGAACTACAAGATCACCCTGAATTGCCGGATCAGATAAAATTAAATGATATTCTTGTTGGCTTGTCCAAAGAAATGGATTTGCCATTAATTGTTACGAATGACGTTCACTATCTTAAAGCCGAAGATGACGAGGCTCAAGATATTTTGTTGTGTTTGCAAAACAAAGCAAAAAAGGAAGATACGAATCGCATGTCAATGCTAGGCACAAACTATTCTTTAAAATCAGGTAAAGATATTGCCAAAGCTTTTGCACATGTTCCTGAAGCTCTCGAAAATACAGTAAAGATTGCCGAGATGTGTAATGTTGATATTGAGTTAGGAAAAATTCAATTGCCATACTTTAATGTGCCAAACGGTATGGATGGAAATGATTATCTGAGACAACTGGCTTTACTCGGCTTTAATAAGCGATACGGCAAAAGCTATGAAGAAATTGATGAAGTATATCGAACTCGAGTTGATTATGAGTTAGAGGTTATTGCAAAAATGGGATGGCCTTCATACTTTTTGATTGTGGCTGATTTTGTTAATTGGGCAAAAGAGCAGGGAATTGTTGTTGGGCCGGGTCGCGGCAGCGCTGCTGGATCTTTAGTTTGCTATTTAACCGGCATTACAAACTTGTGCCCAATAAAATATAATTTGGTTTTTGAACGTTTCTTAAATCCGGATCGTATCTCCATGCCTGATATTGACCTTGACTTTGCAGATACACGACGCGATGAAGTTTTGCAATATGTGCAGGATAAGTATGGTCATGATCACGTAGCGCAGATCATCACCTTTGGAACAATGGCGGCGCGAGCGGCTGTGCGCGATGTTGGGCGTGTTTTGAATTATCCTTATGACTATTGCGACCGTTTGTCTAAAGCAATTCCGCCGATGATGAAGATTAAGGAAGCCTTGCAGCGCTCTCCGGAATTAAAAGCTATCTATGAAGAGCCTGAAGCCAAACGAATTGTTGATTACGCGATAAAACTTGAAGGTGTGGCGCGACATGCATCTGTGCACGCTTGCGGTGTTTTAATTACAAAAAATCCCTTAACTGATCACGTACCGATTCAGTACGCGTCATCATCCGATCGTACAATTATCTCTCAGTACTCATTGCACCCGATTGAAGATTTGGGACTTTTGAAAATGGACTTTTTAGGTTTGAGTAACCTGACGATTATTGAATCGGCTATCAATATCATTAAAAACACTCGTGGTATCAATATAAACATGGATGAAATTCCGCTTGATGACATGGAGGCGTATCAGCTTTTCCAAAATGGTGAAACGACCGGAGTATTTCAATTTGAATCAAGCGGCATGAAACGTTATTTGCGTGATTTAAAGCCTTCGCAATTTGAAGATATTATCGCCATGGTTGCTTTGTATCGTCCGGGTCCGATGGAATGGATTCCAGATTATATTAATGGTAAACACGCTCGCAAAAAAACGCAGTACTTGCATCCTAAACTCGAACCGATTTTGAATGTTACCTACGGTGTAGCAGTTTATCAGGAACAGGTTATGGAAATTGCGAGGTCTCTCGCCGGCTTTACTATGGCGGAAGCTGACGTTTTGCGTAAAGCTGTCGGAAAAAAAATTGCCAAATTACTAGCAGAGCAAAAAGAAAAGTTTATTGAAGGTTGTGTTAAAAACGGACTATCCACGAAATTAGCTGCGGAAATTTTTTCATTTATTGAACCGTTTGCCGGTTATGGTTTTAACCGTTCGCACGCGGCATGTTACGCGATGATTGGGTATCAGACAGCATATTTAAAAGCAAAGTATCCGGCAGAATTTATGGCCGCACTACTTACTTCTGATCAACAAAATACTGATCGTATTACTATTGAAATTGAGGAATGTCGACATATGGGCATTGCGATACAGCAGCCTGATATCAACCAATCATTTGATAATTTTACTGTTGTATCAGACGATGCCATTCGTTTTGGTTTAAAAGCGATTAAAAATGTTGGTGAACATATTGCGGAAATGATTATTAAAGAACGCAAGGCCAACGGACCTTTTGAGAATTTAATAAACTTTTTAGAACGCATTGATGACAAGGACTTGAACCGTAAATCTTTGGAAAGTCTTATTAAGGGTGGTGCTTTTGATACTATGGGTGAACGCGGACAACTTTTGGCTAATATTGATTTGATGCTTGGGTTTCATAAAGAAGCCAATCAACGCCGCAACAATAAACAAAGCAGTCTCTTTTCTAATATGCTTGAGTCAAGTGCTATGCCGCAATTGCGTTTATCACCGGCCGCGCCAGCGGGTCGAGATGAAAAACTGCGTTGGGAAAAAGAATTGCTTGGTTTATATATCACCGAACATCCATTTGTTTCGTTAAAGCCAACCTTGGCAGTGTGTGCGACGCCTCTGCTTGAACTTGGCAAAGAACACATTTCAAAAGAAGTTACTGTTGGCGGCGTTATTACGAGCGTGAAAAAAATATTGACTCGCCGCAATGAGAGCATGATGTTTGTTAAACTTGAAGATGGAGTTGGAATTTTGGAAATTATTGTTTTCCCTAAACTTTTGGCGGAAATGCCAAACTTGTGGATAGAGGGAAAAATGATTTTGTGCCAAGGAACTGTTTCTGATAAGGACAGCGAATTAAAGTTATTAGTAAACCGTGCTACGGAATTAACCGCAGAAAATGCAGGTATAGTCGCCAGACAGTACACTGTGTCAGTACCGCGACCGATTTCTTATCGTCCGGCCGCAACGGTCAAAGCGCAACCGAGTGTTCCAATTTTAAAATTAGTTATCAGGGATTTGCACGATTTATCTCAGACACTTGAAGTGCTTAAAGAAATACTTGGAGAAAATCCCGGAGAGTCCAAGGTATATCTAAAAATAGGTGAGAAGATTGTTGAAGCGGATTACAAAGTAAATTTGAATGGCAGCGTAGTCGAAAGCGTGCGTGAAAAACTGGGACAGTCTGTCGAGGTGGTGTCGTAGCCATCTGTGCCAAAGGCTTGTTTTGTTGTACAATAAAGGAGTCTAAATAAATATTATGGTCACAGCAAAAACAAATAAAAAAGTTTCAATTAAGCGGACACGCAAAAGTTCAGTGGACGGTGCTATTCCGGTTAAACGAAGCCGTTCTGTTAATGGCGCTCATATTGTTGATTTAAGTTCCGAACCGGAACAAATCGCGGTTCCGGCGATACAAGTCATAACCTCGGTGCCGCCACGTCATTCATCAGCTTCGCCCCTGCGTCTCTATAAAAAGATCGCATTGACCTTTATTGTCTTTGCCGTTTTGACTTTGGCGATTATCAGCTATTTTGCAATGGTTAAATTGGAAATTGATATTACTCCGAAAGTTTCTTCAGTTGCCGCCGCAGCAGAATTTAGCGTATATGATCGTCCTGAAAATTTTGAATTGCCCGCAGCTAGTATTTTTGGTTTGGTGCGTTCAATGGATTCGGAACTTATAAGTTCGCATAAAGCAAGCGCATCAAGTGTGACCGGCGCTGAAGTAAGCGGCACGGTAACAATTGTAAATAAATATATTAAAGACCAACCTTTGGTTGCGACGACTCGATTATTAACAGCTACTAATCAACTCTTACGTTTGAAAAATACTGTAGTCGTTCCGGCCGGCGGGTCGGTTGTGGCTGAAGTCTACGGTGAAACCGCTGATCCTTCTTTTGCTTTAGCCGACGCACGCTTGACGATTCCGGGGCTGTGGGCGGGATTGCAAGATAAAATTTATGCAGAAGCCAAGGCCAACGAAGTCGCGTATAAGGAAATTAAAAAATATATTATCGCGCAAAAAGATTTTGACGCCGCTATTGCTGAAGGAAAAAAAGCTTTACTAGAAAAGGCTAAAAATGATATTGAGAAAACGTACCCTGCTTTTGATGAAAGATTGTTGAGCTTAGATAATCAATCAATAACCTTTTCTTTTGATGCCAAAGCTGGTGATGAAAAGGAAAACTTTAGCATGAGTATGTCAGCTAAAGTAGTTGTTGTGGCCTTTAGTAAATCAGTAGTAGCACAACTTGATCAAACAGCGCTTGCCTCGGCATTAGAAGATACACAGTCAATTATTGAAAGTTCTCAAGATGATTCTTCTTTCGAACTTGTATCTGCGGATACGGAGGATAATATAGCGCAAATTAAATTGAACGTCGTTGCGGAAGCGACAACAACTGCAGCAGCTGATATTGTTGATCCGAATAAACTCATTGGTTTGAATCGAGCGCAGATTGCCAGCTACTTAGATGAAATAGACACTATTGAAAGCTATGACCTTAAGTTCACACCTTCATTTTTTGAAATTGCTCCGCAATTGCCTGAACGCATTACGGTTCGCGTTAAATAATTGACTTTTTCCCAGTTTAGTTCATGATATCTACATATGTCACTATCATCACTCTCAAGTAAACGTCATTCATTGGCGCATATTATGGCTCATGCCGTGCAGGAATTGTATCCGAGCGCGCAATTTGCTATTGGTCCGGATATAGATAATGGCTGGTACTACGATATTGATTTTAACGACACTAAGATTAGCGAGGCTGAATTTGAAAAGATTGAGAAGCGTATGAAAGAATTGGTTAAGGCCAATATGAGCTTTAGTCGTGAAGAAGCGTCAATTGACGAAGCATTGGACTGGGCAAAGAAAAATAATCAGCCGTATAAAATTGAAATTATTGAAGAATTGGCCGGACAAGGTGAAACGATGGTGACTTTCTATACAATCGGAAAGTTTAAAGATTTATGCCGCGGAGGACACGTTGAACAGACTAAAGACATTGATACTCAGAGTTTTAAATTACATAAACTTGCCGGAGCGTATTGGCGCGGTGATGAAAAGAATAAGATGTTAACCCGTATCTACGGCTTGGCTTTTGATACTAAACAAGAATTAGCAGATTACGTAACAATGCTTTCCGAAGCTGAAAAACGTGATCATCGTAAATTAGGTGCGCAATTGGATTTGTTTACTTTTTCAGAATTGGTTGGCGGTGGTTTGCCACTCTGGACTCCAAAGGGAATGATGATGAGAAAATTGTTGGATGATTTTGTTTGGGAACTGCGACGCGAGCAAGGCTATGAACAAGTTGAGATTCCGCATATCACTCGAAAAGAGTTATATGAAACCTCAGGACATTGGGAAAAGTTTAAAGATGAATTATTCGTTATCAAAACTCGTGAAGATCATACCTTTGTCATGAAGCCGATGAACTGCCCGCACCACACGCAGATTTTTAATCGACGAAAATGGAGTTACCGCGAATTGCCTCAGCGTTATGCAAATACAACAATGGTATATCGTGATGAACAAAGTGGAGAATTAGCCGGTTTATCTCGCGTACGAAGCATCACCCAAGATGATGCTCACGTTTTTTGTCGCCCGGATCAAGTAAAAGAAGAAATGTTAAAGATCTGGAAAATTATTGATGCTTTTTACGGCAGTGCTGGATTTAAACAAACAATTCGTTTATCGTTCCATGATCCGAAAGAGACGGAAAAATATTTAGGCGATCCGGAACTTTGGAAAAAGGCTGAAGCGGAATTAACTGAATTAGTTAAAGAACAAGGTTTTGAAGCGGAAATCGGAATTGGTGAAGCGGCTTTTTACGGACCGAAGATTGATTTTATGTCGAAAGATTCTTTAGGCAGAGAATTACAGCTCTCAACAATTCAGCTTGATATGAATTTGCCGCAGCGTTTTAACTTAACCTATGTGACGAGTGAAGGAAAGGATGAATTTGTTGTTATGATTCACGCCGCGATCATGGGATCGATTGAACGTTACTTAGCGGTGTTAATCGAACATTACGCCGGAAATTTCCCGGCTTGGCTTTCACCCGTGCAAGTTAAACTTTTGTCAGTGGCTGATCCGCACAAAGATTTCTGCGTTGCGTTAGGCGAGGAAATGAAAGCGCAGGGGATTAGAATTGAAATTGATTTAAATAATGAAAGCGTCGGCAACAAAATCCGCAAAGCTTCAAACGAAAAAGTTCCCTACATGCTCGTTATTGGCGATAAGGAAATGAGCTCTGATAAACTCTTTGTGAGAGAAAGGGGAGAGAAAGAAGCTAAAGAATGGGATAAACAAGAATTTATTGAAACGGTGATTAGGCAGAATAAAGAGAGAAAATAATTAATAAGAAATAACAAGCTCGGAAACGAGCTCGTTTTGTATCTTGACAAAATGAGCAAAATATTATAATCTGAGACATTAAAAAGTATTATTAACAATTTATAAAAAAGGAGATCGTTTTGAGAAAAATACACAAATTTTTCGGGTATCTACTGCTTATTCTGTTTGTACATTTTTCCGCGGGCTTTACATTTACTGAACTTGTATCAATGCCCAGCGTAAAAATTACCAAATATTCAATTGAGCACTATTATAATTCTGATGGCTCAGAAATCATTCTAGAGCTTGGTGAAACCAAAATAGTGAGAAGCTTCGACCCGATTCGATATGTTGAAGAAGCGGACGGATGCCTAAGGTATATCTTAAAGACCGATAAACTTGAGCATGATATTCCGCCCGTAAAAAAGAACCACTTTGAATTAGCGGCTCCGTTTATACTGAGCACTAATGTAATTTCAGTGCAGAATAAAAAAGAAGAAGATTCAGAGTTTCCCGGTTTAGATAATGCACATGATTACACTACGCGCTTTGGTACTATTAAAATTGCAGTCAATGATAAAGTCTTTGCTCCTCAGGGAGGATTATTTTTTCTTGATCACATAAAAATAAACAAAGGCGAAAAAGCTATTGATATTGGTACGGGTAGCGGAATTATTGGAATAGCAGCAGCTAAAGTAGGAGCAGACGTCTATGCTACCGATATTAGTGCTGATATCATCAATCTCGCTCAATACAATGCGCAGCAGAACGGAGTAACATTGAAAACTTCGGTTGGCGGTTATTTTGCAGATTTTTCTGAAGAAAATTTTGATGTTATAATCGCAAATTTACCTCAGGAAATCATTCCTCAATCGTATGCAAACCAAATAGGGGAATGCTCTCTTACATTGGATAGAGGATCGAAAGGGAACGAAGTGTTAATGGATTTTCTGGATATACTCCCTCAACATATGAATGAATATTCACGTGCATATGTCGGCGTATATACCTTGAGTTACTATCTTGAAACAATGCATAAAATATCATCGCTTTTCCAGGCAAGATTATTGGGTGCTAAAGTAGAAGGAACTCATGATTTTGTAGCTAATTATGAGCAGTATTATTCAGAATTAAATGCCAGCGGCAACATTTGCCTCTTTAAACGAGATGATCAATGGAAAGCAATGGCTTATATATTCGAACTAAAATTATAAAAAACTAACGGAGAACAAATTGAAAAAAAACACACTCGCAACACTAATAGCATTATTCTGTATCAGTATATTTGTTGACTCATCGATTTTCGCAACACCAGCAGATTCAAACTACTCATTCATACAACCCGGATATATTTACTATTATCCCGGTTCAGAGCTCGATTCTATCTCACTGGTGTATCCCGGAGTATTTTTTAAGAAAACAGAAGATGACAAAGTGCGACATACCTTCGGCGGCGCTTCGATAATCGAGAGTATCACGCAGCTTGATGCGAATTCAATAAGTGTTACAATGCGCCATTTTGGTGAAAAGCGCGTTGTTATGAAAGCAGTGTTAACCAAGATTAAATATTCGGATTTTGGTTCCGCAGATACAAATAAGCCTTTTGATGGATTGTACGCCATTACCCCTACGGTGATTAATTCTGAATTATTTCAACCTTTGTATATCATTTATATGTACAATCAGGAACAAAAGAAAATCAGATTTATTAATCTAAAAACCGGCAGCGATGTAACATTAAAAGCTT
The DNA here is from genome assembly GCA_964487795.1 of uncultured Gammaproteobacteria bacterium. Classification (GTDB taxonomy): domain Bacteria; phylum Patescibacteriota; class Patescibacteriia; order Patescibacteriales; family Patescibacteriaceae; genus Patescibacterium. The sequence continues at coordinate 41,991 of CAZASI010000002.1, forward strand.
ATACAAAAAATAGTGAAGTAATTATTGAAAACGGCAATAAAATAACCTTTCACCAAATTGCCCCCGCACCCTTAAGCGGCATTTATGATTTCATTAAAAAAGATGCACCTGAGTTTGAAAATGACATGCCCGCGCTTGATATATTGGGTATGCATTATAACGAAGTTGTTAATAAGTAATAAATAAATTGTACATTCAAAAAAGTCACCCAACAACTTGGGTGACTTTTTGATTTTCTCTTTATTTGATCAATAGCGCCGCGCCGATTGCCCCAGCTAATCCACCCACTTTACCTTTAACTAACTTTACGTTTTTGGCTTGATGTGTAAAAATATATTTTTTCATATTCTCTTTGGCAGAATTTAAAAACAAATCGCTCGCCGCTACAACGCCCCCGCCTAATACAATCATTTCCGGATCAAAGAGATTTACGATGGTTGAAAATACTGTTCCTAAATAGGAACCAATTTCTCTGTATCGTTGTTCGGCCATAATATCGCCCTGATAGGCTTCTTCAGCCATCAGCCCTGGATTATTTTGCATTAATTTCTGATATGCCGTTTCAAGCATAATGTGTTGATCGGCATCAACAATAACGTGTCCCGGTTCTCCGGCCGCGCCGTGAAAGCCATGATAGACTTCACCGTTATGCCACCAACCTCCGCCGATGCCGGTTCCGATCGTCAGTCCGTAAAAGTTTTGAGAATTTTTACCGGCACCGAGCATCGCTTCCGCTCGAACAAAACAATTAGCGTCGTTATCGAGTTTAATTAATAATTCTGGCTTATTTAACTTCTGTTTTAGTAATTCACCTATTTTCTTATTGTCTAAAAAGGGTAGATTAGGCGCCACGTCAATTACTTCTCTCTTATAATCAATTGGACCGGGAACGCCGAGTCCGATGCCGAGTAATGTTCCTTTACTTTTTTCAAAGCGAGCGAAGAGGGGATCAACCGCCGCTAATAACATAATCAAGAAATGATTCAAGTTATCTTTCGGCGTTGCTAGGACAAGATGCTCAATAACTCGATTCTTTTCATCAAGCAATACAGAGGCGATTTTTGTGCCACCGACATCAATGCCTATGCGATAGCTTTTACTTGTAGTCATAAGTTCCGTTAAATAATTGTTGCGCGGTATTCCAATAAAAAGGATTATTATTCACTTGTTTTTCCCAGTACCAATATTCAATGCCCCACCAATAGAAGGTTTTGAAACCAGTATCCTGTATGAATGCAATGGTGTTTTTAAATCTATCGGGAGTCATTGTTTTGTCTCGCTCAGATTGTTCCAAGGTTTGAAATGATAAGCGACCCCAAGGCTCACCTTGGAGTTCAATAACAATCCAATCTTGAGGACTGGCAAAAAGATTTGCCAGATTTTTTTTAACTCTGAAAAAAGCCGGAGTTATTGGATAGTGGATATAGCTTTTTAAAGTCTTTGAATAAGTATCGAGATACATAGTGGTGCCGAACACATCGGCGCGTTTGGCTGCCAATGCCCAAAGTGACAGTTCACCCGAATCGGTTACGATAACCGGTCGCGTATCAAGCTCTTTGGCCAGAGCAATTTCTGTATCGAGGAATTTTTTATCAAATTCTGGACATATACCAAAGTTAGGTAAGAAGGGTTCGTTTTCAACTTGCCAGAAACGAATATTCGGACGATTTTTATAACGACTGATTGTTTTTTGAATATGTTCGAGTGTCACTTCTTGTCTTTCCTTCTCGGCTAAGTCTTCCGCCCAGTTAGGAATATGACATTCGGGCCAGCGTGGAACTCTTTGTCCAAGTACAAGTATCAAAGATACATTTCTTTTCTCCGCTTCATCAATTTGCCAATCAAGAGCTTCCCAGTCATATTGTCCCTTTGTTGCTTCAAGATCGTCCCAGTAGGCGGGTAGGCGTAGGTTTTTAACTTGTAGCTCATCAAGCATGGCTAGGTAGACTTGTTTCCAATCTAGTCCCAGATCTGTACTTTGACGATAGGAAAAAGTAATGCCGTACTCGAATTCCTTCGGATCGTAGCTTGGTCCGCGACTTAAAATAAATAATAATGAAAACAAAGCGACAAGAACGTAGATTATGTGTCTTATTTTCCTAAAAAAATGAATCATAACAATTTAATTGTTTGTTATGCGCGGAATTACACGGGCGGTGATAAAGTATGTAATAGAAAAAGCACAGACAACAATAAGTAATCCGATTACCGCGTTGCGAATTCGTTTGACTGCATCGTCGATTTTCTCTTGATTTCCTCCGGCTGTCATATATTGGAATCCACCGACAATAAGAAGGATGACAAAAATTAATCCCAAAAGCCCAAGAAAGACTTTAACAAGTGAGCCGATAATGGCTGGTAGACTTTTAGACGGTGCTCCATTTTCACCGTAAGCAGTTGAGCCGATAGTATTAAGACCGCCTTCATTAGCTTTATCAAGCCAAGATGAAGCGAAAGAAACTGACGGCAGCAAGATGCTGGCGCCGAGAACAGCCATGATGGCGAGACGTTTAGCCCAAAGCATATGAGTATGGTATAATGCTAATAAATAGTGCATTTTTATTATATTATAAGGAGCTCCTAAAGTCCATTATTCTATGGCATTATCAGGCAAAGTAGCATTTAATACCGCCGTCCAAGTCGCGAGCAAAGTTATAGGCACCGTCGTCAGTTTAGCGGCGGTGGCTTTGATTACCCGCTATTTGGGCAGTTTTGGCTTTGGTCACTATACAACGGCTATTACTTTTGTTACTTTTTTCAGTATCGCCGGTGATTTTGGCCTAACCCTGGTTACTACTCAGCTTTTAAGTCGTCCCGGCGTTGATCAACGAAAGATTCTTAATAATGTATTTACTTTTCGTCTGCTGAGCGCGGCGGCGGTATTAATTCTGGCGCCAATAACCGTTATTTTTTTTCCTTATGATCCGATTGTAAAACAAGGCGTTATTATCGCCAGCCTAACTTTCTTTTCAATTTTACTCAATCAAGTATTTGTCAGTTTATTTCAAAAAGAACTACGCGCGGATCGTTTAGCAATTTCCGAAGTGTTAAGTCGCTTTCTTATTCTCGCTCTGACGATTGTTGCGGTTTGGTATGACTGGGGAATGAGCGGAGTACTCTGGGCTATGGCAGCCGGCAACATCGGTAACATTATTTTAAATTATTATTTTGCGCGTCGCTTTGTAAAGATTGGATTTGATTTTGATTGGGAACTCTGGCGCGATATTCTCAAACGTTCTTGGCCCTTGATGGTAACTATTGTTTTGAATTTAGTGTACTTAAAAACAGATATCTTACTTTTGTCTCTCTATAAATCTCCAATCGATGTTGGTTTTTACGGAGCGGCCTATAAAGTAATTGATGTACTCGTTACAATTCCATTTATGCTTGGCGGAACGGTGTTGCCGATTTTAGCCATGCGTTGGCAGTCAGGAGAGAAAGATGATTATCGACGGGCTTGGCAGAAAATTTTTGACGCCAGCTCATTATTAGCGTGGCCGGCTGTGGCTGGAGGTTTGATGCTCGCTACACCGATTATGGTGATCGTCGCCGGAGAAGAGTTTGCTGCTGCCGGACCAATTTTACGAATTTTGATTTTTGCTGTTGCCGGCGTATTCTTTGGATCTTTATTCAGTCACACAATGATTAGTTTTGGTAAACAGCGCCGTTTGATCAGTTCATATGTTTTCACCGCGCTTTCATCGTTGATTTTGTATCTTATTTTAATTCCGAAATTTTCCTACATTGGCGCGGCATGGGTGACGGTTTACAGCGAAGTTGCAATTACATTGTGTGCTTGGTATTTAGTGCGTCAAGAAAGCGGTTTGCGGGCACAATTTACAGTTTCCGCTAAGTCAATTCTTGCCGCGGCTATTATGGCTCTAGTGTTATACTTTAATCCTTTAAGTACTCAAACCGCGATAGGAATTACTGCAAGTGTAATATTAGGTGCTTGCGTATATATATTGTCTCTCTTTCTTCTTAAGACATTTTCCTGGAAGGAATTGCGTGAAATGATTCAACCGTAACTATGAAAAAACTGCTATTCATTATTTCTACTAATCCGGGGCGTCAAGCATGGTTCGCCGACCTTTTATCTGCATTGAGTAACGAAGGTTTGTTTATTCGTGTTTGGACTCGTTCTAAGCGTTTTCGTCGTAATTTGCGACGTGAGCATATTGTCGCCAAGAAACTTCGTTTACCCGCGTTGCATCCGATTTTATTTTGTATCAGCTTACCTTTATTGTGGCTTATATTCGGTGTCGCACATACCTTGCGGATTATGCAAAAGCGTCCGGCGCAGATTATACTCTGTAATTGGCCAGAAAAAATTGTGCTTTCGCCCTTTAGTCATTTCTTTGGAGTAAAATTATTTTGGCTTGAAGATCCGACACGAGCAGAAGTACCGAAAATATTGTATATCAGCGCCTTATATCGTCATTATGCCAAACATGCTACAGTACTGGTCTTTGGCTCCAAAACACAGGAGACTTGGGCGGAGACTTGTAAGGCAAAAAGTATTCAAAGTTTATTTCCCTCGCCTTATAAGCCGGTATCGAGACAAGATGATCTTTTTAAGACCTTGGCAGAAACCGGAGACCGCAGTCGTTTTGTTGTCGGCTCGGTGTTGTATGGGCTGCCTAAAGATCAAGCGGAACGATTGCTTTCAGCCTTAGCAATTGCGCAAAGTGTTTGTCCTTTGATTGAGTTAGTAATTTTGGGTTCGGGGAAAAATCGTCAGCAGTTGCAATGGCTTTCTAAACGTATGGGACTTGAGCGTCGTGTGTGGTTGGCTGGACCTTCGGAAGATTTTCAGCGCTGGGTTGGTCATCTTGATACTTACGTAATTGCGGCGAGCGAACCGACACTTGATGATGTTGCTTGGGCCTTGCATGCTATGTTAGCCGGCTTACCAGTTTTGGCGCCGCAAAAGAATTGGTTGAGCGATGTTATTACTACAAAGACCGGCGCGTTGATTGATGTAACGGATCCTGAAACAATTGCTCGCCAATTAATAAGTTTGCAGCAAAATGAAGTTATGCGTCGCGCGCTCGGTGCTGAAGCTGCTAAAACTGCCGAACAATTTTCATTTGAGAAGCTTCGTAATTCAGTCGTTAAGTTATTATCATGAAAAAATTAAAAGTAAAAGCTAAAGATGACGGACGCCGGCTCGACAGCTGGTTGGCGGAAAGTTTGGAAATTTCTCGCAATAAAGTTCAGAAATTAATTAAAGAATCATTAGTCGCAAACACTGAGCATGTTCTACATGCGCATCATTTGGTTCGTAATGGAGAAATTATTACCATTGCTGAGTCAAACAAAAAAATAATTAAAAAAACCAAAGCTTCCATACCAAAAATACAGGTTATAAAAGAAACTAAAGATTATTTTGTTATTAATAAACCGGCTGGGTTGTTAATGCATGGCACTGAAACGGAAGAACGTAGCTCGGTGGTTGATTGGCTTTTGGATCAAGATCCGAAAATTGCCAAAGTCGGCGAAGATCCGAGTCGTCCCGGCATTGTTCACCGTATTGATAAAGACGTGAGCGGTTTGGTAGTGCTTGCTAAAAACCAAGATAGTTTTGACGATTTGAAAAATCAATTTCAAAAACGCACAATTTTAAAACAGTATGAAGCGTTAGTGTATGGTGAAGATTTGCCTGAAGAAGGCGAAATTCGCTTTAAGCTTGATCGTTCCGCTAAAGGGTATCGTATGGCGGCCCGTCCGGAAAATCAGGAAGGAAAACGCGCAATAACAAATTTTACAATTATCCATCATTATTTTAATTACACCCTGGTGTTGGTGACTATTAAGACCGGACGCACGCACCAAATTCGTGCCCACTTTGCGGCTTATAATCATCCGTTAGTTGGTGATGATTTGTATGGCACAACAAAAGATAAGTTACAGAATAAAAAAATTAAGCTCGGTCGAGTATTTTTAGTGGCTACCACTTTGGCTTTTACTGATTTGGCCGGCAAGCGGCAGGAATTTTCCATTCCTTTGCCAAAGCAATTAACAGAGGTATTAAAGACTTTAAAGATTAAGAAATAGTATGATTGTCTCTTTCAGCGGAGCTCCAGGCTCAGGAAAATCAGGCGTAGCTAGGCGTTTGGCTGAAAAATTCAATTGGCCGTATTATGACATCGGCGCTCTGCGCAGAAAGATTGCTGGAGAGAGGGGAATGACTTTGGAAGAATATAATACACTTGGCGAAAGCGATCCGAGCACTGATTTAGAAGTTGATGAATATCAAGCCAAGATGGGACGCGAACAAGATAATTTTGTTATTAGCGGTCGAACTTCTTGGCACTTTATTCCGCATTCTATAAAGATTTATATGAATGTAGATCCGAGAGTTGGTGCCGAACGAATTTTTAAAGATCCGAGCCCGCGCAATGAAGCAAGGCACATGGGCAGCGTTGATGAAGTTTTAGAAAATATGAAACGTCGTCAACAATCTGATAGTTTTAGATATAAGAAATATTTTAATATTAACGTGAATGATTTAGGAAATTATGATCATGTTATTGATACGACAGATATTACGCAGGAAGAAGCTTTTCAAGCCGTTTGTGCTATAATTGAAAATATAAACACATAAATCTATGAATATTGCTATCAACGGCTTTGGCCGTATTGGTCGTGCGGTTTTTAAAGCGCTGCTTGAACGTCCAGGCGTGCGCATCGTCGCTATTAACGATTTGACTGATACTAAAACCTTGGCACATTTATTAAAATATGACTCTTGCTACGGAGTCTATGAACGACCGGTTAAAGCGACAAAAGACGCTTTAGTTGTTGATGGAAAAAGCTACCCAGTATTGGCGGAAAAAGATCCGCTCAGTCTACCTTGGAAGAAATTGAAGGTTGATGTTGTAATAGAATCTACCGGGCGTTTTACCGACCCGATAGAGGCTCAAAAACATATTAAAGCCGGAGCGCGTAAAGTAATTCTCTCAGCGCCAGCCAAAGGCAAAGGTTCAAAAACATTTGTTCTCGGCGTTAACGAACAGAAATTGACCCGTAAAGACGCGGTTATTTCCATGGCTTCCTGCACAACCAATTGTTTGGCACCGGTTACGGATATTATTCGCCGTTCATTTGGTATTGATAAAGCCATCATGACCACAATTCACTCGTATACGGCCGATCAGAATTTGGTCGACGGTCCGCACAAAGATTTGCGCCGTGCGCGAGCTGCTGCTTTAAGTATGATTCCAACGACAACCGGCGCGGCTATTGCCGCCACTGAAGCGATTCCTGAGCTCAAAGGAAAATTTGACGGTTTGTCAGTTCGCGTCCCGACTCCAGTCGTTTCATTATGCGATTGTGTCTATGTTTTAAAAAAGAAAACAACGATTGAGAAAGTTAACGCGGCTCTGACCAAAGCTTCAAAGGATGCTCGTTATCGCGGAATCGTCGCCGTTACGACCGATCCAATTGTTTCATCTGATATCATCGGTCATCCGGCCAGCGCGATTGTAGACCTACCTTTGACTTCAGTTGTCGGTGGAAATTTGTTAAAAGTTATTTCTTGGTATGATAACGAATGGGGTTATTCCAATCGTTTAGCAGACCTCTGTATATATTATAAAAAGAAAAAATTAATCTAAGGTTCTATGACTTTAAAAGAAAAACAAACATACATCATTCTTTTTGTCACCGCCGTGGTAGTCAGCGGTTTGGTGGGCGGCGCCGCCGGATTTATGGCCGCGCAAAGCAGGACTTCAAGTCAATCATTTATTTCTTCAGTTCGAAATTTGGTTTCCGATCAGAAGGTTGAATCAACTATTAACGCCGATGGAATAGTCGGAGTGGTTGAGAAAGCATCTCCCGCCGTAGTAAGTATTATTGTTACAAAAGATTTACCAAAAATTAATCCAAATATTCCTGAGATGTTTCGACAATTTTTCGGACAAGGTTTAACTCCTTCACAAGGAGGGGAAACTGAGAAACGACAAATTGGCGGCGGTAGCGGTTTTGTTGTATCTAATGACGGATATATTGTTACTAATCGACATGTTGTGGCCGATGAAGCAGCTGAATATACCGTGTTATTAAATAATGGAGATAAGCATACCGCAAAAGTGTTGGCCCGCGATCCCGTCAATGATTTGGCAGTTATTAAAATTGAAGCTAACGATTTACCAACGCTTGATTTTGGTAATAGTGATGACTTAAAGCCGGGACAAAGCGTTATTGCTATCGGTAACGCACTTGGAGAATTCCGCAATACGGTTTCAACCGGTGTTATTTCGGGACTTGCTCGTTCAATTACCGCGTCTAGTGGAGCTTTTGAAAGCGAACGTTTAATCGGCTTGATTCAAACTGACGCTTCAATTAATCCGGGAAATTCCGGTGGACCATTGCTAGACACTGAAGGACGAGTGATCGGTATTAATGTTGCCGTAGCTCAGAATGCACAAAATATCGGCTTTGCTTTGCCTATTAATCAAGTGAGAGAAACTATTGAAAGTGTTAAGAAACACGGACGATTGATTCGCGCCTGGCTTGGTGTACGATATATTGCTATCACACCAGAGATTGCCAAAGAAAATAACTTAGCCAAAGATTATGGAATGCTTGTGCTTAAAGGAGAGGGTGAGACTGATTTGGCAGTGGTTCCAGGGTCGCCGGCTGACAAAGCGGGAATTGAAGAGAATGATATTATTCTTGAAGCTGATGGAGAAAAACTCGGAGAAGATAATCCGCTATCAATGGTTATAGCACGACATAAGCCGGGTGAAATATTGCGATTAAAAGTCTTACACGACGGACGAGAAAAAGACACGACAGTTGTTTTGGAAGAAATGAAGCAATAAGCCTACGCTAAAGCTACGGCTCACAAGTAAAATGGAAAATATTGTTAAAAATATCGAAGAGCTCCGGGAACGCATTATTGCGGCCTGGAGCTTACTCGATCTTGATCGTAAGAAAGAACGATCGATTGAATTAAAAGGGTTGATGTCCGACCCTGATTTTTGGAATGATCGCGAAAAAGCGGTTGCGACTGGACAAGAAGCAAGTGATCTTGAAGATGAAGTAGGGAAATGGCAGGCGCTGCTTGATGAAACAAGACGCTTGGAAGAATTGGCGGCGATGGCTGACGCTAACAATGATATTAGTTTGCATGATGAACTTGAAAAAAATTATCATGATTTAAAAAAACGTTTTGATGATTTGGAATTTTTTGTAATGTTTTCAGGTCCCTATGATCAAAATAACGCAATACTTTCAATTCATGCCGGTACCGGTGGTGTTGACGCGCAAGATTGGGCGCAAATGCTTGAACGAATGTTTATGCGTTTTGCCGAACGACATTCTTGGAAAATTGAAATGATTGATCGAGTTGTAGCTAACGAAGCCGGAATCAAAAGCGTATCACTCGAAATTATCGGACGCTTTGCGTATGGCTATTTAAAAAGTGAAGCCGGTTCGCATCGCCTCGTGCGAATGTCGCCGTTTAATGCTGACGGTAAACGTCAAACATCGTTTGCTTTGGTAGAAGTAATTCCGGAATTACCTGAGGATGACAGTTTGGTGATTAAAGATGATGAACTTGAAATAGATTTTTTTAGGTCATCAGGTCCGGGCGGGCAGAATGTTAACAAAACGTCGAGCGCTGTTCGCTTGACTCATAAACCCACCGGAATTGTTGTAGCGTGTCAAAGCGAACGTTCACAGCATCAAAACAGAGAATTGGCTATGAAAATGTTGCGCGGTAAATTGGCTGAATTAAAACAATCTGATCGCGCCGATTTAGCAGCTTCAATCAAAGGAAAACATACTGCCGCCGGTTTTGGTAATAGAATTAGATCATATGTCCTGCAGCCAAATCAATTAGTTAAGGATGAACGGACGGGGTATGAAGAGACTGATTTTAACTCTGTGTTGGATGGAAATATTGATGGATTTATTGAATCATATTTAAGAAAGAAAAAATAATGTAAATGATATGCCGGAGGGGGCATCTCACAAAGGAGGGTTATTAGTTTTGTTTTGTCTCGGAATTATTGCCGGGCTTGCTTTGTATTCATTTCATGAACATCAAGTAAATGAAGAAACGATTGATTATTATATCGGTCAAGAAATTAAAGCGCATGGAACTGTCATTTCAGAGCCAATAATAAAAAACAAAGATATTGAGTTTGATGTCAGGGTTAGTTCTTTAGCTACTAAAGAAAATGTCTCAGGAAAAATACGAATACGAACAAACCCGTATCCACGCCTTGTATACGGAGACTCTGTTGAGATTAGCTGCAAACTTGAAGCGCCGAGAAATACAACGTTCAATTATTCACGCTATTTAGCGCGCTACGATATTTATTCACTTTGTTTTAGAGCCAAGGTTCAAAAAATAGGAGAGTTTAGGGGAAATATAGTTAAGAAAAAGTTATTTGATATTAAAAATTATTTTGTTAAAACAATAGAATTGCATGTTGGTGAACCGGAGTCGTCGTTGATCGGTCCGGTATTGTTTGGCGGCGGCGCTGAAATAGGGGATGACATTTTTGCGTCATTTAGACGAACAGGTTTGACGCATATTATGGCAGTGTCGGGTTTTAATGTTGGAATTTTGGCGGCGGGACTTGGCTACGGTTTATTTCTGCTCGGTTTGCGAAGAAAAGTTGTTTTTGCAATTTCAAGTTTAGCTACGGTGTTATATGTTATTTTGGTCGGAGCTCCGCCGTCCGCGTTAAGAGCCGGGATTATGAGTATTTTTATTTTATATTCGTTAGCACTTGGACGAATTGCTCGTTTTCAACATATTGTCATTGTGACAGCGGCGCTAACTTTAGTTTTTAATCCTTTGTTACTGACTGCTGATATTGGTTGGCAATTATCTTTTGCCGCAATTCTTGGTTTATTATACTTGTTTCCACTTTTGCAAAAAGGTTTTGAAAAAATATTACCAAAGCGCTTAAAGACTTTGGGAGATATTATGGCTGCAACTTTAGCTGCTCAACTTTCTACTACGCCGATTTCTTTATTTCATTTTGGACAGGTTGCTCTGATCGCACCGATCGCTAATTTATTTGTTGTGTGGACTATCCCATTTTTAACCGCGGTCTCAGTTTTTGCTTTATTTCTTGCTTCTCTAATACCGGCCCTAGGAAACATTTTCTTTTTACCTTCGTTTTTAATTGCTAAGTACATTATCTGGATTGTGCATATTTTAGGTGATATCTCTTGGGCGAGTATAGATTTTACTCAATAAAAGGGATTTTTAGCTAATATTGACTAAAATGAAGATTCATGATATAATATTGCCAGTAAATTTACAAATAAAAATATAAAGAAAGCGAGAAATATTTAATGAAAACAGCAAAAATATTTGTTGTAGTATGCTTTATTCTGTTTGTTTCAAATATTTTTTCCCAGTTTACTTCAATTCCTGTACCCGAGAGTTCGGGATTATTATGCGCAGCAACCGTTGATCAACATGTAGTATGTGTTGGTGGAGGCGGAGGAATTTGGAAAAGCGTTAATGACGGCTTGTCTCCCGTACGCGTGTATACTGCGTATGCAGTTAGAGAGATGGAATTCTCTGGACAAACCGGATATGCCATTCAAACGATTGATGGACAAGCTCCATACAGAATACATATTCTGAAAACAACCGATGCGGGCAGCACATGGAATATTTGCTATACGCCCCAAGACAGTATTACTTTCACTAGGCTCTTTGTAAAGAGTCCAACTGAAATATTTGCTACGTATTCAGGAGCAATTTGGGGAAGAGACGCATGTCTTTTCAGAAGCACAGACGGTGGCACAACCTGGAATGTTGTTTACCAAACTCATGTTTACGCCTTTCAGGGAGTAACAGGCGATAACTTAGGAAATATTTTTGTAGCGGGCAGTTGGTATTGGTCCAGTAATGATTTGGTTAATTGGGACTATTATCAGATGCCAGTAGTGTTTCCGTTTACCAACACAAAGTTTGCAAACAATAGGTTATATGTCGGAGGTGATGTTGATTCAAACAATACTTTTTACCCGGCTATTTCCTATAGCACCAATCAAGGCGTTTCGTGGCGTAACTTTGTTTTTCCTGATTCGGGACAATGTAATAATATTACCTTTGCCCCTGATGGAACTGGATATACAAACGGAAGCCGCAGATATAGCAATTATGATTGGATTGCTAAAACCACCGATCAGGGTGAAACTTGGCAGGAAATCTATGGGAGCACATTCACCAGTTTATCGGGTATAACAGCGGGGCCACGCTATATGTATAGTGTTGGTCAAAATGTAGGAGCCGGAGTCATTGTTAAATATGATCCGACATTGGTTGGAATTAATTCAAACACATCGATTCCAAAAAAGTTTGAATTAAAACAAAACTATCCAAATCCGTTTAATCCCGCAACTACTATCAGCTACTCAACTTCGGTTTATACCCACGTCAATATCACAATCTTTGATATTAACGGCAGAAAAGTAGAAACTTTGGTTGATAAAGAACAAAACGCAGGAAGCTACAAAATTTCGTTTAATGCTTCCGGGCTTTCAAGCGGCACCTATTTTTACAGAATTTCCGCTGGAAAGTTTTCAGAGACTAAAAAAATGATCCTTGTTAAATAAATAGATTAAAAAGAGAGGAGATTGTTATTACAATCTCCTTTTTTCGTACAAAATTGACTTATCGCAGTGATGGGAATAGACTAAAATTACTTAATTAACTATACATATATGACTCAAAGACAAACTCATATCACTTGGGGAATCATCGTTGTTATTCTTTTGCTTGTTATTGGATACCTTGTTTTTAACTCTAAGGAGAATAGTAACTCACTTAGTACAATCAATGATGTTAATGAAGAAAATACGACGGTCGTAGAAACTAAAACAGAAACCCCAGTGTTAGAAGAGGAAGAAGAAATGGTTAGTGATTGGAAAACATACACCAATAACGAGTATGGTTTTGAAATGAAATATCCACCTGAGACTAAGGTTGGAACATTTGAAAATAATGGTATTCGAATTGAGAACTTGCCAGACTATCAGATTGAAAAATATTCAAATAAACAGTACTTTATGCAGTTCTCTATGATTGAGCCTGATCAATCGTGCGATACGCTGATGAAAGATCCAGAGAAATTTATGATTGGTACGACTGCGGCTTATCGTGGTCCGGCTCTAGACGGACCGTATTTACAATATGCTTTTACAATGTGTGCTTTAAAGGACGGAAAAAATTTCATGATCAGTGTGCATGAAGGTTCTGCGGATGGAAAATTAGCTTATCGGATAATGGATTCATTTCGATTTATATCATCAGCAACAGCGGAATGGTTAAGATTTTACAATAATGCGGGTGACTACAGCTTTAAGTACCCGTCGCAGTGGAATGTTTCTATGAACCAGAATGCTAAGCTGAATTCTTTTTTTGGTGTTAAGGCTACCAGTACTAGTGGTGAGGGCGGTGTTGAGGTGCGTACTTTTAACAAAAGTATAAAAGAATATCTTGACGATATGGAGAAGCAGTCAGATACAAGATATGTGAATCGTAAAGACATTACTATTAATGGGGTAGCGGCCATACGAGTAGAGGTCCAAGCGATGATAGGGGGTTACGCTGTTATATTAAAAAGAGGAAATCAAATTTTCCATATTTATATTAATAGTCGGAAAGCTGCAGACATTGTGTTGTTTGATAGGTTAACAACCAGTTTTCGTTTTGAATAGTAGTTAGGTTTTGAATAGTAAAAAACAGCCCTTCGGGGCTGTTTTTTTATACTATTTTATTATCCGTTTCTTTTATAAAACTTTTTTTATGGTGGCGCTTGCTTTAGCCAGCGGAACGTTGATTTGTTTACCGGTTTTTAGGTTCTTTATAGTAACAGTTCTTTTTGCAGCTTCATCACCACCGCAGAGAATCGCGAGAGGAATACCAAGTTTATCATTATAAGCAAAACGCTTGTCGATTTTAGCGCTTCCCGGATACACAAGAACATTTAAACCACTTTTCCGTAACGTATTAGCAATTTCTAAGGAATACACTTGAGCATCTTCTCCAAGTGCGTGAATAATTACGTTTGCCGGGTTAGCTGGACCATTATCAATAGTATCTTTTAATGCGCCAAAGAGTCGAGATAAACCGATTGAAGCACCGACTCCGGGAATTGGATCTCTGCGGTAAGAAGCAAGCAGATTGTCATAACGTCCACCTCCGCAGATACTTCCGGTTTTTGGATATTTAGTAAGTATTGTTTCAAACACCATGCCAGTATAGTAATCAAGTCCGCGAGCAATAGATAAATCAAAAACATATTCGCTCGCTTTCATTCCGGCTGCATGCAGAAGTTTATCAATCATTTCTAGTTCAGTTACAGCCTGAGTAAATTGCTCTGAATGAATGTTTAGAGTTTTTAGAAAAGAAAATATTGTTTTAGCTGTTCCGGAATTTTTAACAAACTCTATTATATCCGTTGCGGCTTGTTTCGGAATGTCGTTATCAACTAATTCATTCATGACGCCCGTAACGCCTTGTTTATCCAGTTTATCAACGGCGCGCAAAACGGCGGTAGTATTTTTAATTAATTTCTTATTTTCCAAAAGTCCGGTTAATAATCCGCGATGACTTATTTTAAAAATAATATCTTTTAGGCCTAAGGAATGTAAAGCACTACGCATTGCTAATATTGTGTCAGCATCCGCCATCGGACTCTTTGAACCAAGAGTATCAATGTCGCACTGATAAAATTGTCGATAACGTCCTGCTTGTGCTTTTTCCGCACGCCACACTTCTTGAATCTGATAACGTCGAAACGGGAAAGCGAGATCATTATAGTGTTCAGCGGCGTAGCGGGCGAGGGGAATTGTTAAATCAAAACGCATAGACAAATCAGTATCGCCTTTAGTAAAGCGATAGACTTGTTTAGCAGTTTCACCACCTTCTTTTGCCAATAGTACTTGCGACAATTCTAAAGCGGGTGTTTCAATCGGCGCATAGCCGTATTGTTCATACGACATTTTAATAATTGCGACCATTGCATTGAAAGCTAATTGGTCGGCGGGTAACAATTCGTTGAAACCGCTCGGGCGTTTAGGATTTATCATATATATTAATTGTATCTAAAATATGCTCGTATAGCAACGCACGAGCCATTTGTGTCAAAAAGCTATTTTTGATGTTTTTGATCTTTAAAACTGTTGATAACTTTTTATTTTAATTTTTTATGTTTTGCGCGATAAAAAAATATTTTTTGCAAAGTATTTTAGTTTTTTTTATTATATTTAATTTTTAGTAAAAAATAAGCCATTTTTACAAAAAAATAAAAAAATTGTGCAATTAATAAATTTTTTTTAATTTTTTTTATCTTTTTGCGACTTAACACATTTTTTCTTTTGTTTTATTGTTTTGTGTGCTGATTCTTGGTATAATTAATAGTACGAAATGATTTTTAAAACATGAGCGAGGTTACTCGCGCGATCATTTCTATGAAAGGGGGTGACACTATGCCTGCTAAGAAAAAAGCGAAGCGCCCGGCAGCTAAGAAACGCCCGGCCGCTAAGAAAAAAGCCGTAAAGAAAACTGTTAAGAAGGCCGCCAAAAAGCGTCCAGCCGCTAAGAAGCGTAAAGCTGCTAAGCGCAAGAAATAGTTTTTAATTTGGAACAAAGATCCTCCGTTTTTCGGAGGATTTTTGTATTTGGTGAAAATGGACTTTTCGGCAATGCTCAGATATACTGAAAATACTATGAATATACAAGAAATTCTCCAAAGAGGCGTAGAACGGGTCTATCCCAATGTCGAAACCTTGGAAAAAGTGCTTAGAGGGGACAAGAAATTGACCTTTTATTGCGGCTTTGACCCGAGCGCAGCATCTCTGCATATCGGCAATGCGATTCAGCTTGCTAAGCTTGCTCAGTTGCAAAAACTCGGTCACAGTATTATTTTTTTGGTCGGAGATTTTACCGGCATGATTGGTGATCCGACTGACAAGAAAGCGGCGCGCAAACAACTTGATCGCGCAACCGTTAAGGAAAATGCAAAAACCTGGAAGAAGCAAGCTTCGGCTTGGTTAAGCTTTTCCGGTTCGAATGCCGCAGAAATAAGATATAACAGCAAGTGGTACGATAAAATGCCTGTTGAAGAGTTTGTTAAACTCGGTTCTTACTTTACGGTACAGCAGATGATTGTGCGCGATATGTTTCAAGAACGCCTGAAAGAAGAAAAGCCTGTTTACCTTAGTGAGTTCTTGTATCCGTTAATTCAGAGTTATGACTCTGTAATTATGGACATTGATGGAGAGGTCGGGGGAAACGACCAGACCTTTAATATGTTAGCTGGACGAGATTTAATGAAAGCCATGAAGGGGAAAGAAAAATTTGTTATTGTTGGGAAGCTGTTGGTAGATTCAGAGGGCAAGAAAATGGGAAAGACTGAAGGTAATATCGTTAATCTTGATGAAACACCGGAAAATATGTACGGCCAAATAATGTCTTGGCCTGACAATATACTATCAACGGCCTTTGAACTCTGTACTCAGTTAAGTTGGCCGGAAGTAAAGAAAGTGCAAGAACGTCTGACTAACACGACTTTAAATCCGCGCGATTTCAAAATGAAGTTGGCGCATGAAATTACTAAAATCTATCACGGCGTAAAAAAAGCTGATGCGGCGGAAGCGCATTTTGTAAAAACAATTCAGAATAAAGAAGTGCCTGATACTATGGAAACAATAAAGACGCATGACATGAGTTTAGTTGATTTGTTGGTTGAGATTAAATTGGCAACATCCAAAAGCGATGCGCGTCGTTTAATCGAACAAGGTGGAATTAAACTTGATACACAAGTTATAAAAGACCCGAGTTTTAAAGTAGAAATTCCGGCTGCGGGTTTAATTGTGCAAAAAGGCAAAAGAGAATTCAGGAAAATTATTAAATGACACGAAGTGTCATCCTGAACTTGATTCAGGATCCAGTAAATTATTATGTACGCGCTAGATACAATTAAACACGATATAGCGGCTGAGATCAGTCGACTTTTAAAAGTGCAGATTAATGCTGTTGATTTTGTAGCTGCGCCAAATCCGGAATTGGGAGATATTAGTCTGCCATGTTTTGCCCTAGCTAAACATTTAGAAAAAAATCCAGTAGAAGTTGCCAAAGAAATCTCTGAAAAAAGTATTGATATAAAATGGCTAGGCAGTATTTCTAGTGCTGGGCCTTATGTAAATATCTTTTTGAACTCTGCCGCGTATGAGTTTATTTTAAAAGATATTGATAAACATAAAATGAACTACGGCTCCAACAAAGATGCCGGAGCTAAGCGTTTAATGATTGAGTATTTTAATCCTAATACGCACAAAGAGGTTCATATTGGTCATTTGCGAAATATTGCTTATGGCGATGCGGTAAACAGAATATTGTCTGCTAACGGCTGGAAAGTCTTTCCGGTCTCATATATCAACGATTTTGGTATTCACGTCGCTAAGACCTTGTGGTGGCTCTACCATAAGCATAATACTGAAGCTCAAGCTATTTTAAAGAAAGGGATTGATAATAAGGGTTATTTTTTGGGTCGTCAGTACGCCGAATCAACCCAGCAAATCGAAGAGCGTCCCGAAGCAAAGGATGAAGTTTCAGAAGTGATGAAAGCGATTGAAACTCGTCGCGGAGAAATGTATTCGCTGTGGAAGAAAACGAGACAATGGAATATTGATCACTTTGATCGTATTTATAAAGAGCTTGGCGTTAAGTTCTCAACTATTTTTTACGAAAATGAATTTATTAAACAAGGTTTAAAAATTGTTGCTGATTTAAAGGCCAAAGGGATTTTAAAAAACAGTCAGGGCGCTGTTATTGCCGATTTAGAAAAATATAATCTTGCAGTATTGGTTGTACTACGTTCTGACGGAACCGCTTTATATCCCGTAGCAGATTTACCTTTAGCTATTGCCAAGGTACAAAAATATAAACTTGATACGTCACTGTATGTCGTTGATATTCGTCAGGGTTTATATTTTGATCAATTATTTAAGTTATTAGAATTATACGGTGTTAAAGCACATTTTGAACATTTGGGTTATGACTTTGTAAAATTACCTTCAGGTATGATGTCATCGCGAACTGGGAACATTATTCCTTACGAAGATTTGAAAGAGATGGCCATTAATAAAGCTAAAGAAGAAATCAGTCAGCGACATACTGATTGGAATACAAAACAAATTAATACTGTTGCACGCGCAGTCGCGTTCGGAGCTTTGAAATTTGAAATGGTTAAAGTTGCGTCTTCAAAGTCTATTACGTTTGATATTGATACAGCTTTACGTTTTGAAGGATTTACTGCCGCTTATTTGCAATATACCTACGCGCGTATTCAAAGCATTTCCCGAAAAGCCTCGAGTGCATTTAAGAAAACTAAAGCAAGCCTGGGATTATTGCAGGATGCTAAGGAGAAAAATATTATCGTGAAACTGGGTCAGTATCCCCAAATCGTGAAGAACGCCGGAGAAAAGAAAGATCCGGTAGAAATTGCCAAATATATTTTTGAATTAGCGCAATCGTTGAATGATTATTATCATGCAGTCCCGGTGTTAAAAGCAGAAAAGGAGATCGGCGCCGCACGTTTATCCTTATTAAAATCAGCTTCGTTAGTGATTAAACAAGGCTTGAATCTCTTGGGTATAGAAGTTGTTGAGGAAATGTAATTTATCGAACTACCGCTCCAAATTTTTCTATCGTGACTTCTTCTAATTTTTTGTGTTTTGCATCAACCTCTTCACTGGTAAGCGTTCTGTCTAATGATCGATAGACAGTGCGGAAAGTATAAGAAATTTTATCTTTACCAAATTTTTCTTCGTTTTCGTAAGTATCCAAGAGCTTTACTTCTTCAGTCATTTCAGTCCCCGCAATTTCGCGAATTAATTCATAATACGCGTTCAAATCAAAATCTTTATTAACGATAAAGGAAATATCGCGGGTTATCGGCGGATATTTAGAAACCGCTTCAAAAACGTGATCTAGATCAGCTAATTGTTTAGTAACACGTTCGTCTTCAGAATATAAAAGACGAATGTCAGGGATCTGTTGTTTGATCATGGCTAAACGGTCAGAGCCGAAACCAAAAGCCCAGGCATTATACTTTTCAGGATCAATGCCGAGATTTTTTATAACATTGGGATGTGCGATTCCGGCACCGAGAATTTCTACCATCTGTCCGTTTAATTCAATGTTCATCTCAAGGCTCGGATCAGTGTAGGGGAAGTGATCAACAACAAAAGTGTATTTAACATCTTTGCCGTACAAAGCTTCGCAAACTTCAATTAAAATTGCTTCTAGATCTTTTTGATCTAAAGTTTTAATATCTTTTCGAATAACAAAGAAGCCGTCGATTTGGTGCAAGATATTATAATGTTGCCAATCGATTTCGTCGCGACGATAACATTTGCCATAACTTAATACGCCGATTGAACCATGGGTTTCAAGACGCTCGCGAACTTCCGGTATATCAAGATAGTACTTCCACATGAGGGAAGTATGCGGACGCAAGATATGATTTTCATCAATAAAATATGAATCAGAGGCAGTGCGCGCCGGGTGATCTTTCGGGAAGTTAAAGAGATCGAAGACAATTTCCGGAGTAATGACTTCGGGAGTTTCGATTAAATCAAGATTTTTTAAACTTGGTAGGTTGATAACGCGTTCAGTAATCGCCTTAACCGGTGATCCATCTTTTTTGCTTAAATCAGGAATCGCAATATAGCGCTGCAAACGCCTGCTTTCCGGATCGCTTTTCGCGTTTAACTCGGCAAACAGTTTCTCCTGTTCGCTCATGTCGGTTGTATAGTTGTGGCGCTGCAAATGTGGCGCTTCGTACATATTCATATATTTAAATAATATTGATAGAAAAATAAAAGACCCATTCATGGGTCTAGTGGTATTAGCTTAAAAACGCCTTACCATAGACCCTTCAGTGTAAAGGGAAATGTAAATGAAGAATTAAAGCTAAATCCTCGTAAATTCATATGATTTTAGTCTAACCCATGAGTCTATTTTAGGCAAGTTGTTTAAATATACGATATAATCAAGTTGTATGACCCTCGAAGATGTTAAAAAATTAGAAATTCCTCAAAGTCCCGGCTGTTATCAGTATTTTAACAAGCAAGGGAAATTGATTTATATAGGCAAGGCGGTGAATCTACGCAGTCGTGTTTCTTCGTATTGGCGCGCCGGAACCAGTCATACTCCAATGAAAGCGAAGATGGTTAAGGAAATATATAGAATTAAATGGATTGACGTTGATTCAGAAATTGAAGCCTTATTGCTTGAAGCTAACTTAGTTAAGAAGCATCAGCCGTATTACAACGTCATGTTGCGCGACGATAAGCGTTTTAACTATATCCATATTTCGCTGGAAGATGAAATTCCGGGAGTATTCTTGACCCGTACAATAGGCAAGGCAGGAAAATATTACGGACCTTTTGTTTCGGGATTGGCTGTTAAAGAAACTTTAAAAGCCTTGCGAAAAATTTGGCAGTATTGCGCAATGAAAAAGATTCAAAAGAAGCCATGTTTTTATTATCAGGTGGGACGATGTCTTGGACCCTGTGGAGAAAAAGTTTCTCTAAAAGAATATGAAAAACAAGTTATTAAACCATTGATTTTATTTTTTGAAGGAAAAAAGAAAAGTGTTATTAAAACACTGCCTCCGGAAAAACAAATGTATTTACAGCAAGTTTTAGATAATACACGGGTATTGAGCGTCGGAGAGAAATATGCCAATGATGTTATTGAACTCGCTAAAGTATTGAATTTGAAGAAAGTTCCGCAACGTATTGAAGGTTATGATATTTCAAATACCTTTGGTAAGGCCGCTGTCGGTTCAATGGTAGTTTTTAACGGCGGGGAAGCTGATAAAAATGAATATCGTAAATTTAAAATCGTTGGAAAATTTTCTACTGATCGAAAAAAAGGTGATGTACAGATGATTGCAGAAATTATGGAACGCCGTTTAAATAATGATTGGCCGCTGCCTGACCTAATGATTATTGACGGCGGTAAACAGCAACTTAATGTTGTTTCAAAATTATTAAAAAAATATAAAAAAGATATTACCTTTATTGGTATTACCAAGGGCGAAGGTCTTCGAAGTTCTCAGGCGCCAGATAAGATTTATTTTCCGGGTGAGGCTAAGGCTTTAGAACTACCGTTGGCGTCGCCGGCCCTACATTTAATCAAGCGAGTACGCGACGAAGCTCACCGTTTTGCCATTACTTTTCATAGAAAAATCCGAGCTAAAAGGTTCTTGGCAAGCTGATCTAATCATGATATAATTGCCTGTACTTATACTAAATATAATTATATGGCCACACAGTTTACTAAAGATAATTTTGCTACTGAAGTTTTGGAAGTATCCAAATCAAAACCAGTGCTTGTTGATTTTTTTGCGCCTTGGTGCGGTCCGTGTCAGGCTCAAGCTCCAATTGTTGATGAAGTCGCTCATGACATGGAAGGCAAAGCTATTGTTGGAAAATTAGACACTGATCAGGCAATCGAAATTGCTCGCCAATACGGAGTAATGAGTATCCCAACTTTGATTGTGTTTAAGAACGGAGAACCGGCAGAACGTTTCACTGGAGTGCAAGAAAAGGAAACACTCAGCGACGCATTGACCAAAAATTTATAAGCTATGACAAGACAGGAGGGGATAAGACGCTTTGCGGCGTTGGCAATACTTTGTATTGTCATTGTTGCAACGGCGTTTTATTTTTTATATCAAGAAGATGAGCGTCTAGAAGTTACTTTTTTAGATGTGGGACAAGGTGACGCGGCACTTATTCAAACACCGCATGGTAAGACAATTTTGGTAGACGGCGGAACTAGTAATACCAGTGTTTTACGGCGACTCGGAGAAGAGTTACCGTTTTGGGAAAAAAAGATTGATCTTGTAATGGTGAGTCATCCGCACGATGATCACTACGGAGGTTTAGCGGCGGTGTTTGAGCGTTATGATGTGAAAGCATTTATGGCAACTGACTATCCGGCTCATCAATCGTCTTATAAAGAATTGTTAGAACTTGTTAGCGATGAGCCTTCCACCGTGATACGACCCTGGAGCCAAGACTTTCAAATTGATGGAGTTAATTTTGATTTAATTTTTCCCGAGAGCTCAATGATTGATAAAAAAATTGGCACAGCTAATGATGCATCAATTGTTTTTAAATTAAGTTATGGAGATATTGATTTTTTGTTTACAGGCGATGCTGAAAAACCGGTTGAACAACAGCTTGTGACAAATAAAGCCAAGCTAGAAGCCGAAGTGTTAAAACTAGGGCATCATGGCTCTGACACAAGCTCTACAGAAGATTTTTTAAATCTAGTTAAGCCACGTTACGCTATTGCGTCAGCCGGTAAAGACAACAGCTACGGACACCCAACCCTACTTATTGTTAAGCGTTTAGAGAGATTGGGTATTAAACTCTTTAGAACGGACCAAGAGGGAAGTATCAGCTTCTTTAGCAACGGCGTTAATTTGTTTAAGGACGGGACTTGCTTAATTGGCTGTTCATCGCTATAATCGGGGTAGTTATTATTAGATAATATTGTATGGCTCAAGATCCTAAAACAGAACGTTCCTTTATTATCGTTAAGCCCGACGGCATTCAACGATCGCTTCTTGGCGAAATCATTTCCCGAATTGAAGCAACCGGTCTTAAAATTACTGCTTTAAA
The DNA here is from genome assembly GCA_964487795.1 of uncultured Gammaproteobacteria bacterium. Taxonomy (GTDB): domain Bacteria; phylum Patescibacteriota; class Patescibacteriia; order Patescibacteriales; family Patescibacteriaceae; genus Patescibacterium. The sequence goes on from CAZASI010000002.1 coordinate 64,680, forward strand.
AATGATTATGGCGACCGAAGACCAGTGTTGGACTCACTATAATAAGGATGATGCCTGGTTTATTAAAAAAGGTACGGGTATTGCTGAGGAATTTGCCAAGCAAGGTTTGCCTGTGACAAAAGAACCTATGGAATACGGTAAAGATATTGTTCGTCAGTTGGTTGATTTTATGACCTGCGGACCAGTAGTTTGTATGATAGCTCAAGGTAACGCAGCTGTTTCAGTTGTTACAAAATTAGTTGGTACCACTGAGCCAATCACTGCCGGCGTCGGTACGATTCGCGGTGATTTCAGTCTTGATTCATATGCTTTGGCCGGAGTAGCGGGACGAGCCGTTAGAAATATTATCCATTGCTCGGATAAGCCTGAAGAAGCTGAACGCGAAATAAAAATTTGGTTTAATGACTCTGAGATTATCACATATAATTCAAACCAGGAACATATTTTGTACGACATGAATTTAGATTCAATCAAGAAATAAAATATTTAATTTATCTTAAAAACCGCCCTTTTCTGGGCGGTTTTTTTGTGCTAAGATACTAATATAAAGCTCTTTCTTTTCGCCCCAGCTTTGTTAATCCTGGAATTAAGTTTTGGATCAAACTTTATAAGATTGGCACATCTCTTTTCCTGTTACTCGTGAGTAATAGGAGGATCGCTAGGGGGTTAAATGCGTTAGATTATAGTAGAAGCCGGATTCGTCTCGCGTCTAGTATAATCTGTCGCTTTCTTTGCTTGGCAGAGAAAACCCCACTGTAATTAAGGCCAATGCTTAATCTAGGCCCTGATGAAGCTGGAGCAAAATGAAAGAGCTCGATTATTATGAATTTACTTAAGCTGATATTCAGCCGACAATTTCTTGTGACGCTTTTATTGCTGGGACTTCTGGCAGTGTTTGCTGTGCCTCTCACTAAGAATTGGCGACAGAAACGGGCGATTGATCGAGAAGTAGCGGAGCTTGAACAGCAAGTTAATGATCTTGAACATAAAAATTCCAGTCTCAAACAAGTTTTGGATTATATGCAATCCGATCAGTTTGTCGAAGAAGAGGCGCGCACCAAGCTAAATTATAAAAAACCCGGAGAAGAAGTCGCTGTGATTGAAGGACGTCCTGAAGACGAAAATACTAATAGTTCAGCGACAGATGTTTTTGCTTTGCCGCCGGCTCCGCCCGCTGAACCTACGGAAGCGCGCTTAACGGGTAATCTCGGCAATTGGATAAAATATTTTTTCAAAAAATAAAAAGGGTTGTATAACCCTTTTTATTATAAAGTACAAATTCGCTTTTAACTTAATTAATAACAGGACCTTCATTGGAATTTTCTCCAAGTATAGCCTGAAAGAAAATCTTTCCATCCTCTGAAGCCAAATCAACGTGGTTGTTTTTAATGTGTTTGACGCGTTCTTTAAGATCCTCAAAGGCCTCGTCGAGAGCGTCTGTGGGTCTATCCATCATCTTTGAATCGATAATTTGTGTTTTTAGGAAAGTTGCTTCTTCCTTAATAATATTATGATTCTTAAGTGATTTTTCAACTACTGCAATGCCCGCCTCTTTATTATAAAAAGGTTCGCTATAGTCACCCTTGCTAAAAGCTATAACAGCAACTGCTTCAGTATCAACAAAATCATATTTTCTAATGATCTTTAGATATGCAGCAGCACCAATTAGTAATGAACGCATTTTTTTCCTCCGTTTAAATGTTTTTTATTTATATACGACTATATAATAAAATAAAAGGTTTGTCAATAGTAAAAGGGACCTTCTGGTCCCTTTTGTTTAATTCCTCATGGTCACGGACACCCACTTTGTCATCGCTTCGTGTTTTGTATCGAGTATATCTTTATCTTTGAGAATCTCATCGAAGAGTTTGTTTTTTGTTTGCTTATTCATGTAATCACAGCTATACGCAAGTTGAATATAATCAAGCGCCGCTTCTTTTGAATCTAGTTTTTCACTCTCAGTGCCGTCATTGAGATGCACGATACATGATGTTCCTTCTTCATTCCATTGAATGAAAACTGGGTAATCGTTTCGTCCTGACACGGATCCTCCTTTATTTTTTATAAATAACTATGAGCCGACCATGGGACTTGAACCCATAACCTACGGTTTACGATACCGTTGCTCTACCAGTTGAGCTAGGTCGGCCTTCTTTCGCTTCGCATCAGAAGGCAAGCTTCTTGATAATAACAAGCTTTGTAATATAGTCAAGTTTTTACCTTATCTTAGCGTGAATTTATTATTTGTTAGTAGTTATGGTATAATGTTATTGCATAGTATTATTGCCGTCAACTTAAGTTGATTTTTTATTTTAACATACATGAAACGATACATAGCCTTCACATTATTTTTGAGCATTCTATTTTTAAATATCATCCCGGTTCAAGCCGAAGAACCTTCTACTAGCTTTCAATTCGAAGCGAGTATCGGGCAAAACGGTTTAGAGCGGGATTTTTCATTTGCGCCTTTTGAATCACGCTTGCAAGTTGGCATCCCGGCTGGACGACTTAAGGCCGCGACCGTTATTAAGTTAAGTGAGATTCACGAAGATACGATTCCACCAGCGGGTTTTAAGGCAACACCGATCATGTATCAAATTGATATTCCGGCAGCAGCGTTTGTTGCTGGTCGTTATTATCTAAGCCTTGTGAGCTCAGGCTCGGCTGCTTATAAACAGATCTATTTTTTCGATAAGAATTTTCCGGGCAACTGGAGGCCTCTACCAACCAATGAGAATTTTGCCAAAGGCTTAATCAGTACTTATCTGACGATGCCATTTGTTCGTTTGGCGATTTTTGAAAGTAATACCAAGTTAGCTAAAGGAGAAGCGAGTTGGTATCGTTATAAAAACGGTTTGTTTGCGGCGTCGCCCGACTTTCCCAAAGGCACTCGTTTGCGCGTTATTAATAAGGATAATAAAAAGTCGGTTGATGTTGTTGTAAATGATTACGGACCGGACCGAGCTAAACATCCAAACCGTGTTATTGATCTTGACGCTGTAGCCTTTCAACGCTTAGGAAATCTGGGACAGGGGACAATGCAAGTTTTGGTCGAAGTATTGAATGATGACAAACCCGCTGCAGCTGTAGCTAAACAAGACCTTAACGGCGAGCCCGTTATTTCTGCGACTAGTGCTTTGGTTTTTAATAGTGCCGATAAAAAAATTCTCTGGAGTAAAGCTCCGGACAGTGTTATTCCTTTGGCAAGTCTAACTAAACTTGTTGCCGTTAAGATTTTTCTTGAAACAAAACCTGATTTTAATCAGGTCGTAGCCTATTCAGTTAAAGATGAAGAGTTGAATAATCTGTATGTGCCGGCTAATCAAAGTGCGCGACTACGTTTACAAGATAAAGAAACAGTAAAGATAAAAGATTTAGTCTATGCCTCGCTCATTGGCTCAACTAATAATACCGTTGAGACATTAGTGCGAATTTCCGGTTTATCGCGACCGGCATTTATTGCGCGAATGAATAGTCGGGTTAAAGAATTAGGTGCAACCCGCACTCGCTTTGTTGAACCGACTGGTTTATCAACAGAAAATGTTACGACCGCCAGTGATTATGCTATAATAGCAAGAGACGCATTTTTAAATCCTGTCATTGCAGAAGCAACGATACAAAGCTCGTATTCCTTTACCAGTGTCAACAAAAAAATTGCACGAAGTTTTAAGAATACGAATTTTATTGCCCGTGAAAAAGGTTCAGGATTACTTGGTTCAAAGACCGGCTATCTTACCGAAGCCGGACACTGCCTAGTAACTAAGTGGCCGACCGATAAAAATAAGAATTTGATTGTTATCGTATTTGGGGAGCCGTCTCGACAATCAAGTATTGATGACACAAAAAGTCTTTTAAACTTTGCCAGTAAACGTTTATAACATGATATCGCTCGAGAATGTTTCCAAAATTTATCCACCTAACATTAAAGCGCTTGACCGCGTTTCTCTTACAATAAAACCGGGTGAGTTTGTTTCGCTGGTTGGACAATCGGGCACCGGTAAAACTACATTGGTGCGTTGTTTAATTGGTGAAGAGCGACCGAGTGAGGGACATATTAAAATAGGTGATTGGGATATTACTCGTTTGACTAAGAGTCAGATTCCTTTTTTACGTCGACAAGTTGCAGTTATTTTTCAAGATTTTAAACTTTTACCTAAAAAAACTCTTTACGAAAACGTTGCGTTTGCTTTAGAGGTCGCGGGTAAACCGACTGCCAAAATTAAATCCATTGTTCCGCAAGTTATGAAGATAGTAGGACTCGGTGCAAAAATGAAGCGTTATCCTAACGAAGTTTCCGGAGGAGAGCAGCAACGTGCCGCAATTGCGCGTGCCTTAGTATATCAGCCCAAGGTATTATTAGCGGACGAACCGACTGGAAATCTTGATTCGATTAATGCGCAAGAAATTATTGATTTGCTTAAAAAGATAAATGAGTTTGGTACAACCGTGGTCTTAGTCACCCATAATAGGGATATTGTTAATCGTTTAAAACGCCGGGTTATAACATTGCATGACGGTCGAGTAATTTCTGACCAAGTTGTTGGAAAATATATTTTGTAATATGTTAATTTCATTGTGGCGAGCAACTAAGTTCAGTTTTCAAGATATTGCCCGAAATGTCTGGCTTTCGTTAGTTACTATTATAATTTTGATTCTAGCTTTCTTTTCGGTTAACCTTTTACTTTCAGTGCAGGTTATCAGTCGTGCTGCGATTGATACGGTGCGCGACAAGATTGACGTAAGTTTGTATTTGAGAACCGATGCGGCCGAGAGCGACATACTTGCTCTTCGTGCGCAAATTTCTGCGATAGAGAATGTTCGAGAGGTTGTTTACATTTCAAAACAGCAGGCCTTAGAGGATTTTCAATCCAAACATCAAAATAATCCTGATATTCTTGAGGCCTTGCGTGAATTGGACGTTAATCCCTTATCGCCCAGCTTGATTATTCGTCCGCATGATGTGAATAAATATGACAGTTTAATCGCAGAATTAAACAGACTCTCTAGCCCGGTAATTGAAAGTCGCAATTTTACTGATCATCAGGAGCTATTAGCGAAAATTAATATGATTACTGATAGAGTAAGTCAGGCCGGATTCGTTGTTAGTATTTTGTTTATCTTTATTACTTTATTGGTTATCTATAATACAATTCGCGTGGCGATTTATACGCATCGGACTGAAATAGGTATTATGCGTTTAGTTGGAGCTTCTGATTGGTTCATCAGAGCACCGTTTATTATTTCAAGCCTCATCTATACGCTCATAGGGTTAGTACTGACAACGGTGATTTTCTACAGTTTTCTTTCGCTCTTGCAGCCATATCTTGAAACTTTCTTTATGAATTATAATTTTAATATCATAGGTTACTTCCAATCAAACTTTATTCAATTCTTTATACTTCAATTTGCTGGAGCGGCTTTGATTAACATCGCTGCTAGTTTAGTTGCCGTGCGCAAATATTCTAACGTTTAATATGTTAACTCACGCACAAGAATCTTTAATTAGATCACTTAATACCAAGAAGGGCCGGACCGAATCCGGTTTTTGTCTTGTAGAAGGTGAGAAGAATGTTGCGGAAGCAAAGAAGTTTATTGAATTTACATTTACACCACAAGATTCGATAAAATTTGAACAACTCGTTAGTACAGAAACTCCCCAGGCGATAGCTGCCGTTGCTCGCATTCCTGTATCTGAGCTTAAGGATATCGAGAAGAATAATATTATTGTAGTTCTTGATGGAGTACAAGATCCCGGAAATGTTGGGACTATCCTGCGATTGTGCCTCGGCTTTAATGCCTCTTTACTATTGGTTGAGTCAGCTGACCCTTCAAATCCTAAAGTAGTGCGAGCTTCTGCTGGAGCATTTTTTTCAGTGCCGTGGTTATCAGTTAAACGTGATGACGCCCCCGAAACGATTGCCGAGATTCAGGGCATAGTATATAGGTTGGAAAATAATAAAAAAGCCACGCAAGTAGATAAGAAATTCAGTTTCCCTAAAAAAGGCAAAGTTATTATCATTGCGGGATCAGAAGGGCAGGGGATAAATCTTACAATTAAAGGAGAATCTCTGGCAGTGCCGCATAGTGCCAAACTCGAATCATTAAACGTAGCAGCGGCTTTAGCTATAATTTTAGCTCATAGCTATTGACAATAAGCTATAAAAATTGGATAGTTATTTATTTAATATTAGCCAAAAAATGGCTATTTTTTTGTTATGCTCTTGACAAGATATGATATATATGCTATTATATGATTATCACAGTACATTACATTTCTCCAGATTTATTGTTAAGAACCTGTCGCTCATCAGCTGCGGCTATGGGGGATAGATTCTTAACAATAAATTTAAAACTTTTCTTTAGGAGAAAAAATAACATGAAGAAATCATTGATCTTAGCAGTTTTAGCAGTAGTATTTATCGGAGCTTTCGCAGCATTCAGCTTTTCAGCAAAAGATGATGCGAAATCAAACCAGTCAAATACAGTTACTATGGTTTCAGCAGATCCAACAAATCCATGCGGCAAAGTTTACTTAGCATGCGATGCTGAATTAATAGAAGTACTGTTCGCTGACAATACTACCGCAATTTTACCGGTTAAAGATGGTAAAACAACTGTGCCAATAAATTGGTATGGCGGTTTTAAAACGAGAATCTTAAATGATTCACGCACACCAATTTCTGATTGGAAATAAAATTGTTTTAAAGCGACATAAGAAATACCTCCTATATTCAAAGGTAGCATCTGGACAGTGCTACCTCTTTTTTTACTCAAAACAAAAACCCGCCTAGAAATCTAGACGGGTTTTTAATACCGAGGTAATTACCAACGGCGGTTGTTGTCGCGAGCCGGACGTTCAGCCATTGGACGAGCTTCTGAAACATTGATGGAGCGACCGTCAAGGTCAGAACCATTCAATGTAGCAACTGCGTTAGCAGCTTCTTCATCAGTAGTCATCTCAACGAAACCGAATCCTTTTGAACGACCTGTAGCGCGATCCATGATAATGGAAGCTGATTCTACAGTACCGGCCTGTGCGAAGTGATCGCGCAAACGATCATTAGTACAAGCAAAAGGGATTCCGCCGACAAAGAGTTTCTTAGCCATAGCTAGGATTGTCTTAAGAATTAAATTGTAAGGCGACCTTCGTCATGTGATTCTCAAGAAACCGCTAGGCTTTTGGGAAGGCGGAAAACCGCGTAAACGTGAACGAGACACTTACAAACATTTAAAATCTAACAAGTTTACGATTCGTTGTCAAACACCTTCTATTACTGTACGTTTTCTTGAATTTTCTGCCAATTAATAATATTCCAAAAGGCGGCAATATAGTCAGCTCGCTTGTTTTGATACTTAAGATAATAGGCATGCTCCCAGATATCAAGTCCGATAACTGGAGTTAAACCAAGAGATAAGGGACTATCTTGATTTGGAGTAGAAATTATTTTTAAGCCCCCACTCATATTTTTTACAAGCCAAGTCCAGCCTGATCCAAAATTCGACGTGGCAGCTTCTGTGAATTGTGTTTTGAAGTTTTCAAAGCTTTCAAAGTCACGGTTAATCATTTCTGATAAAACTCCTTCAGGACCAGCCCCATTATTAATCTTTAGTATTGTCCAGAAGAATGAATGATTCAGATGGCCGCCGCCGTGATTACGTACCGCTGTTCGGATTTCCTCTGGAATTGAATCAAGGTTTTTTATAAGATCAGTTAGGGGAGTGTTATAGAGTTCAGGAAATTTTTCTAAAGCCGCATTTAATTTATCAACGTAGGTTTGATGATGCTTAGTGAGATGGATTTCCATAGTTTCGGCATCAATAAAAGGCTCAAGGGCATTGAAGGCAAAGCCTAATTCAGGTAAAGAATATTTTTGCATAAAAATGTATGTGTATTAATAATTCATTATAACATTATATCAGGCAAAAACAGTAGAGGCACGCCATGGCGTGCCTCTACGGGTGTTTTATTTAATTTTAATTCTTTAGAAGACGATTTGACCGCGGATTTCACCATTCGGATATTTCTCCGTATGGATATTTACGTATGTGTCACCACGTAGAATCGAAGATTCTAATGATTGATCATAGGTCCAGGTCCCGTTGATATTGTTGCCTTTAGGTAATTCAACGAGCACTCCGGCATTAGCACCAGCACGAGCCGGTCCATGAATATGAGCAGCAGTTTCAGCACTGGATAAATCAGTTACTTTCACATTATATTTTAATGTATTATCCCGTGTGTTAATAATGAACTGACCTTTACCGACTGCTTTAGTTTCTACCTTCGGCACCTGGAAAGCTCCCAAGAGCGTAGTTTTCAAACTTACTTCTTTAAAGATTAAACTGTTGAGATCTGCTGAAAAGATAGCGGTACCAGGGCGGGGATCGGTGTCACCAGGAGTTTCCTGTGTAATTACTATACGAGTATATACTTTCGGATTAACCATTTTACCTGTGTAATTTAGTTCAGCACGATTTTTGGAGTCTGGGACCATTGCTCCCAAGCTTAGCTGATACATTGGTTCTGAATTTGGAGCTGCAGCAGCAGTGTCAGCGACTAGCCAGACTTCATACGGAGTTCCGGCTGCTGTCGTGACTGGAGGAAAGTTTTCAGCCTTTAAATTAATACGCACATTATATAATGGACCACTTTGTTTTACTGAAGCATTTCCTTTTACTGTTAGGCTTGTGCTCAAAGTATTTTTAAGATTTATATTACCGCTCCAGTTGGTTAACCAATTGAAACGCTTTGATAGGTTGGAAATTTTTGCATTAAGCTGGGCATCGGTTTTTGCATTACCCTTAATTTCCGCGTTTGTTGCGGAGCTGATTGGGGCAAAAGCCAAACTTAGTGCTGTTACAGCGACTAAAGTACCGCCAGCTATTAATTTTGAGTATTTCATATATTGTTAATTATTATATTAATTATATATGGAGTCCGACTGCCTCCATGGTTACTTTAACGATGTTTGCTTTTAGATGTTTCACTATGATATGGTACAAGTAACCTATGAAAAAATTAAACGTTGGAAATAATAACAAAAGAATTATTGTCGGTTTATCGGGCGGAGTTGATTCATCAGTCGCCGCTGCTTTGCTTATCAAACAAGGTTATGAGGTTATTGGTGTTTTTATGCGCAACTGGTCGGAAGATGTTGGAGATTTTTCCTGCTCATGGACTGAGGATTTAGAAGACGCCCGCCGTGTTGCTCAACTTTTGGGTATTCGTTTTTATGTTTGGAATTTTGAAAAAGAATATAAGAAAGAAGTTATTGCTTATTTTTTTCATGAATACAAGGCCGGCCGAACGCCTAATCCTGATGTTATGTGTAATCGAGAAATCAAGTTTAAATTGTTTTTGAAAAAAGCTTTGGAATTCGGCGCCGATTACGTTGCTACGGGACACTACGCTCGCATCGCTCATCGCTCAGGAATCTATCATCTATTGCGCGGTAAGGATTCGAATAAAGATCAAAGTTATTTTCTATGCACGCTGACACAAAAAGAACTAAGTAAAAGCCTATTCCCGATTGGTGAATATACTAAACCGCAAATTCGCGCTCTGGCAAAAAAATTACAACTGCCAACTTTTAACAAGCCTGATTCGCAAGGAATTTGTTTTATCGGTGAGATTGATGTGCAAGACTTGTTGCGTAGAAATATTAAAATGACAGCCGGAAATATTGTAGATGTGAAAGGAACAATATTAGGCAAACACGAAGGTCTTCCTTTGTATACAATTGGTCAGCGCGGCGGATTAGATATTGGCGGAAGGGGACCCTATTATGTTGTAGCAACTGATAGGAAGAAAAATACGGTGATTGTGAGTAATGATGCGCATGATTCGATGCTATGGAGAAAGACCTTTGTTGTCGGAGAAATAAGCTGGACTCACAAAATAGAGATTCCGAAAAATTGTGAAGTTAGTATTCGTTATAGACACCCGGCTTATAAAGCTCAATTAACTGTTTTGAAAAATAAGAAAATAGAAATAAACTTCAAAGAAGCCCAGCGTGCGATTACGCCGGGACAATTAGCCGTATTTTATAAGGGTGATGAATTGCTCGGATCAGCAGTTATTGAAAAGGTGATATAATATTTATATGCGACAAGAAATTGAAGTTAAAGCTCGTGTTAACGACTTAAAAAAGGTAGAAGAAAAACTACTGGCCTTAGGTTGTGTTATGTCAGAGCCGCTTAGTCAAAACGATATTACGTTTTATATTAAGACTGAGACACCTTACGATCAGCTGGTGCACGGTCAAAATATTTTGCGTATTAGACAACAAAACGGAAAATCAATTTTTACTGTTAAACAAACCGGGATTAATGATCTTGATAGCTTTGAACGAGAAACAGAAATTGCCGATTCAGCAGAAATGCACGAAGCCATTTTATTAATGGGATATTCTGAGGCGGTACGTATTAATAAAGTTCGCCGCAAGACAATGTATCAGGGTTATGAGATATGTTTGGATCAAGTTGAAGATTTAGGAAATTTTGTTGAAGTTGAAAAGATTACTGAAAATGAAGATCCGGAAAAGGTGCAGACTGAATTATTTGAATTTTTAAAACAATTTGGTGTGAGCGAAGCAGACCGTGTGCTTAACGGTTATGACACACTCATTTACAGAAAGAATTTTGACAAGTCTTAACTCTAGAGTTAGGATAGCAGATATCTAAAGAAAGGTTCTTTAAAAATAATATATATCTATAAAGGAGGATATATCATGGATAAAAATCCGTTCGAAACCCTAGGTTCCCTAACCGGAATCGGATTCTTTTTTATGCCATTGTTATTGGCACTACTGCCGGACAGTGTATTCATTTCTCCTTGGCAGGCATTTGCAGCAGCTTCTTTTGGTCTTATATGCTACGCAATCGGAGTACTGATCATGCAAAAAAAAGTTTATTCTAAAAACTTTGAAAAGCTGATGAGGTTGGCATTTATCTTTTCTTATCTGCCGCTCCTGATTTTACTTTCTTTCTTTGTAAACAATGTTTTTGATTGGGGCTACACCTTCATTATTTTTTCGATCTGCGTTGTATTAGAAATAAGCAAAAGATTTATCGATAATTCTCCGGCAATATTTTCTTCTGCCGGGTCTTATGCAAAATCCCCTTGGCGCTTATTGCCTTTCTTAGCCTTGCCGACAATTATGTTCTGGACCTTATTCTGGCTTGAAGAACTTGGTTTCATCAATGTTCCTAATCCTTTATTTATAGTTAGTTTCATTGTGCTTGGTTTTGCTTCACTCTTTTCTTACTTTTTTTTGCAAGAGTTACCGATTTATTATCGCAAAGCCGTACTAGTTGTTCTCTTGCTTATGCTTACCACAACTTTTTTGAGTATAATGCTCAGAGGATTAGTGGGTATAGATTCAATCGCCTCACTTGATGTCTTTATCGAGAGCTTAACTTTTACCTTTGTTCTTTCCAGGTCTCTGATTGCCATTCTTTGTATCTTTGTTATTTACAAATTGTATAAGGTTTGTGAAAACTATTTAGAACACGTTCATTTTTTAAGATAAAAATAAGCCCCGCTTTCTGTTGGAAGTGGGGCTTAATCTTTTAAGTTGGCGCTTTTGTGTTGTATTTTGTCAAAGTTTTTAGTTCCTAAATCTATGACAGTAATAATGATAAACACAAAAACTAACGCGATAACTAAAAAGAAAAGTACATTCTTTATTATTTCTTTTTTACTCAATGTGAGTTCTCCTTGCTAATTTGTGAGTATAGCACTTTTAATTTTTTCTGCAAGAGCCTCTAAATCGGCGGCAACTGCATCTTTGGCACGATGAGGATCAAGCTCACCCTCATTATTAATCGGTACAAGGTGAAGATGAACATGATCAATGCTGAATCCTTCAATAACAATGCCAATACGTTTTGCATCGGTTGCTTGTTGAAGAGGTTTTGATAGTTGCTTTGCAACAAGGAACAGTTCCGTATATTCTGCATCATCCATTTCAAAGACATAGCCTATTTCATTTTTTGGAACAATAAGCAGGTGTCCGGGGTTTACGGGACGAATATCGAGGAATGCACAAAAACGTTCGTTCTCCCAGACGATATAACCCGGGATTTCGCGATTGATAATTTTACTAAAGATGCTTGACATAGTCTGTAACTATTTTTTCAACGTCAGCGACGTTCTCCGTGTCCATTAATTGTATACGTAATTCCTTGGCGCCGTCAAAGCCGTTGGCATAGGCTTTGTAATGTTTGCGCATGATATGAAACGATTTATGAGCGTCGAGCAGTTCATCAAATAATTTGGTATGCTCAAGCATCGCTTCTAATCTTTCTTTAACGCTGGGAATTTTTTCAGTAAAAAGCCAAGGATTTCCAAAAATTGCTCGACCGAGCATAACTCCGTCGCAACCGGTCGCTTCAACTTTAGCGCGTCCGTCAGCTAAATCAAGTACATCACCATTACCAACAATAAGTACTCCTGAACCTTTGGCAATATTAACAGCTTCTTTAATTGTGTCCCAGTGCGCCGGAACTTTAGACATTTCTTTTCGGGTGCGCGCATGGATAATTACTGCGGCAGGTTTTTCTTCAAGCAGTACCGGCAACCATTCATTCAAAATATTTCTACCATCACCAATTCTCGTTTTAATTGAGAGCGGTAGATTGGGTGCGCCAGCCTTCGCGGCACGAATTAATTCGCGGGCCAGATCCGGTTGCCGGATGAGCGCCGCACCAGCTTTTTGTTTCATGACATTTTTATCCGGGCATCCCATATTAATATCAATGCCGTCAAAGCCAAGTTCAGCAATCAGTTGAGCGGCCTCAAAAACTTTATCAGGCTTGGCGCTAAAAATTTGTGCAATAATCGGACGTTCAATTTCCGAATATTTTAAATCAATCAACAAAGCTTCACGCCCGGCTGAAGCTAAGCCGTCAGCCGAAACAAACTCAGTATAGAAAATATCGGGTTTACCGTATGTCGCAATTACGCGTCTAAAGGCCGCGTCTGTGACATTAGCCATTGGCGCAAGAATAAAAAATGGACGCTTGAGTGAGTGCCAGAAATTCATTTCATTATTCTAAAATAATTCGAGCCGTGCTGATCAAAATCCAAAGCCCGATTGAATTTAAAACAAAGCTCAAAATAATAAACTGCCACTTTTTTATTTTACTTGCGGAAAGCAGTCCCACTCCCAAATCGTCAGGCAGGGGAGATGCAATAATGATCGCACCGATAACTGGGGTCAGCCACGCAAAATAATGCGTGCGGAAAATGTGCATAAAAGGCTTTGCGACAATTTTTGTTATAATTGGTTCTAACTCACTAAAAACTTTATCCTTAAAAAAACTAAATATAATAAAATCGCCGAGTACCGAACCCACACCAGCTAAAATGCACAATTCGTATATGTTAAGAGTTCCGCTGAGTTCATACAAAATTACTAACGCGGGAGCTGCTGTAAAAGTCATAACTGACAGCATTCCGATGATAACCGCACCTAGATAGCCCCAGTCGCCAATCTGAGCAATCATATCTTTTACAAAAGGAGTGTCTGCTAAGAATATAAAAACAACAATACTCACTAAAAGTAAAATGGTGTTTTTATAATGCCAATGTCGATAAGAAGAAAAATGTATCATATTTACTTTAGTATAGCCTGTTTTTTATTTTTGTCTAAATACGATATACTGACTAAAAGAAATATACTCATATTATATGTTGAAATTTATACGAGCCAATTCTCTCTATATTGGACTAAGCATCGCTTTAGTCGGCTTTGTTGGCAGCTTATACTTTAGTGAGGTTATGGGTATGCAGCCCTGCTTGTTGTGTTGGTATCAGAGAATCGCCTTGTATCCGCTTGTTATTATCTTTATAGTCGGTATTATTAAGAAAACTCGTGACGCCTGGGATTATGCCATACCCTTGGTCGGTATTGGATCGCTAATCGGTTTATACCAAGTCTTACTAGTTCAAGGAGTTATAGCGGAAGGAGCGGCTACATGCTCGCTTGGCGTGCCTTGTGCACAAGTGACCTGGAGCCTCTTTGGTTTTATTACTATTCCCTTACTCTCATTCCTGGCCTTTGTTTTCCTGCTTGGCCTCTATTTTATTAATAAAAATAAGTAAGATGAAAAATATACCAACAGAATACAAAGTATTAGCCGCTATCGGAATAATTGTTGTTATTGGCGGTTTTTTATTGTTTAAATATGGTTCTAATGAACCGGTGTCTGAGACCTTGGTTGATAGACCAAGCGCATATTCAAAGGGTGGGCAGGAAGCCAAGGTTATTTTGACCGAATTTGCGGATTTTCAATGCCCGGCTTGTGCAAGCTCCCAATCGATGCTAACGCGTCTTACGAGCGAATATGGAGCTGATTTAAAGCTTGTATTCAGGCATTTCCCCTTAGTGGGGCATCCATTGGCGCAAGTCTCAGCTGAGGCAGCAGAAGCGGCCGGTGCGCAGGGAAAATTTTGGCAAATGCATGATGCGTTATATAAGAATCAGAATGAATGGGGAAATACGAGTAAGTCTTTATCAGAAAAAGAAGCAATTGAATTGTTTAAAAAATATGGACGCGATATTGGTTTAGATGACGCAAAATTTACTCAAGATATGGAGCAAAACGCTTATCGAACTAATATTACGGGGGATATGGACTCGGGAGGACGAGCGGGAGTCAATGCTACACCGACATTTTTTATCAATGGCGTGAAGACCAAGGATCCGAGCTATCAGACGCTAAAAGAAATGATAGATAAGGCTCTGGCACAGTAGTAGTTGACAAAGATCTGATTTTCAATAATAGTACTATACAATAACGTTTTTAAAGTTCTTTTAAAAGGAGAAAAATATGACTGGCAAACAGAAAATCTGCCTCCTGCTTTTTGTTATTGTTGCGGGATTTTGGTGTTTTAAGGCTTTGGATATACTGGCTGATTCAGTACTTACGTATTATGCATCTTCAGATCCAACAACAAACTCGCTCGATTTTAGACCGCGAGTTAGTGAATTAAGCGCTGATATCAATCTTCTTCAGATAGATGTTGATATCTTGAGCCATGTTGATGCTGAAAAAATACGGCAGGGCGTTGTAGATAGTTTGGGTAAGCAATATGCTCCGAGCAGAATATTTGGCAACCGCATTCTTTTTGATATCGAAGTATTACCTAATCTTACAGCCGGGTATGATGAAGCAGAATTTATTTCTGACGATTCTAACGCAGTTGTTAACTATAGTAATATCGAGCCAAATTTTAAGCCAGAAGATCCACTTTATCTTTTTATCGATCCGATTGACGGATATTCATTGTACGTTCATCTTTTCGTAATCGACAAAAAAGAAACCGAGGAGTCATTGGCAGCACTTATGCTCTGGGTAATTCGAAGCTACTTGCCTCAAGCGTATGATCGAGGCTGGTATTTTCCTGAGTTATACGAAAAGATTGAACCGCCGCCAAATGGCCAACGTTTACTCTGGTCAGTCAGATAAACAAGTTAACAAAAACCCGTCGAATTACGACGGGTTTATTGTTTCCAGATTTGGACATATTGTCCAAGTCCATTTTTTATAAATTTATTTTTGAGTTTTGTTGATTTAAAAAGAAAGTCGATTAAGGATTTAAGGTTGATCTGATAGCGGTTACCCACAACCTTAAAAGCTAAGAGGTTTGCCTCGATTGCACGTCGAATTGTTTTACTCTGTACCCCGCCAAACTTAGCTGCTTCAGATACAGAAATCCACAGGGGAATAGATACTTCACGCGGTGGCAATTCTAAATCTTTGCTCGCTGATTTTTTTCGCGGGCGTTTAGCTTGAGGACTTAGAAAATTTGTTTGAAAGATTGTATCTACCATATTTAATAATCACATGATAAGTCTATATTAGTGTAGACTTATCAATGCAATAAAATAGTGATTATTTTTGAATATATTTTTAAGTCCAATAATTACTGGACTTATCGTACTATGTGATATCTTGGCACAAGAGCTAAGATTTATCAAGCAATTTGAGTATTGGCTAAGAGTTTAGATATCAAAGTGATTTGCTTAAAGTATATTGTTGTTTCTCTTGCCTAAGGCTCAAATATGTGTTATTTTGAATGATGCGAGATGAGGTGTCCATATCATAATTTTTAGTATAAAAGGGTTAGTGTAACGCTTTTATTTTTTTTACGTATTACTACATGAACAAGCCGAAGAAAAGCTCCATTTTTGGGAGCGAACAAGTACTTTTTCTGAGACTGAAAAAGCATAAAGATAAGCAGGCTTTTATAGAAGCCTATGATCTTTATATCGAGCAGATCTATCGGTTTGTGTATTTTAAAATAGGTTCCAAAGAAGACGCCGAGGATATTACCTCGCAAGTATTTTTGAAGTGCTGGAATTATATATATGAAGGTAACCTTGAGAGTCATGATACTCTTAAGCCCCTTCTCTATAAGATTGCGCGTAACACCGTAATCGATCATTACCGCAGTTCGAAAGACAAACAAAATGTTTCTTTGGAAAATGCCGAAGAGTTAAGTGACGAAAAACAAAACCTTGAATTGGGTTTGGCCGTCGGCATGGACTTTCAAAAGATTATTACAGAAAAGCTCCCGCTCCTTAAGGAAGAATATCGGGACGTTATCATTCTCCGTTTCATCAACGAATTATCTGTCAGTGAAATTGCTCGCATCCTCTCAAAGACGAGCGGCAATATCCGCGTTCTTATTCACAGGGCTCTTCAATCACTTCAAGGCATTGCCTCTGAAGAAGGAGATGAAGAGAATAAACAAGATCATGACTGAGAAAGAATTGGTAAAAAATTTAGCAGCGCTACAAAGCGTCACTCCGAATCGCGATTGGGTATCCCGCAACCGCGAGGTTTTGTCATATCAGATTTTTAACGGCTCGGAATACGCTGAAACTAAACTTGGTTTTTTCGAAAGCCTGTCTTTGATTTCAAAGCGTCTCCTTCAACCAACTCCAATCGCAGCTTTGATCGCTGTTTGTTTGATGGTGGGCGGAGTATTTGCTTCAAACAATTCAATGCCTGACTCTCCTTTATATATAGCGAAGACTTTGAGCGAACGCGTGCAACTAACTGCTACTTTTAGTGAAACGGCTAAAGCTCGCTTGAATCTTGAGTTTGCCAGTCAGCGCGCCGCGGAAATGGAAAAGTTAAGTGCCAATGAAGCAATTGAAAACAATAAACTAGAATCAGTTTCTGCAAACTTTAAAAAAGAAATCGAATCAGCTCGCGCGCGTATCAGTAAAATTAAACCTGCCGCCCCTGTTGTAACAGAAGTGGAATCTGAAGAGGTGATCAGCGCCGGAACCGAGAAGGACGACAAAGGTATTCAAATTGAAGTTCAGTCTGCCGAACAAGGCTTGAAAGAGGCAGAACAATTATTTAACGAAAAGGACTATGACGGCGCCGCTTCTAAATTAGAAGAACTCGGACGCAGTCTAAAATAGTCTCAGTTTGCGCTGTTCAATGTTTGAGTCGGTGAGGATTTAAACATTGAACCGTGTAAATTGAAAAAATGTAACAAAAACATGGCATACATCGAGCGACTGGTTATTAACGATACGACCAAGGCGGATATTTTGTATGATGAGCATATCGTGCGTTATCGCTTTGTAGCTCCGTATGTCAAAAACAAACAAGTGCTTGATATTGCTTGCGGGTCCGGTTACGGAGCTGCGATTTTGGCTAAAGCCGGTGCTCGAGTAATCGGCATTGATTTAGACCTTGAAGCCTTGACTGAAGCTGAAAAAAACTATGGCTCGTCAGTAAGTTTTAAGCAGGGCGACGCCGCACAGATTCCTTTGGAAGATTCAAGCATTGATATTGCGACATCATTTGAGACGATTGAGCATATTGGTAATTACGAAGATTTTGTTAAGGAGTTGCAGCGCGTTGTAAGTAATGAAGGTATCGTATTCATTTCAACACCAAATAAAACAGTTTTCGGACAGAAGAATCCATTTCATGTTAAGGAATTTACTAAGGAAGAATTTTCTACTTTGTTAAAAAAATATTTTTCTCATGTACATATTCTTGAACAGAAGAATGGTATTGCCTCTGTTATTGCGGGCGACGGAGTAAGTGCTTTAAGTATTAATGATACTGAAAGCGAAGCATTATACTTTATGGCCGTATGTTCAAAAAGTGAAATTGTAACTCAATTTGGATCAGCTGCGTCTATTAATATGGCGGCACTTGAGCGAAGAGATAATAATCCGGCCTGGAAAGCAATTAACGTTTTATATAAGATCTTACAAAAATTACATATTATTTAGTTATTGTTGATTTATGAGTGTATTAATATAGTACATTCATAAATCCACAATAAATCCTTTTATGACAAGAGTTGTAAAAGGGGAGTGGAGAGACCTACCTATGCCTTACGGCTTCGGTGGGCAGTAACGAAGCAAAGGTCGGTACCTTCGGGTAGCGTTACTCGGTTCCGGATTACGGAATCGCATTATAAACCTTCACAGTTTTTGAAAAGCAATTTTTCTTTGCTAATACTTAGAAAAATTCGATAATACATCGATTTAGCTTTTTTCCGCATCTAGGTGGATACACCTTTTATGCGGAGCGTGAATTTCCCTATGCAATTTACTCTCTCGTTCTACTGGAATGTCCAGCTAGATGCGGAGAAGCGGGATTCCGATTGATGTATTCTCAAGCCTTTCAAATAACTCTAAGGAATTTACTGTACTTATGAATACTTTACGCAAGATTTTTGCTAGCGCGTTGGTATTGGGCATGATGTTCAGCATGTTTGCCGGTATGAAAACCGTCAACGCTGCTGCTTCAGCAGGTTCATTGATCAAGATGAATGGTCTTTCGACTGTTTACTATCTTGGTTCCAACATGAAGCGCTATGTTTTCCCGAATGAAGCTACCTTTAAATCTTGGTACGCTGATTTCTCAAACGTTCAAACGATCTCTCAGTCAGAACTTGAGAGCTACCCGTTGGGCGCTAACGTCACCATGCGCCCAGGCACATGGTTGATCAAGATCACAACCAACCCGACTGTGTACGCAGTTGAACCGGGTGGAAAACTCCGCTCGATCGTTTCCGAAGCTAACGCCATTTCTCTTTGGGGCGCCAACTGGGCCTCTAAGGTTCGCGACGTTGCTGATGGATTCTTCACCAACTACACAATCACTACATCTTTGACCGCGGGTATGTACCCAGCCGGTTCATTGGTGAAGATGGCAAGCAGCGCTGATGTTTACTACTTCGATGGTACTAACTATCGTAAGTTTGCTTCAGAGTCAGCTTTCACATCTAACCGTTTCCGCTTTGAGTTTGTCCAAACTGCTCCAAACACTATGAGCTTCACTCCTATGGGAGCTGACATCACTGGTGTTGAGTCTGGTTTGACTGACACTTCTTCAGGCGCTGGTGGTTCTATCACTGGTTCTGGTTTGTCTGTTGCTTTGTCTTCAAGCACTCCAGCTTCCACAACTTACCTACGCGATGTCTCAGGAACTCACGCTCAGGCGTTGGCTTCCTTCACGACTTTGAACTTCACTGCTTCTAACGACGGCGACGCTGTTGTTAACACAGTTAAAGTTACTCGTTCAGGTTTGTCCACCGACACTGACTTACAGAATGTGTACTTGTTCGATGGTAATACTCAGATTGCTGATATGACCTCTTTTTCGAACAAGGTTATCACCTTCAATAACTCAGCTGGTTTGTTTACCGTTACTAAGGGTTCTACCCGCGCTATCACCGTTAAGGCTGATATCGCAACCGGAACTTCAAACGTTTCAGGTATAATCCTTGGTGTCAACGCCGCTTCCGACGTTGTTGCTTCAGGTGCAACCATCACTGGTTCATTCCCGATGACTGGTAACTCAATGGCCGTTAACACTGTTAGCGACTTGGGTTATTCCAACATCTCTTCATTCACTACTATCCCGGCTACTTTGGACCCAGGCTTGACTAACCAGGAACTCTGGCGTTTCAATGTCCAGGCTAACGACCAGGATATGGCGATTGAGAAGATCATGTTGACAGCTGTCGGTACAATTTCCCAAACCGATTTGGCCAACTTTAAGTTGGAAGTCGGAGGCGTTCAGGTTGGCTCTACTGTAGCCAGCATGAATTCCGCTAAGGAACTTGTATTCAGCTTCTCAACTCCATGGGTTATTACTTCTGGCCAAACCAAGACTATCTCTCTTAAGGGCGATGTAATTGGTGGAACCGGACGTTCTTTCAAGTTCACAATCAGAAAGGCCGCCGATTTCATGGTTAAGGATAACAACTACGGAGTATATGTTGCTCCTATGGTTTCAAGCGCTGCCTTCACTATTGTGCAGCCTTCTTCCAGTACTTCAATCAACAACGGTACTATGACCGTAGCTGTTGCCACGGATTCTCCGACTGGCAATGTTCCTGCTGCTGGTACTAACGTGCCGTTGGCTCGTTTCACTTACAAAGCAAATGGTGAAGACATCAAAGTCTCATCCGTTCGCGTTTCTGTTGACACAACATCTGCCATTGACGTTACCGATGATCTTAGAAACGGTAAACTTTACTTTAATGGCTCACAAGTTGGTTCAACTGACACTAAAGTTGACGACGTAACTACGAACGTATTCACAATGACCCAGGTCATTGCTGCGGGTACAACTGGTATCTTTGAATACCGTGCTGACTTGGTTGACGACACTGCTGGTGCAGCTCTTTTGAGCGGCGACACAGTTGTTGTTAGCTTGGTTGCAGGTACAACTGATGCTACTGGTCAGTCTTCATTGGCTTCTATTGCCACTGCTAGTGCGACCGCTAGAACTCTAACTGTTGCCACTGGTACTTTGACTGTTGCCAAGAATCTTTCTTTGGCCAACTACTCAGCTAGCAACCCGACAGGTGTTGCCGGTGCTACTAACGCAAAAGTTGGTTCACTTGTAATCACTGCAGGCGCTGGTGAAGGCGTGACTGTTACTCAAATCGTCGTCGGTGACGAAGATGTTACAGCCGCTGTTTCTGACTTTGGTGCCAGCTTCCAGAACTTGACTCTTAAGAACTCTGCAGGTGTAGCCTTGGCTACCACTCAGGGTACTTTGTCAAGCACTCAGGGTGCAGACTATACCTTTACTTTGAGCCCAGCTATCACTGTAGCTGCCGGTGCTCAGTACGTTGTTGACATTTATGCCGACATCTTGACTGGTACTGGTGGTGCTGGTACTTATACAGTTGCTGAACCAGGTTTGGAATTCGTTAACTTGAGTGCTACCACTTTGGTAACCTCAGTTGACGCTTATCCGACTGCGACCCTTGCTGATTTGCAGAATGTCTACATCGCCACAGGTGGTGCTTTGACAATCACTGCTGATTCTTCAACCCCGATTGCCGCACAGGTTCTTATGGGTGAAGCTACTGCCACTGAATTTGCTAAACTTGAATTCGCGGCTTCTAGCTCTGAAGACGTTAACGTCACCAGAATTGAAATTTCAGACAGTTCAACTGATTCTGAAAACTTGAATAGCATCTCACTCTGGGATGGTACAACTCAGGTTGGCGCAACTTTGGCTGCCTTTGACGCAAGTCACAACGCCGCTTTCAACTTGGCTACTCCTTGGACAATTACCAAGGGTACCTCGAAGATTTTGACCGTTAAGGCTTTTGTCAACGCATTCCCAAATGCTACTTCTGCCGAAACTATTCAATTGGCGATCGTTCATGCTACTGATGACGTTACTGCTATTGGTGCATCTTCTGGTGCTCCTATTGCAGAAACCGTTACTTCAGCGACCGGTACTCTCCAAACTGTTGTGAAGACAAAGGTTACCATTACTAAGGCTGGTGATTCTCCATCAGGCGCTTCTAGCGGTACCTTGCAACAGACTGTTGCTAAGTTCAATGTCACCAACTCTGCTAACGTTGGTAACTACCCTGCAACCTTGAAGACTATGACTGTTAACATGTCATCTACTATCACTTTAGCAGCTGCTAATGTTTACTATGTCTCGTTCTACAAGGACAGCGTATCCGGCGATGCTCCAAACGAGGGTAACTCCGGTGTTGGAACAGGTAACGCGCTTGCATCTATTGGTGTATTGACTGTCGGTGGTGCTTGTACTACTGCTGGTAACTTAACCTGTGTTGTTGCTAACCCGGTTAACACATTCACCAATTCAACTATTGCTGATGCCCGTTTTGCGGACGTCTCAATTGCTGCTGGTGCGACTAAGACCATCTTTGTTGTAGCTGACACTCAAGCTGCTGGTACTGGTAAGAACTTCTCTGCTGGTATTGCTGCTAACGGTGTTACTTGGAACGATGGTGTTAACGACATCACAACTGTTAATAGCTTGCCTATTAGCGGTTCAACTTTGACTTACTAATCTAGTAGGACAAAGTCTCTAAAAGAATTTTCTTTTACCCCCGTCTCTTTCGAGAGGCGGGGGTTTTTCTATCCTTTATTCATATGTGAATTTATGTTATGATTCTCTATATATGAAGAAAACTCTTATTATTTTTATCGTCCTTGCCGTCCTTGCTGGCGGGGGATATTACGCCTATACTTTGGGTTACTTTGATCAGTGGCTACCAAAGCAGCATCAAACAGATGCCGAAGGTAATCGAATTTTTAGCGATGAGGAGATTGCCAAATATGAACAGTATATGAAAGAAGCGCATGACTTTGTAGTGCAGGCTGAGACCGGTAATACTGATCTCTATAAACAGGCAGTTGAAGCTTTTAAAAAGGCTTCGTCGGTTGGTGATGATAAGTTTTGGAATCCGCTTTTAGGAATAGCTGAGGCATATCGAAAGTTAAGTCAATATGATAAAGCCGAAGATGCTTACAATAAGGCGTTGGAAGTGTCTAAATACGGCGAAGCGAAAATTTATCAAGCAAAAATAGATATGTATCGCTATGATTTAAAAAAATCAAACGAAGATATAAAAAAAATATATGAAGAAGGGATTGCCAAAGTGCTTGACAATGAAAATCTAATTTTAAGTTATGGTAGTTTCCTAAAAAGTATCGGTGATTATTACGGCGCTTTAAAAGCGTATGAGGCAATATTACTGAAGTTTCCGGATAACGAATTATATAAAAAAGAAGTAGAAAATCTTAAAAAGAAAATTGCTAACTAATACAATTCTATTAAAAACTAATTTTAAAAATAATGAATAAATTCCTCCGACCCTCAATCTTGGCAGTAGGCGTAATTGCCGTTGTGCTCATGGCATCCGTGCTGATTTTTGATAAAAAGCAAGCCTTGGCCGATCCGGCTTTTGGCGATATTATTATTACCGTTGAAAATGAACTAGGAGCTTCGGTAAGCGGCGCGACCTTTACCTTTAATTGCGACGGTACTAATCACGCTGTTATTGATGGAGGAGCAGGGGATGATGATTCAGCCGCTAACGGTACAATTCATATTCTTGCGGCGACAGTCTCGGGAGGAACTTCGGGTTGCGTAAACTTCGATGCTTTCACCAACGACACAGTTCTGAAAGACGGTTTTGTGATTGAGGACACTAGCTTAGAAGATTACTTTGCCTTGCCAACTGAATCTTGGAACACCGCGACAACAAGTCTTGATTTTGCGA
Source organism: uncultured Gammaproteobacteria bacterium (assembly GCA_964487795.1). Taxonomy (GTDB): domain Bacteria; phylum Patescibacteriota; class Patescibacteriia; order Patescibacteriales; family Patescibacteriaceae; genus Patescibacterium. The sequence continues at coordinate 88,237 of CAZASI010000002.1, forward strand.
TGAACGTGACGGGAATTTTCAATGAGCTTGGTTACCCCCTAAATTCTGCAACTGTAACGGCCGGTGACGATTTTGCAACGCCTTGTACTGAGTCAGACGGAGAATGGTATTGTGCGGTGCCGCTTGGTGATCGCGATCGCGATGTTTTAATTACTAAGGACGGTTATGTTCAATACAACTCTGCTATGGAAGGGAATCTTGGTATCACTGACCGTGGTGCCCATACTGATCCGCCAATGGTTTTTTCAATTATTGACGTTAAGTTTGCTGCCAAAATTATTAGTATTACTGACGAATCTACAGAGCTAATGTCTGCTGTTAGCGTTAAGGGCGGTGATAATTTTGAAGTTAGCTGTACTGAAAGTAACGGCTCTTGGTTTTGTCCCATCCCTTTGGATGACGAAGAATTCAATGTGTTAATTGCTAAGGATGGTTATGTTTCCCACATTACGGACGATGAAGGTTTTTCTGATCGTGTCAATCACGATGATCCTCAGGTAGTAGCTCAACTAAGCGGGATTAAATTTGCGTATGTTGTTACGGGCATAGCAGACACCCTTGATAATAACTTCCTTGATGCCGCTGTTAGAACTGGTGACAATTATGGAATCACTTGTACTACTGATAACAATGGCACCTATTTCTGCCCAGTACCTCTTTCTCATACAGAGTTAGGAGTTTCAATAGAGAAAGATGGGTATGTTACTAATTTTGATTTGTTCTTTGATGAAGATAGGGATCAAGCATCAGATGCACAAGGTTTGCAAAACGCTACTAGCTCCGGTGTTTACATAGAGTATGCTGTTAAAGTATTAGTCAATAAACAAAGCGATAACAGCTTTATCCACGGCGCCACTGTTGAAGCCGGTGCGAATTTTGATATCACCTGCGTTGAAGACGGCAACACGACTAGTTATTATTGTGCCATTCCTTTGGCTGACACCGGTACGTTCGTAAGGGCATCTAAGACAGGATATAATACAGGTGACGTTTCCTATGTCGACCGTACGCTAGCTACTGATGCTCAGCGCAATATTGGCATTAATTTATTGACGGCAGGGTCGGGCGGGGGAGGGGGCGGTAGCTCGGTCATACAGTCTAATTGTAGTTCAGTAACTTACGGAGAGTGGCAAGGTTCGTGCGTGAACGGAATTCAGTATAGAAATATTTTTTCCGAAACTGGTTGCGCAATCACTGCTGCTCAGCGTTCAGCGGCACAGCGTTCGTGTACGAATGAAGGTGCTCCAGAAACACCGCAAGATCCAGTATCCGGTTCAAGTTTAGTTGAGCAAGTCACGGCGTTTGAAAAAATATTAACTGAAACTATTAATACAGTTTTAACAAATTCTTTGCTCGGCAGAATTCTTTTGCAAGTTGAAAGCGATGGTGAATCGTGGTACTTAAATCCAATTGATTCTTCGAGATATTTTATGGGCCGTCCTTTAGACGCATTTAATCTCATGAGACGATTTGCTTTAGGAGTGAACAACGCTGATATGCAGGAGTTTTTAGAGAGTACTGCGCCGCGCCGATTGTCCGGAAGAATAGTAATGAATGTTGATGATAGGGGAAAGGCCTATTATGTTAATCCGCTTAACTTGAAATTATATTATCTTGGCAATCCGGATAACGCTTTTAGTATTATGAAATCTTTTGGTCTTGGTATTAGCAATTTAAATCTTCGTCAGATTAAGGTTGGCGAACTATGACCCCGGAGCGAGAACAAAAATTAAGAAAAGCAATATCTCTGCGTCAGCAGGGTATTGTTGTTTTAGAGGATTTACATGATCCACATAACGCTGCGGCAATTTTTAGAACCTGCGACGCTTTTGGAATACAAAAAGTCTGTCTTATTTTTGAACAGGAAAAACGTTATAATCCGAGACGTGTTGGTAAAGTAAGTTCAAGCTCAGCGAATAAGTGGCTTGATTTTGAAGTATTTAGCTCAACCAAAGAATGTTTAAATCTTTTAAAACGTCGTGGTTATCATATTGTAGCCACCGCATTGGATGAAAAAGCTCAAGATTTTCGCTCAGCTGATTTTACTCAGTTAAAAACAGCTCTGCTCTTTGGCAATGAGCACCGAGGATTGTCAAAAGAGGCCCTACAATTAGCCCACGAAACCGTATATATTTCAATGAGAGGCATAGTGCAGAGTCTGAATATCTCGGTGAGCGCTGCTATTATAATCGCTGAAATGGATCGTCAAAGGACTGAAAAAAGGTCTAAAAATAGCCATTTTTTAAGCAAATCGGAACAAACTAAGCTTTTTAAACAATGGAGCTAAAAGAGCTGTTGACGTTTTTAATAATTCATGCTATACTTGAAATCATCAATTAATAAAAGATATGACTGGAGAGTCAATTTTAGACAAAATCATGACGCAGAAGCAGGCCGAGACTATCGGTCGTCTTCATGTGTCTGACATAATCGATACCCTTTTAGAACGTTTGAATGAACGCGAACGCGACATTCTTAAGCGTCGTTTTGGTTTGAATCAGGTAAAACGCGCAACTCTCGAAGAAATCGGTAACAGCCATAATCTTACTCGCGAACGCGTACGTCAGATTGAAACCGGCAGCGTTGGCAAGCTTAAAAAACTTGAAGATCTCACCGCATTGGTTGCGGATTTAAAATCTTTGGTTATTAGCTTACTTGAAGATCATGGTGGTTTAATGGATCGCGAATATCTATTTGATATCTTGCTGGCCTTAGCCCTTGACCAATCTCGCGTCAAATCTGAAGATTTTCCGATTTACCGCAATCATTTCAGTTTCTTGATTTCAAAGATTATGGACGCCGATATTGCTACTGTTGAGAATTCCACTCAGTTTAATCCTTCCTTTAAACTCCGCTTTCAGGAACTTGATCACTTGGAAATTGTGGCCAAAGATCTTTTGTCCAAAGTTAAAACTACCAAGCGTTTGTATGTTACTGAAGAGTTGATTAATCTGGCCTCAGAACTTGAAAGCTATAAAAAGCATTCATCCAAGATGAACTCTAATAACAATTTTGAATTAGCTGATGCATTGCGCGGCATTGTTCCTGATTCCGAATTATCCCTAGTCAACGACAATAAGGCCTTGTACTCAGTACTAAAAGCTGTTGCCGAACTTGAACAGAATAAATTCGGTCACTGGGGTCACAGCGATTCCCGCGAAATCAACCCGAAAACTATTAACGATAAAATTTACCTCGTATTGAAGCATAACGGAAAGCCGATGCATTATGAAGATATCTCCAAGAAAATTAACGAGACAGCTTTTGACGGTAAAAAAGTTAATACGGCGACGGTCCACAACGAACTGATTTTAGACGCTAAATACGTCTTAGTCGGCCGCGGGTTGTACGCTTTGAAAGAATGGGGTTACAGCAAAGGTACGGTCGCTGATGTTATCGGCGATGTTCTCAAGAAAGCTAAGCGTCCTCTTACTAAAAAAGAAATCACCGAAGAAGTCATGAAACAGCGGATGGTAAAGAAGACGACGATTGACCTTGCCTTGATGAATAAAAAGCGCTTTGAGCGCCAAACCGGCAACAAATACACTCTCATTAAATAAGATTGATAAAAACCCCCACCGCATTTTGCGGTGGGGGTTTTGTTTTATGCGAAAATCCATGCTAAAATTAAAGCAATTATGACTTTTACTTTAGACTTAAGCGGTTTGGAAACATTGTTATATCTTGGCCCAGCTGAGGCGCTGTGGCGTATTTTTTGGTGGTATTTCGGATGGATGCCGATTGCCTTTGTCATGCTGCTTGGAATTCTTGAAGTTTGGCACAAATATCGTATGCATCAATGGGGAGCGCAGCAGAAATTTATGCTGCTCGCGATTGATATACCGCGCAACAACGCGCAGTCGCCGCGTGCTGTTGAAAACCTCTTTACCTACTTTGCCGGTGCTCACCAATCTATTTCATGGTGGGAAAAATGGTGGAAAGGCTTTTTTCAATTAGGCTTTAGTTTTGAGATTGTTTCAATCGGTGGTTTTATTCAATTTTTAATTCATACGCCGGTTAAATTCCGCTCACTCGTCGAGTCAGCGGTTTATTCGCAATATCCGGACGCGGAAATTTATGAGGTTGAGGATTATACGGAAATGGCGCCGCATGTTTATCCCGACGAAGAATATGATTTATGGGGAGCGGAGTTTATTCAAACCGCTGATCCGGTCTTGCCGATTCGTACCTATCCGGAATTTGAACATAAGATGGGCGAACCCGAAGTACAGTGGAAAGATCCGCTTGCTTCGCTCATGGACTTAATGAGCAGTTTGCAAAAAGGAGAACAGCTGTGGTATCAGTTGGTTGTCATTCCGATTGACACAAGCTGGGTGCGCCGACGAGATTTATTTATTTCAAAAATTTTAAAAGAAAAATTGCCGGGCACTAAAGCAAATAGTTTTGTTGATCAAATTCTTGAATGGATGAGCGATATCAGTGAACAGATTTATAGTCTCTGGGGTGATATTGAAGATAAGAAAAAATCTGATGATCCTCTTAAGATGATGAATTTAAAACCGGGACAAAAGAAACTTGTTGAAGGTGCGGAATTGAAATGCGCTAAATTAGGTTTTGATGTCAGTATCCGCGGATTATATTTCAGTCGTATTGAAGTGATGAACAAACCGAAAGTTGTTAACGGTTTTGTCGGTTATATCAAACAGTTCAATACCAATGATTTGAACGGCTTGAAACCTGATATGAAAAAGACCGCAACTTCAACTAACTACTTCCGAGCTAAGAAGCGTCTTATATATCGTAAGAATCAAATGATGCAAGCGTATCGTACGCGTAGCGATATTATGGGACGTATGCCTTGGGTCATGAACGTTGAAGAATTGGCGACGCTCTGGCACTTCCCAATTGACGCCGTAGTTAAAGCTCCACTGGTACAACGTGCGAGTGCACATCGCGTTGAACCGCCAATGGCGTTACCGCTTGACGAAGGACCAAAAAGAATGTCTGCGGCTCGCGAACCGATTTTTGATGATTCATACGAAGTGTATGACCCCGAGGCCGCTGAAGCCGAACACCCGCTTGATAAGCCAACTTCTAATCTAGAAGAAACAAAAGCACATGCCGGGCGTCCTAAGTTTATGGACGACGAACCCTCCGACGCTGAAGCTGTGGAGGGCAGGGAAATAATTGAAGAACAAGTACAAGAACAAGGTCCAAATCCATTTCAATCCGAAGAAATTATTGAGGAGAGAAAAGCAGAGCCGGAAACTCCTCCCACCGCTGCTAAAGCTTTGGCGGGCGAGCGTGGCTCTCCACCCCCTAACCTCCCGTTTGCTGATTAATCGCTCTTTCTTAATTCACCCGCTCATTCTAAAAACATGGACAACACTAATTTAACATTGTTTGCGGAAACCACATACCGCAATCAAAACCGAAAATTCGGAATCAAAACTGACGACCGTCGCCGTCATATGTATTTGATTGGAAAAACCGGTATGGGAAAATCAACAATTTTGGAAAATATGATTGTTGAAGATATTAGAATGGGTCGAGGCGTCGCGGTTGTTGATCCGCACGGAGACTTGGCAGAAAAAATTATTGAGTTCATACCTGCGCATCGAGTACAAGATATTATTTATTTCAACCCTTCGGATATGGATTATCCGATTGCCTTTAATGTTGTTGAACAAGTCGAACCGCATTTACGACATTTAGTTGCCTCCGGTTTGATTGGTGTCTTTCAAAAATTATGGGCTGATTCCTGGGGACCACGTCTCGAATATATTTTACGTAATACAATTTTAGCTGTGTTGGATTATCCAGACTCAACGCTGTTAGCGGTTACGAGAATGCTTTCCGATAAACCATTTAGAAAAAAAGTTATTGAACAGATTCAAGATCCGGTGGTTAAGGCTTTCTGGGTTAAAGAATTTGCGGGTTATGCTGATAAGTTCGCGGCTGAAGCAGTGTCTCCGATTCAAAACAAAGTCGGACAATTTTTATCAAGTTCGCTTATCAGAAATATTGTCGGTCAAGTGAAGTCATCAATCGATATTAGAAAAGTGATGGACGAAGGTAAGGTGTTGATCATGAACCTTTCCAAAGGAAGAATCGGTGAAGACAACTCTGAATTGCTCGGTGCTATGATGATTACCAAAATTCAGTTGGCAGCCATGAGTCGCGTTGATATACACGAAGAAGAACGAAAAGATTTTTATTTGTATGTCGATGAATTTCAAAACTTTGCTACTGATTCCTTTGCTAACATTTTGTCTGAAGCTCGTAAATATCGCTTGAACCTGATCATGGGTCACCAGTATATTGAGCAGCTGTCAGAAAAAGTAAAATTCGCGGTCTTTGGTAACGTTGGAACATTGGTTGTATTTCGTGTCGGTGCGGCAGATGCTGAAGAATTAGTTAAAGAGTTTACGCCGGTCTTTACTGAAGAAGATTTAGTTAACCTACCTAAATATAATATTTGTTTGAAACTGATGATTGACGGTGTTGCTTCCGACCCGTTTTCAGCTCGAGGTTTGGCGCCGTTGACTGCCGCTGAACTTACCGGACAAAAAGATAATGTTATTAATCAAACACGAGAACGTTATTCCTCGGCTCGCGATGTGGTTACTGAAAAAATTATGAATTGGCATCAAGCTGAAGAGGATGCTCCGCGTGCTCCAGTAATGCAAGCTCCAACAGCCTCTCAATTAGGCGTTGCGCCTACACCGGCTCGCGCCGCAGCGATTGCCACCGCTCCAGTGTATACACCAGAGCCACGTGCTGATACGAGTTACTTGAACGACGCCGTGTGCGCACGATGTGGCAAAGAAACAAAAGTTTCATTTGTACCTGACGGTGTTCGCCCAGTGTATTGTAAAGAATGCTTGGCGCTTCTGCGCGAAGAAAAAACTCGTTCAACTACAGATCGTAAAAAATTAAAAGAAGCAGAATTGGCAACGCTCAATGCTGCGCCTACGCCGACGATTTCACTTCGCGATATTCCGCGATCTGCGCCTCAAGAAAATCAAGACGGACAATCATCTACGATTAAGCCGGGCGAAAAAATTACATTATAAAAATTATGGATGCAGCTTCCGCATATCCGGCCGATGCTTTTATTGGCACAGTCTTGAATATTTTTGAATTCAATATCAACGGTTATCCATTGTCATTTATGATATGGAATATTGTATTGGCGACATTGGCTGTTTTGGCCGCGCATTGGACAGTCAAACTTTTGAAAGATAAAAAAGCCAGTTGGTTTACTAAGGTACTCAGCTTTTCGGTCTGGCTTGCCTTTTTGCCAAATACGGCGTATCTTATGACTGATGCGCGCCATATTATCGGTTATTGCCCAATTACTTCGTATGGCAATGTATGTGCGCAAAATGCGTGGATGACCATTTTCTTTTTTCTGTTCGCGTCCTTTGGTTGGCCGTCCTTTGTTTTAGCAATCAGACCGTTGAAAACCTATGTCACTAAGCGTTTTGGCGTCAAGCGGGGGATAGTGTTTGCGGCACTTGCTTGTTTCTTTTCCGCTTGGGGCGTCTTACTCGGTTTGGTTAATCGTTTTAACTCATGGGAATTACTAACCAGGCCAGGTCAGATAATCAGAGTCGCATTTTCCTATTTTAATGAAGCAAGCGCCGCATTAAACATTTTGTTTGTTTTTATATTCCTCGGTATTTTGTATGCCGTTGGTGAAAAAATCTTTATAATTTCGGGCAAAGAAAAGCATGATTAATTATCTTAAAATCAGTAAAGCGACGGATTTGACCGGTCGCGACAGAAAAATTTACCGGCTGCTTGAAATGCTTCCGGGATTTTTATCTTGGGGAACTATTATCGGTCTTGTTGTATTGTCGGCTACCGCGCCGGTCGGCACGGCGGTCTTTGTTATTTTATTTGATGTGTACTGGCTTTTACTTGTCATTTTTCTTGGCGTTCATTTATTAATTTCCTATCGTGCGATTAAAAAACGCATGAAGATTGATTGGAAAGCAAAATGTGAAGAACTTGGTGTGAGTAAAACTGTTGGTTTTGCTTGGACCGAAATAACCCAGATCGTAATTTTGCCTACCTATAATGAAAGTTTGGAAGTTATCCGTCCAACAATCGAAGCACTTGCTTCTAACGGTTATCCGACTGACAAGATGATTATTGTTTTAGCAACCGAAGGCAGAACCGGTGAAGAAGGCAGAATTATCGGTGAGGCGATTAAGAATGAATACGAACATCGCTTTGGCAGATTATTAGTTACCGTGCATCCTGATATTGAAGGAGAGTTAAAAGGCAAAGGCGCTAACCAAGCCTGGGCCGCCAAAGAATTAAAACGTTTGATTGTTGATCCCGAGAACTTAGATCCAAAGAAAATTTTGATCAGCGTTTTTGATATTGATACAATTGCGCATCCCGGATACTTTCATTGTTTTGCGTATTCCTTTTTAACCGTTGATCGTCCGTATCGCGCCAGTTATCAGCCGGTGCCGGTGTATCACAATAATATTTGGCAAGCGCCGTTTTTTGCGCGTGTTGCTGCGTTTTCAAATACCTTTTGGCAGATGATGCAACAAATCAAACCGGAAAAGCTCGCGACCTATTCGTCGCATTCTATGACTTGGCAGGCCTTAGTCGATATCGGTTTTTGGTCAACGAACATGGTGAGTGAAGATTCACGAATCTTTTGGCATTGCTTTTGTTATTACAAAGGAGACTACCGCGTTGAGCCGCTTTACTTTCCGGTTTCTATGGATATTTGTATGGATCGTAATCGCTGGACAACAGCTGGATCACTGTACAGACAGCAACGTCGCTGGGGTTGGGGTTCGGAAAACATTCCCTATTTGATTTTTAATACGATGAAAGATTGGGATAATATCCCGAAGAAACAAGTATATTTAAATCATATCGCCGTGCAGCTTTATGGTTTCCATTCCTGGGCGACTAATGCATTGATTACCTCGGTGGTCGGTTGGCTGCCATTATTCTTAGGAGGTGATCGTTTTAATTCGACCGTTTTATCGAGTAATTTGCCTGATGTGACTCGCTGGCTTATGACTTTAGCCATGGTCGGTATGATTTTATCGGCGGTTATTTCAATTCTGATTTTGCCGGCCGTACATCGCCAACGCTTTAAGCAATATGCTATTATGATTATTCAATGGCTTTTCCTGCCTTTTGTCATTGTCCTATTCGGAGCGATTCCCGGTCTTGAAGCGCAAACACGTCTTATGTTCGGGAAATATATGGGCTTTTGGGTAACACCGAAAGTGAGAAAAGCAGAGTAATTATTAAATTATATTATGGAAAATGAAAATGAAATCGTAGAGGAAGTGGTGATTGTCGAAGCTGAAACAATTGCGACAACGCCCGAAGTTGTAAAGACAATTGCTGTCCCGCATTGGGTCAATAAGAAAAATATTATCATCGCCGTTATCGTGCTGCTTGTTTTAGCGCTCATATATTTTTTCAAAGGATCACTAGTCGCGGCAACCGTTAACGGACAGTTTATTAGCCGCATGTCGGTTGTGCATGAACTTGAAAAAACTTCCGGTCGCGCGACACTTGATGCAATGATTAATGATCGTTTGATTATGCTCGAAGCAGCAAAACAAAATATTAGCGTCAGCGATGAAACCGTGAATGAAGAAATGGCTAAACTAGAACAACAGTTATTAGATCAAGGTCAAAATCTTGATGAAGTATTGGCCTCACAAGGTGTAAATCGTGATGATATTAAACAGCGCATTGTATTGCAAAAAGAATTAGAACAAATGCTTGGTGATAAGCTCAACGTAAGCGATGAAGAAGTTGAGCAATATATTAAAGACAATGCTATAACTTTACCAAAAGATAAAGAAGCCGAAAGCAAAGACCAAATCAAAGAGGGTATTCGCGCCAATAAGTTAAATGAAGAAGCGCAAGGCTTTATCGAAACACTTAAAACAAACGCCAAAATCAATTACTTCGTGAAGTACTAGATTGTATGTCAAACCACTTTAAGCAAGCGCAGGTCATTATTAGCTCGGCGTGGCAGCGTGGTTTGACTTTTCGTTTTACTATCGCGACGTACCGCGTTGGAGAAATAGCGGAAGTTTTGATATTGGTTTTAATGTGGACTTCTATTTATGCAGCCGGTACCGGCGGAATCAAGGGCTACAGTTTACCTGAAATGATTACGTATGTATTGATAGGTAATTTATTTTCAACTGCGGTGAGAAGTTTTTTGCCTAGCTATATTTCTGTATATATTAATGAAGGCAGACTGTCGATGTTTTTAGTTAAACCAATCCCGTTCTTAAAATTTGTTTTTTTAAATGAATTAGGCAGAACATCATTAGTAACCGTGATATCGTTGATTACTCAGTCAGCAGTTATTTTATTCTTTTTGGATAAATTTATATTTAACTTTGAATTACCTTATCTCGGGGTAATTCTGATTATGCTGCTCTTCGCGTTTATTATTGAATTGCTCATGGGATTTTTAGTCGGCTGTATATCATTTTGGACTGAAGAAATTGATGGCCTGCATCAATCCATAGAACGTTTAAAGAGATTCTTCTCGGGCGGATATTTTCCGATTAGTTTATTGCCGTCCTCTGCAATAATTGCCAGTGGCTTGTTGCCTTTTCAGTATTCATTTTTCATACCGGCTCAGTTATATCTAAAGAAGATGTCGCTTGCTCAAGGCTATCACGGACTATTGATTCAATTGTTGTGGATTGGTATTTTAGCGTTGTTAGTTCATATCGTGTGGGAGCAGGGGCTTAAGAGATATGAAGCAGTAGGCTCATAATATGAGTGTCATTACAGTCAAGAACTTAATTAAACGTTATGAGTTGTTTGAAAAGAACGCCGGTTTGTGGGCGACTATTAAGGCGCTTGTTAATCGAAAAAAGTCTTTTGCTGATGCCGTAAGTGATATTTCATTTACTATTAACGAGGGAGAAGTTGTCGGTTTTTTAGGACCGAATGGTGCAGGTAAAACTACGACTTTAAAAATACTTTCGGGGATTTTATATCCGAGCGGCGGAGAAGTGAATATTTTAGGTTTTAATCCGCAGCAACGAAAGAAGGAATTTAAAAAATTATTTGGCATTGTGCTTGGTCAAAAAAATCAGTTAATGCAGGTTTTGCCGGCGATTGATAGTTTTTTGCTTTTTAAAGAGTTTCATGAGTTATCAGAGGACGAATTTAATGAATCATTTAATGAGTTGGTAGATTTACTTGATGTTCGAGGTATTTTAAACACTCCTGTTAAACGTTTGTCCTTAGGACAACGGATGAAGTGTGAGTTGATAGCCGCGCTTATGCATGCGCCTAAGATTTTATTGCTTGATGAACCGACGATTGGGCTCGACGTTGTTGCGCAAAAGAATATTCGCGATTTTATAAAAAAATATAATAAAAAGAAAAAAACAACCGTGCTTTTGACTTCGCACTACATGGAAGATATTAAAGAATTGTGTGATCGCGTTATTATTATCAATTTCGGTAAAATCATTTATGACGGCAATTTCAATGCTTTGATTAAACAATATGCTCAAGATAAGGTTATTAGGATTACGGCGACGGAAACGATTGCAAAATCAGCCCTTGTTGCATATGGAAGCGTAGAGGAATATGATGATATTAAAGCAGCGATACGCGTGCCGAGAGAAAATGTTAAAGATATCGCCGCTCGTTTAATCGCCTCCGATTTACCCATTGACGACATAACTATAGAAGAAGTGCCGGTTGATGATATAATCAGAGCGATATTTGAAGGAAAATAAAAAATACAATAAATGCTCATCACTTTACTCCTCATCATAATATTAATCTTCTCCGCAATTCTCCACGAATACGCGCACGGTTGGATGGCGCGCTACTTAGGAGATGATACAGCCGAACGAGAGGGGAGATTAACATTAAATCCTATTCCGCACTTAGATTTAATCGGCTCGGTTATCTTGCCGTTAATTTTAATTTTAACTAAATCTAATTTCTTTATTGCTTGGGCAAAACCAGTTCCATATAATCCGAATAATTTGCGCGATAAAGTCTACGGCGAATTAAAGGTTGCTTTGGCCGGTCCAGCGACGAACTTCATTATTGCGATAATTCTTGCAATGCTTGCTCGTTTTATACCTCTGGCAAGCGGCGCAAAAATGCAATTAGCGATTAGCTTTCTTTCGGGAAATGCCGGCGAGTTTGGATCTTTAGTTTCCGGCTCAATCGCCGCGAGCATTGTCGCGCTCGCGATGATGGGTTGTATTATCAACTTAATGCTCGGCATCTTTAACCTTGTACCGATTCCTCCGCTCGACGGTTCAAAAATATTAATGGCGTTTTTACCAACCAACGCAAAAATGTTTTTTTATCGGATTGAGCAATACGGTTTTATTTTGTTAATGGTCTTAGTCTATTCCGGAGCTTTTAGTTTTGTATTTAAAGCCACGCTTTGGCTCTTTACCGCGTTGACGGGATTAGCGTAGGATAGGGTGAGGGAGATACGAAAAAAGAGATTGAATTATTTCAATCTCTTTTTTGTTAAGAGCGTTTATGTACTTGGTGTTTCTATTAGTGCTTTGAGCTTGATAAGTAGCATTTGTGCAGCGACCCAGTTAGTCATACCCCCAAAATTATCAACAGCTCTCAATTGCTTGTAATCATCCACGCAAGTTAAATGTTTAAGCTGCGCTTCTGCAATCACTTGAGCCTGTGCTGCGCTTTCTTTTGTAAGGCGAGTTCTTCTGAAAGCTGAAGTAATTAGAGAACTTTGTTCAAGCGAAGCCTGTGAAGCGCATAATGACAAAGTTTCGTTCAGGATTTCTTCACCTTCAACTGAAATAATATCATCATCACAAAGTTTCATGAGTATCCTGAATGATTGCTTGAAAGTATTTGCAAATGTTAACAGTTTTCTGAATATTTCGTATTTTGCTTTTGAGTAATAATCCGCTTCGTAGTATAGGTTCCACAACGCTGGCTCAGTTGCGGTTTTTACTGCAATCATTAGAGCGGATAAACATAGCTCGTTTGTTGCGTCATCAATCTTACGACCCAACATATCTATAGCTTCTTTGATTTGTTGTTCGCTGATGTGGCTTTGATCAACAAGAGGAATATCCAATTGCTCTTTTATAAACCACGGTGGATAACCAGTAATTTCCTGAAGCTTCCCCACCATAGCAGAATCTGCAAGGATCTTGAAAAATTTACCTGTCTCAGTTGTAGCTGTCATTAATTTCACCTTCTTTCTAATGTATAGTTAATATATATAAAATGCTTCTTCAATTATTTCTCCCAAAAAGCGGTTGCGGTGATAATAAGGTCTTGCTTTCTTTGTTATCTTTATCGCAGCTCCGGGTTTTTTCAATGCTCTTTTGAATATTTTAACCATTTTCTTTTCATTTGTTTCAGAAAAAAGCAACATTATTTTTGGCGCCGCACTAAAAGTTTTTTCTTTTATATCTACGACTGCCGCAATTCTTACAATCATCATTGTGCCAACTCCAAAGCGGGAACAGGAAGATCGTATGCGTTTGGTCTGTATAATGTGCGTGCCTTTTCCGTCGAGATAATAGAGCGGCGCATCTTCACGCACCAGTGTCATCTTGCCGTTAGTTTTTACATCATATAAATCAGCAAACTCTACGTTTTCTTTTAAGTTTCTTAAATCAATTGATAATGGCATTTTAATCTTCTCCTTTTTTAAAATGTGTAAGTTATTTCAATTGTATTTTTTGATGTTGTAGTATCAACCCGGTCATCATGTCTAAACGCATTGGCGTTCAGATAATTAATAAGCCGCTGTATCTTTTTTGCACGAGGCATATTGTGTTCACTAAACTGTCCGTGATAAAAGAGAGCAGTTTTGCTTGTATAGCCTGGCTTAGCATCAGCAACTCTAATATCATAATCTCTCAGTTCGGCGTTTTGCGCGCTTACTTGTGAAAAAATGATAATTTCTGTCTGACCGCCTTGATGAAAGGATATTATCCTTGGTATTTTTGATTCACCTTTATTTGCGTTGATAATTTGTATCTCAAAATAACTTTGTTTAATTGTTATATCGAGAATTATTCCGCTGGAAACACTTGGTTTCCTTGCCTGCTTCTTCATGTGTCTTCTCCTGTATGTATGTTATTTAATTTTTAATGAATAATTTAAACTACAATAAAAAGAGGGGATTGTCAAGATACGAAAAAAGGAGACTGAATTAATTCAATCTCCTTATGTTTTCCGTTTAAAGAACTTTTATGATTTAAAATACATGCTGTCTGATATGCTCTCGGGTATGCTCGCAAAGTGACCATTCCTGAGAAGTTTTCGTGCTTCATCAAAAGGATAATCTGTTACTTTATTTTCTCGGGCTTTTTCAATCTGCTCTTTGATCATCTCAATATTACAGCAGCGGTCGCTTAGCCCGTAATCAAGCCCAACCTTTGCTGTCCAGAGAAGTGTGGCTACGTTACAATAGTTCTTTTCGCATACAGTATTTACGAGATATTTAATATCATCGTCATATATCTGTAGCCGATCAAACATATGTATCAGTTCAAAGGCCCACGCGCTCAGACTAGGGATGAGGTGGGCGGTAAATACCAGGTCGATTAAATTAATAACCGGCCAGTTACTTCCAACTAAAGCCTTTGCATACTTTTGGTAGTCCATGTCACCAGTGAGCCGTTCTGCTTCTGTTTTTGTCAAATTACTATCTTTACCTTTCTATATTAGTTTGCAATGCGGTTTGTGCATGGTCATGCCAGCAGCCGTAAATCTCGTACTTCACTTTGTCACCGACAAAGTTAACACCGAAAAATATTACTGCAATAAGCAAAATATTTTTTATTGTTTTTTTCATCTTTTATGAATCTCTTTCTGTATTATTTTATTTACAAATATATATTAACATTCCGTAAAGCGTTAAAGCTGTTAAAGTTGTTACAACATTTGTAACAGTTAAGCTTCTGCTTCAACTTCTTCTTCATCTTCGCCGAAGCCGAAATCATCGTCGCCAAATATTTTATATATTGTTTCGTTTTCGTGATTATAAAGATTAAGACATTCTGCGTACTTTGTTTCCGGGTCGTCTTGTTCTTTATATATCCTTGTGTACAAGAATTTGCGTAAGCCCATTAATACTGCTCTTGCGTCTTCCTCTGGACCCCTGAATACTAGCTGGTCTTTTGCAAAATATACTTTTGTGCCTTTTATAAAGCAACGGCTTGAGTGTGAAGGTCTGCGCGAGAGAACAACAATGTCAAAGCTTGGATTGTTGCCCTTTGTAGCTGTGATATCTTTGAAGGTTTCCTTTTTAGTTGATCCCCATTTTATTTTTTCAGCTTCCTTGCCAAATGGGTCAATATCCTCATCTGAATAACCCTTCTCAATAGTGAAGTAGCTACCTTTGGTTATTTCATTCAGTTTTTTTAAAACTAAATCCTGATTGTTAATGTCCAGAAATATTTGTTCCAATTTTCCTCCTAGTTTATTGGTTATTTAATTAACCAAATTATAGCATTTTATATAGTTTATGTCAATAATAGGGTAAAAAAGCTAATATTGGCTCAAAAAGGTGCATAAAAGAGGGGATTTTGCTGATATCTGAGAAAGGTCGTTTTTTATTGACTTATTTCTATACTTTTGGTATTCTTCCTTTTGTCCCCAGATAGGGGTTTTTAGTTTACTATGCCTACAATCAACCAATTACTAAAAAAGGGTCGACACAGCAACAGAGCTAAGAGCAAATCTCCAGCTTTGAAGCTTACTTTGGACACTTTGCACCGCAAAAAGTCCATTACTATAGCCGGATCACCATTTAAGCGTGGTGTCTGCTTAAAAGTGACAACCATGACTCCTAAGAAACCAAACTCAGCTTTGCGTAAGATTGCTCGTGTTCGTTTATCAAACGGCATGGAAGTAACTGCTTACATTCCCGGAATTGGTCACAATTTACAAGAACACTCTATTGTCTTACTTAAAGGCGGCAAAACTAAGGATTTGCCGGGTGTCCGTTATAAAATTATCCGCGGCGTCTATGACGCTCAGGGTGTAGAAACTCGTCGTCAAAGCCGTTCATTATACGGTAACAAACGACCTAAAGCAGGTAAATAATAATTTATGAGAGGAAAAGCAGCGCCAAAACGACATATTGCTCCAGATCCACAGTTTAATGATCCGGAAGTCGCTAAATTTATAAACTACATCATGCAACGCGGTAAAAAAGCCGTGGCGCAAAAAGTTGTCTACGATTGTTTTGATATTGTAAAAGAAAAAACTTCTCAAGATCCTTTGGCTGTTTTTGGCAAAGCCTTGAAAATGGTTGCTCCAATGTTGGAAGTTCGCTCACGCCGTGTTGGTGGAGCTAACTACCAAATTCCGTACCAGGTCCGCGGTGAACGCAGATTTATGTTGGCTTGCCGTTGGATGATCGAAGCTGCCAAGTCACGCAAAGGTAAACCTATGGCTGAAAAACTTGCTTCAGAAATTATTGATACTTCAAACGGTGAAAGCGCCTCAGTGAAAAAGAAACTTGACGTGCAGCGTATGGCTGAAGCTAACAAGGCCTTTGCTCATTTTGCACGCTAATATGCCCCGAGAATATACTCTTCATAACACCAGAAACATCGGTATCATGGCCCACATTGACGCCGGTAAAACAACGTTCACTGAACGTGTCTTATTTTATACTGGAAAGAAACATAAAATTGGTGAAGTGCACGAAGGTGCTGCTGAAATGGACTGGATGGAACAAGAAAAAGAACGCGGTATTACGATTACTTCCGCGGCGACTACCTGCTTTTGGCATGACAATCGCATTAACATTATTGATACTCCCGGTCACGTAGACTTTACGGTTGAAGTTGAGCGCTCCTTGCGCGTGTTGGACGGCGCTGTCGCAGTCTTTGACGGCGCAGCCGGCGTTGAACCGCAATCGGAAACTGTCTGGCGACAAGCTGACAAATACGGCGTTCCCCGTCTCTGCTTTGTAAACAAAATGGATAAGATGGGTGCTGACTTTTATATGTCGCTTGAATCCATCCGTACTCGTTTAAATACTCGCGCGGTTGCCGCACAATTGCCAATCGGCGCTGAAGATAACATGAGCGGTGTCATTGATTTGCTTGAACGAAAAGCCTTTGAATTTAAAGGACAAAACGGCGAACAGATCACCGAAATCGAAATCCCGGCTGATATGAAAGAAAAAGTTGAAACTTTTCGTCATGAATTAGTTGAACGTATTGCCGAATCAGATGAAGCTTTAACTGAACGTTATTTGGGTGGCGAAGAACTTACACTTGAAGAATTGAAAAAAGCGTTACGTCACGCGGTTATTACCAACCAAGTCTATCCGGTTTTTTGCGGTACTGCTTTGAAAAATATCGGAGTTCAATTAGTTTTGGACGGTGTGAACAACTACTTACCATCACCACTTGATGTTCCAGTTATTGAAGGCATGGACCCTGATGATTCAACTAAGAAAATTCCAGTTCCACCATCTGATGACGCTCCGTTTGCCGCTTTAGCTTTTAAAGTTGCCACTGATCCGTTTGTTGGTAAGCTTTGTTTCGTTCGCGTATACTCCGGTGTTTTGAAATCAGGTTCGTACGCTTTGAACTCAAAGAATGGAAAAAAAGAACGTATCGGACGTTTGGTTCGTATGCACGCCAATCACCGTGAAGAAATCGATGCGATTTATTCCGGAGATATTGCCGCGGTTATCGGTTTGAAAGATACTTTTACCGGCAACACCTTGTGCGACGTTGATCATCCGATTTTACTTGAATCAATTATTTTCCCTGAACCGGTTATTAAAATTGCTGTTGAACCAAAGACCAAAGCTGACCAAGAAAAAATGGGTATTGCTTTGTCACGTTTAGCTGAAGAAGATCCTACTTTCCGCGTTGAATCAGATGAAGAAACCAACCAAACTTTGATTTCAGGTATGGGCGAACTTCACCTTGAAATTATTGTTGACCGCATGAAACGAGAATTTAATGTTGAAGCTAACATCGGTCAGCCACAGGTTTCATATCGTGAAACTATTCGCACTGAAGCTGAAGCTGAAGGAAAATATATTAAACAGTCAGGTGGTCGCGGACAATACGGACATTGTTGGATTAAGATTGATCCGCAAGAGCCGGGCAAAGGTTCAGAATTTGTTGACGGCGTTAAAGGTGGAGTTATTCCTCGCGAATATATTCCTGCCATTGAAAAAGGCTTTAAGGAAGCTTTGGACAAAGGTGTACTTGCCGGTTACCCAATGGTTGATATTAAAGCTACAGTATTCGATGGAAGTTTCCACGAAGTTGACTCTTCTGAAGCAGCCTTTAAAATGGCCGGTATCATGGCCTTTAAAGATGCTGTTCGAAAAGCCAATCCGATTTTACTTGAACCTGTTATGAAAGTGGAAGTCACCACCCCTGAAGAATACATGGGTAACGTTATTGGTGACTTGAATTCAAAGCGCGGACAGATTGATCAGATGACCGACCGCGGAAATCTTAAGGTAATTGACGCCAAAGTGCCGTTGGCGGAAATGTTCGGCTATGCGACAGCTTTGCGCTCGATGAGCCAAGGCCGCGCCAATTACAGCATGGAATTCTTGCATTATGCGGAAGTTCCACGCCACGTCGCCGAGGCCATTATTGGCCAAAACGTCAAAAAGTAAGCTACCGCTATGAGCGATCGACTTGAGCGCTTCATGAATTTAATCGCTAAAACAGGGGATAAAGTCGTGGTGTATGATCGCCATGATCCTGACAATTCCTTTGTGATTACGAGTTTAAATGACTATGAAGGACTTATAAAAGAGGCTCAAGGCGTCAAAGGGTTGACAGAAGATGAGCTTATTGATAAAATAAATTGCGATATTGCCCTCTGGAAATCGGGCCGCGAAGACAGCCCTGAACCGGTTGAATCCGCACCGCTTCCTTCTTTTTCCTCAGAAAAGAAGCCAAAAGGCAATGCTTGGAGTATTCCGTCATCGCGTCGGCGAGAGGAAACTCCTATTTAAATAAAAAATTTAATTTTAAACTAATTAATTAAACATGTATGGCAGACAAATTTGAACGCTCGAAGCCTCACCTTAACGTCGGTACTATCGGTCACGTCGACCACGGTAAAACGACTTTAACGGCGGCTATACTCAAAGTATTGAGTTCAACTGGACACAAAGCAACAACTAAGGGCGTTGACGAAATCGACGGCGCTCCTGAAGAAAAGGCCCGTGGTATTACTATCGCGACGGCTCACGTTGAATATGAGTCAGACAAGCGTCACTACGCTCACGTTGACTGTCCGGGTCACGCTGACTATGTCAAAAACATGATTACCGGTGCCGCTCAGATGGACGGTGCTATTTTGGTTGTCTCTGCCACAGACGGACCTATGCCACAGACTCGCGAGCACATTTTGCTTGCCCGTCAGGTTGGTGTTCCATACATTGTTGTATTCTTGAACAAGTGCGATATGGTTGAAGACAAGGAATTGATTGACTTGGTTGAAGAAGAAGTTAAGGATTTATTGAAGAAATACGAATTCCCTGGCGACACTACTCCAATTATCCGCGGTTCAGCTTTGAAAGCTTTGGAAAATCCGTCCGGTGAATACGGACAGGCTGTTACTGATTTGGTAAAAGCTTTGGATGATTATATTCCTGAACCAGTTCGTGATACTGACAAGCCTTTCTTGATGCCTATCGAAGATATCTTCTCAATTGAAGGTCGCGGTACGGTTGTTACCGGTCGTGTTGATCGCGGTATCATTAAAGTAAACGATGAAGTTGAATTGGTCGGTTTGGGCGATACTCGAAAGGTTATCGTTACCGGAATCGAAATGTTTAACAAACAGTTGGATCAGGGTCAGGCTGGTGACAACGCCGGTTTGCTCTTGCGCGGTATTAAGAAAGAAGAAGTTGAACGCGGTCAGGTTTTGGCCAAAACCGGTTCAATCACCCCACACACTGAATTCGAAGCTGAGGTTTACGTCTTGAATAAAGATGAAGGCGGACGCCACAAGCCATTCTTCAAGGGCTATAAGCCACAGTTCTATATCCGTACGACTGACGTTACCGGAGAAGTAGAATTGCCGGCTGGCACTGAAATGGTTATGCCTGGTGATACTGTTAACATGGTAGTCAAGTTGATTGCCCCAGTAGCTTTGGAAGAAAAAATGCGTTTCGCTATTCGCGAAGGCGGTCGTACCGTCGGAGCGGGTGTCGTAACGAAGATTATCAAGTAAAGACAGATGCCCGTTCTCAGTTGAGGACGGGCTTAGTCTGTACTTAGATACAGAATATTATTAAGGTTTTACATTCACGTACGTTATGAGCGAAATGGAACAAAAGAAATCGACTGCCAAAGATATTAAGCAGCGCGTTCGCATTAAAATCAGATCGTTTGATCATAAAATTATTGATCAATCGACCAAGATTATTGTTTCGACAGTAAAGCGAACCGGTGCACAAGTGTACGGCCCGATTCCTTTGCCAACGGAAAAACGCAAGTATACCGTTAACTCTTCAACCTTTGTCCATAAAAGCGCCCGCGATCAATTTGAAATGAGAACACACAAGCGTCTCATGGATATCATTGAACCGTCAGCGGAGACAATTGAAGCGTTGAGCAATTTAAATTTGCCAACGGGCGTGGATATTGAAATTAAAATGTAAATTTGTTTGCCGACTGTTTATCTAACCCCTTCGGGGAAGTGGATAAATCGAAAGCAAATAAAAGGATATACAATACTGAAACCATCAATCATCATTTCTCAACTTGCCCGCCTCTGGCGGGAACGACATTAGAAGTTTATTGAGGCATTGTGATTGCTGGTTTCAAAAATCAGTTTTTTATTTTTTTATGAAATTTTTACTTGGAGAAAAAATTGAAATGACGCAGTTGTGGAAAGGTGATGCGGTTGTACCGGTCACTAAAATTAGTGCTGGACCTTGCACGATTCTACAATTCAAAACTACCGAAAAGGACGGCTACGAAGCTGTTCAGGTTGGTTATGGTGCGCGCCGTTTGAGTCTTTTAACTAAGGCACTTGTTGGACACTTTAAGAATTTTGGAACATTTCGTTATGTCCGAGAGTTTCGTTTGAATAATGAAAAGCTTGAGGCCCAAATTGGTGATCAGGTGAGCGTCGCGACTTTTGCAGTTGGCGACAAATTGACTGTTACCGGTATTTCAAAAGGAAAAGGTTTTCAAGGTGTTGTTAAGCGCCATGGTTTTCACGGACAAGATGCAACTCACGGTAACAAAGACCAGCTCCGAGCCTCAGGTTCAGTTGGAGCCGGTGGTGTTCAGCACGTTTTCAAAGGTACAAGAATGGGTGGCCGCATGGGTGGCGATCGCGTTACTTTGCATGATGTTGAAATTGTTGAAATCGATGAAGCGACCAACACTATCTATATTAAAGGAGCTGTACCCGGCGCTCGTCACGGTTTGGTGATGATTTTTGCTCAGGGTGATTTGAAACTTGGTTTGCCTGAAATTAAAGTAGAAGAACCGGTTGTTGCGGAAGAAGTTGTAGCTCCAGAAACCGAGCAAGAAGTTGTTGAACCAGTTGCAGAAGTTCCGGCCGAAGAAGTGAAAGCTGAAGAAACACAAGAGACCAGAACCACTGAAAACTCTGAAAAAAGTGAAGACACTGAAAAGGCTGCAGAGGCTCCTATTGAAGAGCCTAAAATTGAAGAAGCACCAGTAGAAGAAATTAAGTCAGAGGAAGTTAAGACTGAAGAAAGCAAATAATATGATTAGCTACAAGGTCTACAACAAAACAGGACAGGTCATCGGCGAAGCCGAATTGAACGAAAAAGTATTTGGTTTGAAACCGAATGAAGCTTTGGTGCACCAAGCTATGGTTGCGCAAAGCTCAAACGAACGAAAAGTATTAGCTCACACCAAAGACCGATCAGAAGTTCGCGGATCAGGCAAAAAGCCATGGAAGCAAAAGGGAACTGGACGCGCTCGTGTTGGTTCTGTTCGCTCACCGATTTGGAAAGGCGGAGGTGTTACTTTTGGTCCAACCAGCGGCCGTAATTTTTCTAAAAATATCAATGTAAAAATGCGTAAGAAAGCGTTGTGCATTGTGTTATCTGACAAAGTAGCCGACCACCGCTTGGCAATTGTTGATGATATTGCTATGTCAGAATTTAAAACTAAAGATTTTAAGAAAACAGTAGACAGTGTTTCAGAGAAAGCCTTTGAAATGACAGGTAAGAAAACTATTTTGGTAATTGATAAAGCTCCGGTTCACGCAACTAAAGCTTCAGCTCGCAATTTGCCGGATGTAAAGATGATTACGGTTGAAAACCTTAATTTACTCGATCTCTTAAAGTATAAAGCTGTAATTGCTACCCGCGAGGCGGTAACTGTTATTGAAGAACGCTACAAATAAACATATGGCATTATTCGGTAAAGACAAAACAACTCCAGTAAAGAAAAACGCTAGCAAAGCGCCGGCTAAAGAAGCGTCTATGAAAGATATGTATGCTGACACACCTGAAGTCAAAAAGTCTGACAAATCAGAAAACAAGACTGCCGCAGTTAATCAGGCCTACCGCGTTTTGATTAAACCGATTGTTTCAGAAAAAGCCAGTCGTCAGCAAACCACCAATAACCAGTATTTCTTCGCCGTTGCCATTGGCGCCAACAAGATCGAAATCGCTAAAGCAATTAAAACTGCGTATGGCGTTGCTCCGATCAACGTGAGCGTTATTCGCATGGAAGGAAAGTCACGCCGTTACGGACGCATTATCGGAAAACGTAAGGACTGGAAGAAAGCAATAGTCACCTTAGCTAAGGGCAAAACAATTGCTCTGCACGAGGGAGTTTAAGTAATTATATGGGTATTAGAAAAGCCAAACCAACATCACCGGGCATGCGCTCAGCAAGCTATCAAGATTTTTCAGACGTTACTACAAAGACGCCTGAAAAGAATTTGATTTTCATCAAACGCAAGCACGCTGGTCGCAACGCACAAGGTAAGATTACGGTTCGTCATCAGGGCGGCGGTGTTAAGCGCTATATCCGCGTTATTGATTTTAAACGCGATAAGTTTGATGTACCGGGTAAAGTTGCTACTATTGAATATGATCCAAGTCGCGGTCCTCGTATTGCTTTAGTGCATTACGCTGACGGTGAAAAGCGTTATATGATTGCGCCACTTGGTTTGACTGTCGGTATGAATGTTATCAGCTCTAAAAAAGCTGTTGAACCAAAGGTTGGTAATGCAATGCCACTTGAATTTATTCCAGCAGGACTTGCCGTACACAATGTTGAATTGGATCCAGGACAAGGCGGACGACTTGCGCGCGGTGCGGGCAATGCATTGTTTGTCATGTCAGTTGAAAAGAAATTCGCTCAGGTAAAATTGCCGTCTGGTGAAATCCGTTTGATTAAGAAAGAATGTATGTGCACCATCGGACAAGTTGGTAACCTTGATATCCGTCACGTCAGCATTGGAAAAGCCGGTCGCAGCCGTCACATGGGCATTCGTCCGACGGTCCGCGGATCAGCTATGAACCCGAACGATCACCCGCACGGTGGTGGTGAAGGTAACCAGCCGATTGGTTTGAAACATCCGAAAACCAAATGGGGTAAGAACGCCTATGGTGTTAAGACTCGTCACGGCAAAAAAGTTTCAAACAAATTAATTATTTCACGCCGTAATGGCAAGAAATTGTAAACACCCGTATGTCTAGAAGTCTCAAAAAAGGTCCATACATCAATGAACGCCTACAGAAGAAAATTCTGTCTTTAAAGCCGGGCGATAAGACTCAGATTAAAGTCTGGGATCGCGCGTCTGTAATTACTCCGGAAATGGTAGGCTTTACAATTGGCGTACATAACGGTAGAGTCCACACACCGGTTTTAGTAAATGAAAATATGGTCGGTCATAAGCTCGGGGAATTTTCTCCGACTCGCAAGTTTGTCTCACACGGAGGCAAAATGGCGAAAGAACAAGCCAAACCAGGAAAATAAATTAAGATATGGAAATCAAAGCCAAAGCAAAATTTATCAGAATGTCACCGCGTAAGGTCCGCCTTATTGCTGCTTTGGTGCGCGGTAAGAAATTAGACGTGGCGATTGATCAGCTTAAGTTCGCCGGTAAGTTTGCCGCCGATCCAGTTCGCAAGTTGCTTGAATCAGCTGCCGCTAATGCAACTCATAACTTTGAACTTTCACTTGATAACTTGTTTATCAAAGAAATTCGCGTTGACCAAGCTCCTACTTTGCACCGTTGGTTGCCAAGAGCTCATGGTCGCGCTACACCGTTGCGCAAACGTTCCAGCCATATCAATGTGATATTGGGTGAAATTAATGATTCAGGTGCACGCGTGGGACGTAAAGTTAAAGCTGATGCTCCGGTAAAATTAGGCGCCGCGCCGGCTAAAGAAGAAGGTGTTAAGGTTGAAGACTCCAAACCGGGCAAACCTATGGATAATCTTGAAGAAAAAGACAAAAAAATTGTTGATCCACGCCGCGAAGGTCGCAGCAAAGGTTTTACAACTAAACTTTTCAACCGTAAAAGCGGTTAATCTTTAAACTTGTATGGGACAGAAAGTCAATCCAAAAGTAATGCGTGTCGGAATAACTCGAACTTGGGGTTCGAAGTGGTTTGCGCGCGGAAATAGTTACATCAATCAGGTTAAGCAAGACTTGGGTGTGAGCCGCTTTTTAATTAAGAGTTTTAAAGAAGCCGGCGTTGATCGCGTTGAGATCGAGCGTCCATCAAATAAAAAGATTGTTGTTAATCTCTATACTGCTAAACCGGGTTTGATTATCGGTCGCGGCGGAGCGGGGATTGAAGATTTGAAAAAGAAATTACACACCAAATTTTTGAAGTCATTCCGTCCAGGTGAAATTAACATTAACATCACTGAAGTTGATCGTCCGAATCTTTCTGCTATGATTATCGTTCAGTCCATGATTATCGATATTGAAAAGCGTTTGCCTTTCAAGAGAGTTATGAAACAGGCGATTGGTCGCGCAGAACGCGCCGGTGCTTTGGGTGTTAAGGTTATGGTCGCCGGAAGATTGAATGGTGCTGAAATCGCTCGTCGAGAAATGTTGGTTTCCGGAAAACTTCCTTTGCAAACTTTGCGTGCTGATATTGACTATGCTCGCGGTGCTGCTCATACCACTTTTGGTTTGATTGGTATCAAGGCGTGGGTATATCGTGGTGAAGTTTTTGAACGTCCGGAAGAAGCCGGTGCAGTTGTTAAAGAACGTGGCGGAAAACGCCGTTAATCTAGATTAGAATATGTTAGCTCCAAAAAAGACAAAATTCAGAAAAGGACATAAGTTGAATCGCGGCGGAAAAGCTACGCGCAAGATCAGCTTGGCTTTTGGTAGCTATGGATTAAAGAGTATGGAAGGTTGCTGGGTTACCGCTCGTCAGCTTGAAGCCTCACGTCGTGTTATCACTCGCTTTGTGCAACGTACCGGAAAATTGTGGATCAGAGTATTCCCTGACAAACCAGTTACTGCAAAAGGCGGAGAAATGCCGATGGGTAAAGGAAAAGGTCCGGTTGATCACTATGTTGCGATTGTTAAACCAGGAATGATTTTATTTGAAATCGAAGGCGTTACAGAATTGCAGGCGCGCGAAGCTATGACTTTGGCGGCGCACAAATTGCCCGTTAAGTGCAAGTTCATCATGAAACATTAATTATCAGTATGGATTTTAAAGAATTACAAACCAAAACACTGAAAGAATGGCACGCCATGTTGGCTGAGTCTAGAGACAAGCTGCGCCAGTTGCGTTTTAAGGACGCCGGCAAGCAGTTGGCTGATGTTCGCGCTCTTCGCCGTGAACGTGAGCTTATTGCACGCCTTTTGACATTGATTAACAAAAAAAAGTAACGATATGCCGTTAATAAAGAAAACATTTTCAGGCGTAGTAGCTTCAAGCAAAATGGATAAGACCATTGTTGTCGTTGTTGAAAATGTCAAAATCCACTCCAAGTATAAAAAGCGCTACATCGTCACGAGCCGTTATAAGGTTCATGATGAAAAGAATCAGTTTAAAGAAGGGGACAAGGTTACATTTGTTGAATGTCGTCCTCTGAGCAAAGAAAAGCGCTGGAGAGTTATTTACAGTACTAAGTAAAGATATGATTCAGGTACAAACCATGTTAAAAGTAGCCGATAACACAGGCGCCAAAAAGGTGCAGTGTATTCGCGTGCTCGGCGGTTACCGTAAGCGTTACGCTCATGTTGGCGAACGTATTATTGTAACGGTTAAGCAGGCCGTACCGCACGCCATGGTAAAAAAGAGTGATGTATTGCTCGCGGTTGTTGTGCGCGTTAAGAAAGAAATGCGCCGCCCGGACGGAAGTTATATTCGCTTTGATGACAATGCCTGCGTTATTATTGAAAAGAAAAACGGTGAACCTCGCGGTACCCGTATCTTTGGACCTATCCCGCGCGAAGTGCGCAAAGCCGGTTATGTTAAGATTGCGTCATTGGCGCCGGAAGTGCTATAAGTTATATTTATGAATATCAAACGAAACGACAACGTAATAGTTATGGCAGGAAAAGACAAAGGTAAAACCGGAAAAGTTTTGCAGATCTTTGTCGAACAAAACCGCGCCAGCATTGAAGGCATCAATTTATTGATTAAGCATTTGCGTCCGCGCAAGCAAGGTGAAAAAGGACAACGCGTTGAATTTCCGTCTCCGATGAATATTTCTAACTTAATGCTCGTCTGCCCGAAATGCGGCAAACCGACACGCGTCAGCAAGAAAGTGATTATAGCAACAGCAGAACGTAAGGGCACCAAGGTTCGCGTGTGTAAGAAATGTCAAACGACAATAGATTAATTGTATGAAACTACACGAAAAGTACAACAAAGAAATTAAGGGAGCGATGCAGAAGAAATTCGGTTATCGCAATACTATGGCGACTCCGAAAATCGTGAAGGTTTCGATTAACGTTGGTGTTGGACGAAATACAAAAGATAAAGCTTTTGTGGACAGCGTCGCCAGTACACTTACCCGTATCACCGGTCAAAAACCGATTATGACAAAATCAAGAAAGTCCATTTCAGCTTTTAAAGTAAGAGAAGGACAGATTGTCGGAGTAGTCGCTACCTTGCGCGGCGAACGCATGTATGATTTCCTTGATAAATTGATTAATGTTACTTTCCCTCGCGTTCGCGACTTCCGCGGTATCAGCGAAAAAATTATTGATAAGACTGGTAATATTTCAATTGGTTTTAAAGAACATTTGCCGTTTCCGGAAGTTAAGGCTGACGAGGTCGATAATGTACACGGTTTGCAGATTACGATTTCTACGACCGCAAAGTCCCGCGACGAAGGGCTTGAGCTCTTCCGCATGTTCGGCTTTCCTTTTATTAAGAAAGCTTCTAACTAACTATATGGCACGAAAAGCACTAATCGAAAAAGCAAAGAAAACTCCGAAATTTTCCAGTCGGAAAATAAATCGTTGTTGGCGCTGCGGTCGTAATCACGGCTATATGCGTGACTTTGGTTTGTGCCGTATATGTTTCCGCGAATTGGCGAACAACACCGATTTGCCGGGCATTACAAAATCAAGCTGGTAATTATACTGTTATACCTATGATAGATCCAATCGCAGACATGTTAACTCGTATTCGAAACGCTGCCGCCATCAAAAAGGCGGAGGTGGTTTTGCCTATGAGCAAGCTTAAATTTAATATTGCCAAGTTGCTTGAAACTAATGGCTGGGTTGATAAAGCTGAAGTTTTGCCGGCTGAAACTAAAGAAAAAGGTAGCGCTTTTGATCAGTTGCGTATTGCTTTGAAGTACAAAGCTGACGGCGCGCCGATGATTAGTTCAGTTACCCGTATCAGTAAATCAAGCCGCAGAGTATATGTTGGCAAAGATGCGTTGCCACGAGTATTAAATGGTTACGGTATTGCCTTGATTTCAACTTCCCAGGGTATTATGACCAACCGCGAAGCCAAGAAAAAGAATTTGGGTGGAGAAGTTATTTGTGAAATTTACTAACATACCGATATGTCACGTTTAGGAAAACTGCCAATTGCATTAGATAAGGGAGCAAGCGCCACATTAGTTGGCGATGTGTTGACTGTGAAAGGACCAAAAGGCGAATTGTCACAAACTTTGCATTCCGCTGTTTCAGTAGAAATTTTACCAGAAGGCATCAAAGTTACGGTCAAGAACCCGGATAATAAGAAAGAACGAGCGTTCTGGGGTTTGTTCGTGAGTTTGATTAAGAATATGGTAATAGGAGTTACTGACGGTTATGAAAAGAAATTGGAAATTCAGGGAGTCGGTTATAAAGTATCCGGCGGCGGTCAAGCTTTGACTTTAAGTCTTGGTTTTTCTCACCAAATCAATTTCCCATTGCCAAAAGGAATTCAGGCTACTGTTGAAGCAAACATTATCAGCCTCAAAGGAATTGATAAACAGTTGGTCGGAGAAATGGCTGCACAGATCAGACGTTTGAAAAAACCTGAACCATATAAAGGTAAAGGTATCCGCTATGTTGGCGAATTGGTCCGTCGCAAAGCCGGTAAGACTGCCGCTAAAGGCGCTTAAGCACATATATGAACACTCAAAAAGCAAAACAATTATTGCATGAACGCCGCGCCCGTCGCGTCCGCGTTAAAATTTCAGGGACAGGCGATTGTCCGCGCTTGAGCGTTTTTCGTTCAAACACCGGTTTGTATATTCAGTTGATTAATGATGTTACCGGCACTACTTTGGCTAGCGCTCACACCCGCGAAATAAAGGATAAGAAGATTAAAAAATCTGAAGCGGCTATGGAACTAGGTAAGTTATTGGCGGAAAAAGCTGTAGCCAAGAAGATTAAGAAAGTTGTATTTGATCGCGGCGGTAATTTATATACCGGTCGCGTTAAAGCAGTCGCTGAAGGCGCTCGTGCCGGAGGCTTAGAATTCTAAATTTATGACAGAAGAGATAAAGAAAACAGAAGGAGCAAAGGCTGGTGCCAATCGTGGTCGTCGTATGCCATCACGTGGTGGACGTCGTCCGCAACGCGAAGAACGAGTACCGGATGAATTTGAACAGAAGATTATTGACATCGCTCGTGTTACTCGTGTTATGGCCGGTGGTAAGCGTATGCGTTTTCGCGCCTGCGTCGCTATTGGTAATAAGAAAGGCAAAGTTGCTATTGGTTTAGCTAAGGGAGCCGATGTTACTTTGGCTGTAGCCAAAGCGGTTAACCAAGCGAAGAAAGATATGGTTACTGTACCGATTGTTCGCCAAACTATTCCTCACGCCATTGATCAGAAATTCGGCGCCGCCCGCGTTATGTTGAAACCGGCAGCTCTAGGTCGCGGTATTATTGCCGGCGGTATTGTTCGTACTATTTTTGAATTGAGCGGTGTTAACAACGTTTCATCAAAAGTACTTGGTACCAATAATAAGGTAAATAACGCCAAATGTGTTATGATTGCTTTAAAGAATCTTAAGCAGCCACGCGTTTCTAAAAACGATAAAAAGGCTGAGACTGCAAAAGAATAAACCCGTATGACTCTTTCATTATCAAACATTAAAGGCAATTTCAAAGCCAAGAGCCGCAAACGAGTTGGTCGCGGTAATGCTTCCGGACACGGAACTTACTCAACTCGCGGTTTAAAAGGACAGAAATCACGTTCCGGTGTTTCAGGTTTGAAGCGCCTTGGTATGAAAAAACAGCTGTTGGCTGTTCCAAAGAAACGCGGCTTTAAGTCTTATCAGACTAAGAATGAAACAGTTGACTTTGACGGTTTGAATAAATATTTTAAAGATGGAGCTTTAGTTAATCCAAAAACTCTCTTACGCGTTGGTTTGATTCAGCATCACGGCAGAGTTAAGATTTTGTCACGCGGTGAATTGAAAGTTAAAAATTTGAATTTTAAAGACGTCAGCGTCAGTAAAGTAGCTCTAGAAAAGTTAAAAGCAAGCGGCGCCGTTTTAGTAACTAAGTAATTCCTATGGAACGCTTCTTAGCGATCTGGAAAACTCGCGACCTACGTAACAGCATTTTATTTGTGCTGTCTATGTTGGTTATTTTCCGTATTGCGGCTCATATTCCAGTTCCGGGTGTTGATCCGGAAGCTTTGCGCAGCTTTTTCTCTTCAAACCAAATTTTTGGTTTGTTAAATCTTTTCTCTGGCGGCGGCATGGAAAACTTTTCTATTGTCATGATGGGTGTCGGTCCGTATATCACTTCTTCTATTATTTTCCAGGTTTTAGGCATGATTATCCCTGCTATTGAGGAAATGAATAAAGAAGAAGCCGGACGTCAGAAAATAAACATGTGGACTCGCTGGGCAACCGTACCTTTGGCTGTTCTTCAGTCTTTTGCCATGATTAATTTGTTGCGTAGTTCTTCGGCCGGCATTATCGGTAATTTGTCATTGTTTGATCATGTTGCCATGATTCTGACCATTACAGCCGGTACGATATTTCTTATGTGGATTGGCGAATTAATTAGCGAGAAGAAAATCGGTAATGGTATTTCTTTGTTGATTTTTGCCGGTATCGTCGCGTCATTGCCTTCGACATTGCAGCAGGTATTTGTAAACTATGACCCTTCGATGCTCTTCACTATTATCGGTTTTATTGTAATTACTATTATTACGGTTGTCGGTGTTGTTATTATCAACGAAGGTCAGCGCAATATTCCTATTCAGTACGCACGTCAGGTTCGCGGACAGCGCGCCTTTGGTGGCAACAGCTCGCACTTGCCATTGCGTGTTAATATGGCCGGAGTTATTCCTATTATCTTCGCCATTTCGGTTATTTTATTCCCGCCGACTATCGCACAATTTTTTGTTAATGCTAAGAGTGCGTTGCTCGCTACAATTGCCAAGCATACTATTACATTATTCCAAGATCAGTTGATTTACGGTATTATTTATTTTGTTTTGGTTTTTGCATTTACCTATTTCTATACCGAAATTGTTTTCCACCCGAATCGTATTGCTGAAAATTTGCAAAAACAAGGCGGCTTTATTCCGGGTATTCGTCCGGGACTTCATACGAGTCAGTATATTGCCTATACAACACGTCGTATTATCTTTATTGGTGCGTTATTCTTGAGCACTATTTCCATTTTGCCTTTGGTCATGCGTTATTTTACCGGTATCGAATCACTGGCGATTGGTGGAACTTCATTACTCATCGTTGTAGCAGTTGTTATTGAAACGGTTAAACAGATAGAATCGCAGTTAACGATGAGAGAATACGAAGTAAATTAATTGACCCTCTAAACCCCGGCGTTACAAACGCTGGGGTTTTTGTTAGGAAAATATGGTATACTCTAAATATATGACTCGAACAATCATTGTATTTTTTGGCCCTCCTGGATCGGGTAAAGGCACTCAATCCGATATGCTGGCTGAAACCCTTAATTTGCCGGCCATTTCGACCGGTGAACTTTTGCGCCGCGAACAAAAGACCGGCTCGGTCTTGGGACAGCACGTCAAAACCTTGATGTCGCAAGGCAAAATGCTCGGCGTTACATTAATGGATCATTTATTGCGCCATCGCCTTGCTAAATCCGATGCCAAGCGCGGATTTATGCTAGACGGTTATCCGAGAAAAATTGAGCAACTTCGTCACTTACTGGCTTTGACTAAAACGACTGATCGTTTGTATTTTGTAGTTATTAACGTTTCGGACAAAGAAGTTCTGCGTCGTTTGTCCGGTCGTCGAGTTTGCGAATGTGGTGCTTCGTATCATTTGATTTATAATAAACCGCGTCGTGCCAATAAATGTGATTTGTGCGGTAAGACTTTGATTACGCGTGCGGACGACACTCCAAAAATTATCAAACAGCGACTTAAGTATTATCATGCTCTGACTCGCCCGATGCTTGAAAAAGCCTCAGGACGCGGTTCAATCATTGAAGTAAATGGCGAACAAGAGATTGAAAAGATTCAAAAAGAATTAAAAGCTAAGTTAAAAGAATTTGGAGTTATTAAAAAGAAAAAATGAGCAGATTAATAAAGACAAGTGAAGAAATTGCAAAGATAAAAGAAGGCGGACAAAAGCTTGGTACTATTTTAGATGAACTCGCAAAAATGGTTAAGCCGGGTTTGCATACTTCGCAACTTGAACATCATGCCTTAATGCGCATTGAAGAAGAAGGCGGACGTCCAGCATTTAAAGGTTATAAACCGTCTCCGCAATCAAAGCCGTTTCCGACTGCGCTTTGTATTTCAATTAATGATGAGATAGTTCACGGTCCAGCTTTGCCGACGCGCGAATTAAAAGAAGGGGATATTATTAGTTTGGATATCGGAATGGAATATCCGGCGCGTAAAGGTTATTTTACTGATACAGCTGTGACCGTCGCCGTTGGAAAAATAAATAAAGAAACTAAAAAATTATTAGACGCAACTTGCGAGGCCTTAATGGCCGGAATTAAAGCGGCAATTCCGGGAAATACTTTGGATGATATTGGAACAGCCGTAGAAAAAGTTGCCAAGAAAAATAAACTCGGCGTTGTTCGCGATTTAGTTGGGCACGGCGTTGGACTCGAAGTTCACGAAGATCCGCAAGTTCCAAATTATCATATTGTCGGCGACGAGTTTCCAAATATTGAATTAAAACCGGGCATGGTCATCGCGATTGAGCCGATGTTTACCTTAGGAGATTGGCACATTGAAACAGCTGCAGATAATTTTACGTTTGTTACTGCGGACGGATCAATGAGCGCGCATTTTGAACATACTATTGCTATAACAGAGGACGGATATGACATCATCACAAAGTCATAAAGAAGAACAGTGTTTAGGTATTGATTGGGGCAAGGCTCGGATTGGTTTAGCCTTGGGGAACGCCGCAACTAAGCTTGCTTCACCGTTAAAAAATGTCGTCAACATGGAGGAACTTGAAAAAGTAATTGCTGAAGAACATATTGAACGCCTGGTTATTGGTGAACCAATCAATAGTCAGGTCGGAGGACTTGATCCTGATTTTTCTGAATTTTTGCGTACTATTACTGATAGAACGAAATTACCGATTTCCTTAGTTGATGAACGCTTTTCTTCACAAGCTGCAGACTCGCTTGATCCTAATGCACGCAAAGAGGGGAATAGAGACGCAATGGCTGCAATGATCATTTTACAGGGCTATTTTGATCGTTTAGATTGACCTCACCCGCTCGCTTTCGCTCGCACCCTCTCCATCTTTGATGGAGAGGCTTATTTGTTTTCGCGCGAATTTTTGTTACACCCTTCTCCACAAAATGTGGAGAAGGGCCGGGGATGAGGTCTGATAAAATGCTTAGGAAAGAGCTCAAAATATGATATAATACCTATATGCCGCAAACCTTATCTACACCGGCCATTTCTTTGCGCAGCCGGCCCTGGCGTGAAAACGACGCCTTGGTTGATGTTTTTACGCTTGAACTCGGCAAGTTAAGCTTATTAGTTCGAGGCGCAAGGCGTCCTAGCTCTAAAATGGCAGCACATTTAGAACCTTTGACCTTACTTGAATTAATGGTAATTGAAGGCAAGGGAATCCCAACGGCAGCGGCCGCTTCAAGTCGCAACTGTTATCCGCTACTCAAAGCTGATTATGATAAGATTGTCGCCACCGGATGGGCAATTGGACATCTCAATCGCTTAATGGCTGAAGGTGAAAAAGATGAAGAGTTATTTCATTTAATTACTGACTTTTGCGCACTGATGAACGAAGGTAAAGCCGAGAGTGCGTGGTACCAGTGGTTTGCAAAGATATTTTTATGTTTCTGCTTTGAAAAATTAGGACTCGGTACACCGTTTAAACAAATTGAGTATGCACCGAAGTCCTTGTATGAAGCTGCTACTCACTCTCATTCAAAAGAAGATTTTAAAATAATGAATCGGCGATTAGATACCTGGCTGCGAGCCAGTTTAGAAAACGCCGTTTAATAAAATAAATAATAATATGATGTTGAAAAATTCAAACGCCAAGTTCGCATTCCTCTATATGTTCTCATTGTTTGCTCTTTTATTTGTAGCACTGGGAACCGGACAAGTATTTTTTCACGCGATTAATAAATATGTAAGTGACGCATTGTCACCGTTTTCCAGTCCGTTCATGCAACTGACTACGGCGATTTCATATTTGATTATTGCAATTCCTATTTACTTTAGTTTGACCTATATCATTGAAAAAAGTTTGAAGAATAAAGATTTGGATAAAGAAGCCGGTATTCGTCGTTGGCTCGTATATTTTATTTTGCTAATAAGCTCAATTGTAATGGTAGTATGGTTAATTGTTACTATTAATAACTATCTCGACGGTGAGTTGGTCTTGCGCTCAGGCTTAAAAGCTCTAACCGCATTTCTTATCTCCGCAATTATCTTCAGTTATTATTTTTATGATGTTCGTCGCGATAAGATTGTGGCAGCTGATCCAGTCATTCGAACATACTTTATCGGAGGTCTTATTATCACGATTGGCGCGCTTATTTTCAGTTTCTTTTTTGTTGAATCTCCGGCCGAAGCTCGTCAGCGTAAGCATGACGCTGAAGTCCTTAACCAATTTTCACAAATTGATAGCGCAATAAACGCTTATTATTCAAAGAATAATCGTTTGCCTGAATCAATCGTACAGTCATTTGAAGAATCACCGTATCTTGATATCAATAACTTTAAGGATCCGCTTTCTGCCAAAGCCTATGATTATAAAAAGGTTGGCGATGACGGCTATGAACTCTGTGCTGAATTTATGACTGATAACCGAAACCAAAATAATCAACGCGATTATAATTATTCAGATCGTTGGCCGCATGCTGCCGGCTATCAGTGCTTAAAGCAAAAAGCGCTTGATTATGAACAAGGTGGCGCAACTAAGCCAGTTCCGGCTCGCTAAGAAATATAATGAATATCAAGCTTGAACAATTTGAAGGTCCACTCGCTTTATTAGTTAAATTGATTGATAAAGCCGAGCTTGATATTACCCAAGTCAGTTTGGCGAAAATTGCCGATCAGTATATTGCGCAACTTCGCGCCATGACAACAAAAATCAATCCCGAAGAAATGGCGGATTTTTTGGTGGTTGCTTCGCGCTTGCTGTTAATCAAAGCTAAAGCTTTGTTGCCGTATCTTTTGCCAGAAGAAGAACAAGCCATTGAAGATTTTGAGCAGCAGCTTAGAATGTACAAAGAATTTTTGGAAGCTTCAAAAAAGATTGAGAAAATGGTGGCGGGAAAACATTTTATGTTTGAACGAGAATTTAATAGAAAAGCTTTAGTGGCTAATCTTGGCATTTTTTCTCCGCCGACTAATCTGAAATTGTCCATGATGGCAGAAATATATAAAGAAGTGCTTAGTCACATCAAACCGATTATAGAAAAATTGGAAGAGGGGACAGTTGAGATGGTTATTAATATCGAGGAGAAGATCCGTTTTATCGAAGAGACGGTGATTGGAAAAATTCGCTCACGTTTCTCAGAGA
The DNA here is from genome assembly GCA_964487795.1 of uncultured Gammaproteobacteria bacterium. GTDB lineage: Bacteria > Patescibacteriota > Patescibacteriia > Patescibacteriales > Patescibacteriaceae > Patescibacterium. The sequence continues at coordinate 123,602 of CAZASI010000002.1, forward strand.
TTATTAAAAAAGCAAATTCAAAAGTGGAGGTTATTGTTAGTTTTCTTGCTATGCTTGAATTAATGAAACAACGCACCATCAGCGCGGATCAAGCTGATTTATTTTCAGAAATTGAAATTTTTAGATTAGATAATCAAAATAGTTATGAATCTTAAAGCATCACTTGAGGCACTCTTGTTCGTTGCCGCTAAACCATTAAAAGTAAAAGATCTGTCCGATCTTACGAAAGAGCCGTCGGAAAAAATTATTGCGGCTCTCGATGAATTAAGCGAAGACTGCAAACGAGAAGAACGCGGCGTCGCCCTCGTGAAACAATCTTCAAGTTATCAGATGGTAAGTTCTCCGGAATGCGCAGCTTTAGTAAAAGAATTTATTAAAGACGAAACAATGGGCGAGTTAAGTAAACCGAGTATTGAAGCTCTAACTATTATTGCGTATCGTGGTCCGATTTCAAAAATTGATTTGGATCGTATTCGTGGTGTTAATTGCGCTTTGATTTTGAGAAATCTTTTATTGCACGGTTTAATCGAAGCCAAGGTTGATAAAAAGAAAGATGAAACATACTATACTGTCACGCTTGATTTTGTACGATTTCTCGGCATCGGTGATGTTTCTGAATTACCGGAATATACAAGACTAAAAGCCGATGATTCGCTTGACCGCATGTTGGCCGAACCTGAAGCTATAAGTTCTTAAAGCTATGCCAGCTTTAATCGGCCTGATATTTATTGTTGTATTTCTTGGTATCAGTTTATTTTCTCAAAATAAACAAGTTGCCACAGTGCCGAGCCGTTTGCTTGAAGTATTTAATCACGGCGTACCTGCGAGACATTCTTTGGAACTTCCAAAAATCGCAGCTGATTCCGCTGTCGTGCTTGATATAAAGTCAGGTTTTCGTGTACTTGATATTAACGCGGATTATCAACAACCAATCGCCAGTCTGACAAAGCTTATGACAGCGTTGGTTTTTTTGGATCATAATCCTGGTTGGGAAACTGATATTCGAGTAATTAAAGAAGACTTGCGAGGCGGCGCCAAAGCTAATATTTTTCCGGGAGACACGATTGTTATAAGAGATTTGTTTAGAGCCGCACTGATTGCTTCGGATAATTCTGCCACTATCGTGTTAGCTCGTTCGACCGGTTTGAGCGAAGAAGCATTTGTAAAAGCCATGAATGATAAAGCTTTACTCTTGCGTATCCGAGGAATTACATTTACAGATCCAACTGGTCTTGATATTGGTAACAGAGGATCAGCTTTGGCCGTAGCGAAGTTGGCAGAAAAAGCTTTTGAGAGAAAGGAAATTACTGACGCACTTGAATTAAGTTCTTATAATTTTAAGGTATCAGCCACTGTTAGTCGCGAAGTAAAATCAACTAATCAGCTTTTAGGCAGAACAATGCCAAAAGGAAGCTATTTGCTTGGTGGTAAGACTGGACATTTGGAAGAAGCCGGTTATTGTTTTGCCGGAATCTTTGAATATAATGGACGACGTTTTGTCACGGCAATTTTAGGAGCGCCGGAACATGAAAAACGCTTTTCTGAGACCTTAAAAATCCTTGACTGGACGATGAAGGCCTATCTGTGGGAAAATTAACTATATGTATCTAATAGCTAACTGGAAAATGAATTTGACGCTGAAAGACAGCATTGCGCTGGCTGAAGGCTACGCTGACGCTTTTAAAAAATCAAAAGTTACTATTGTCGCATGTCCGAGCTTTACGAGCCTGCCTTTTGTAGCTAAAGCCTTGGAAGATTCAAGTGTTGCGATCGGTGCGCAAGATATGTTTTGGGAAACAGCTGGTTCGTTTACCGGAGAAGTCTCGCCGCGTGATTTAATTGAAATGGATGTGCGTTATGTCATTATCGGACACAGTGAACGAAGAGAACAGATGGGCGAAGAGGATTGGATGATTCACAGAAAAGTTGAGGCAGCTTTAGCTTCTAAAAAAATATATCCGATTTTGTGTATTGGAGAAACTGCCGCGGACCGCGAAGCTGATGAGCGCGATGAAGTATTATCTCGCCAATTGCACGAAGCCTTAGACGGATTAAGCCTTGGTCTTGGCCAACAATTATTTATTGCGTATGAACCTGTTTGGTCAATTGGAACTGGCGAAACGCCGACTGCTGAAGAAATCTCATATGTTACGGATGTTATTAGAGTGCTACTTCGCAAATATTTCGGGGATAGAGCTGATCAATCTTGTGGTGTTTTGTACGGTGGCAGTGTTGATGAAAAAACTATTATGCCAATTATGGAAACCGGTGTTGATGGATTTTTAGTGGGCGGCGCGAGCTTAAATGTTCGTTCGTTTTTACGTCTCGCTGAACGTGTGATAGACTAAGTATATGAACACCTCATTTTTAAAAGAAATTCCTTTGGATATTCCCGCAAATAAGCGTTCAACGTATGAACGCAACATGCGTTTGATAACAAAAAATACCGGTCGTTTGTTTATTTTTGCCGGCGATCAAAGAGTTGAGCATTTGAATGACGATTTTTACGGACCACATAGTGCGCCCGAAGATGCTGATCCTGAACATTTGTTTCGCATTGCTTCCTCATCACGTGTTGGTGCGCTTGCCACGCAACTTGGAATGATCGCACGTTACGGCAATGCCTATTCAAAAGTTCCTTATATTGTAAAATTAAATTCCAAAACAAACTTAGTTAGTGAAGACGAGCAAGATCCGTATAGTGCAGCATGGTATGACGTACGTCAAGTTGCGGCTTTTGCTAAAAACTCCAAACTACAAATTGCCGCGGTCGGTTACACTCTATATATCGGAAGTACTTTTGAACCTGCTATGTTGCATGAAGCGGCACAAATTGTGTATCAAGCACACCTCGAAGGTTTGCCGGTTATACTTTGGGTATATCCGCGCGGCAAAGCAATTCAAGATAAATATGATGCCCATCTTATCGCCGGAGCGGTGAACGTCGCCGTGGCTTTGGGTGCCGATTTTGTAAAAGTTAATCGTCCTCGTGAAATGTCAGCTGAGGCCTACACTGAAATTATTAAAGCGGCAGGCAAACATACCGGCGTATTATTTGCCGGCGGTGAAGTTAGTTCCGCTGATGACGTTTTACATTCTATTTATACTCAAGTCCATCGTTTTGGTGCGAGTGGTGCTGCTTTAGGGCGAAATATTCATCAACATACTCTTAAAGACGCTGTTGCTTTAGCTAATGCCGTGGCTTCGATTGTTTATGACGGACAAGCTCCGGAAGCAGCTCATCGTTTACTTGTGAAAAATTAAGTATGGAATACATTATCGGCTGGGCGATTGTTGTCCTTGGACTGCTTGTTGTCGGAATTATTATCGGCAAGAAGTTTGGGTTTTTGGCCAACATCGATGTTGATCAAGTTGCCGGAGAACGCGCTCGAGTTTTAAAGCAACAAATTATTGCTGACCGATTACGCCGACGTTTGGGAAAATGGGGATTTTTTATTATTAGATCCGCTAAACCGATTTCTCGATTGTTACGCAATGGTTTTGATTGGATCTATGATCGTTTAAATGATTGGCAACGCAGTCAAGCAAATCGTGAAGCGTCGCTTAATCAGCAAATCGGCAAACGTATTGAAACTCTTTTAGCTGAAGCTGAAGAGCTTGTTAAGGCAGAGCGTTTGGAAATGGCTGAAAAAAAGTATATTGAAATTATCGGACTTGATCCGCGAAATTTCAACGCTTTTAAGGAATTGGGTGAAGTTTATTACGAATTAGAGTTGTGGAATGAGGCCAAACAGACGCTTGAGCATGCCCTGCATTTGCGTCGTCCCTCGAGCGGTGAAGAACCTAGCTCCAAAGACCTGGAATTGGCTCAGTTGCACTTTATATTGGCAAATGTGTATGAAGGAGCTGATGAGCCTGGCAAGGCTGTAATGGCCTTAAAAAAGGCTCTTAAAATTGAAGAAAATAACCCCCGTTACCTTGACAGATTGATTGAAGTCAGTATAATTAAAAAAGACAAAATAGTGGCCTTGGAAGCCTATAAAAAGCTTGAGACCACCAACCCCGAGAATCAGAAGCTCGAACAATTCCGTAGCCGGATTGCCGAGCTCTAATTATTTCTCGGCTGTCTATATCAGCCGTTGTAGCTCAGCTGGTAGAGCAACTCCATGGTAAGGAGTAGGTCCGCGGTTCAAATCCGCGCAACGGCTCTTGCCTTGGGTCGGTACCAAAGCGGTCAACTGGGGCAGACTGTAAATCTGCTGGCCTTGCGCCTTCGAAGGTTCGAATCCTTCCCGGCCCACATAGTTTAATAAATAAATTTCTGTATGTCGCAAGATAACATGATCAAGATGCAATGCACTGAAAGCGGAGAAATCCGTCGTACGCATAAGAACAAGAAGACTTTGAAGGGTCGTCTTGAGCTTATGATGTTCTCAAAGAGAGCAGGCAAGCACACTCTCCACCGCGAGACAAAATAAGAGCTTCACGGCTCTTTTTTGCGGGCGTAGTATAATGGTAGTACAGGGGTCTCCAAAACCTCTAGCGTAGGTTCGATTCCTTCCGCCCGTGCGAATAAAATAACCGGTTTATGCCGGTTGTTTTTTATACTGGCCAACTTTGCTATAGTTATAATGTATGAAAAATGATCTTATCAATAAAGCTCGCCAAGAATCTTCTACGGGGAAAAATGTGAGTGACAAACAACTTTTGCAGTTTGTTCGTGAATACGACAAAACTGTTTCGGTGCCGAAACAAAAATTGTACGCCGGATTGATTGTTTGTCCTGTCGGCTTAACCGGCGCCGGCAAGAGTACAGTTATAAAACCGATTGCTCAAGCGTTGGATTTAGTAAGGATTTCTGGAGATGAGATTAGAATACTGTTAATGAATAAAGGTTTTAATACGCTGCGGACTATCGAAATCGCATTTCGAGTGTTCATGAAATACCTTGATGCAGGCTATGGCCTTGCCATAGATTCAGATTCGCTCGACCCTTTTGTCAGAAAAGAATTGAAAAAAATTATCAAGGCTAAAAAACTTAATGCTGTTTGGATACACATTAATCCACCCGAAAAGTTTATTATCAATAAATTAACTCATTTTAAATATAAGCCAAATAAAGGTTTTAAAAATTCAGAAGAGGCTTTGGCTAATTATCAGCGCCGTAAACCATTGCATAGGAAATATCTTCCTGGGATGAAGTTCGATTATACATTTGATACTTCGAAAAAAAATGTAGGTTCTAAGATACGTCGTTGTATTAATAAGATTAAGAAATCCTTTATTTCTTTATCATAGTTGCACTAATATTATTTTTGTAATATAGTGTTTAGGCGTTTACATTATAATATTTCGTTATTGGGGAAGTGAGGTGAAAATCCTCCACAGTGCCGCTACGGTAATTCTGGTTTTAACCAGAAAAGTCCGACTACCAATCACGAATGATCATCCCGAGCAGGAATAAAGGCTTATATATAAGTCTTGTCAGACGCCTGCTTGCAGGTGTTTTTTTATTTATATTTATATGACACACAAACAACGAGCAATTGTTTCCGTATTGTGCTTGATAGTGGCGGGAGGACTGGTATTTTTTTACCAAACTAAATCAACGCCTCAGTTAGAAAATAAAACAGAAAATCAAAATCTGATTGAAACGACACCGATAGTAATTGACACGCAAGAGCCCAAAGAAATTAAACAAGAGATTAAGAAAGAATATAACAGCTCAATCAATCTTGTCTTTGGCTCTGATAGTCTCGACCTGCAATTTAAAGCCGGATCGTCGTTATTTGAAGTTTTGAATGTTGCAGCTACAGATAAAAAAATAATTTTGCTAAGCAAAGAATATCCGCCTCTGGGATTTTTTGTTACACAAATCGGAAATCTTAAAGATGGCGAGGACGGGAAGCATCTATTTTATTATATCAACGGTCAAGAGGCTACAGTCGGAGCATCCGACTATATTCTTAAAAATGGTGATCGTATTGAATGGAAATTGAAAAATTAATCATATGAAGAAATATCTATTATTATCGGTGTTTTTTGTTCTAAGTTGTTTTGTTTTTGTAGTACCGGCTAAAGCTGATGAGCCACTTGTTGATACTACGGCGCCTGTAATTGCTTTAGTTGGATCAAGCCCTGTTAATCTAACACTTGGCGATGTATATACAGATGCAGGCGCAACAGCAACGGATGAAACCGATGGAGATATCAGCGCTAACATCGTGGTGAATAATCTTGTTGATACGGCGACTGCGGGAACTTATACGGTTAGGTATAATGTGAGTGATACAGCGGGCAATGCAGCGCTTGAAAAAATTCGTACCGTAGTTGTCAGTGAGCCGGCGCAAGAAACATTTATTATCCGAAACGGAGAAACGCTTGTTTGGCAGGGAACTGTTACTTTGCCGGCAGCCGGGACTGTTTCTATTCCTGATTCAAATAATATTTCACATACGATTGACGCGCGCAGCGTTTTGGCGCTTTTATATTCAATCGATCAAAATAGCGAGGCGTTCTCGATTTCAAATCTTCAGTATTTTGATTCCTATAATTCGTTTTACATAAAATGTATTACTCCGGCCGGCGGAAGCGAATTATGTGATAATTGGCAGTTTGCCGTAGGCAACCAAACGCCTTCTTTAAGTATCGACGCAACAATTGTGAATTCATCGCAGACTATCGGAATATATTTTGGAATTTCGCATTCAATTAGTGTAAATGCCGAAGAAGTTATTGCTGGCACAGCGTTTGACGCTAATGCTTTAAAGTATAATTACCTCAACAATTCCTGGGGACCGCTGACTAATGTGTCAATTGGTGTCACTGTTCCTAATCCCGCTGATCCGTGGAACCCGACCGTTATCGCGACTTATCCGGTTGATTCGAATGGACACGTGAGTATTACAATCATGAATGCAGGAGAGTATACGGTCGGCGTTGTAGAAGATTATTATTACCCATCGTTTATTGTTAAAGTGCTGCAATTATCAAAAGGCAAAATAACAGAAGAAACAAAGGTAGACGAACAAGAAAAATTTGATCTTGAAAAGGCTCTGGCATTTTTAAAAGAAAATCAATCAAGTGACGGTTCTTTTGGATCGGAGCTCTACACTGATTGGGTGGCAATTGCGTACGCAGCTGCGGATTATAAGAATGATTCGAATGATTTATTACTACAATTTTTGAAAAAAAGATCAAAACTATCTACTAATTTAACAGACAATGAGCGCCGGGCTATGGCTTTATTGGCTTTAGGACAAAATCCATATTCATTTGAAAACATAAATTATATTGAAGCAATAATAAAACAATTTGACGGTACTCAGTTCGGGGACGCCGCCTTAGTGAATGACGATATATTTGCACTGTTCCCGTTATTAAGTGCAGGTTATCTTTTAAGCGACGAGATTATTGCGAAAGATATTACTTTTATTATCGGTAAGCAACGCAGCGACGGATCATGGGAGGGGAGCGTTGATCTAACTGCGGCTGCAATTCAAGCGTTGGGTAGCGTTAACTCGACCGATTTAATCAAAGCTTCTATAGATAAAGCTGCGCAGTATCTTAAAGATAAGCAAGAAGACACAGGTGGATTTGGTTCAATCTATACAAGTGCATGGACAATCCAAGCAATGAAAAGTCTCGAATTCAATTGGACTAAAAACAATACAAGTACTGATTTATATTTAGCAAAACAACAAACAGAAGATGGCGCAGCGTTGATTAATTCAGAAACAAAACAGAATAGAGTATGGGCGACCAGCTACGCGATTCCGGCGGCCTTAGGAAAAGATTGGATGAGTATTCTAAAACCCGTAGCTAAACAAATTTTTATAGAAAAGGAAATCATCACAACTTTGCCTTATGTTAATGAATTGAAGACTGAGGCTGAGCCAGCTGTGATTGATCAAGTCTTAGAAGAAGAAGTGAGTATCGGGCAACGTTTTATCGCCGATGTTGGAGCTCAGGGTATTGAGGAAGATTCCAAAATTCAAAATGATATCAAGGAAGGAGAGAATCTAACACCAACTCCTTCGGAATTCACTGAAGAAACAACTAATAAACAAATGCCGGCAACTGCAGGACTGGTCGTTTTACTCCTAATTGGCGTCACCTTGTGGTTTCGTTTCGTATGATACAATGAATACATGAGAGTACTAAACCGTAAAGGCGATTTTATCCCTGCTAAAGCAGATCCGCATTTAACGCAGGATAAATACGACGAACTGGTTGCAAAATTGGAACACTTGAAGAAAGTGGCCCGTCTTCGTTTAATGAAAGAGGTTGCGAAAGAAGCTGAAAACGGAGATTTTTCCGAAAATGCTTCATATCAGATTGCCAAAGGTAAATTGCGTGGAGTTAATGAGGGCATCTTACATCTTGAGGAACATTTAAAAAAAGCTATTATTATCAAGACTGATTCAAACAAAAGTGTTGTAGGACTCGGTTCGCGGGTAACTATCAAAACCGACGATGAAGAAAAGACCTATTTAATTTTAGGATCTTCTGAAGTTGATTTGAAAAAAAATATTATTTCACACAATTCACCCTTGGGGCTGGCTTTACTTGGCCGACGAAAAGGGGAGATGATTGAGCTTAAAAAACAAGCACAAATTCGACGTTATACTATCACGAATATTCAATAAAATTGCTCTGGATTTTGGTGATTTGTTGTGTTATACTGCTTCAATAACAATGAAACTATGCCCAAAGAAGCCTGGCCTATAATTGGTAACGCAAACGCACTTGATTTTTTCGAGTCGTTACTTGCTGAGGAGAGGCGCAGCCCGGGTTCAATAGGCGGAGTATATTTAGTGTCGGGTCCTGAGAAAGTTGGTCGTACATCAGCCGTAGAATTTTTTATTAAAAAGTTACTTGGCTCTGATGATCAGCATCCCGGTGAAACGATTGATATGTGGCCGGATATTTTTCGTCTTCGACGAGAAGAAGATAAAAGAGAAATCGGCGTCGATCAGGCGCGGGATTTTAGCGCACGTCTTTCTTTGAGTTCGTTTACAGATTCATACCGTGTTGGAATTATTCATGATGCGCATTTGTTGTCGAATGAAGCGGCCAATGCTTTATTAAAAACACTTGAAGAAACACGTGATCAGGCCATTGTATTTTTAATTGCTCATAACGCTGATCAATTGCCTCAAACTGTTGTTTCTCGTTCGCAACACGTCGCTTTTCGCGCCGTGGCTGTTGATGAAATTTATGACTGGTTAATTTCAGTCCATAGTTTCGATCGACCCTTTGCAAAAAATATAGCGCGCTTGTCAGGCGGACGTCCGGGATTAGCTTTGGATTTAGGAAGGGATAAAGAATTATTAGAAAAAAATCTGGCTCCGGCACGTGTACTTATTTCTTCATTTAAACAAAAACTTTTTGAACGCTGGAAAGCAGCTTCCGTTCTTTTGTCTAACGACAGCGCTTCAGCGGCCGATACGGCTGAGGCCATAGTTGATGATTGGCGCTGCGTGGTTCGTGATATAATAATGACGCAGCTAAATCAGCCCGAATATATGCGTTACGCCTTTCTTGAAGAAGAGATTAGACAAGTTTCACGCGGCTTTGGACTGTCAGAAGCGAGACGACTTGACGAACGTCTGCAGAAATCGGCTGCTTATCTTAAATCTAACGTCAGTCCAGCGACTGTTTTAGAAAATATTCTTATTACTCTTTAATTAGAGATATGACAATGAAAAAAATTATTTCCTTATCGTTCGTTATTCTCGCTTCGCTTACTTTGTCAGCGTGTACGATTAATCTTGGTTTTGGTGGAAAATCAACCGGGCCTGACGGGGGAGTATATAAAACCGCTAATCGAGGGGAAATTTGGCAGCAAAAAAGCTTAATTCCGACAACGAGCGGCAAGCCTAATGTAATTAATAACCTTGATGCATCGTTTATAGCTTTAGATCCAGGTGATCCAAAAGCTGCATATTTTGGAACAGTGGAAAATGGAGTTTTTTATAGTTATGATGCGGCCGAGACATGGCAGCCGATTAAAGCGTTGGGTCCGGTGACGGCACAAGCGTTTGCGGTTGATCCAGCTTCAAAATGCACGCTCTATGCTGCAATTAGCAATAAAGTGATGAAGAGCAGTGATTGTGGCCGAACCTGGCAGCAAGTGTATTATGATAATGATCTGGAAGTCTTTATACCAACTATTGCCGTTGACGCCTACGATAGTCGTAATGTTTATATCGGAACAACACGTGGGGAAATTATCGCCTCAAGTGATTACGGAAAAAGCTGGAGAACTTTGCAACGTTTTGACAACGAAGTTCGTAAAATTATATTGGCTCCATTAGACACTCGCATCATCATGGTGGCAACCAAAGATCAAGGACTTTTCCGTTCAATGGACAAAGGCGCTCATTGGGAAGGCTTGGCTGAGAGACTTAAAGAGTTTGAAAATAGTTCGCGTTTTCGTGATATAAGTTTTTCGAAGGCTCAAGCCGGCTTTATGATTTATGCGACAAACTACGGTTTGCTTAAAACTATTAATTACGGCGACGATTGGACTGCGCTAAAATTAATCACTCCGGAAAAAGAAGCGACGATTAACAGCGTGGTGAATGCAGCACAAAACGTTAAAGAAATTTATTATATAACTGATACGACATTTTACGGCACGACAGACGGTGGAGAAAATTGGTCTACTAAAAAGCTGCCTTCGACACGAGCCGGACGCATCTTGCTTGAAGACCTTTCTCAAGCTGGTGTGATGTATCTTGGAGTTCAAGCAACCAATTAATTATATGAGTACATATTTAGATTCAGCTAAGCCAAAATTTAAGCAAGCTCTTGATTTCTTTGAAAAAGAAGCTTCGACTTTGCGCACCGGACGAGCAAATCCCAATATGCTTGATGGTATTCAAGTAGAAGCCTATGGCTCAACCATGCCCTTAAACGGCGTAGGAAATATTTCTATTAGCGACGGACGCAGTATTGTTATCGCGCCCTGGGATAAAACAGTCCTTAAAGAAATAGAAAAAGCGATTGTGACAGCTGACTTAGGAGTAGGCGTTGTCAACGAGGGAGACAAGATTCGTTTAACTGTCCCTGCTTTGACTGAAGAAAATCGCAAAGAACTAGTTAAAAAATTAAATGTTAAAATGGAAGATGCGCGCATCGTTGTGCGTCAGCTTCGCGATGATATTAAGCAAGAAATCGAAAAAGCCTTTGAAGACAAAGAAATCGCTGAAGATGATAAATTCAGATTTGTTAAAGAACTTGATGACGCGGTTGGTGCATGTAATGATGAATTGAAAGCAGCGCGTGATCACAAAGAAAAAGAAATAATGACCGTCTAATATGATACTAACTGCAATTATCTTTTTTGTATTACTCAGTATTTTGGTTTTAGTTCATGAATTTGGCCATTTCATTACTGCTCGTAAATTCGGCGTTGGCGCCGAAGAGTTTGGTTTAGGTTTTCCTCCGCGTCTCTTTGGTTGGTATAGAAATACTGCGGGGAAAGGAATCTTTTTTTGGGGAAATAGAGAAGTGACCGACGCGCGTGACACGGTTTATTCTTTTAATTTAATTCCAATTGGAGGTTTTGTTCGTATTAAAGGAGAGAATGGTGATGATAAAGCGGATCAGAGCAGCTTTGCAACAAAGTCAATTGCCAAGCGTACCTTGATTTTGTCTGCGGGTGTAATTATGAATGTAGTTTTGGCGGCCGTTATTATTATTACCGGTTTGATTGCCGGTTTACCTCAGACTTTGGAAGGAGCGCAATTTCCAAAAGGCGTGACGGTTGAAGATCGTCGTATTCAGATTTTAACTGTTTTGCCTGATTCACCGGCTGAAATTGCCGAATTAAAAAGCGGCGATACGATCAATGCGATTGATGGACAATATTTTGCTAACTACAAGGAATTGCAAGATTATGTAAAAGACAAGGCAGGTAAAACTTTGAAATATGAAATTATTCGCGGGAAAGAAACTATCGTTAAAGAGATAGTCCCAAAAACCCTAGAAGGAACGGATCGCGCCGGCGTTGGTGTTTCTATTGCTGAGACCGGTATTGTTCGTTATCCCTGGTATAAGGCGATTCCCGAGGGAATCAAACTGACGGGAATACTGTTATGGACAATTATTGTCGGACTCGCAACGGTTATTGGAACGCTCTTTAAGGGTGGCAGTGTTTCCGGCGACGTTGTCGGACCGGTGGGAATCGCCGCATTAACCGGTCAAATGGCGGATATGGGCTTTGCCTATCTCGCGCAGTTTGCTGCAATTCTCTCGCTTCACTTAGCCGTCATTAATTTTGTGCCATTTCCGGCTTTGGACGGAGGACGCGTTTTGTTTTTATTGATTGAAAAATTTAAAGGTTCGCCGGTTAGACAGAAAACTGAAGCGATTATCCATAATCTTGGTTTTATTTTGTTGATCGGATTGATTATAATCGTAACCTTCAAAGATATTATTAAATTATTCTAATATGAAGTTAAACATCAAGGCTACCAATCTCGAACTAACGCCGGCTATTCAAGAGTATATTGAAACTAAAATGGAAGCCGTGACGCGCTTTCTTGGCAATCTTGATATTGTTAATTTTGATTTTGAAGTTGAATTAACAACTAAGCATCATAACAAAGGAGAGATTTTTCGTGCCGAAGCCAATCTTGCCGTCGCCAAAGACTTGCTACGAGTTGAAAAAACTGAAGCGGATTTGTATAAGGCGATTGATAAAGTTAAAGATCACTTAGTTGAACTAATCAAAAAACACAAAGATAAGAGGATTGCCAAACGCCGCGAGATAGTATAAGATGGGTGGATTATATGAGTATTCTCACTAAGATATTTGGCGATCCGAACAATCGCGTAATTAAAGCGTTGGACCCGCTTGTTTTAAGCATTAACGCCTTAGAAACGAAATATTCCGCTCTAACTGACGAAGAGTTGGCGGCTTTGACTTGGGATTTTCGTAAACGTCTTGGTGTTATTAAAAATGAAGACGGAACTCTTGAGCAAACACTGAGTATAGAAGAAGAGAACAAAATACTCGATGAATTGTTGCCTGAAGCCTTTGCAGCAGTGCGCGAAGCGTCAAAACGAGTTATTGGTCAGCGTCATTATGACGTACAGTTGATTGGTGGTATTATTTTGCACCGTGGACAAATCGCTGAAATGAAAACCGGAGAAGGAAAGACTTTGGTCGCGACTCTGCCTTTATATTTAAATGCCTTAGTGGGCCGCGGAGTTCACCTCGTTACTGTTAACGATTATTTGTCACGTGTTGGTGCCGGTTGGATGGCGCCAGTCTATCATGCACTCGGACTTTCGACCGGTGTTATTATTCATGATCAAGCACTTGTTTTTGACCCTGAACATTATGACGAAACTCAGTATGACGAACGATTGCGTCGCTTTAAACAAGTTGCGCGTCCGGAAGCGTACCGTTGCGACGTCTTGTACGGAACCAATAACGAATTTGGTTTTGATTATTTGCGCGATAACATGGTGATGAGTTCGGCTGATATGGCGCAGAGAGAGTTATATTATGCAATTGTCGATGAAGTTGACTCAATTTTGATTGATGAAGCGCGTACTCCGTTAATTATTTCTGCGCAAGCTGAAGAATCTGCTGATCGATATTATACCTACGCAACGTTGATGAAGAGCTTGTCACAGAATACTGAGCTCTATAACAAAGATGAAAAAATGCGCGCGGTTCACTTGACCGAGGCTGGACAAGACTGGGTGGCCGAACATTTGAAAACTGATCCGTGGAAAGCCGGTGATACGATTGCCCAGTTTCACCTTGAAGCCGCACTTAAAGCGCAGTGCATGTTTGAGAAAGATAAAGATTATGTTGTGCGCGAAGGCGAGGTTATTATTGTTGATGAGTTTACCGGCAGAATGATGTTTGGGCGAAGATATAGCGAAGGTTTGCATCAAGCGATTGAAGCAAAGGAAAATGTTAAAATTCAAAGAGAAAGCCGCACTTTAGCTACCGTTACCTTCCAAAACTATTTCCGCATGTTCCAAAAATTGTCAGGTATGACCGGAACCGCGATGACCGAAGCGGAAGAATTTTTCAAAATTTATAAGTTGGAAACTGTTTCAATTCCGACTAATCGCGCTAATCAACGTAAGGACCTTAATGATTTGATTTATGGTTCAGAAGACGCGAAGTTTAAAGCCGTTATTGAAGAATTGAAAAAGCGTCATGCAACTGGTCAACCGGTTTTAGTCGGTACAATTTCAATTGAAAAGAATGAATATCTCGGAGCAATGCTTGAACGAGAAGGAATTGCTGCCAATGTTTTGAACGCAAAACAACATGAAAAAGAAGGAAACGTAATTGCGCAGGCGGGTAAGCCGGGAGCGGTAACGATTGCCACCAACATGGCTGGTCGAGGAGTCGACATTATTTTAGGCGGAACTCCGTTTGATCAAGTTGCATATGACAAGGTGGTAGCAGCCGGAGGTTTACATGTTATTGGTACAGAACGACACGAAGCGCGTCGTATTGATAACCAGTTGCGCGGTCGCGCCGGACGACAAGGTGACCCGGGTTCAAGCCAATTCTATGTTTCAATGGACGATGATTTGATGAGAATTTTCGGCGGTGATCGCATGAAAAATTTAATGAAGAGTTTGAAATTGCCGGAAGATACTCCGATTGAAAATAAAGTCATTTCAAAATCAATTGAATCGGCTCAGCGCAGAGTCGAAGGGAATAACTTTGATATTCGTAAACATTTAGTTGAATATGATGACGTGATTAATCATCACCGTCATTCAATCTACTCACGCCGTAAAGAAGTATTACTCCTAGCCGAGCAAGAACCAATGGAAGGTCAAAAGACTTTGCGCGATATTATTCTTGATATGGTGGAAATTGAGATTGAACAGATGGTAAGTTTTCACACGGCGGCTGACTATGTTAAAGATTGGGATTTAAAAGAAATCAAAGAAAGTGTCGCGACCATTTTTCCCATTGAAGGAGAAATTACAACCAAGCTCGATGAGATTGCTAATGATGCCTCAAAGCTTGATAAGATAAAAATTAGAACCGAATTAATTGAATTTTTAGTTGAACGTTCGGTTGAAACCTATGACAAGATGTCTAGTCTCGCGCGTGAAGCCGGACTTGATTGGACTGAAGTTGAAAAATCTATTTTACTTCGCAGTATTGATAGTTTGTGGATGGATCACTTAGAGGTTATGGATTATATGCGTCGTGGTATCGGTCTGCGCGGTTACGGACAAAGAGATCCGTTGGTTGAGTATAAGAGAGAAGCTTTTAGAATGTATAGTGAATTGATTACTTTAATTCAAAAACAAATTGTATATTCGATTTATAAAGTTGGCGGTTTGCAGGATTTCGTCATGCCAAAAACTAATTTTGGAAATATTACCGTGTCAGCTCCGGCGAAAACTATGGGAGAAACTTCAACGAGCGTGACTCAGGTCTTTACTGATCGCAAGGCCAAGGACGCTGAGGGTAATGAGATTGGACGTAATGATCAATGTCCTTGTGGTTCCGGTAAGAAGTGGAAGAAATGCGGCATGCTTGATACGGCAGAACATCAAGAATTATTGTCAAAGACAAAATAAAAAAGCAGTTTCAAGTCATGCTTAGGACATTAATTATATATTTTCTTCCGATTTTTTCGGTTGTTCCAGCTCCCATTTATGGTTTGGATCACCTACAAATGTTTGCGCAACACCGCCACCTGATCGCCAATGACCTGCAATGGTTCTTATGATCCATCCGCCAGGCACTTTCAGTCGATGCGATTCACATGCTGAATTACGCTCTCCTTCTTTAAGAACAAGATCGGGGATTAATTCCCACATATATAAAGCCTCCTTTCAAAGATTGTATTGTATCGTGACATAAAAATTAATATATGTCAAGTATAGTTAATAAACCTGCAATTATTGCTATTTGTGGTGGGCCAGGGACAGGCAAGTCTACTTTGGTTCATAAACTTCGTGATCATTATGATGCCGAAGCTATTTTTGAAGGTGAAGAATTTCCCGAACGTATTAAGGAAAACTTAAGTAGAAACGAAAATCAACTTGAATCAAGATTGTATTTTCGCAATCTTTTAACTAAAATGCATCTTCGTGCCGAGCAATTAAAACAAGCCGGTAAGCTTGTTATTATGGACACCTTTTGGCTGACGAACGATGTGTATTCAGAAAATTGGTTAGAACATGATTTTCATAAAGAATTAATGCGCGACCTTTCTGAACTTGATACTCGTTTTCTTTCAATGCCTGATTTAATGATTATTCTTGAAGCGGACAAAACAAAAATTCAAGAGTTTATGATGAAGAGGGGACGACTTTTTGAATTGGAAGGAGACGTGTTACATCGTTTTGTAAAAGCTGGAGACGCGCATAAAGATTTTTTCCAACGTGTGAATAATACTTTTTTTATTGATCGCAGCGAACTAGATTTTGAAAAAGCCGATCATTTTAA
Source organism: uncultured Gammaproteobacteria bacterium (assembly GCA_964487795.1). Taxonomy (GTDB): domain Bacteria; phylum Patescibacteriota; class Patescibacteriia; order Patescibacteriales; family Patescibacteriaceae; genus Patescibacterium. Next base: position 140,022 of record CAZASI010000002.1, read on the forward strand.
AATTGTCACTGACTTGATAAATGATAAGTTATGTCTAAAGCAATAGTTACAACACTTTCATATATAAAAAATAATGATCAGCTTGTACTGGCCTTAAAAAAACGTGGATTTGGCGTTGGCAAATGGAACGGATATGGCGGTAAAATTGTCGAAGGAGAAACCATAGAAGAATCTGCGATTCGTGAAGTTAAAGAAGAAGCGGAAATAGAAGTAACTCAGATTGAAAACAGGGGAGTGATTGATTTTTCTTGGGACAACGAAAAAAATCTACCGATTGAGATTCATGTGTATGAAATTATTGCATATAACGGAGAACTGGTTGAAACCGAAGAAATGAAGCCTCAAAACTTCAAGATTGATAATTTACCTTTTGCCGAGATGTGGGACGCTGACAAGCATTGGCTTCCATTATTTTTAGCAGGGAAATATTTTAAAGGAAGATTTATATTGAATGACGATGATAAAGTCGTTGAGTATTCTATAGAGGAAATAAAAAAGCCCTTAAATTAATAAGGGCTATCGGAATGTGTTGGTTAAGTTATCTCATTTTAACTTGGCCTTATATTTAGTTGGTTTAACTTGGGCAACTTATGTGCCTGTTAATTTAAGCGAAATATGTTAGTTGTATGCTAAATATAATAACATATATTAATTATATTGTCAAGTACTCGCAAAAACCCTTAGAAATAAGGCTTTTTAAGGACTTTATCCACTTGATTTAAAATCAACTTTCCTTTAAAATACAGTAACAAATATTTATTAACTACATATGCCGGATTCAGTATTATCTCGAGTATTCTTCCCAAAGGGCCGCAAAAAGGTCTGGTGGGCGTTTAGTTTTGTGCTTATCTTAACGATTGGCGGTGGTTTGGTTGCTTTTGGTAATTATTATAACCAAGCAATCGAGAACTATAAGATTCCGTTGCCAAAGGTTAAAGAAGTTCCGTTCCAACTTGGCTTGGATTTACTTGGTGGTTCTCAGCTCGTCTATGACGCTGATGTCTCAGGTATTTCATTAGCTGATCAAGGACAAGCCGTAGAAGGTGCGCGCGATGTTATTGAAAAGCGTATTAACGTTTTTGGTGTCAGTGAACCCTTGGTTCAAGTAAACCGCGGCGTTGATGGCGCGTATCGTATTATCGTAGAGCTTGCAGGTATTAAAGATATCCGTGAAGCTATTAAGAAAATCGGTGAAACTCCATTACTTGAATTTAAAGAACAGCGCACCGAAGCTCCGGTTTTGACCGAAGAGCAGAAAAAAGAAATTGAAACATTTAATAAAGATGCTCAGAAAAAAGCTGAAGCTGTTTTAGGTAAACTTTTATCTAACGGTGACTTTGCTGCTTTAGCTAAGGAATTTAGCGAAGATAAAACGAGTAAGGACGATGGCGGTGACTTAGGCTGGGTGGCAGCTAAAGACAATCCTGACCTTGCAAGTGCAGCCGAAAAAGTTGGTGTAGGTAAGACTAGTAAGGATTTAACAAAAACTACCGCCGGTTATGAATTGCTGAAAGTTGACGGAAAACAGATTAAAGAAGTTGAAGCTTCTCATATTCTTTTGTGCTATCAAGGCTCAGAAGCTTGCCAGAGCGGATTAACCAAAGATGAGGCTTATACCAAGATTAAAGAACTTAAAGCAAAAGCAACGCCTAAGAACTTTGCTGAATTAGCACGAGCTGAATCAAATGATGCCGGCTCAAAAGCGGCAGGCGGTTCACTGGGTTTCTTCGGTAAAGGAGCAATGGTTGAACCTTTTGAAAAAGCGGTTTTTGAACAAAAAGTAGACACAATTTCCTATGTTGTTGAGTCAAAGTTCGGTTACCACATTATCTATAAAACAGCTGAAAACTTTGAATATAAGATCAGCCATATTTTAGTTGCCACAAAATCCGCTGAAGACTACCTTGGACCTGACAGTGAATGGAAGAACACTCAGTTAACTGGTAAAAATCTAAAGAGAGCAACTGTACAGTTTAATCCGCAGGATAATACACCTGAAGTCAGTCTTGAATTCGATGACGAAGGTGCGAAATTGTTTGAAGAAATTACCGGTCGTAATATCGGTAAACCTGTAGCAATTTATCTTGACGGTTATCCAATCAGTATTCCGAATGTTAATGAAGCCATTAGCGGCGGACAAGCGGTGATTACTGGAAACTTTACGATTGTAGAAGCAAGAGACTTAACTAAGCGTTTGAACGCCGGTGCTTTGCCTTTGCCAATTACGTTGGTAAACCAACAGACTATCGGTGCATCACTTGGACAGGAATCAGTTTCCAACAGCTTAAAGGCTGGTATCGTCGGTTTGATTCTCGTTGCCCTGTTCATGATTATTTATTACCGATTCCTCGGTGTCTTATCGATTATTGCTTTGGCTGTGTACGGATTATTGTCTTTGGCAATCTTTAAACTCTGGCCGGTGACAATGACATTGTCAGGTATTGCAGGATTTATCTTATCTATAGGTATGGCCGTTGACGCCAACATTCTTATCTTTGAACGTCTTAAAGAAGAATTACGCGCTGGAAAATCTTTATCTATGGCGATCCAAGAAGGTTTTGCCCGCGCCTGGCCGTCGATTCGCGATTCAAACTTTACAACAATCTTGGTTTCATTAGTCTTGATTGAATTTTCAAGCAGTGTGATCAAAGGTTTTGCAGTCACCTTGTTACTTGGTGTACTTATTTCAATGTTTTCAGCCATCACCGTAACTCGCACACTCCTACGTTTGTTCAGTGAAAAATGGTTTGAAAAGCACCATTGGCTTATCGGTTATAGAAAATCATCCTAAAATTTATGATTAACTTTATCTCCAAACGAACGCTCTGGGTTTCAATTTCTACAGCTTTGGTAGTAGTTTCTTTAATTGCACTATTTAGTTGGGGACTTCGCCTTGGTATTGATTTTACCGGTGGAAGTATCTTAGAAATTCGTTATTCAACCACAGCTCCTAGTATTGATGAAGCACAGGACGCTCTTAAAGATCTTAATTTGCACAGCTTAACAGCTCAATCAGGCGATAAAAACGGCATGATTTTCCGTTTTCAGGAAACATCAGAAGAAATTCACCAAGCCATTATTGAGAGACTTTCAAAGTTAGCAGTTTCTAAGGGAGCTACTGCACCCGGTATAGAAGAATTACGCTTTGAAGCAGTCGGTCCGTCAGTTGGTCAAGAATTACAGCGTAAAGCAATATATTCGATCTTGTTAGTATTACTGACAATCAGTTTATATATTGCCTGGGCATTTAGAAAAGTGTCTCGTCCAATCTCATCTTGGAAATACGGTATTGCAACATTGCTTTCACTTTTCCATGACGTTATTATCGTTTTAGGTTTTTACGCCTACCTCGGACAGTTTCACAATGTTGAATTTAATATTTCCTTTGTTGCCGCAGCTTTAACCGTCCTTGGTTTCAGTGTTCATGACACCATTGTTGTGTTTGATCGTATCAGAGAAAATTTGCCGCGCTCAAATCAGGACTTTGCCGGAACCGTCAACTCAAGCTTAAACCAAACAGTTGTCCGTTCTATTAACACTTCTGTAACTGTGTTACTTGTCTTACTTTCAATCACAGTTATCGGCGGACCTTCAATTAAATATTTTGCCATGTCTCTTTTGGTCGGTATTTTCTTCGGAACATACAGTTCAATTTTCTTAGCTTCGCCAATGTTAGTTATCTGGAATAACTGGTCCCGACGTAATCAAGCTTAATGAACACAATTTGTGTACAAAAAGACTGCTCAAGGGCAGTCTTTTTGATTTTGACAAAGACGTGATTTTTGGGTAAACTAATAAGACTTTACACCTATGAGACAAACTACTTTATTTACCAAAACAAGCAAAGAAGCTCCAAAAGATGAGGCTTCTAAAAATGCAATTCTGTTGCTCAGAGCCGGTTTTATTTACAAAGAAATGGCTGGCGTGTATTCATACTTGCCGTTGGGCTTGCGCGTCCTTAACAAAATAATAAATGTTATCCGAGAAGAGATGAATAAACTTGATGCTACTTCAGAAGTTGAGTTGGCATCCCTGCAATCCAAAGAAACCTGGGAGCCGACCGATCAATGGAGTGACGCTAATGTTGAAGTATGGTTTAAAACTAAATTAAAGAATGAAAGCGAGTTAGGTTTGGCTTTTACGCACGAAGCATCAATGGCAAAAATGATGAAGGAGTTTATTAATTCATACCGCGATTTACCTCGTAACGTATATCATTTCAAAACTAAATTTCGTAATGAAATCAGAGCACGAAGCGGCATTATGCGCACCCGTGAATTTCTCATGAAAGATTTATATACTTTTTCTCGTACTGAGGAGGAACACAAAGAACGCTACGAAACTCTGAAGCAAGCATATTATGATATTTTTAAACGTTTAGGAATCGGAGACCAGACCTTTTTGACCTATGCCTCAGGCGGAGTTTTTGCCAAATTTTCACATGAATTTCAAACTATCAGCGAATCCGGCGAAGACACTATTTATCTTAATGAAAAGGCAAAAATTGCTGTAAATAAAGAGGTCTTTAATGATGAGATGCTCACAAGTCTCGGCTATAAGACCGAAGATTTTGTAGAAAAGAAGGCAATCGAAGTAGGAAATATCTTTAATTTAAGTACTCGCTTTTCCGACGCGCTTGATTTGAAATTTGTTGATGAAGATGGTGAGAAAAAGTCAGTGATTATGGGTTCATACGGAATTGGTCCGGCTCGTGTTATGGCGACGATTGTTGAATTATTGAGCGATGATAAAGGTATTATCTGGCCTGAAGAAATCGCTCCGTACAAAATTCATTTATTACACTTAGGCGAAAACAAGGATGTAATAGAAACAGCTGAGTCGTTGTATAAGAAGCTGGGGGACGCCGGATATGACGTTTTGTTTGACGATCGAAGCAGCGTAACAAACGGCGAGAAATTTGCCGATGCTGATTTGATTGGCTGTCCTTGGCGAATTATTGTCAGTGAAAAAACTTTAGCAAATGAAAGTGTTGAAATAAAAGCTAGAACTAGTGATAAGGCTGAGATGCTGAAGATTAATAAAGCAGTCGAGCATTTTAAATAAATTTATTTGTGTTTAACTCACTATTTGGAAAATTTAGTAAAGACTTAGGCATTGACCTAGGAACAGCCAATACCCTCGTCTATACACCGGACAAGGGCATTGTTATTAATGAGCCGTCAGTCGTTGCGGTTAATATGCGCACTGAAGAAATTTTAGCAGTTGGTGAAGAGGCAAAACGAATGATTGGAAAAACACCGGCGCATATTCAAGTTATCAAGCCTTTGGTTGATGGCGTTATTTCCGATTTTGAAGTTACGGAAAAAATGTTGAAATATTTTATTGATAAAGCGCATAGCGAACAATTTACCTTAGCGCCGCGTCCTCGAGTTGTTATTGGAATTCCTTTGGATATTACAGAAGTAGAAAAGAAGGCCGTAGAAGACGCTGCCAAGTCTGCCGGTGCACGTCAGGTTCACTTAGTTGAAGAAACCATGGCGGCGGCAGTTGGCGCGCGTTTACCGGTTACTGAAGCAAACGCAACTATGATCGTTGATATTGGCGGAGGAACAACTGAAATCGCTGTTATCTCATTGGGCGGTGCAGTCAATTGGAAAAATTTGAGACTTGCAGGTAATTTTTTAAATCATGACATCACTCAATATATTCGTGAAGAATTTAATTTGTTAATCGGCGAACAGCTGGCTGAGGAAATAAAAATACGAATCGGATCAGCTGCTACTTTGAAAGAGACTTTAGAAATGACCGTGCGTGGACGCGATCTTATGAACGGTCTACCCAAGGAATTACGAGTTACTGACAGTCAAATTAGAGAAGCAATGTCTCGCAGTATCCACCAAATGATTGATAATATTAAACTTATTTTAGAAACAACTCCGCCGGAACTCGTGGCTGATATTTATGAATACGGTATTATTTTAACCGGTGGGGGAGCACTACTGCGCGGTCTTGATCAGGAAATTGCTCAAGCAACGAAAATACCGGTACGCGTTGCGGATGATCCGCTTACTTGTGTTGTTCGCGGCACTGGTATCTTATTATCAGATCCTATATTACTCAGCAAAGTCGTTGTACCCAGTACTAAAGAATTATAAACTCATATGCCGGATAAGCGCCCCATCGCAAGCTTGGCAGTACTCGCAATTATTATCGTCGTCATTATTCTTGTCGGCAGTTTTTTAAGTCCAGTCGGCTCATTTTTTCGTAGCCTTTCTAATCCAATAGCAGCTTTTGCGTATAGGATTACGGATCGTCTAACTCCGAAATCTAGTTCTAGTATTTCAGAAAATGATTTTGAAACAACTCTCACACAGTTACGAGAAGAAAATGCGCGTTTGTCTGCTGAAAATGCGCAGCTTAAGAATCTTGAAGATGAGAATAAACGTTTGCGTAATTATTTTGATTTTGCGCAAACTCAAACAAAGTCTTTGCAGTTAGCACAAATTATTGCGCGCGGACGCCCGGAAGATAGTTGGCGCAATCGTAATGTCATTACCCTTAACCAAGGAACAAATCAAGGAATAGCGGTCGGTATGCCGATTATCAGTTCGCAAGGCGTTTTGGTTGGTAAAATAACTGCGGTAAAAAGTAATGTTGCAGAAGCTTGTCTTCTTTACAGCTCAGATTGTCGCTTATCAGCAGCTCTCTCCGGACAAGGAGCGACGATTGGTGTGGCGCATGGCGATCTTGGAATAAGTATTATTGTAGAGTTTATTCCTCAGAACAAAGAAATTTCTGAAAAACAAATGATTGTCAGCTCAGGTCTTGAAGGTAATATGCCGAGCGGATTATTAATCGGCACTGTAAGTCGAGTTGTTTCTGAGTCTAATAAACTTTGGAAAAGTGCAGTTATAGATCCGGCAGCGGATTTTGATGACTTACGTTTTGTCTCTATTTTGAAATAATGCCAAATCGAAATTTGTTATATTTTAAAATAAGTTTATATGCTTTGGTGATTGCCCTCGTCGCCGTGCTTGATGCTACGGTAATCAGTACTTTGCCTTACGGCTTATTTAGATTGCATCTATTACCCTTAGCTTTAGTTTTTGTTGTCTTATTAAGTAATTTACGTGTTGCAGCGTGGTGGGCTTTGCTTGGTGGCTTAGTCTTAGAACTTTTTTCTTTTAGAACTTTTGGTATGTATCTTGGTATGACTTGGCTTGTACTAGTTCTCATTGCGTTTTTATTTGAAAAAGTCATGACCAATCGATCGCTGTATTCAGTTGCACTTATTTCTGCGTCGGTGATTGTTGTATATGATGGATTATTTTTATTATTTGATTATTGGTCAGGCGTTGTATTATTGCCAGCCGGAACTCTATTTTATAGTTTTGCTTGGTCTTTAGTTGTGAACGTTGTAGCATCAATTATTGCCTTTAATATTTTTCATGTAATAAGTAGACGTTTGCGTCCAGTATTTTTAAGTACACAGCGTTAAATTATGATTGCTTCACGACATAAAAAATTATCAGATCCCTTTGTGATTCAGGAAGGAAAATTTAAAGACGGCAATTTTGCCGGTAAATTTCGCCGTCACTGGGTTGAAGAAGCCTTTACTCCGAGTGAGCGCGGAGAAGAAACTGTTGGTGTTGGCTTGCCTGTTAGTTTTATCTCTTTGATTCGTATTGCGGCACTCATTTTATTACTTGTTTTAGGAAGTCGTTTGTTGTGGCTGCAAATTGTTAAAGGTGAGTATTATCGTGATCTTGCCAACGGTAATCGCCTGCGTCTTGAAAGAATCGACGCTAACCGCGGTATTATTTATGATCGAAACGGGAAAGCCTTGGTTCATAACGTAGCCAATTTTTTGCTTTATTGTATTCCGTCTGATTTGCCAAAAGATAGATCTGAGCGCGATGCGTTAATTGATCGCTTAGCTTTAGAAACAAAGCGTTTTGATTCAGGTGAAATAAAAGAAGCACTTAATAAGCTTGATTCATCGCAGCTTGAATATTATCAGCCGTTATTTATTGCGGATAATATTGAATATGATCAAGCGATTAAGATTTATCTTGAAACATTTTCAGTGCCGGGTCTACAGCTTTCTTCAACAAGTCGTCGTAGCTATGATTTGCCGTCGCTGTCGTTTTCTCAAGTACTTGGCTACACTGGAAAAATAAACCCTGATGAATTAGAAACAAGACGACAGGATTATTCGCCAATTGATTATATTGGAAAATCAGGGCTAGAAAAATCGTGGGAATTGAGTTTACGAGGTGAGCCAGGCGTCAAAGAAATTGAAGTTGATGCTTTAGGAAAAGAAAAAAAAGTAGTGAGCGAAACTGCATCAATCCCAGGCAATAATGTAACACTTTCAATTGATGCTCCGGCTCAACAAAAGCTTGAAGAAATTATGGCCGGCTATCTTGCGCGGACCGGTTTGAAAAAGGGTGCGGCAGTTGTGATGGATCCGCGTAACGGAGAAGTCATTTCTATGATTAGTTTACCGACCTTTGATAATAATATTTTTGCGCGCGGTATTACTAAGGATGAATACGCAGCATTGGCGCAGTCGCCGGATCAACCATTATATAGTCGCGCGGTTAGTGGAGAATATCCTTCGGGCTCGACAATTAAACCTGTAATTGCCGCTGCGGCTTTGCAAGAAAAAGTAATCAGTGAATTTACGAGTATTTTGAGTACCGGGGGATTACGTGTCGGACAATGGACTTTCCCAGATTGGAAAGGCGGAGGACACGGTCAAACTGATGTTAAAAAAGCTATTGCCGAATCGGTTAATACATTTTTCTATTTTATTGGTGGCGGTTATGACAGCTTTACAGGTCTCGGAATTGATCGAATGGTAACGTATTTACGTAAGTTTATGCTTGGTCAACCCTTGGGAATTGATTTGCCAAACGAAAGTGCGGGATTTGTGCCGACAAAATCATGGAAAGAATCAACTAAAAAAGAAGCGTGGTATGTTGGTGATACCTATCACGTTGCAATTGGTCAAGGTGATTTAATTGTTACGCCGCTTCAAGTTGCGGCCTATACGATGTATTTTGCCAATAGTGGAACAATCTATAAACCTCACTTAGTAAAAGAAATAAAAGATGCCGAAGGAAATACTGTGCAAACAATTGAGCCGACTATTCTTGCTGAGAACTTAGTAGGAGATGATGTTGTTCGTATTGTGCGTCAAGGTATGCGCGAAACCGTGACTTCTGGTAGCGCGCGGAGTATGAGTGCGTTGCCGGTTGAAGCTGCGGGAAAAACAGGAACGGCGCAGTGGTCTTCTAAAAAAGATCCGCACGGTTGGTTTACTGGTTTTGCGCCGTATAATGATCCGGAAATTGTCATTACGATTTTAGTGGAAGAAGGTAAGGGAGGGGATATAGCAGGAACGCCAATTGCACGAGAGTTTATGCAGTGGTATTTTGGGGAATACAAAAAGAGATAAAAAGATATTTTAAAAGCCGTTATGAAATTTCATAACGGCTTTTTTGCTGTTTAAAGTTAAGTAGTTTATTCCTTTCTTGGTTTTATGATAATGGGTTTAATTTTAATTTTACTTTGATTAAAACCCATATCCTTCATAAAGCATAATTCTGCTTTGAAAATTCTTTCCTTAATTACAATTTTTTTATTTGTTTTATTGGAAAAAATTTCTTTCGCTTTGCCAAGCAAAAAGTTTTCAATATCTCTGCAAATAATGGATTGTTTTTCGACCCTTTCCCTATAGGCGACAACCATTATTTCAATATCAATTAAGGCCATTAGGGTATTGGGGAGTACGACGTCGAAAGGTGCGACGCTGAAGAAATTTTTCTGTAAGCTTATTTCTTCACAACTTAGTTTGGGTGTCATGATTTCTATGAGTAAATCATTTAGCTTTTCATGGTTTATTCCCAAACCCGGAAACTTTGATTGAATTTTGTGCTGGTTGATTTGTATTCTTGCTCTGGGCAAATGTTCTCCGTTTCTAAAATTTATTTACAAGCTGACTTCCATGGCTTTTATTTTATCTTCAATACGAAAAATATTGTTTTTTATGGGAGTAATTTCTGATTCACATTTTTTGTTACTGGCAGTTCGCAGGGAATCTATGGCATCTTGAAGCGGCTTTAGATCCGCATCTAACTTTGCGTTGTAACTGTCTATTGTAGTTCTGATCTTTGTTTGGAGTAATACTTTTTCCTTATAAAGATTTTTCAGTAACTCTGGATCTTGTTGAGATTCTGCAATCAAAGAAAGAACTTTTTTGCCAGCTTCCGTATTACGAAAACTTTCTTTTATTTTGATAACTGGATCATCAATAAAATTCTTGAAAAATTTCCTAAGGATTTTAATTTCCCATTTTGCTGGGTATTGTTGAACATCGAACCAGGCTGTTCGTATTACGATTCCAATTAGGGGAAATGCGAGTAAGCTTGTATAAAAAGGCATTTGTATATATACAATTGCTATTATAATAAACGGTGAAACAATGAGCCATCTAAGAATAGAACTTAATATGCTTATTCTTTTTTCAGAAATATACTCAGCTTCTCGCTTGTCTCCTTTGAATTGATCAATTTCGTCAAAACTTATATACATTGTTATATCCTCCATGGATAGGTTATTAAATTTTCAAATATCATTTTTCATAAAGTAACATAAAATATATAATTAGTCAATAATATAAAAAGGCCATTTAGCACTCTTGACGATTGAGTGCTAAGGGTGATAAAATGAGTTTATATAACTCATTTTTTAGTATGGAAGAAAGAAAAAGGCTAATATTAGAAATAATTATTAAGGAATATATCGCAACCGGCGTACCGGTTGCTTCTTCTACTATTGTGGAAAAGTATCACATGCCAGTTTCTTCAGCCACGGTTCGTAATGATATGGCTGAATTAGAGGAAGATGGCTTGATTGTTCAACCACACACCTCAGCAGGTCGTATTCCAACCGAAAAAGCTTATAAGTACTATATTAGTGAAATTACGGAAACCCCGCTGCCACAGCAAGAAACAGACCTTTTAAACGCTGCAGCAACTGACGATGTTCAAGGAAAGCATTTAGCTAAACAATTAGCTCAGATTACAGGTCTCGCGGTTGTTTGGGGATTTGAAAAAGATAATGTCTATTACACGGGAGTTTCGAACCTTTTAGAAAATCCTGATTTTAATCTTTCCTCGATTATTGATGACATGGATGATATTATCGGAGAAATGTTTGAAAATTGTGATTTTACCCCGCAAGTTCTTATCGGACATTCGAGTCCTTTCGGTGATTTCTCTGGAACGATTGTAAGTCGTTATCAGGCCGATGATCAAGTTGGTCTCATCGGTTTAGTTGGTCCGATGCACATGGACTACGCGGCAAACCGAGCGCGACTTAAATTTTTAACTGATCTATTATCAAAACGTATATAAATCTATGACTGATGAAACCACAAGCGAAGAACAAGTGAATGATCCGCTAGAAGAGATGGAACATAAATATAAACTTGCTTTAGCTGATTATCAAAATCTTTTAAAACAAAGTGCTAAAGAAAAGTCCGAACTTGTAATGTACGCCAATAAGAATCTGATACTCGATATATTACAGGTCTACGATAATCTAAAACTTTCCTTTCAGCATTTCCCCGAAAGTTCCGGTGCGCAATGGAAAACCGGTTTAGATCATATCCTCCAACAATTTAAAAAAATACTGGAAGATAACCATGTAAAAGAAATTGAAACAAAAGATAAGAAGTTTGATCATGAGTTAATGGATGCGGTAGAGACAAGAGAAACTGATGATGAGTCAAAAGATGAACTGGTCGCCGAAGAATTAAAAGGTGGTTATCAGTTACATAAGCAAGTTATTAGTCCGGCCAGAGTTGCCGTTTATAAATTAAAGTAAAGACGAGCCACGGCGCGTCTCAACAAAATATATGCCAAAAATTTTAGGAATCGATTTAGGAACAACCAACTCCGCCATGTCTATCATGGAGGGTGGTCAACCTAAAATCATTGAAAATATCGAAGGTAACAGAACCACACCTTCAATCGTCGCCGTTTCAAAAACCGGCGAACGTTTAGTTGGTTTAACAGCTAAGCGCCAAGGCGTTACTAATCCAGAAAACACCATTTTCGCGGTTAAACGTTTGATTGGACGTCGTTTTGATGATCCGGAAGTACAGCGCGACTTAAAAAATATGCCGTATAAGATTGTACAATCAGGCGACGGTGTTAAAGTAAAGATTCAAGATAAAGAATATTCTCCGCAGGAAGTTTCAGCCATGATTCTCTCTAAGTTAAAAGCTGACGCGGAAGCGAAACTCGGCGAAAAAATTACTGAAGCAATTATTACAGTTCCGGCTTATTTTGATGATGCGCAAAGACAGGCCACTAAAGACGCCGGTAAGATTGCGGGACTTGATGTTAAGCGTATTATTAACGAACCTACTGCGGCTGCTTTAGCTTATGGTTTTGATAAAAAGAAAGGACAAAAAGTTGCTGTGTACGATTTAGGCGGCGGGACCTTTGACGTTTCAATTTTAGAAATCTCTGAAGATACGGTTGAAGTAAAATCCACCAATGGAAATACTCATTTGGGCGGAGAAGATTTTGACCAACGCTTAGTAACCTGGATCATTGATGAATTTAGAAAAGATCAGGGTGTTGATTTGTCAAAAGATACTTTGTCTTTGCAACGTATTAAAGAAGCAGCTGAAAAAGCTAAGATTGAATTATCTACAACTTTAGAGACTGAAATCAATCAACCCTTTATTACTTCAGACGCTTCAGGTCCGAAACACTTAGTAATGAAATTATCTCGCGCTAAACTTGAAGCTTTGGTCGGAGATTTAGTTGAACAGACAATCGAACCGTGTAAAAAAGCTTTGGCTGATGCCGGTATGACTATTAATGATTTACAAGAAATCATCATGGTCGGCGGTATGACTCGTATGCCTTTGGTTTTAGAAAAAGTAAAAACATTTTTTGGCAAAGAGCCAAACTTAACGGTCAATCCGGATGAAGTTGTTGCTATGGGTGCAGCGGTGCAAGCCGGAGTTATGCAAGGTGATATTCGCGACGTTTTATTGCTCGACGTTACACCATTAACTTTAGGTATTGAAACTTTGGGCGGCGTTGCAACTCCTTTAATTGAGAGAAACACAACAATCCCGACTTCAAAACAGCAAGTGTTCTCAACCGCGGCTGATTCGCAGACTTCTGTAGAAATTCATGTTGTGCAAGGTGAACGTCCAATGGCTTCGGACAACAAGTCTTTGGGAAGATTTATTTTGGACGGTATTCCGCCAGCACCTCGAGGTATCCCGCAGGTGGAAGTTGCCTTTGACCTTGATGCCAACGGAATCCTTAACGTTAAAGCCACTGACAAAGCGTCAGGTAAGCAACAGCATATTACGATTACGGCATCTTCAGGTTTATCAAAAGAAGAAGTTGAAAAGATGCAAAAGGAAGCTGAGCTTCATGCCGAAGAAGATAAAAAGAAAAAAGAATCGGCTGATACAAAGAATCAAGCTGATGCTGTCGTTTTTCAAACTGATAAATTATTGTCAGAATCAGGAGATAAGATGAAGGCTGAAGATAAAACTGAACTTGAAGCAAAACTAAAAGCTTTGAAAGACGTGAAAGACAGCGATAAATATGAGGAGATTAAAAAAGCTATGGAAGAGCTAAATACAGTTGCGCAAAAGATTGGTGCAGCGATGTACCAAAATGCTCAAGCTGAACAAGCAAAACCGGAAGAAGGAAAGACTGATGAGCCAAAGAAAGAAGAGGCTCCAGTAGAAGGCGAGTTTGAAGAAAAAAAATAATTAATTAATTTTTCCTACACATATGGCGCAAGAACAACAAAATCAAATTCAGATTTCTGATCCAATCCCAGGCGGCGGTGAATATTCCAACTGGGCTAACATTGGTCATAACAAAGAAGAGTTTAGAATCAGCTTTGGAAATGTTATGCCGCCAAGCGGTCGCATTACTGCTAAAGTTCTCACAACGCCAAGTCATTACAAGAGTATTGTTATGGCTATGCAAGAAAATCTAAAGATGTACGAAAAAACTTTTGGCGCTATTGAAGAATCAAAGCCGGTTGAAGGCGAAATTGGATTTAAATCTAAAGATTAATGTCTACCCAATGTCATTCCAGCGAAAGCTGGAAGCCAGGAGGGAAAGGTACTACCTTTAAACCCTGGGTCCCTGCTTACGCAGGGATGACAGTTATATAATATTTCATGTCAAAAGATTATTACGATTTACTGGGCGTTTCTAAAACTGCAACTGAGGAAGAAATTAAAAAAGCGTTTCGTAAAAAGGCTCATCAATACCATCCTGATAAAGGCGGTGGCGACGAAGCAAAATTTAAAGAAATAAACGAAGCGTATCAGGTTTTAGGAAACAAGGACAAGCGGTCACAATACGACCGCTTTGGTTCGTCATTTAATCAAGCTGGTGGCGGACAAGGTTACGGAGGTTTCGAAGGTTTCAACGGCCAAGGTTTTAATATCAACATGGATGATCTTGGTGATATGTTCGGCGGCTTCGGAGATATTTTTGGTTTTGGCGGCGGACAGAGAAAGCGTTCAACACGCGGTTCTGATCTTGAACTGAATCTGTCGATTCCGTTTATGGAATCTGTGTTCGGTACTGAAAAAGAAATTACTTTAAATAAATCAGTGTCATGTAAAACCTGTAGCGGATCTGGCGCTGCTCCAGGCTCGCATCCAGAAACCTGTAAGACCTGTCAGGGTAAAGGCAAAATGCATAAGTTACAAAATACTATGTTTGGACAAGTGCAAATGCAAGTTGCCTGTCCGGATTGCAGGGGCGAAGGAAAAATTATTACAAAACCCTGCGCGGTTTGTCACGGTTCAGGTGTAAATAGAGAACATGTTTCTTTAACTATAAAAATTCCCGCTGGTATATCGAGCGGTGAAACCATGCGTATGACCGGTCAGGGAGAAGCCGGAGAAAAAGGGTCTGAGAGCGGCGATTTATATATTAAGGTGTTGGTAACGCCGGATCCTCGTTTTGCCCGCCAAGGCAATGACATAGTAACACGTTCAACAATTAGTTTTCCGGAAGCGGCCTTAGGAACAAAAGTAGATATTGAGACTGTTGACGGAAAAGTAACTTTAAAAATTCCCGAAGGCACACAATCAGGCAAAGTGTTTATGTTAAAATCAAAAGGCGTCCCGCATTTGCGCGGCAAGGGCAGGGGAGATCATTTGGTGGAAGTTATTGTAAAAACTCCAACTAATTTAACAAAGAAGCAAAAACAATTATTGGAAGAGTTTGGGAATATTTAACTAATAATTTTATGAATAAAATCGAAATAGAACAATTCAACACTGAACTCGATGAGCTTTCTGCATTTTTAATTAAAAAAGACAAACTCGAAATAGATATTGTTGATTGGGTTTCTGATTGTGTTTCATTTTTTTCACGAATAAATGTTAATACTACTATCATTTCAGATTTTATAAACTATTATTATCCTAAAACAGTAAAAGAAGGGACTCTTGACGAAGAAAGAACTTTAGGAAATTTTGTACAAAAGCCGAGGTATCTCAACGGAGATGGGTTTTATCAAGCAAAGTCCAATTCATATTTATCTAAAATAGCTTTTAAAGTTGCAAAGAGTATTTTAAAAAAAATAGAGGAAGAAGAAAGAATTGTCCCCTTTTGGCTTATTAAGAAGCTTTCTGAGAAAGAAGAATATTCGAACATCCTCTCGTCTTTAGAGTTAATTGAAAATAACTATGAGGACAGAGATGGTGACGGAGTAGTAAAAAACTGCCTATCATTACTTGAAAATATATTGAACAAAAGTAATGATTTGAAAGATAATGGAGATTTA
This sequence comes from uncultured Gammaproteobacteria bacterium, assembly GCA_964487795.1. Taxonomy (GTDB): domain Bacteria; phylum Patescibacteriota; class Patescibacteriia; order Patescibacteriales; family Patescibacteriaceae; genus Patescibacterium. Next base: position 155,847 of record CAZASI010000002.1, read on the forward strand.
ATTAAAAAATTGAATAAATTAATGAATACTCCGGATATATTAAATAAATTTGGCGTGTCAAGAGAATTTGTTATTGCTTTAAATAACTCTAGAATTACAAGAAATATACAAAGTGTTCATAAAGAGAATAAAGTAAAATATGATATACCATTTCTGGTAGCTATTAGTACCGCTTACCTAGTAATTTTATTTTTAGAAATAACTATATCAACCGGAGAGTTAATCTCTTGATTGACAAGTATTAATTAGCAGAGTAAGGTTCAAAATAACTAAAACCCCGGAGGTGGATAATGAAAACGCTCTTTTTATTACTCATAATAGTTTTATCTGTTTCAGTCACATATTCCCAGACTTTGTTTGTTGCGTATTCAGATGTAACAGAAGATGGAGTTCGAACTCTTGAAGGAGTGCTGCGCAATGATGAAGAAAAATTATTCTCAATAAAGACAAATAGTGTTAAAGAAGAAAATGAATTATATATTCTTAGTGATGACACTTTATTGATGCTTTATTTTGATGGACCGTTTTATGCGTATGATTTTTTCTATTCCCAGGAAGGTCAAACATGGCACAACATACAAATGTCTTCAATGTCAGAACGAATTTTTACTCCATCAAATATCATCGAAACCGGTACAATGTTCATTATCTCAAATTCTTCTATCCCTAGGTTCGAGGAATGGAATATAGTGGGAGGGTCAATATATATTGAATATAATGATCTACTGAATACAGTTAAAATTACGATGGAAGAAAAGAAATTTCTTGTTACCGGAAAAAAGGGGAAAGAAATTTAAAAGTGGTATCAATATCATAACTAAGCCCGTCTATTGATGGGCTTTTTTATTACCTTGACAAATATGAAATAATATGATTAAATAAGCGATTCTTTAAAAATTAAATAAATCATAAATTTAAGCGACAAGGAGCTAAATAAAAATGAAAACATTAACGTTGTTGTTATTTGTAGTATGTTTAACGCTTCCAATTTTTTCACAGTGGTCCTCGGATTGGACCCTGGTAAGACAAACTTATACAGTGAGTCAACTGACTTGCTCGGAAGACGGACAGTTGGTTAGCTATGTGCAGCCCTGGGATATTTCAAGCTCTAATGATATTGGAACAAACTGGACTCACTACGATCTGCCTCACCATGGCAGGCGGGTATACTTTCAGAATGCGTTAACCGGTTGGGCCTATACTGTATACGGCGGTCCGATGGGAAATCCATCTTGGTTAGGAAAAACAACAGATGGAGGCGCAACTTGGAACACTCTCTATGAATCTAGTTACCCCATTATTGTAGCGGGTGATTTTCTGGAGGCTGGAGCTTTGTATTTAACTGGTCCGGGCGGAATTAAAAAATCCACAGATAACGGAGCTAGCTGGGTATATGATCTCGAAGCGTATAACGTGCCCGTTATATGTAAAGACGGAAATGATTTATATGCCTGCAAGGTTACAGAAGAAGATACTAGCTACGTCATGAAAAAAACCGAGAGCGGTTGGTTACAACTATTCAGATTACCAGGCACAACACCTTATCATCAGTATTGTGTATTTAAAAGCTTATATGTCAATGCGGGAATAATATTTGTCTTGCATGACGCATCGGTTTCTAAATATGAGAATGGAATATTGAATACTGTTGCTGTCGACAAAAAACTGTACGGTATTACATTTTTAAATGATAACACTGGGTACGCTGTCGGCGGAGATTCAATTGCAGCTCTTTATGAGACTACCAACAAAGGGCAAAGCTGGGTGAAAAAAGATGAGATATCCGGCGGATATTTTGGTTCAGTTGTTGTTTCCCGAGGAAAGATTTTTGTAAATTTCCAGGAAGCCAATACACTGACATCAAAAATATTACGAAGAGACCCTCTTACCGGATTTGAAAACAATCAATTGCCGGCAAGTTTCTCCGTTGCTCAGAATTTTCCCAATCCCTTTAATCCAACAACCACAATTAATTACACTATTCCTAAATATTCAAAAGTAAGCCTTAGGGTTTATGATATTGCAGGAAAAGAAGTAGCAAATTTAGTTGATAAGGATGAAGCGGTTGGTGCATACTCAGTTGTATTTAATGCTTCACATTTGAGCAGCGGTATATATTTTTATACCCTAACAAACGGTAATCAAAAAATTACCAAAAAAATGATGTTGATAAAATAAAGAATTAAATATAAAAAATAGTCTAAATGGACGAAAGGACAACAATGAACAAAATTATAGTATCAATATTTTTAGTAAGCTTAATAATTATTTCTGCTTGTGACAATGATCAGTCTTCAATAATTGGACCGGTTGCTTCCCAGGATACTCTTGCGATTCCTCCCGATTCCGTAAGTGATGCAGACTATGTAAATAAAATCATTGATCACCCAGGGGATTCATTGGTTAAAGAATATATCAATGGTACTCCGATTTTGAAGGATTATGTTCATGGTGATAACCCATTGATCAGGATTGATTCATTTGAAGTAAGAGATGTAAATCCTCCGCATTGGATAAACGAGGGAAAGATTTATATTTATTACAAAGATGCTCTCTATGATTCTCTGGGTTATATTGGAAACTATCATGCACCTGGTTTATGTAAACCGCCGCTGCAAGGTGGATTCTTAGATCGTAATAATTACATCCTAAGAGTCAAAAGAGAAAATGGCGATTTTGCGTATGAAGGAAAAAGCTTTTGGTACCAAATAAATAATCAAAAAATGTTCAGGCTTCCAGAAGTAAATGAAGCTTCATTAAATGGTTTATACCAAAGCGGCACTATGGTTACCGCCAATGTGAAGCGTTTTGGAGATCATGTTGTATTTTACGGCTACTACTATTACAGCCGTAACGTATTTACAAGCTATAATACGGTTACAGGCATATTCAGGAATTATTCTCGCACCGCGTACTTTGTTGGCGGAGAACGATTCTTTACCTGGGATAATTAACAAATAACAAAATCAAGCATTTAAGCCCGAATATTTTCGGGCTTTTTTTATTACCAAAATTCATATACAATAGGCTCATGAAAACGAATCCTAAAATTCTCGTTATTATCGGCCCCACCGCATCCGGCAAAACTAAGCTGGCTGTTGAGTTGGCGCGTGCTCATAACGGCGAGATTATTTCAGCTGATTCGAGGCAAGTTTATAAGGGAATGGATATTGGCACGGGTAAAGATTTGGCTGAATACGGAAAGGGGAAAACAGCCGTCAAATATCACCTTATAGACGTGGCTGACCCGATTATGCCTTATGACCTATATCAGTACCAAAAGACGGCTCAGAAGGCTATTTTGGACCTTCTAAAGAGAGGTAAATTGCCTGTAATCGTCGGTGGTTCGGGCTTATATTTACAAGCGTTGGTTGATGGATACCAATTGAACACCCTTAGCTCCCGAACCACTGAAAGCTCTGATTTGGAGCTGAAGACACTGAAGGAGATTCAAGCTTTGATCATTAAACTAGATAAGAAGTTTTTTACACGTTTAAATAACTCAGAAAAAAATAATAAGCGCAGATTAATTCGATACTTAGAGATATTAAAAGCGAGTGGAAACATTCTTGAGGCAAAACCAAGAATAAAAAAACCACCGTATGATTTTACGGTGATTGGTTTAGAGCTGGGAATAGAGACTTTAAGAAAAAGAATTAAGCAACGCATCTTAGATCGTCTTAAGAATGACGCAATGATTAAAGAAGTAGAAAAACTTCATACAGATGGCTTGAGCTGGGAAAGGCTTGAAAGCTTTGGTTTAGAATATAAATTTGTATCCCAATTTTTGCAAAAGAAATTATCCCGAGAAGAAATGATCTCAAAGCTCTCAATTGCAACAGGACAATTTGCGAAACGGCAGATGACTTGGTTTAGAAGGTGGGAAAAGCAGGGGAGAGAGATCCATTGGATAAAAGCCACGGAACTTAAGAAAATAGCAAAAATACTGGACTATTGACATATATTGATATATATGTTATGCTATTTTTATAAATTTTGATGTTAAATTAAATAAACCTAAGGAGGTTTACAATGAAGAAGTTCTTTATAATCATAATAGCTTTATATTTCATTCTTCCGTATGTAGTTCAGGCACAGCCCTGGAGCTCCGGAATGAATTCAGTTCTTAAGGCAGACAGTTACTCATCAGCAACAGGAAGTTTTGAAATGACCGGACCCATGCTCTATCCTACGAGCCTAGGCTATTCATTTAATGATGTAACTGATCCTGATCTTTGGACAAGACATGGTGAAACACCAAGAAACGAAACAATAAACCGTGAAGGATACATGTTACATGTGTATTGTTCATCTGTTCTAAATTTCTCACTTTATTCGGAAGAGAAAATTGTTTCTACTTCGGCGGTCAGTTTATTTCAACTGTATAGCAGTAAAAATGCAGAAGATCCATATTCACGTGCCAAAGAAATTCTTCGTGATTTTTACAACTCGACCAGTGAAGTAATTACCGATACTGTCACAACAGGATCAATCTACTACGGTAATGCTGAAAATCCGAAAGTTGAAAGAACGATAATTACATCCGGGCAAATTATTATAAGTTTCGATACAAAAAGTTGCATCTTAACTGTAAGCGCACAAAATTTGCGGATTAAAGATCAAGCCGGTCAGGAATCAGATTTTATCTTGCCGGAAATAAAGCTATAAAATTCAAACTAAGTTTAGTAAACTGGGCCTATGTAAAATAGGCTCTTTTTATTTTTTTAAAACAAGGTTTTGTGCTTTGCCTTTAATAAAGGCGAGGATATTTTCTATGGTTGTTTTCGTAATACGATTAACTGCTTCCTGGCTGTAAAAAGCAATATGCGGGGTATAAACAACATTATCCATTTTTAAAAGCTTATGTTCGTTAACAAGGCGCGCAAATTTTTTATTTTTTTCATGACGATGTGCAAGATGCTGCTCTTCGCTTAGTAATTCTTCATCTTCTATTACATCCAATCCCACACCTTTTAGTATATTTTTCTTAAGAGCTTGTATTAAGGCGTCCGTTTCAATTAAAGTCCCGCGAGCAGTATTAACTAAAATTGCGCCGGGCTTTATATATGTAATATTTTTTCGATTAATAATGTGAAATGTTTCCTTGCAAGCAGGTAAATGTAGACTGATAATATCTGAATTGGAAAGTAGTTCTTTAAGCGTAGTTTTAGTGCTTTTATCAAAAATTAATACTTTCATACCAAAACCTTTGGCAATTCTCACCATGTGTTTACCAATATGACCACAACCAATAACTCCTAAAGTTTTACCAGCTAAATCAAAACCCATTAACCCTTCGATTGAATAATCGTTTTTCTTTGAACGCAGATAGGCTTTATGAATGTTTCTTGATAAATCTAGGATTAAAGCAAAGGCATGTTCCGCAACAGTATTTTCCCCGTAAGTCGGGACATTGGAAACCTTAACTTTTCTTTTGCCGGTTTCTTTTAGATCAATATGATCATAGCCAGTTGAACGTGTCGCGATAAATTGTAACTTAGCTAATGAAGAAATGAGCTTACTGTTCATTTGTGAGCTAACAAAGCAGGAAACAATTTCAGCATCTTTAAACTTAGAAACATTAGTATGATCAATGTCGGATTCAAAATAGCTAATTTTGTGTCCTTTGAGCGCAGTATCAAACATTTTCTTTTCCCAAGGTTTTAAATCAAATATCGCGATATTCATATTATTCGTTTAAATATTTTTCAAGTAGAGATTTAACGGTTGCAGGGTTGGCAGCACCTTTTGTCGCAGCCATCACTTGACCGATAAAGAATTGAATTACGGTCGTTTTGCCTTTTTTGTATTCAGCAACTTGATCAGGTTTAGCTTTGATAATTTTAGTAATAGCATCAACTAATACTTTTTCATCATCAAGAATTTCTAAATTTAAATTTTTCATGATAGCGTGTGGTTCTCCGCCATTCTTCATCATTTCAGCAAGAATTGTTTGTGCCGCGCTTGAATTAACTTTAGACTCATGAATCATTAATATTAATTCAGCAAAATTTTCGGGGCTTACTTTTGAATCGTTAATCAAAAGATTTTTTTCATTAAGATGTTTAAGTAATTCGTTGTTAAGCCAATTAACGGCGAGCTTACATAAAGTTTTATCCTGTCTTTCCCAAGAATCTTTTTTTGATTTTATCCAAGCCTGCATTTCAGAAATCGTCGCTTCAAAAAATGCGGTGAGCTTGATATCGGTCGCGAGTAAAGTCGCGTCATATTCACTTAAGCCGTATTCTCTGCGCAATCGATCTTCAGATTTCCAGGGCAGTTCAACCATCTTCGATTTTATAGTTTTGAGCCACGCCGGGCTGATAACAACAGGTGGTAAATCAGGATCAGGGAAATAACGGTAATCAGCAGAAGTTTCTTTTACTCTCTGACGAACTGTTTCATTTTTTGTATCATTCCACCCGCGAGTTTCAGCGGCGATTGATTCACCTTTGTCTATTAAGGCTGATTGGCGTTTGATTTCAAATTCAATCGCTTTTTCCATTGCTTTAAATGAATTGATATTTTTCAGTTCAACCTTGTGATTAAGTTTATTTTTGCCAAGGGGAATAATATGACCATCTTTGTATTTCCAAGAACCTTTAATTTGTAAACTAATATTAGCTTCGCAGCGCATTTCACCTTTTTCCATGTCTGCGTTGGAAATTCTCAGATATCGTAAAACCTGCTGGTAGCGTTGTCCAAAAGCTTTCGCAGTCGCGGCGTCGCGAATTACCGGTTCGGTCACAAGCTCTACAAGGGGAGTGCCGGCGCGATTAAAATCAACCAACGAATCATCGCTTAGAGCCGGATGAGATAAACGTCCGGTGTCTTCTTCTAGATGAATGCGAGTAATATCAACGGTTTGATTATTAGCATCTAATTTCCCACCAACGCAAAAGGGGATATCATACTGAGAAATTTGATAACCCTTCGGTAGATCTGGATAAAAATAGTTTTTGCGATCAAATTTTGAATGTTGATTAATGCTGCAACCTAAAGCCAGACCAAGGAGAATTGTATTTTCAACGGCTTTCATATTCGCAGACGGCAAAGCGCCCGGATGGCCTAAGCAAATCGGGCAGACATTGGTGTTCGGCTCATCCGAATTTTGGTTCGGACAGGAGCAAAACATTTTAGATTTTGTATTAAGTCCGGCATGGATTTCCAGGCCGATAATCACATCGTAGGACATAAAAAGATGCCTTTATTTTAGCATCTTTTTAACTTTCTCCCAAATCAATTCATGTATTGTTTCGCGGCTCATAATCTCACCAGCCTGGCAGCATTCTATCAATTCAATATCAGGAAACTGTTCGGCAATTTCGCGGTAGGTTTGATCGGCACGCTTTAAGTGATCGGGATTACTTTCGTGAATATCTTTTATATTGCCGCGATTTTCAATCAATTTTATATTAACCTCTGCCGGAACATACAAAATAATATTTAAATCAGGTTTTGGTATTTGTCCGTGTTTATATTCAAAATTATAGAGCCATTCAAAATATTGCTTTCTTTCATCCGTAGTTTCAAATTTCCCTCCTTGATGTGCCATGTTAGCGGTCAGGTATCGATCGGCAATAACAATCTTACCGTCATTTAAAGCATTTTGAATAGTTTGCTTTTCAGCAAATCTGTCAGCAGCAAAAAAGGTGGAAGCAACGTAAGGGTCAACTGAACGTTCATCAGTTCCAAAGTCACCGTGTAAATACATTTCTACTAACCTAGCCGCTGGTTTGCCGTAATTAGGAAAACTCATAGCCATTACGTCCTTGCCCTCAGTTTGCAAACGTTTCACTAAAAGCTCAGTTTGGGTTTTTTTACCTGAACCGTCGGTGCCGTCGATAACAATAAATATCCCTTGGCTCATAATTTTTTGATAATTTCGTCAATCTGAGTGTACAGCGATGCTGCATCGCCATTATTATTTAATTTAAACTCAGCTTTTTCGAGTAAGGGAATAATACTTTTCTCAGTCTCTCTTTCGTGATCCGCGACAAATTCCTCAAAGGTTTTGGTTGTATCATCTTCATTTTCGCCGCGAGTTTTTAGACGATTATAACGAGTCTGAATATCGGCATCAATGCTAATTAAGTGAAAGCCCGGTAATTCTTTTAAGAATTTAATATCTTCTTCGCGCCTAATACCCTCGGCAATAACATAGTCATTGTCTTTATTTTTTTTAATATCCTCCGCTAAAGTTCTAGCTAAAAGGTCTTGTCCAAATTCTTTGCGTAATACGATAGAGATTTGAATTAAATTATCCCGTGTTTCGGGTAGATAGAGTCGACGTACCAAATCACGCAAAAGATCAGAAAAACGATAACGGGCCGCGCCGTATTTCTGCGCGAGATAATCTGTAGCGGTAGATTTGCCCGCTGCCATTGATCCGATGAGTCCGATTACAATCATATTATTTTTTTTCTATGGTTTGAGTGCCGCGACGTATGTCCCAATCACTTTCATTAAGATTTGTATATAAGGTTACGCTTGGTAAAGCAGCCTGCAGTGCATGATGCATCTGTTGCATAAGCGGTCGTATTGTCGGATGAACAGTTGTATCAGAACGCAACTCTACTAAGTAAATAAGTCCCGGCAAACTGTAATAGGTTCGACAAGAAACTAAAAAGCCAAGCGAAATGTAATATTGTTTGGTTTCAGCGTCGCAGTCTAAAGCGTCAATCCGCTCTTTTTGCTGTTGAATCAAAATTTCAGCCTCTGTTTTTAGATCGCTTGGCAGTTGATCAAGATACCAGTTATGAAAGCCAAAATGAGTGGTCACGAGCGGCATGCGGAAAACGCCGTTACGATGTCGTTGTAAGTCGCGAGAAGAACCAAAATCAATCAAATAGTCGCAGTAGCAACCGCCCAGTTCATCTAAAAATGACGGAAGATTTGTTTTGATTGGACGCTCAGTAATTATTTTTTCAAAAGGTTTGAGAGATTCGGGGTTGATATTAGTTTTAAAATCAAAAGCAGGGGAGTCGGGATTGTGATAATAAGAAAATGCTTTTGAAACTTCTTCTCGATACGCTTCCTGAGCTTCGTATAATTTATGACTAAAGCTCGAAGGATATTTCTCTTTTAATTGTCTTAAAATTTCTTCGGCTAAGTCTTTGATTTCTGCAACTGGGTGATGACGAAGTAGTGCCAAGCGATCAGCGGCTTGACGAAGATTTGTGTGCCAACTTAACTGTGTCGCAATGCCTGAAGGTAAAAATGCGCGCAAAATATCAAAAACTCGGGCATTAACGGCTCGTTCGTAAGTTTTTTCTTCTTCCTCTGCGCGACGAGGATGAGTGGCGCGCAGATGAGTTTTCACTCTTTCTTGCGAGTTAATATAAAAGCGCATCCATTCATCAATAATTTCTTTTGAAGCAGCGCTACTGACAGGATCGATAATCGGCTGTTTGGCCATATCAATATAGCGAGTAGAAGTTTCTTGTCCGGAATAGAGACGCCAATCTTGAATTGCTTTAGCGGCAAGAATCGAAACATTCTCTATAAAGATAGTGGTTGAACCGCAGTCACCAATACTGCCGTGACCATATCCGACATAATAGCTTTCCATGAATTTTCCCGAGCCGCTCTTCTTAACTTTTTCCAAGTGTTCAGTTACGCTCGCGGCACTTCGTGAATACAAAGCTTGAAGCATGGCGTTATCTTCCGGGCCACAACTATCTTCAATAATAATCAAACGTTTCTTCTCATCCATATTATTCTTTAGAAACGTATTGTCGGCATTTGATACCGGCGAGATCAAATAGTTTGCGTGAGGCGATCCAGGCTTCCTGATCATGATATTTGTCACTTTCAAAGACAACTTCACTAATGCCGTTTTGAATCATAGTTTTCGCGCATTCGTTACAAGGGAAAAGGGTACAATATAAAATACAATCGCGGGTTGATCCGTTAGCGTTATACACAGCATTTTCTTCGGCATGCACGACATAGGCGTATTTTGTCTCAGATAGTTTGCCGTCTCTTTCCCAAGGAAGCTTGTCGGTATCAATGCCTCGCGGCCAGCCGTTATAGCCAAGTCCGACCACGACATTATCGCGGTTAACGAGAACGGCGCCGGCTTGCGTCGAGTTATCTTTTGAGCGTTGAGCAATGACTTTGGCGATGCGCATAAAGCATTCGTCCCAAGACAGCACTTCGTTAGTTCGTGGTGTTTCCATAGAATTATATTATACAGTAAATGTAGCGGTT
>CAZASI010000002.1:166158-352968 GCA_964487795.1 uncultured Gammaproteobacteria bacterium
TAACAAAAAAGAGCCTCCCTCAGGAAGCTCTTTTTTCGTAGTGAATTTAAGCTGAAACTTTAATACCGGGACCCATTGTTGAACAAATCGAAATGTTCTTTAAGTAGGTTCCTTTTGAACCGGATGGTTTTGCTTTCTTAACTGCGTTAACAACCGCTTCAAAGTTTTCTGCCAACTTGGCGCTGTCAAAAGAGACTTTACCGATTGGAACGTGGATGTTAGCTGTATCGTCGTTCTTAAAGCTAATTTTACCTTTCTTTAATTCGGCAATGGTTTTAGCCGGATCAACCGTAACAGTTTCGTTTTTCGGAGAAGGCATTAATCCGCGAGTACCGAGAATTTTTGCAATCGCACCCAAATTTTTCATCAAAGCTGGTTCAGCAACCGCAACTGCGAAATCAGTCTTTTCAGTTTTCTTAATTTCTGCAATCAAATCTTCACCACCGACAATGTCAGCGCCGGCTGCTTTGGCCTTAGCTTCATTTTCCGGTGATACAAAGGCGGCGATTTTAACTGCCTTACCTGTTCCGTGCGGCAGAGAAATAGCTGCACGAATCTGCTGGTCACCCTTTTTAGTATCAATACCAAGTCTAAAGTGAGCTTCAACTGAAGCGTCAAACTTAGTTTTAGCAAATTTCTTTACGAGTTCAACTGCTTCGAGCGTTGAATACGCTTTGCGACGGTCAAAGTCATAAGAAACTTTTTTCTTAACAACAGTTTTTACAACTGCCTTTTTTGAAACCTTCTTCTCTTTAACTTCCTTTTCTTTAGTCATATTTGTTCGTGGTAATAACGTCGTCCGTAGCTTTAGCGAAGGATGACTCCCACAATTAATAATAATTATTCTTTTATATCAACGCCCATTTGACGAGCTGTACCAGCAATAATGTTAGATGCTGCGTCAATGTCCTTGGCATTTAAGTCAGGCATTTTAATAGCGGCAATCTCCTTAAGCTGGGCTTTAGTGATTGAACCTACTTTTTCAGTCATTGGTTTACCTGAACCTTTTTCAATTTTAGCGTATTTCTTAATCAATTCCGACGCTGGCGGAGTTTTCATGATAAAGGTGTAGCTACGATCTGAAAAGACAGTAATTTCTACGGGAACAACTTCACCCATCTTATCGCGGGTTGCTTCATTGAATTTCTGACAAAACTCAGAAATGTTCAAGCCGTGTTGACCCAAAGCTGGACCGATCGGAGGTGCCGGATTGGCTTGTCCACCGCGGACTTGCAATTTGATAACTGTTAATATTTTCTTGGCCATATAATTTATATTTTCTTAATCTGAAGGAAATCAAGTTCCACGGGCGTTTCACGGCCAAACATAGAAAGAAGCACCTTGATTTTTCCTTTAGCTTGATCAACTTCAATAACCTTTCCTTCCAAATTCTTAAACGGACCATCGATAATGCGGACAGGGGAGCCTTCTGAAACATCGATTTGGAATTTTGGTTCTTCAACACCCATTCTCTTCTGCAGGTCTTTAACTTCTTCATCTGAAACTGGAGTTGGAGTGTTTCCGGTACCGATAAATCCGGTAACGTTTGGTGTGTTACGCACGGCGTACCATGAATCATCAGTTACAATCATTTCAACTAAAATGTATCCAGGAAAGATTTTTTCTTCAATAACCTTGCGTTTACCGTTATGAATCTTAATCTTTTTTTCTTTTGGGATAAGGATATTAAAAACTTTATCCTCCATATCCATTGATTCAACGCGCTGCTTCAAATTTTCGGCGACGTTTTCTTCGTATCCAGAATAAGTATGGATAACGTACCAGCGTCGGCCTTGGTTTAATGTTTGTTTTGCCATATTATCGAGTTAACACTTTTTCAATTCCAAATGAGAATAAGTAGTCGAGACCGCCTAAAAATGCTGCCATAACTAAACTAACGCCAATAACGAGCATTGTATAGCGATACGTTTCTTTCTTTGTAGGCCAGGTGACCTTGCGCATCTCGAGGATGGCTGTTTTGAGATAGTTAAATAGTTTATCCATATGGATTTTAAAAACAGCCCTGGCGGGCTATTAAGATAGCCTAATAGTACCAATAGACACGGATAGTGTCAAGCGTTTGACAAATTTGTAAAAATAGGCTAAAAATAAGAAAAATCGTTCATTTAAATAGGAGAAAAATGTCAAAAATAAAGATACTGGAACATGAATCAGTTCCAATGAAAGATCAAAGGGGTATAAGCGTAACAACGCGACAGGCCCTAATCAATCTTGCTACCCAAGCTGTTATTGAAGTTTGTCGGGAAATTTATGAAGTTCAGGGAGATTATGTTATAAAAAATAACCATGTTTCCGAGTTATTCAAAGAAAGGATAAAAAAAGTCATAAATGATCCTGATACTATTGGGGAAATAAAAGATAAGAAGATTACTTTTATTTCTCGTGTATCAATTGATGGACAGGAGCCAATTGATCTCCAGATTAAACGAAATACACTCAATGATTCCAGTAAGGTAATTTCTACTGAGTTTATGGGGAGCCTTGATCATATATAGAAGAATAATTATTATTTATAAAGTCACCTCACGGGGTGACTTTTTTAATTGGTAAGATTTAAGAAAATTCTGTATAATTAAGGCATATTTATGACACTCACAACCGTACTCGCAGATACCGGTAAAATTTTTATCCAATTTCTTTGGGATCTTTTATATTTCCCGCTGTGGTGGTACACCCGCGGGTTGTTTGCTGTTGTGCTTTGGGTCGGTCACTTCTTGCACCGACGCATGCTTTCAACCGGTTTGCTCGTTTGGTTGAAAAACCTTTTCACGCCAATGTTTGGTCAGCATGACATTGCCGGTAAGCTTATCAGTTTTTTTGTCCGCTTGATTCAGATCGGGGCTCGCAGCGTCATTATGGCTTTTTGGTTGATATATGCATTGTGTGCATTGCTTCTTTGGATTTTTGCACCACTCTATATTCTGTATCAAATCGCTTTGCAATTAGGTTTCTTTATCTAAAGCAATGGAAGACTCAAAACAACAACAAACTCTGCCTCTGACAATTTGTCCGACTTGCAACGGTCTTGGTCGTTTGCGTAGTTCAAAATGTTCAAATTGTAACGGACTTGGACTTGGCGCTTTTCATAATAATGAATTTTTGTACGTACAGCTTTCACTTTCAAGTGCTTTAATTAGAATGCAGGCGCTTAAAAAAACCGCAGACAAAGCAATTAACGTTGTTTGCTATATTGCGGGTATTATCGGTGTAATCGCTTTATTGTACTGGCTGTATGCTTCAGGCGATATTATTAATGCCGCAATTTCATTAACACCAACAGCCTTGAAAAAACTGGCATTTTGGAAACAACAAGATTGGCTTTTGTTTATTTTCTGGTTTTCTTTGATTCCTGACATGTTTGTCATGTATCGTATAACACGAGCCAAACAAAATGACCATAAGATTAAAACTCCCGTTTATCAAAAAGATCAAGCGGTATTAGCCGCAGCTCAGGATTGGGCGCAAATAAAGAAACACAGTTCAAAACAAATTAATACTACAGAGGGCTTTGATGATGCTGCACAAAAAGTTGTTAATGAAGCCTACTTATTAGCGGCGCGCTTTCAATCCTCAACAGTTGATCCGCTTCATGTTTTTGCCGCGCTATATATGAATAGCCAAGAAGTAGAAGCGGTTTTTTCGCGCTTAACTGTTGATGCGAAAAAATTAGTTCAAGGTATTGAACATTTGTTGAACACACATACGCGCGAAGGCGGCGATCCGGTATTTGGTTTAAGTACTAAAGAAAGTTTTATTGAAGCGTATCAAATTGCCTGGGACAGCGCTCAAGAAAAAGTACGCGAACTTGATTTGCTTGTGCCAGCCTATGACAGAGATGAGCAGCTCAGAGAATTGTTATATCAACTCGAAGTAGATCGAACTAAGTTAGTAAATGCTGTTGCGTGGTTTCGAGTAAATAACCAACTTGTCAATCAGTATCATTTATATAAACGTATGGCTCGTTTAAAGCCGTCGTCTAACATGGACCGCGCGTATACCGCTGTAGCAACACCGTTATTAAATAGTTTTTCACATGATTGGACATTGGCGGCAAAGTGGGGGAGAGTTGATTTGTGTGTCGCACGTGATCAGGAAATTCGCCAAGTGTTTGACTATGTTGAAAGCGGCCGTTTTGGTATGGTCTTAGTTGGTCCGGAAGGAGTTGGTAAAGAAATGGTGATTGGCGGTATTGCGCGTTTAATGGTTTTAGAAAGTGTGCCAAAAAGTTTTCAAGACAAGCGTTTACTTGAAATTGATGTTCCTCGTTTGATTGGCGGCTCAAGCCCTGCACAAGCTCAAGAGCGTTTACTCACTGTAATTTCTGAAGTATCTCGCGCCCGCAATATTATTTTATACATGAAGGATCTGGAAAAGATCATGGGCATTAGCTCTGGCGGCGAAGAAAGTCTTGATCTTGCTTCAGTACTCGCTGATGCTATTAGTCGCGGACAAGTGTATTGCATAGCTTCAGCAACGAACGAACATTACACAAAATACATTGAACAATCCGCCCTTGGTTCAGTTTTAGCAAAAGTTGAGGTCAATGAACCTGATATTAACCGCGCCATTTTAATGATTGAATCAAAAATTGGTTTAATGGAATCAAAATATAATGTTTATTTTTCGTATCATGCCTTAGCTGAAGTGGTTAATCTTACGGATCGTTATATTCATGATAAGTATTTACCGGCTAAAGCGATTGAAGTATTAGAATCAGTTGCCGTAAAAGTTTCGCGTCGCGAAAATAAAGTTGTTGACCAACAAGCGATTGCTGAGGTTATCACTGATATTACTAAAATCCCAGTTACTAAATTAACTCAAGATGAAAGCAAAAATTTGTTGAACCTTGAAGTAAAGATGCATGAAAGAATGATAGGCCAAGAAGAAGCTGTGCAGATGGTTTCATCAGCTTTGCGTCGAGCGCGTGTTGAATTGCGCGAAGGCAAGCGTCCGATTGCCAACTTCCTTTTTCTTGGTCCAACCGGTGTCGGTAAAACTGAATTAGCTAAGACAGTAGCTGAAACGTATTTTGGTCGTGAAGATTATATGATTCGTCTTGATATGTCTGAATATCAGAATAAAGACAGCGTGCAGAAGATGATCGGCTCACCGGACGGAGTACAGGGTTACATTACCGAAGCAGTGCGAAAAATGCCTTTTGCTTTAATTTTGCTTGATGAAATTGAAAAGGCTCATCCTGATATTTTAAACCTCTTTTTGCAAGTTATGGACGACGGACGATTGACTGACGGGCAGGGGAGAACCATTGATTTTACCAACTCAATTTTAATCGCAACCTCAAACGTCGGTTCGGCTTTGATCCAAGAAAATGTTCGCGAGGGTAAGTCAATGGAAGCCATTAAAGAAGAATTAATTGAAAAAGAATTAGTAAAAGCCATGCGACCAGAACTTATTAACCGTTTTGACGGTGTTATTATCTTTAAGCCTTTGGATCAGGCTAATGTTATTTCAATTGCGAAATTAATGCTTAAGAAAATTGCTAAGATGCTTGAATCAAAAGGTTTTGGTTTTTCAATTTCAGACAAGGCTATCGAGCAACTTGCAACGCTTGGTTTTGAACCTGAGTTCGGCGCCCGTCCACTTCGTCGCTTGCTTCAAGAACGTGTGGAAGATGCCATCGCCACTAAAATCTTAGAAGGCGGTATGCAGCGACGAGATACGGTTGTTATGAATGATGATTTGAGTATTAGTGTTACAAAAGCTGAAACCATTTAAATGCCATACTATATTTTTGCCGGAGCCACTATTTTGTTATCATTTTTAGTCACGCGTTTAGTGCGTGATTTTGCGCTACGAAATAATATTGTTGATTATCCTGACCAAGCGCGTAAGTTACACGCCGTACCAACACCACTGCTCGGAGGTATTGGGATTTTTGTTGCCTTAGCTGTCGCGTTGTACTCAGGCAGAGCAATTATTCTTTCAGGTAATCTTGAAGCCCAGCATTGGCTCGGCGTTTTAGTTGGCGCATTAATTATTGTGATCGGGGGAGTGATTGATGACGTCAAAAAGTTATTGCCGATTCAACAGTTTTCATTTGCCGTAGCAGCAGTCTTAGCGGTTGTGTGGGGAGGAGTTGGTATTGAAAAGATTACCGACCCGACAGGAGGATTACTGTACTTAAATTCTTGGGCGATTCCACTTTTTTCAATGGTGTGGATTTTAGGAATGATGTATACGACAAAGTTACTCGACGGTGTTGACGGTTTGGTTGCTTCAACCGGGACCGTCGCTGGAATTGTGATATTTTTGTTCACCATGACAACGCGCTGGTTTCAGCCGGATATTGCTTTTGCCGCGCTTATGTTTTCGGCGGCGTGTTTAGGATTTCTGCTCCTTAACTGGGCACCGGCTAAAATATTCTTAGGAGAATCAGGCTCTTTATTAATCGGCTTTGTCTTAGGGGTCTTATCTATCATCTCAGGCGGAAAAATTGCGATTGCTTTGTTAATCATGGGTATTCCGATTTTGGACGTCGCCTGGACCATTATTCGTCGCTTATTTGCTCGACAAAACCCTTTTAAAACTGCGGATCGTAAACATCTGCACTTTAGGCTGCTCGACGCCGGTTTAGGGGCTCGAGCCACGGTTTTACTCTATTGCTCGGTTTCCTTAATTTTTGGACTGACCACCTTATTTTTCCAAAGCCGAGGCAAGTTTTTAAGCCTGATAATCTTAGGGGGATTAATGGCAGTTGTTGTTGGAGCCTTTAATTGGCTTGACAGGCGGGCGAAACTTAGATAGACTAAGACCATTGTTAAACGAATAAAACCTATGAAATTTGCAGTAATCAAGACCGGCGGCAAACAGTACACGGTCAAAGAAAAAGATATAGTTTCTATTGAAAAGCTTAAAGCCGATGACGGCGCGGCGGTTTCTTTTGAAACATTAATGACCTTTGATGACAAAGGTGCGATTGATCTCGGCACTCCGAGTTTGGGAGAAAAGGTAAGCGGCAAAGTTGTTTCTACCGCTAAGACAGATAAAGTAAGCGTTATCAAATTTAAAAATAAGACTCGTTATCGTCGAAATGTCGGACATCGTCAGATTAAGACTAAAGTTGAAATCACTAAAATTGCTTAAACTGTTTTAAAAAACGCCCCCGTAGGGGCGTTTTTTTATATTTCATTCCTATATTTCAAAGCGTTATCAAGGGTTAAGCCGTCGGCATATTCTATATTGGCGCCGCTTGGTAAACCTTTTGCCAGGCGCGTTACTTTAATACCTGAAGGCTTAATGAGTTTTGCTAAATAGAGAGCCGTAGTTTCTCCTTCTAAAGTTGGATTCAGAGCTAAGACTAATTCCTTTGGTTTTAAACTCTTAATACGTGCAACAAGGCCTTTGATATTAATATCATCAGGACCAATATGATCAATACTATTAATTGTTCCGCCTAAGACAAAATATAAACCTTTATAGTTATTTGTATCTTCTAAAACAAACAAATCTCGTTCATCGGCAATAACGCATAAGATGTGTTGATCGCGATTTGAGTCTGAACAAATTGAGCAAGGATTTTTTTCGGCAAAACCTCCGCAGAGCGAACACCTGATGACTTTTTCTGGTAAGTTATTTAAAGCTTCGGCGAATTCATTAAAAAGCTGCGGCTTTTGTTTTAACAAATAAAAAACATAGCGCTCAGCGGTTTTTGGTCCAACTGAGGGTAGTTTAGAAAATAATGAGATTAATCGTTCTAAAGGAGAAGGTAAGCGCATAGTTATGTAGCTCACCCTCTCCATCAAGGATGGAGAGGGAAGGGGTGAGGTCTATAAACCAAAGTTTTTTAATCCGCCCATGTCTTGCATTTTTTGAGCGATGATTTTCTGTACTTTTTTAATTACTTCATTGATTGCTTCGCGAGTAGCATTGGCTGCCTGAAGACCGACTAAGCTGTCGGCAATAGTTAAATTAGTAATTTCAAGATTACCGTTCATAGTCACTGTCACACCATTTTTCTCAACAGTGGCAGATTCACCGGACAACGCATTTTGCATTGTTTTAGCCTGTGTTCGCAAGTCTTTGATCTGTTTTAGTTTTTCAAACATATATTTTATTAATTATTCTTCATTTAAATCAGGCGGAATATCATATTCGCCCTTGGCAAGATTTTTAAAGCTTACCGTTTCTTCGTCAAAATACAAATGAACATTTCCGGTTGGTCCGTTACGGTGTTTGGCAATAAAGACCTGTGCGGTATGTTTTTCAGCATCAGAAAGTTGCTCAACATCATATCCGCGGTCGGCCGCTTTACGATAAATAAACATAACAACGTCGGCGTCTTGTTCAATGGATCCGGATTCTCGCAAGTGAGACAAACGAGGAATAGCCGGAGTTGTTTGTTCAACGGCACGAGAGAGCTGTGACAGGGCAAGCACGGGAATATTCAATTCACGAGCAATACCTTTAAGAGAACGAGTGATTTCCGCAACTTCTTGAACGCGGTTATCGCCCATACGACTGCGACCTTCCATAAGCTGCAAGTAGTCGATGACGAGCAAATCAAGTTTATGTTCCATTTGCAAACGGCGAGCCTTTGTTCTGATTTCCATGATATTAGCGGCCGGAGAGTCGTCAATAAAAATTGGCACTTCGGATAACACACCCATGGCTTGTCCAATACGAGAGAAGTCGTCAGTTTCTTGTTTATCGGATAGTTTACCAGTACGCATTTTCCAAAGGGAAACGCCGGCTTCTGCGCAGAGCATGCGGTCAACCAACTGTTCTTTGCTCATTTCCAAAGAAAAGACTCCGACAGAGGCTTTGTTTAGAATAGCGACCTGACGTGCGATATCAAGTGCAAAGGAGGTTTTACCAACAGAAGGACGCGCTGCCAAAATAATTAAGTCTGATTTTTGTAAACCAGCGAGCAGGTTATCGAGATCAGTAAAGCCAGTTGCAAGTCCGCGGAGCTTGCCGGATTGTTTATGCAATTCATCAATACGATCAAAAGCTTGGCTTAAAAGCGTATCAATCGGTTGAAAAGCTTGTTTTAAGAATTTTTGTGAAACACTGAATAATTTTCGTTCGGCTTCGTCGAGTAAGGTATCGATTTCTTCGTCTTCATTAAAGCCCATGTCACCAATTTCTCCGGCTGCGGCGATTAAACGTCTTAGTGTTGCTTTTCTTTGAACAAGTTCAGCGTAATAGGTGACGTTTGAAGCGGTGCCGACGGAGTTAGCTAAGTTTGCAATATACGCACGACCACCAACAGATTCAAGAATACCTTTTTCTTCAAGTTTAGAAGTTAAACTTAAGATATCGATCGGTTCTCGCTTGGCGTAGAGTTCGCGCATTGAAGCAAAAATTTGTCCGTGTGCATCCTTATAAAAATCTTCAGGGTTAACGATATCACCGATTTTGATAATGACGTTTTGATCAATTAAAAGCGAGCCGAGAATAAAGTTCTCAGCTTCAAGATTTTGTGGTGGTAAACGCTTTAGATCTTCTTTGGAGGGCATAGTATCTTTATAGTACAGGGGAGTGCCTTTTTAAGCAATTGGATAAATTGTGCATGAAGTGTTGATAGAAATTGACCTAATATTATTGACAATTTTATTAAAATATGATATTTATTAGGCATCCTAATATTGGGACAACGTTCATTAACAAATGCCCCGAGAGAAAGGGGATGGAGAAATGTTACATGGAAAATATATTAAAAAGCTTATTAAAGCCTTTAAACGAGTTAAAGGCCAAGCGTGAGCAGCTCCACAGAGCATTAGACATAGAAACTTTTTTACTAATTATTAAAGATGTTTCACCTGTTCTTGCTCCTGCTGATATTCCCACATATTTTGCGTATGAGGATTATGTTAAAGAAATGTATATCAACGATACTCTGGATCCTACGCTTAGCAAAAAAGATAAAGAATACATGCAAAGCGTTGTTGATTATTATCTAAAATGCGGTGCTCGCATATTCCAGCATGCTTGTGAAAAACAAACTGATTCTCAGAAAGACATTAACAAGTTTGTTGTAAAAGACAGTAAAGCAGGTTTCTACCGCCAGGGCATAGTCTTAGAGCAAAAGATAAAAACTGATTACGATTTTATCGTAAGTGAAATTGCTACGATAAGTTCAAAGCTCAGAGAATCTTTTACTCGTCATGGATTTGTAGTATTCTCTAATCATCTTATATATTTAAATATGATTTTAGAATAATTTTTAACAATGAGCTAATAAAGGGCAGTCAGAAATGACTGCTTTTTTATTTTCTAAACTCTGATATACTTATAGCAATATGAAAAAGCTTATTTTTATAGTTCTGTTATCTTTATTGTTTACTTCTTATGCTCAGGCAGCCGAGCCGGTTGATACTGACAAAGACGGTTTAATTGATACTCAGGAATTACAATTTAAAACCAACCCAAACTTACCTGATACTGACGGCGACGGTTTTGTTGACGGCTTAGAAATTGCTCGTGGCTTTGATCCACTTGCAGCTGAGCCTAAGAAATTACCTAAAAGCATTCTAATTGATACGAAGAAACAAGAGTTATATCAGCAGCTTAACGGCATAACTATTAGAACTCACACTGTTTCTACCGGCAAGCCTTCGATGCCAACAACAAAGGGACAATACAAAATTGGCAATAAAGCAAAGCGCGCTTGGTCAAAAACATATGGTCTGTGGATGCCATTTTGGATGAGTCTCGGAGGAACACGAATGGGAATTCATGAATTACCTGAATGGCCAAACGGTTATAAAGAAGGCGCGAATCATTTAGGTAAAGCTGTTTCACACGGCTGTATTCGCCTTGGAATCGAAGCAGCGGAAATTGTCTATAATTGGACTGAAGTTGGGACTAAAGTAATTGTTAAATGATTTACTTAGATTATTCAGCAACAACACCATTAGATCCGGCAGTATTAAAGAAAATGCTGCCGTATTTTTCGCGTGACTTTGCTAACCCGGCGTCGATCCACTCTGTTGGTCAATCAGTCTTAAAAGCGGTAGAAGACGCGCGACATGACCTTGCAAAAGTTCTTGACCTTAAAGCATCTGAACTTATTTTTTGTTCCGGCGCGACAGAAGCAAATAATTTGGCTATCCAAGGTTTAGCTAAAGCACTTCGAGCAAAAGGGGACAAACGAAATCATATTATTACAAGTGTAATAGAACATGATTCTATTCTTGAACCCTTACATGCTCTTGAAAAATACGGTTATAAGGTAACGTGTCTACCAGTGAATAAAGATGGAGTTATTAGTTTAGGCTCACTTGAAGCTGCTATCACAGATCAAACAATGCTAGTCAGCATCGGGTTTATAAATAGTGAAGTTGGTTCAATACAACCGCTATCAAAAATTGGTCGCTTAATCAGAAAAATAAATGAACGAAGAATGAAAGAATGGCTAAATACTCAAACGCGTAAACGAGGAGTTAAGCCGCAGCCAATTTATTTTCACTCTGACGCGACTCAGGCCGCAAATTATTTTTCCTGTTCTGCGAAACTTCTCAATGTTGATATGCTCAGTTTTTCAGGTCATAAAGTATTTGGACCAAAAGGTATTGGACTTTTAACCGTTAAGCGCGATACCCCATTGGAAGCTTTGTTATACGGCGGTCATCAGGAGCGTAATTTGCGAAGCGGCACCTTAAATGTTCCGGCTATTATTGGTTTTGCTGACGCCTTTGTCAGAGCTCAAAAAAATTATAAAAAATCTAATCTTGCTGTAACTTTACTAAAAAATTACTTTGCTCGTGAATTAAAAAAAGCAATTCCTCAAATTAAAGAATCAATTAATCTTGGCAGTGTTTCGGCGAGTCATGCCAATTTTTTATTTAAAGGAGTAAGTGGTGATGCGTTGGTAGCAGCACTGGATGAAGTTGGTGTTGCCGCCTCGACCGGATCAGCTTGTGCTTCTGGCGACTTAAGCGCTTCACATACCATCACTGGTCTTGGTTATAATGAGCAGGAGGCTCGTTCGGCTCTACGTTTTACTCTTTCACGGCTGAATACCAAAAAAGAGCTAAAGATTGCTGTAACACGGATTAAACAGGCCTATAAGAACTCCATTCAACGATTTGAGAAGGCGAGCAAGGCATGATATAGTAAAGCTGTATGAATATTACGTTTTCCAAGCTTTTGAGCTCGATATACTTAGGTTTTGAGATGCTGCGTTTATGGACACGCGGTCTTTTTAATGACCGTATAATCCGTATTTTGATTATCGTATTACTTGTCCTCCAGCTATCAATTTGGGGCATTGCCATTATTCTCGTGCAAAGTATTGGCTCAGCTTTAGCCGTGCTTCACTATAATGTGGTCTTCGGCATTGATAAAGTTGGTGAAGCCTCACTGATTTATCTGACGCCAGTATCCATTCTTATTATTTTGATCATTAATCTTATATTTGCTTCGTATTGCTTGGCGAGCCGTCAAAGAAACGCCGCACTCATTATTTTAGGTGTCAGTATTTTTGTGCATATTTTTACAATTCTTGCTTTGTATTTTTCTTATCTATCGAATTTCAGTTAATATGGAAAAACAAATTATTATCGTACTCGCTCTTTCAAGTTTAGCCTTTTTATGCGCGATTGCGTGGACTCCGTTATGGACATCTTTTTTATATAAATATAAGTTTGGTAAAACCATTAGAAACTCCGGAGATACACCGATTTTTTCAAAGCTCCATGCCGCCAAAAGTGGAACGCCGACAATGGGCGGTGTATTGGTATGGCTTACAACAGTAGTTTTTGCTTTTGGATTCTTCTATTTGTCAGAAATATTTTCATGGCCACTTTTGGCTGACCTCAATTTCTTGTCACGTACCGAAACCTGGCTGCCGCTTGGTTGTTTAGCTGCATCAGCATTAGTTGGTCTTTTGGATGATTGGCTTGATGTTAAGGGAAAGGGGACTAAAGGCGGTGGAGGACTGACAATGTCAAAGCGGCTTATGATTTATACAGCCATTGCGGCTATCGGAGCGCTGTGGTTTTATTTTAAATTGGGACGAGATACTTTTAATATCCCTTTCTTGGGTGATTTTCATTTGGGCTGGATGTATATCATCGTCTTTATTGTTGTTATCGTCGGCACTGCTTTTTCGGTTAATCAGACTGACGGCTTGGATGGATTGGCCGGAGGAACGCTTCTCATCAGCTTTGTTTCATACGCGGTGATTTCTTTTATGAATCAGCGTTATGACCTGGCGACTTTTTGCGGTGTTATTGCCGGAGCCTTACTGGCCTTTTTATGGTTTAACATTACGCCGGCTCGATTTTATCTGGGGGATACCGGTTCAATGAGTTTAGGAATTACGCTTGGAGTTATTGCGATGTTAACTGATTCTGCTTTGATCTTAATGGTGATTGGTGTAATTTTTGTGATCGAAGCACTTTCAACCATCCTTCAAATTTTGTCGAAAAAAATTCGTCATAAAAAGATCTTTTTATCATCTCCAATCCACCATCACCTAGAAGCAATTGGTTGGTCAGAGGCGAAAATAGTTATGCGTTTTTGGGTTGTCGCCGGCATTTCTGCGGCTAGCGGACTTTCCATTTTCTTGCTAAATAGATTTCATTAATTTTTATTATCATGTTGGAGCGCCTTAAAGATTTATTACATAGCCGATCAGAGTTTTCTGCTAAGCGCCCTCAAGCTGATCGTCGCTTAATAGCGATTATTGCCTTGCTTGTGATTTTCGGTCTTATTATGTTGGCGAGCGCGTCTTCTATTGTTGCCTATAATACATATCAAGACACGTATTATTTTTTTAAACGCCAACTCCTGAGTATTCTTATTGGCGTTATTGTTTTTTGGGTTTTTTCTAAAATTGACTATAAGATTTTTAAAAAGCTGGCACTCCCGATGCTTATTGCCTCGATCGGTATTCTTTTATTAGTGTTTGTTCCGGGATTAGGTCGAGAGGTTAATGGCTCACAGAGTTGGTTAAATATTTTTGGTTTCTCTCTTCAGCCTTCTGAATTGGTTAAATTTTCGTTCTTAGCCTATCTTGCGGCATTATTTGAAAAAAGCTCTGAAACTCCAAAGCGTTTCTTTTCTTTTTTAATAATATACGGCGTCATCGCATTGTTAATTCTTTTGGAGCCTGACATTGGTACTTTATTTGTCTTAACCGCCGCCGCTTTTAGCGTATATTTTATTGGTGGTGGGAAAATCAAGCATTTAATCATCCTGTTAGTTATCGGACTACTTGGCTTATATATTATGGTTCATTTGCCAGGTCAAGAGTATCGACTGGAGCGTTTTAAATGTTTTATTGATACGGGGCAAGATAGTCGAGGTTCATGTTATCAAATAAACCAATCTCTCATAGCTATTGGATCCGGAGGAATTACCGGTCGAGGACTTGGTGAAAGCCGGCAAAAGTTTTTATATTTGCCCGAAGTACAGAACGATTTTATTTTCGCAGTTATTGCTGAAGAAACTGGACTCATAGGTGCGGGTGCAATTATTATTTTATTTGCCTTCTTGGCTTTTCGCTCTTGGGCAATTGCCAAAGGCGCGCCCGATGGGTTTGGACGAAACTTTTGCGTCGGTATCTCAGTTTGGCTTGTTGTGCAGGCAATTTTAAATATTGGCGGTATTACCAATTTCTTACCGATGACCGGGGTGCCCTTGCCGCTCATTAGTTATGGCGGAACTGCAGTTATTGCATCAATGGCCGGCTTAGGAGTCGTCGCCAATGTTAGTCGTTATACATCATAATATGAAAAAACTTTTTCTATTGTTTTCCTGTGTTATAGTTCTTAGTGCTTGTGGCACAGTTAAAACAAATCAAAATATACAGTTAGCTGAAGCGAGTATTCCGCCGGGTAAGTTTTATTTTAAATCAACCACTTGCCTGCATTGTAAAACTGTCGATACCTATATTACGGAAAATAACATTCAGCAAAAAGTTTTCTTTGTAACGCGTGAAATAAACAATGACTCAAGCGCCGTTGCTATTCTCAAAACCATTGGCAAGAAATGTCTATTGAGCGATGCTGAATTAGGAGTTCCATTATTCTGGGACGGCACAAATTGTTATATAGGTGATAAGGAAGTTATTGAATATTTTAAAACCTTATAAGTATGAAACAAGAAAACCCGCATATACGTTTACGTGTCGCACCCTCACCAACAGGATTTTTGCATCTTGGTACTTTGCGCAGCGCCTTGTTTGGCTATCTCTTAGCAAAACACTGGGGTGGTTCGTTTATTTTGCGTATTGAAGATACGGACCAAAAAAGGGAAGTGCCAGGCGCTGTTGAGAGTCTTATAAACGTATTTGACCGACTGGGCATTTGTTTTGATGAAAGTCCCGAGAAGAATGGAGATTATGGACCATATGTTCAAAGCCAACGTCTTCCATTATATAAAAAATATACTGAAGACTTGGTAGAGAAAGGCGAGGCATATTATTGTTTTGCCACACCCGAAGAACTTGAGGCATTACGCCAGGAACAAACAGCTCAAAAAATCGCACCGCGCTATGACCGACGTTTTAGAGATTACCCCTTGGAAGAATCAAGGAAACGCATTGCGGCGGGGGAGGCATATGTTGTTAGGCATAAAATGCCTTTAGACGGCACAGTGACTGTTAAGGATGAATTACGCGGCGAAATTAGTTTTAATGCGTCGGATCTTGATGATTATGTTTTACTAAAGTCAGACGGATTTCCCACCTATCATCTATGCTCGGTGATTGACGATCACGAAATGAAAATCAGTCATGTTACACGAGGAGAGGAGTGGATCCCGTCTTTGCCTAAAAATGTTTTATTATATAAATCATTTGGCTGGGATGCACCTAAATTTATACACATGCCACTTATTTTAAATAAGTCGGGCGGAAAATTAAGCAAACGCCAAGGTGACGTGTTTGTTGAACAATACCTTGAGCAAGGATATCTTAAAGAAGCATTGATTAATTTTTGCGTGCTGCTTGGTTGGCACCCTAAAGATAATCAAGAATTCTTCAGCATGGAGGAACTTGAAAAAGTTTTTGATATTGATGGTATTGGCATAAGTCCGGCCATTTTTGATCAAGAGAAACTTGATTTTATAAATTCATATTATATAAAACAAACACCGCTCCAGCACTTGCTTGAATTGGCCCGTCCGCATATGAGAGATTTAATGAGCTCCGCAACTGACGAGAAAAGTTCTGACGCGTTTATTATGAAAATTCTCGCGCTTGAACAACCTCGCATCAAGGTCCTTTCGGAACTCAAGGAGTCTACTCAGTTCTTTTTTAAAGATCAACTTGAGTATGACGCCGAACTTCTTGTTTGGAAAAAATGTGACCTTAAAGAAACACTAGCTAACCTACGGTTACTAAAAGAAAGATTAGAATTAATTGCAGAAGAGGAGTGGAGTCAGGAATTGCTTGAAACAACAATTGTTTCATGGCTCAAATCCTCGGAATTTCCTTTAGGCAATTATCTGTGGCCAATGCGTGTTGCTCTGAGCGGTCAAAAAGCTAGTCCTGGTCCCTTTGAAATTGCTGCAATTCTTGGAAAAACTGAAAGCTTAGCGAAAATTGAGCGAGCGACTATCCTTTTGTCTAAAAATGTGCTATAATATAAGTGAAATTTAAACATGTTTCGAAACGCAAAAATAAAAACCATTTTTATCACTCTTACACTGGCGGCTGCTTCGGCCGCTCTTGTGGTTTCTATCCAAATTGCGCAAGCGGCCACAACTCCGAATATTAGTTCGGATATTCAGGATTTAAACAATACAATTGAACAGAAGAAAAAACAGTTAAACGATTTAAAAGCTAAACAGGAAGCTTATCGTAAGGCCCTGGAGGAAAAACAAAACGAAAAAGCCAGTTTACAAAATCAGATTGCTATTGTAAGTAGCCGCATGTCTGAGGCTGAGCTTAAGCTTGATCAAGTTCAGGTCGATATTGAAACTACGAATCTTGAAATACAAAAGATCGGTTTGGAAATAGCAGAAAATGATCAATCAATCGCACAGAATAAAAGTCGCCTAACCACCGCCATTAAATTATTAAGTCAAGAAGGACATAAATCGCAACTTGAGATTTTGTTACTTAATAACTACCTGACTGAGTACATGAATCAACTGCAATACCTTCAGGATATTAACGGAAAGATTTCAGAAGGCTTGAATGATTTAAAGGTAGCAAAACTTGGGTTAGATGAAAGTAAAACTAAACTTGAAGTCAACAAAGAAAAATTGCGCGACTTGCGTCAGGATCTTGAACAAAATAAAGTACAACTTGCTTCCGAACGTGACACTAAGAATTATATTCTTGATGAAACAAAATCTTCTGAAGCTGAGTACCAACGCCTACTAGCTTCTGCTCGACGCGAGCAACAATCCGCATCAGCTGATATCGTTTCTTTAGAGAAGAGCATGCGTGATAAAATCAATAAACAAGGTGGAGATAAAGTCGCTTTGAAATATGATGGATTTATTTGG
Source organism: uncultured Gammaproteobacteria bacterium (assembly GCA_964487795.1). Lineage (GTDB taxonomy): Bacteria > Patescibacteriota > Patescibacteriia > Patescibacteriales > Patescibacteriaceae > Patescibacterium. Next base: position 183,604 of record CAZASI010000002.1, read on the forward strand.
CCCGTACCAAAAAACACCATTACCGCATTTTTCCGAGATCCATCATATCCGTTCCGATATATTTTTGAACATGCCGCTGTCGATATCCGCGCCAGTCAATCAACGCCAATCCGAGCAGCCGCTTCCGGTTATATCGGTCGCGCCAAAAACGGTGGAATGGGTTACAGCTACATTATGATTGTTCATGCTGACGGTTTGGCTACGGTCTACGGACACGTTTCAAAAATTTATGTGAAAGAAGATGAATATGTAAGTCAGGGACAAATTATTGGTTTGTCAGGAGCAATGCCCGGAACCCCAGGTGCAGGCCCACTTACCACAGGCCCTCATTTGCACTTTGAAGTGCGTCTTAATGGAATTCCCGTTAATCCGGTAGAATACTTGCCCTAACCACTAGAATAGGCCCCATGCAAAGCCTTTTAACCCATATTTCACCTGAATACACTTTGTTTTTTGAACTGAGTGTTGTTATTAGTATTGGAGTAATTGTGGCGATTGTCATGCGCCTTTTGCGACAGCCGCTTATTGTGAGCCACATCATCACCGGACTTATCGTTGGTCCTTTTATTTTAAATTTTATTCAATCTTTTGAAATTTTTAATTTGTTTAGCGAAATCGGTATTGCAATATTATTGTTCACTGTCGGTCTTAGTCTCACGCCCCATGTTATAAAAGATTTTGGTAAAATTGCTTTGGTGACAGGAATCTCTCAAGTGTTATTTACTGCAATCCTTGGTTTTTTTATTTGTTTGGCCTTCGGTTGGCCGGTCAATGTTGCAATATATGTTGGAATCGCTTTGGCTTTTTCCAGCACCATTATTATTTTAAAACTTTTGTCGGATAAAGGTGAGCTCGAATCATTGCATGGAAAAATATCGATTGGATTTTTGTTAGTGCAAGATCTTATCGCATTAATCCTGTTATTTACAATTCCAATTGTTTCATCGCCCGACGCTTCATGGATCAGTATCGGCCAAATGTTTCTAAAAGGAATTATTTTAAGTTTAATGGTGTGGACCATCGCTCATAAAATACTAAAACCGCTCAATTCGTTTCTTTCAAGTTCGCAAGAGCTTTTGTTTTTATTTTCAATTAGTTGGGGATTTATCGTCGCTGCTTTGTTTAAAATTTCTGGTTTTTCAATTGAAACCGGTGCGCTTATTGCCGGCGTATCATTAGCGGCAATGCCTTCGCGCTATGAAATAAGTGCGCGTCTTTCAACCTTACGAGATTTTTTTATTGTAGTCTTTTTCATTTTACTCGGCGCTCAAATGGTCCTTACGGGCTTGTGGGACGTTGTCCCTATGGCGATTACCTTGTCGTTATTTGTCTTAATCGGAAATCCCATCATTCTTATGGTTATTATGGGTTTATATGGTTACCGGAAACGAACATCATTTAAAACTGGCTTAACTGTAGCGCAAATCAGTGAGTTCTCTTTGATTCTTGTTGCACTTGGAATGAAACTCGGACACGTTGATTCACGTGTTTTGTCTGCAGTTACTCTAATCGGCTTGATTACAATCTTTTGCTCCAGTTACATGATCATGTATTCCGATAAGTTATATAATTTGCTTGAACCATTGCTTTCAATTTTTGAAAAAAATTCACCAACTGAAAAAGCATTTAAACAAAAACGCTATCCAATTATCCTGTTCGGCTGTAATCGTATAGGGCATGACTTCATTGACGCATTTAAAAATGGGCGAAAAAAATTCCTCGTTATTGATTATAGCCCGGAAACAGTTGCTCAATTGACACGCATGAAGATTCCAACAGAGTTCGGTGATGCAGGCGATATTAATCTATTAGAAACACATGACTTAACAAGCCTAAGTCTTGGGGTTTCGACAATTCCACATCTTGAAACAAACCTACTGATCACTAAAGAGATCAGAAAATGCAACACAAAGGCTACTTTAATGGTTGTGGCACACAGCATCAAAGACGCACTGACACTGTATAAAGCCGGTGTTGATTATGTTATCCTGCCACATTTCTTAGGTGGTCGCTATGCAACAGATATATTAGTTAAGCATGGTTCAAAAAGAAATAAATTCAGCGCTCTTAGAAATAAACATCTAAGCTATCTTCACAATAAGGTTAAATTAGGACACGATCATCCGTCGTTTTAACGCAGGGAAGTAAATAAAACTGCTTTGCGACCGGAAGGTTGCTCGGTAGGAGAGTAGTCATTAACAGCCTCAAAGAAATTTTGATATCCGTATCGATTGTTTTTTCCTCCTTGTATACCCGGATCTTGAACGATAAACTCCTGTTTTTTATCATCATATCCAGAAATCACAACAACGTGATAGTCTATATCCGTTCCTTTGTAAGGGGAATTAAGTAAAAGTCTTACGTCAACCGGAGCAATCACGGGTCTATTTTCAGCAATTTCTTTCTTGATGTCATTAAGTAGGGGATTTAGAGATACGGTTCCTTGCCAAGAAAGCTCAGCCAAGTTAACTATTTCTGCGATTCTTTCCATTGACTCATCTTTGCTTACACCAAAGCTTTTTTCTTTAACTGCTAATATTTTTAATATTTGATTTTCGGCTTGTGTTGGAGTAATTTTATTACCGTTGTAAAAATTGTCAGTTATAACTATACTTGTTTCTTCACAAGCATTAAGCCAGGGCTCTTGCCAATTTTCTTGAGGCGCCTGCGAACTAAAAGGCATAGTGAGGCTTTTAGATCCTGGTGTTTGATCTTTTGTTGGGCTAATTGTTTTGTATAGCACAAAGAAACAAAATCCAGCAATTGCCGTTAGAACCAAGTAGAGTAGATATTTAATATAATGTTTTTTATGCATAAAATAGCTTTATAGTATAATTTCTGCTACCGTTACTATACTATAACGCGTCTAACTCATTAAAGATACAGTTATGAAAAATAATGGATTTAAAATAGGTTTACTTGTGCTTGCTGTAGCCGCAGTTGGCTACACTGTTTTTGCCACAATGAACACCAAGGAAGCTCCTGAGACTGAGGAGACAAATCAAACATCATTACCGGAATCAGAGAATAAAGCAGAAGTAGTAAACAAAGTAAAAGAAGCGAATGAGGAAAAAGAAGTAGTAAAGCCTATAGTTAGTGCTCCAAAGAAAGAGGCTTTGATTGACAATAAGGTTCCTTTCACATCTCAAGCACCGACAGGAAACTGGGATGATGAACGTCAACAAGATGGTTGCGAGGAAGCTTCGGCGCTGATGGCCGTATACTGGGCACAAGGCAAAAGCCTTTCGAGCTCCATTGCATTAGAGAAGATCTTAGGTGCATCTGATTATGCCCTGGAGAAACATGGAGAATTCAGAGACATTTCTGCTGAAGATACCGTACAATGGATTTTCAAAGAATATTTTAAATACGACAAAGTCTCGGTTAAGAAGGATGTTTCAATACAGGATATTATTACTGAACTCGAGAAGGGGAATATAATAGTAATTCCCGCTAATGGTCAAAAATTAGATAACCCATATTTTTCACCTCCCGGACCAGAACGTCATATGTTAGTTGTTCGTGGTTATGACAGAGCAAAAAAGCAATTTATTACCAATGATCCGGGTACGAAAAGGGGAGCAGCCTTTCGTTACAACGAGACAGTGCTATATAATGCGATACTATCATACGAAACAGGGCATCATGAGCCGGTCACACGAACTGAGAAAGATATTATTGTTGTCAGTAAATAAAAAATAGGCACATTTCTGCGCCTATAAATCATATACTTCTCCGTCAGTCAAAATAATTTTTCTGTCCTTACCTTTTTTCATTATTGGAGTATCATCATTTTTACCTGCCCAATTATGGAAAGTCCAGCCTTCTTTAGCGAGCTTTTCTCTGCTTATACGAGTGGCTTCAGACTGATTATTATGAGTTTCGGGGTTGACCATTATTGATCTTACCATTATATTTTATTTTTGTTTGAAAATAACTTTTCTATAATATAACATATCATTATAATTTTGTCAATATACAAAAATGAGCCCGCAAAGGCTCATTTTTAATTGAAAAATTAAGCTTGGTTATTTATTTTTCTTCACTTCCTTAGCTGTCAAAGAAGCTAAATCAGAAATATCATCTTTTAATTCAACAAGAAGCTTTAAAATATCTTTGAACTTTCTTTTTATTTTAGGATCGGCTGTTTTAAGCAGGGGAGCGAGCTTAGAGGCTGCGGCGCCGAGCACTGTTAAAAGTCCAATTACTTTGATTATGTTGCCGAGTTTTTTAGCCATAGTGGTTGTTTAATAATTAACACTGACAGTATAGCATATTCTATGATATAATATGAGAAAGAAATTAATTCAAATAAAAACATATGGTTAAAACAAAAAGGGTAGCGGCAAAAAAATCCGTTAAGCCCGTTTCAAGTGTCGCTGTAAGCAAAACAGCTCCTAAAAATGAGAAGTGCGATTCAGTGTGTTGGCTGTGCTGGCTATTCAAGCTTATGATTGCAATGTTTGCTGTTATGATCGTATTTTGGCTTGGATTTTGCTTTGGTGCACTTAGTGCACAAACTCCCATTAAAAAATTTCAGCCGAAGATGTCTACTCAAGGTCCGGGCTCTAAATTTTGCTCTGAAAAGTCAGTTGATTCAATGGACACTATGATGGATAAGATGACTCAATCACTTGATGGAAAAACGGGGGATGAGTTTGATAAAGAATTCCTTTTGCAAATGATGCTACATCATGAAGGCGCGGTTGAGATGGCAAAACAAGTTCTAGCGCAGTCAAGCAGAGAAGACCTAAAAGCTTTTGCACAAGCGATTATTGATTCCCAGAATAAGGAGATTGATCAGATGAAGGCCTGGCAAACTAATTGGTTTATGCCAGCAAATAACTAAAGTATCGTTCAGAAGTTAAAAACCGCCCATCCGGGCGGTTTTTTAATAGTTCATTGCTATTATTGACAATATTTAAAAAAAGTATTATTATAAACTATTAATTAATTTTATACATTTTAGTTCTTTTAAAGGAGAATAACATTGTTTAAAGCAATTAGATACATCTGGGGCTTCTACTTTAGCAAAGATCACTGGCCCAAAACTAAAAGTGACTTCAAGGATGCGAGAGAACCATTGTTGGTGGCGCTCTTGGCCGTAGTAATATGGTACATCTTTGTCTGGGGGACAATCAAAGTTCAACCGGAAAATACTGAAATTGTATCGTTAATGGTCGGTGCGGTGATGGTTTTCTCAGCAATCATGCCTATAGTTACTATTAACCGAGTCGCAGCACAATTCGATGGGATTGTGACGACTTCCTTTCAATGGAAAGCAAAGAAAGAGGGGGATGATGGAGAATCGTATTTTATGAATTTTTTGGCAAATTACACACCCCGTATTGATTTAAGGACTCATTTATTTCTTGTAATTACATCGATGTCGGCGATATTTTCATCAATGATACCGCCCTATGAACAATTTTACACTGGAGCATTTTTTGTTTTTATTATCACCTTGTTCCATTACTATTGTTTAGTAGTCGCTATTAAATTGGATAACCCAAACTTAAAAGCATTAGGTGTGCCGGAGAAATGGATTAATAGATTGAAGGAATTAGGCTTTAAGGTCAATGATGTTTAAACAATAAAAAAAGCCGAGTAGCAATACTCGGTTTTTGAATAGAAAAAACCTGTCACATGGTCGTGGCATATCCTAAGTAGGGGATAAGCTTCGGAGTGTGCGACAGGTCTAAACAACACCTGGTAATTTTCCCTAAAACATTATAGGAGGAATTCATATAATCTTTAGTTTTGTTGACCAGGTAAAAGAATAATACAACAACACCTTAAATGTGTCAACGTATCAGGGGAGAGTTTAAAAGCCTGTATTTTCAAGATTACACCACGTCGCACAATGTAACTTATACGACATACCATATAAAGCAAAACCTCCTGTTTAATACAACAAGAGGCTTAGGCTGTGTTTTTCTTTTGATCTTCTCTGTATAAGGTACATAATCCTGCTACTCCGCACCATAATGCTAATTTATAGACTCCAAGTGAGTCTGTATTATGAAAAGCAATTTGATGCCATATTTGATGAGGTTTACGGTTATCACGCTCATAAGTCGAGTCTTGATGGTAAAATTCATTTACACTGTGCGGTCCTATATCAACTCCGTTGTTCAAATAGGCTATAAAGTAGCCTTGAGAGATCATCTGGAATTGGTATCCCCTATCAAATTTCAATTTTTTATCATGTTGAATTTTATTTAACGCTTCAAATAAAACTCGTGATAATTGATGGTCAATCCTGCTCGGTTGATTTTTTAAGAATTGACTGAGCTTCTCATTAAACATATTAGCACCACAAAGAAGGAGTTGGTCCTTTGGAGATTTGTCAAAATCCCAGAATATTGAATTAATGACGCGTAATATATCAGAAACAGGGTAATTACGCGGATTAATAATTAAACGTAAGCACTCCCCCTCTACTTTACTTGGAAAAATTGAGAAGATTTTATGATGATAATCTTCAAAATATTTTTTATTTACAAGAAAAATTATTTCTTTTCTTTTAAAATCCCAAAGAAAGTCATACGCTATATCCAATTTAGGTTCCATTGCTCTCCCCCGGTTTCCATTTATTATATGTTTCGCCGTTATCAAATGATATGAGAAATTTACATTCTTTGCCGAATTCCCCCTTATTAAGAGTTATTCCTAAAAGCTCTGGAATTTCAATTACTGGCAATTCACGTCCTTCAAACATTATATGGTGAAGCTGTGAATTAAAGGGGCCAAAGTTCCCATTGTCTAGTTGAAAAGAGATTTCACTATTTAAGGGAGTTGAAAATGGATATACAAAATACCGTGGTTTTCTTGATGCTTGTTTTTTGGTTACCTCAAGAATTTCTTCTTCTGGTTCATCTGTTAATTTCATTGTAAAAGTACTCCTTACTTCTTTAGTTATTAATTGAGCATAATATAACGTATCGAGCAGTATGTGTCAATTTAGGCCGCCATTGGGTAGTTATAAGTTTCTAATTGATTTATAGACTCTAGGTTCTTTAAATATTCAGGGTTATCAGAATGAGTTCGTAGTTCATCAACTTGCGAAACTAGTTGCTCAATAATACGATTAAAGATTAGGGACTCCCCTTCTGTTTTATTAGTTAAGTCTGAGCAATCAATAGAATTAATTGCATTGTCTAAGTCAGCTACAGAAAACCGTAAAAATAATTTTGGTACGTTAGTTAGTTGTTTTTTAATAATTTTGCCATTATCCATTCCAAAGCCATACTTAATTTTTTGACCCCCTCTTTCAGCCATTTTTATCGCCCATTGCTTTTTTTCTTCGAGCGCTGTATCTCGTTCATCATTATTGTATATATCTTCATGTAGATCATCAAAAGCGCAAATCACCGCGCCGGTTTTTTTATTAACAATAATGTTATCAACACCGCGATAGTCATCATAGGTACTTGCTCGGGCAATAATATAATCGTCACCAATAAATTTAGACATAATATATGTTGATATCATTTCAGCTAATTCACTCTTACTTTGAGATCGTTTATCTTTAAATTCTGCCCGCATTGCATCACTAACCTCTTCTTCGCTTTGCAAAGAATATTTATTCATAATCCAAAGTCCTTCTTTATGACGAATCCATTCCTTGTCTTTTAATAAATCATCTTTATTGGCATTGTGTCCCTTCATGCTTACACAGCAGTCGTCAGACAAGAGCTTAGTGCCAAGTTCTTGATTTGTTTTTTGGGAAACTCTCTGCAACGCGACACTTAACTCTTTTTTAAAGCGTTCAGTTTTCTGAGTAATTGATTCATTTTTGCTAAAACTTATATTCTCTTTCATAGGCACAGTATAGCAACAAAAAATGCCTATTTACAAGTTTGACTTTTGATTTTTATCATAGTATTATTTGGATACGGCCATAGGCCCGCCGCAAAAAGCATCGCTTTTGACGGCCTATTAATAAGCATATGCTATGTTGGACGAACTCAACGTCAACAGTCTTATGAGCCTTGAGGGCGACGAAGACATGGACGAAGAGGAAGAAAACGGCGACGACTCCTTGGAAGAAGATGAAGAAGGAGAAGACGACGGCGAAGAGAGTGGCGATGAGGCCGCTGTCTAAGCACATTTTTCCCGACACTACTAATAGCGGCCTTTCGGGGCCGCTATTACATTATTTTCTATTATGATTGACCCAATTAGTATTGTTCAAGCCGCAGGATATACCGGGCTCACCGCAATTATTTTCGCGGAATCAGGACTCCTCATAGGATTTTTTCTGCCTGGCGACAGTGTTTTGTTTGCGGCAGGGTTTCTCGCTTCACAAGGCGTATTAAATATTTATATCCTCTTACCGCTATTATTTTTAGCGGCTGTGATTGGTGACAACGTTGGTTATACTTTTGGTTTTCGTCTCGGACCAAAAATTTTTAAACGAGAAGACTCTTTATTTTTTCAAAAAGAAAATTTAGTTAAAGCGCAAGCATTTTTTGAGCGTCATGGAGGTAAAACTATAATCATCGCTCGTTTTATTCCTGTGGTGCGCACCTTTGCACCAATTCTTGCTGGAGTGGGTAAAATGAAATATAAAACCTTTCTTATTTATAATCTAGTCGGAGCGGTACTGTGGGCTGTCGGCTTATTACTGCTTGGCTTTTTTCTCGGCTCTTGGATTCCAGGAATTGACAGATACTTACTGCCCATTATTCTTTTAATTGTTATTGTTTCTGTAGCACCAAATATTATTCATATCTTACGAAATCGTGAGAGCCGTGAAAAAGTATTAAAATTATTATTCAGAAAAAGAAGCTAAGCAAGTATTATAGTTTTGCGCTTCAGTATTATACAATTCAATATTTTTTTTAAGCAATTGTACGAGAGTGTTATATTGTTCAACTCGCACATTGTATTCATTGACCATTTGATTATACTCCTCTCCCCTCTTTGGCTCATAACGATCTATAGCTTGTGCGCGACTCGACAAGTCCGCTTCTTTTACGTTTAGTGAAGCTTTACTCGTTTCAATTTCAGCACCCAAGGTCGCATTTATCTCGGGACAAGCTGTTTCTGATGTTCCAAATTCTTGCACGGCCAACCACGTCATCTTACCTTGGAAATTTCCTTGGCGTGCCGCTACGCCAATCTCGCGATAACCTTCACGTAGAATATTTTCGCGGTGCCCCGGGCTGTCCATCCATCCCTTAACAAGAGCAGCATCGCTTCCAAAGTTTCCTAAAGCAAGATTTTCTCCAACAATAACATAGCGATAACCGGCATCATCAGCTAAATCAGCTGGTCCTCTTCCGTCGGGAGATTCATGTTCAAAATATTGCTTGTCAAACATATCATCAAGTTTTGCTTCGGCGGCTTTGTTTAATAGACTTGATTCACTCAAGGCTACCGCATTATGCGCAAGTCTTTCCTTATTAGTGAGGCTTATAATGCCTTTAAGCGTCAATTCTCCCTTAGAGTCACCAGTATCAATTTTAAGCGGTGTAGAGGTGAATACTTGGTCTTTTAAGGCGATAGCGTCACGGCGTAGCGATCCAATCCCGGGATCATTTTGAATCAAAGTTCGACCCTGATCGGTCAAACCCATGATATCACTGCGAAATAAGCCGAATGTAACGGCCATAGCAGCTGTAATTAAAAGCGCAACTAACAATTTAAAACGCATAGTGGTAAAATATAGCTAATTGTATCACGTATTACTATTAAACGACCATATGAACAATAAACGACTTTTATATATCTTAATCATTCTTGTGGTAGTCGGTGTAGGACTTTTGGCTTATTATCGTTGGCAACCTGCTGCTACTGAGTATAACGCGGTGTCGGAAAACAATGTTACGGAAAATAACACGGTCATAGAAGAAGTTAAGCAAAACTCCAATATCACTCTTAATTCACCGAAGGCCAATGACAGTCTTGGACAAAACTTTAAGGTCACGGGAGAAGCTAGAGGAACTTGGTATTTTGAAGCATCATTTCCAGTTGTGTTACTTGACGTGAATCGTAATGAATTAACTACGGTCATAGCAACGGCTGAAGGAGAATGGATGACTGAAAACTTTGTCCCCTTCTCTGCTATGATAGATTTAAAAACAAAGTATTTAGGTAAAGCATTCTTAGTATTAAAGAAAGACAATCCTTCGGGTGAAGCGAAGTATGATGATCAAATAGAAATTCCAATAACAATTACGAATTAAAAAAGCGGGCCTACGGGTCCGCTTTCTTTATAGAAGGAAAATTCACAGGTAACAATAAGTAAACTCAGTGCCGTTATATGCAAGCTCCACCCTTTTACCACTTTGTAATGCAATGCTTCTTTGGGTGTTCTTTTCAATGGCAAATAAACCTTCGCTAAGTTTTCTTCTTGAATCATTAGCGATTAATATGTTTATGAGTTTTTTGTCTTGTGTGTCAATAATTTTGTCTTCTTCTAAACTAAGTTTAACCAATCCAAACTGGCAGCCTTGATTTTGCTCTGCGGGATTAATTAGTTTTGGGCTGCAATTGTGCGGCGGAAATGGTTTAAAATTGAGTGTATATACAGCGATCTTGAGCTTTTTTTCTAATAAGGTTTTAGTAGGTTGAATTCGTACATATTTTGATTCACCAACGAATTTTAATGGGATGCTTACTGCTCCCACGGGAATTCGTGTGCCGATATTATCTAATGGAATACCAGGTTCGGCTGTACATTTTCCATTGATAAAAATATGCAAGGTTGTTCCTTTAATTTGAACCTCAGACATTGTCAATAACGTTTCTCCTTCTATTTATTAAATTTAATGAACAAAAAAAATACTCGCTTGAGTATTTTTTACAATACAACTTGAGTCTCAGCTTGTCAAGTTAACTGATAGTGAAACCCATAAAATATACAGGTGAATTGAAAGCCAATATAATCTTGATAATCAGCAAAAATACGCCGATTGAGAGCAGCGAGTATAAGAAGACACCAAATGCAAAAAGTAATTTAAAGGCTGTTTCCATATGCTTATTTATAGTATAGCTTATCTCCGAACCGTAAATCAATATAGCTGAGTTTTTCAAAGCGTGAACGCAGTTCGCTTTGCAATAAAGTATCAAGGCGCATTAGTTGAGGCTCTACCGCTTCACTAGTATTAAAGTATATCATCGGGCCCTTGTTGCTAGCAAGAATAAGCGTACGAGCTTCATTTGACACCGCCAGTTCTTTTACGCTAATCCAAGAAAAACGAGTCGAAAAATTACTAAATATTTGCGACGCTGTACTGATGACAGAGGGCTCAATATCAACTTTCTGACCATTGATTTTCGGCAATCCATTGTTTCGAATAATAGGCACTCCAAGCTCTTGAGCGCTGCCCGGATTGATAATTTCAGCACCTGCATCAAGCAGATAATATTGTTCCGCTTCAAGCCATACGGCCGCTGCCTGCTTCTCTTGCAATTCAACTATTAAAGTTGACGGTAATTTCTTTACTAGTGTGACATTTTGTATTGGGTAAGATTCGAGTACTTTTGCCTTAAAATCCTCCGAGCTAAAAACTAGTAGTCTATTCTGCTGGAGAACAAAAATACGCTTTTCCTCAGTTTGAGCATAGATCATCGTTTCAATCTCGCTTGCGGAGCTAAGTTGTGATCCTCTGACTTCAACATATTTTACAGTAAAGACTGAAGAAAAAAAGAGCAGCCAAACAAGTGCGACGCATACAAGAAGAATTGCAAAAATCCAAAACCAGCCGCGAGCCGGAATTTTTGCCAAAAGATTCTTTATTCCAAAAATTCCAATCTTATCACTGCGACGAGATGCAAAATAGGGATTACCGCGTCGTTTTATGTTTGTCGGGGCATTGTAGCTACGATGACGAACTGGTAATGACATGAACGTGTGTTTAAGAACCAATTTTTTTAAACGGCAAATAAGGCCGCAAGGCTTTTGGAACTTCAATAGTTCCTTTTTTTGTCTGAAAATTTTCAAGCAAAGCGATTAAGACCCTCACTCCCGGATGTGCCGTACCATTAAGGGTGTGGACAAGTTCTTTTTTACCATGCTCGTCAAAATATTTTATATGCAGAGACCTTGATTGATAGTCGGTACAATTCGATACTGATGTAATTTCGGCCCAATCACCTTTTTGATTATGTTTATTTGGTTTGCCCGGTAACCACGCCTCAAGGTCAAAGGTGCGATACGCTGGTGTTCCCAAATCGGCAGTGCAATGATCAATAACTCGAAAAGGCAGTTGCAATCCTTTCATGATTTGTTTTTGAATACCGAGCAGTTCATGATGAATCTTTTCTGATTGCTCAGGTCTGCAATACACGAACATTTCAAGCTTTTCGAACTGATGAACTCTGAATATACCTTTTGAAAATTTTGATGCTGCGCCCGCTTCTGTTCTAAAACAATGTGACAAGGCTACGTATTTTTTTGGACCTTTGCTTAAATCAAGAACTTCATCCGCATGAAAGCCTCCTAAAGGAATTTCCGCCGTCCCAATTAAATTAAGATCCTCTCCCTCAATTCGATAAATTTGACTTGATTCGCCACGCGGATTAAAACCTAGGCCTTCGACGATTGAAGTTTTAGCAAGATCAGGAGTAATCATCGGCGTGTAACCATGCTTGGCTGCAATATCGAGAGCATAACGATTTAAAGCTTGGCTCAGAAAAACCAATTCATTTTTTAAAAAATAAAATTTTGCCCCGGCAATTTTGGTACCTCGGTCAAAATCAATTAGGTCGTGCATTTCAGCAAGCTCAACATGATCTTTAGGTTCAAACTTAAAATTTGGAATTTTTCCAATCTGTTCAAAAACTGGATTATCATCTTCATTGGCACTCACTACTACTTCAGGATGACTTAAATTAGGTACTGCCAATAACAATTCTTTAATCGCTTCCTCAAGTACTCGCTGCTCTTCTTCAAGACCCGCAATTTCCTCTCCTACTTTTTTCATTGCAGCAATTTCTTCCGGTCCGGGCTTTGATTTTGAGCTCTTATTACGAGTGGCTCTTAATTCCTGTACTTGCGCTTCTTGCTTTCGCCATGTTTCATCCAACGACAAAAGACGGTCAATATCAACCTTGGCGAGTCTGTCGCGGGTGTTATTTGCTACGAGATCCTTGTTCTCTCGTATGAAGGCAATATCCAACATAATGGTTTTAGTTTATAGGTCTATTATAGCTATAATACAGCGTTTTGACAATTAAAAAACCCGACCAAGAGGCCGGATTTTAATTGTACTTTAAGCTATCTTGAGAATTTTATATTTGTTCTCACCCTTAGGAGTATGGACGATCACTGTATCACCTATTTTCTTATCAAGGAATGCAAGACCCAAGGGAGATTCATTTGAAACCTTACCGGTCATCGGATCAGCTTCATTAAAACTTACGATAATAAATTCTTTCTCTTGACCAGCGCAATCAACTGTAATTTTTGAACCCATGCCAATTTGTCCCCTGCCATGTCCTTTCACTACTGTTAAATTTTTCAAAAGCGCAGTAATCTCCGCGACTCTGCCTTCGTTAAAGGCTTGCGCTTCTTTGGCGTCAGAATATTCGGCGTTTTCGCTTAAGTCGCCAAGCTCTTTGGCTTTCTCAATACGATCGGCAATTTCGCGCCGTTTTGTTGTTGTAAGCTGATGAAGTTCTTCTTCAAGCTTGTGAAAACCCTCTTCTGAAATAATCTGCTGTTCTCCCATAGAGTTTAATAAATAATAATACAAAGAACTATACAATAAAGAATCAAATTAAGCAAGTCCCCCACTTTCAGGCTTTGATAAAACCATTAACATTGCCAAATAGCCAAAGCCAAGCGGATGATTTAAATACGGTGTAAAAAAGTTCAAGGCAATGAGTGCCACTAAACTTGCTATGGCAGGTAAAGCTGTATGCGGTCTTGTTCGAATCAGCCGAAAGGTACTTTTAACAATTAAATATAAAAGCCACAAGTAGGCGCCAAGTCCAAGCAAGCCAAGCTTCATCCACAAATCAAGCCAACCCCATTCGAAGGCATGAGTTGTATATAAACCACTAGCATCATTTTGTCTGACGCGCGGATCACTTGAAATATAACTTAAACTTTTACCAAGCCCTTGTCCAAAAATTGGTTGTTCAAGAATTGCATTTTTCATGACTGGCAACAATGACCAACGCGAGGCTGCACCAGCTTCAAACTCCGTAGCCCTATCAGTCAAAATAGAGGTGCTTAAATCACTCGTTGGACGCGGGAAAGGGAAACGTACTGCAATTATGAGCAGTATGGCACTTAGAAGGGCCACAGAAGCCCCGTAGAGGGCTATCGCTCCAATATGCTTCATATTGGGCCGGAAATAGATAAACGCTAAGCTAAGGCCGAAGAAAAGCCCAAGAGCAGTGCCAACCCAAAAGCTTCGAGATAAGCTAATAAGAATAACACAGAAGAAAAATGAGCTGGCAATCAAGTTTTTAAAAAGTGGTGTTGTTAAATGCCATTTTTGTTCTGCGGCTTTTTTTACAAAAAACCCAATTGAGATAAAGAAGGCCGGAATAACAAATACCTGTGATTGTAAAAATACTCGAGTGAATTTGTTTGGCAGACGCGTAATTTCTCCAAGCAGAGTGCTGCGAGTCCACATATACAAATGATCAAGTAAAGGCATTTCATGCGAAAAAATAAAAAGCATGCCGAAGCTTTTTATCGCAATCCAAAATCCAGCTGCAGCGAGTGAGACAAGTAACCAACGTCGTTTTTCAGAAGAAGCACAGAGTGTAAAAAATGGCACTATAAATATAAGATATGCCCAGCGTTTGCCTTCATCAATAATAAATGACATTTCGTTACCGCGCAGATATCCTATTAAGGCTGCCACTGCAATTGAAATTAATAAAAGACCAAGTGGTTTTAAATAAGGAAAAATTTTAATCGAATACGGCAATCGTTTACTTTTGTAGATACCAATAAGTTCTTTACTTATCCAAACGACCATGACCGCTGTCCACAGTCCAATGCGTAACGAAATTCGATTGGGTTCCTCGGCAATTGAGAACAAATAGCCTTGAGATCCGATCAACAATTCAATGATAATAATTAAAAAGCCGTAAAATAAATCTTTAACGCTCATGACAATTGCCAGGATGATAATCGCCGCGGCAATCACATAACCCAGAGGGTGATACAAGTATGAAAAAAACGAAAAGAGTTCGCACAAGGCGAGAATGATAACTATGCCAATAATATCTTTTTGATTCTGTGTGAGTGTTGTCATATTATTCTATACGGTCATAAATTATCAGGCCCAATTTCTCAGCTGTTCCGGCGTTTAATTCAAGAACTTGATCAACATTGCCAACTGAAGGATAGGGTGTGTACGGCTCTTTCTGTTCGGCTTGCAAATTGGCTGATATTCCAATCAGCTCTCCCCTATTAATCCAAATAATGTCCAAGGGAAAATTCATTTCTCTCATAACAAATGTTTTTGGAGATGAATTGAAAAAGTTAAACATCATACCGCAGTTATCACACATTGAGCTTCGTCGACTTAATCCATTGTACCAATCTCGTTCTTGTTCGACAAATTCTACTTGAATCGTATTCCCTCGGATCATCACGGAACCAAATCGACCATTATTGTATACAGAAGCGCGTAGTGGCCAACCGATACATGATATCAGTAGCATCAACACAACAAAAAGAGAGATTCGATACATTTAAATAAGTTTATGTTTTGTTTTGATGGTCATTACTGCCGCTTTATATTTTTTAACAGACGCTAAAAACGGTAATAACTTATAAGTCACTTTGGGAAGCCAGTTACTCATATGGCCCTTCCCTAACAATGTTTTATATAAGGGCTCGTCAATCCAGATTCCTTTTTTACCGGACTCAAGCATTGTTAACCATAGATCCCAATCTTGTAAACGTTTAAGAGTTGGATCAAAGCCGGGAAAATCCGCACGACGAATTAATGAGCTCGTGTGAATATAGGGCATCTTTTTTAGTCTTGTTTCGTCATAAGGAAACAGTTTAAAAAGTTTGGCTCCATAATAAAATGATGAAAATACAAAACTTTTGTCAGGATTGATTTCGAGCGTCTGTTTCATCTTGGCTAGCATTTGGGGATTCATAACAACATCAGCATCGCAAAAAATTACAAAGTCGCCTGTTGATTTTGCAAAACCGAAATTACGCGTCGGGTTTGATCCTTCATTTTGCTTACTAAAGAAATGAACTGCTTGAGACGGATGCTTGGCTATAAACTGATCAACAACTTCGTGTACATTATCATTTGAACCATCATCAACAATAATCAATTCTAAGTCACGCTCGGTTTGTAATGCGATGCTTTCAAGACAAAAGGATATTTTATCGGCTTGATTATGCACTGGGATGATTATTGAAATCATTTTGTTTCTTTAAGTATCGAATAAAATTCTTTCACTCGTTTATCCCAAGTGCACTGAGTACTGACCCACTCCCTCGCTTGTCTTCCCAGGGTTTCAGTAAGAGCCCTGTCAGTAGCCAATAGTTCTATTGTTTGCGCAATTTCATCAATATTTTCTTCATCTACAACAAGTCCGTTTTTCATGTGCTTGACTGCATCAGGTACGCCGCCGCTTTTGCCGGCAATTACGGGTTTGCCAAACATGTTGGCTTCAAGATATACAATTCCAAAGCCTTCATAGTCTCCGGAAATATTTCGCGCCGTCATAATAAAAGCGTCGCTTAAACTAAACCAGGCCCATTTCTGTTCATCACTGACCTTATGAAGAAAAATTACCTGAGCTCGCAAACCAAGCACTTCTACTGCTTTTTGCAAAGCATCAGTTTCCGGTCCATCGCCAATAATTACATAGCGTAAAAATGGTTGCTTGTCTTTTAAGGCGGCCATAGCAGAAATTACCGCGTCAAATCCTTTACGTTTTACTAAACGTCCAACACTTAATAAGACAAAACAATGTTCCAATCCGTAATTTTCTCTAAGTCCATGTGCTAAGCCGGGTCTAAAGCTTGGTAAAACAGTATCGATAGCCGGATTTACTACATGGATTTTATCAGTTTGATTAATAAAAGCTTGCACCAAAGAAGCTGTATAACTATTGGCACAAATAATTTTTGAAGCACGCTGCAGAATTTTCTTTGCTAAAAACTTTTTCCAAAATACTTGAGTCGCCAAAGAAAAATCCAAGCCATGCAAAACTACAGCATAACGAAAATTTGCAACATGAGACACGAGCCACATAGCAGTGCCAATTGGCAGTACTTCTCCTGCGATAAGCCAGTCCGGTTTTATATTTTTTACAACTCGTCGAATTCTAAAACACGCCGGTAGCCACGAAAATATTGGCAATCGTTTATTAACAAGTTCTCTCTGTCTGTTATCAACCACACTAAACTCATCCGGCCAATATTCGGTGAGTTTGGCATAATAGTTTTCTGCGCCGCCAATCGCCGGCGGATATTCTAAAGCAAATAAAATGGTTTTCATACGCTTTTGTGAAATACGCGCAAGGCTGATTTAATCTCTTCTTTACTAAACACTCCAAAAATATACAAGGCAACACCGTAGGAGGCAGCTGATATAAGAATGGTGACTATTGGATTAAGATATTCCTTAAGAATATAGGTTAATATACCCATCACTGTCGCTGCGGCGAGGACTTGTACAATCATGAGTAGGAGGGTTTTAATACGAAGTTTTGTAATGCTTGGTACGACTATAACGCCTAATACCAGCATAACAATACTTGAAATAACTGTCGTGATACAAGCGCCTAACACTCCGTAACGCGGAATAAGAATAATATTAATTGCAGCGCTTAAAAACGCCGTGATGGTCATATTAACGGTATTACGTTTTTGACGGTCGCAGGCGTTAAGTAGTGATCCAATCGGGAAACCAACAAACATAAACGGCACGGCCAACATTGAGACCCGAAGTAACATTGCTGACTCGCCAAAATCATTTTTAAATAATAATACTATTTGATCGGCCAAAATAATTGCTCCGACGCTTAACGGGATTGAGATAAGTAAACAATATTTAATTCCCTGTTCGAGGGCGACGGATAATTTTTCACGTGCGTTATGCCAGTATGAACTAAGTGTCGGATACAAAGATGCTACGAATGCCAATGGTAAAAACTGAAGAGCAATAATAATTTTAAATGGTACTTGATATAATCCAACGGCTCTATCCCCTGCTAATTTAAATAGTAAGACCGAGTCAAAGTACGTATAAAAACGCTGCACAACGACAAACATACCAAAAGGCAAAGTTAGTTTTACCAAACTTCGAATCAAGACGGGATCCCAACGCGGCCAGGGTCCAATCTTCCAAACATTGCGAACTGTAAACATCGCGTAGAAAAAGTTAAACGCGCTCGCTAAAGCCAAGGTACTCATAAGCCAGGCAATACCCCAATCTTCTTTTAAGATAAACAAACTGAGAACTAAAACAATAAGCTGGAACAAGACTGAAGAAATGCTTTCATATTTAAGATTATGAAAACCTCGTGCAACCGCAAAGAACGCATTGGTAAAACCGTCAAAGAGCATTGTAATACACGAAATATAAATAAGCTGCTTGACAATCGGTTCGTAATCCCAGAGTGTTGACCAAAGCACTAATGCGCCAATCGTAATCAATGCCAAGGGCAATTTGAGCGCCATCACATTTGCTAAAATAGATTTAGCTTTTTCCGGGGCTTTAGAAACTTCGCGGGTAATAACATTTCCAATACCAAAATCAATAAAGATTCCAAAAATAGAAGTTACGGAAATCGCAAAATAATATAAACCCAAATCAGCCGCACCTAAGTAGCGGGCGTACAGAGTAAAGTAGCTTAAAGAGATGATTTTTTGCAAAACCAAAGCCAGTGTAAAATATGAAGTATTGCGGGCCAGTTGAGACATATAATCACGCATATCCTAACATTTTTCGCCTAAATTCGCAATAAAAAAACAGCCCCGAATAAACGGGACTGTTTTGGAAATATAATTTAACGTTTGCTCCACTGTGGGGCGCGACGAGCGCGTTTCAAACCAGGTTTCTTTCTTTCTTTGGCGCGTGAGTCACGAGTCAATAAGCGCTGTGCTTTTAAGACTGGGCGTAATTCTTTATCAAGTTCAAGTAAGGTGCGGGCAATACCGTGACGAACTGCTTCAGCTTGTCCTTGCTTACCGCCGCCTTTAACACGTACTGTTACATCAAAAATGCCTTCCATGGCAACACTTTTAAAAGCTTCAACAACAACCATTTGCATTAACGGAGTGCGGAAGTATTCAACCATTGGCATATTGTTCACAGTGATAATGCCTTTGCCGCCTTTAAACAAGCGAACGCGAGCAGCGGCTGTCTTACGTTTGCCGGTTGCTTCAATATACACGCGTGAACTTGCTGGCGCGGCTTCTTTAACGGTTTTCTTTACTGGCTTTGCGGTTTTAGTTTCAGTCATATGCTTATTTGATAATCAAACGCTTCATCATAGCAGTACGCAAACGGTTGTCTGGCAACATTTCTTTAACTGCTCGACGCAATACTTCATCAGGACGAGCTGCAAAGATGTCAGACATTTTCTTGGTTTTTAAACCACCAGGATATCCGGAATAATGATGATACACTTTCTGATCCATTTTCTTACCACTAAAAGTTACTTTGCTTACATTAAGTACTTCAACAATATCTCCTTCGTCCTTATGCGGCTGGAAAGTCGCTTTGTGCTTTCCGCGAAGCAAGGTTGAAACTTTAACAGCCAAACGACCCAGGGCAATACCTGTTGCGTCTATACTTAGTCTATTTCTCATTAATGGAGTGGCTTTTGTCATATGTTTATACAAGTTCAATCTGGACCATGACAGCGCCATCGCCTTGTCTATTGGTCAATTTAACAATACGGGTGTAGCCGCCTTTGCGATCTTTATATCGTGCACCCAATACATCCATGGCTTTCTTAACGGCCAATGGTTGAGGTAAAGTGCTGATCAATTGGCGACGAGCGCTTAAATTCCCCTCTTTTGAAACCGTAATCAAGCGTTCAACTAAAGAGCGCACCGTTTTTGCTTTAGCTTGAGTAGTTTTAACTTTTTCATACATTAAAACACTAGCCGCAAGATTGCGAAGCATGAGCTCGCGCGGAGCTTTCTTTCTGTCTAAAATTTTTCCTGTATTACGGTGACGCATATCTGGTTATTTTTTCTTTGACTTAGGCTTCTCTTCATCCTCAACAACAACTTCTTCCTCAGCAGCTGCCTCAATGACTTCAGGAGCTTCTTCTTTAACCTCTTCTTCAATGACAGTACCGGCAGCAATATCTTTCAAACCTGAGAATTGATCAATTAAAATTTGGTTGGCACTAGTAAAAGCGTCTTCAACTGAAATTGTTCCGTCGGTCAATACATCCAAAACCATTTTCTCCCAGTTAACCATTTTACCGACACGAACGTTTTGAATTTCCAAAGCGACGTGTAAGACTGGTGAAAAAATAGCATCGATTTCAATATAACCAAGTTCTTTCTTGCCTTCTTCGCGAGTTTCAATAGTTTCATAACCCATACCGCGACGAACAAAAATTTCAATGGTCAATTTACCGCTCATATCTGTGATATGGGCAATAACTGACTTCGGATTAACAATTTCAACTCCAGCTTGCTTTTCAATATCAGCTGCAGTTACAGCCTTTTCTCCAAAGGCAGATAGCGTTAAACGGGCTTCAGTAACATCTTCATCAAGTTTAAAACGCACTTTTTTCAAATTTAGCATGATTTCCAAAACATCTTCTTTGATGTTTGGTAATGCCATAAATTCATGGCTGGCGCCTTCAATCTTAGCTCCGATAACAGCAGTTCCCGGCAACGAAGCGAGCAGAACGCGACGCAAAGCGTTACCGATTGTTGTGCCGTAACCAGGTGCTAACGGCTCAATAATAATTTGAGCGCGGTTCACTTCCTCGGAAGCGACGATGGAAACTTTTTTTGGCAATGCTATTTTTTGCATATGGCTTATGTGCGTGCCCAAAGGGCGTTTAAAAGCAAATTAACGTGAGTAAAATTCAACAATCAACTGACTGGCAACCGACTGATCCAAATCATCTTTTTTCGGTTCATGCAGTACTTTACCGGACATTTCAGCTGCGTCAAAGGTAATCCAACTCGGTAATGTCGCCTTTTTCAAGCGTTCAGCCAAATCATGATATGGTTTCTTGTCTTTCTTGTTTTTTCTGACAGCAATAACATCATTGGCTTTGACTTGGTATGAAGGAATGTTTACCTTGCTGCCGTTAACTGTAAAGTGCGCATGGCTGACCATTTGGCGTGATTGCTTGCGAGTAATGGCCAAACCAAAGCGAAATACAACGTTATCAAGACGCATTTCTAACAAACGGAGCAAGTTTTCTCCGGCGTCCCCGCCCTTTTTCTGACCCTTCAAGAAAGTCAATTTAAATTGCTTTTCGCGAAGACCATACATCTCCTTGGCCTTTTGCTTTTCACGCAATTGAAGACCGTAGGTGCTTTGTTTCTTGGGGCGAGCTGATCCGCCTGGTTTTGCTAGTGGTGACATAATATTATTATCTGTGGTCTTAAACGCGACGCGGTTTGCGAGCGCGGCAACCGTTATGCGGTAAAGGAGTTATATCTTTAATATAAGTAATATTCAAGCCGTTGGCATTCAAGGCACGAACCGCTGACTCACGACCGGTGCCAACACCTTTAACAAAAACTTTAACTTCAGACAATCCGTATTCTTCCTTAGCTTTTTCAACAGCAATACGAGTAATGATTTGAGCGGCATACGGAGTTGCCTTTTTCGGACCCTTAAATCCGGCTAAACCGGCATTGGCCCAAGACAACACGTTACCGTCATTGTCGGTCAAAGTAATAACCGTATTGTTGTAAGTTGAACGTACAAAAGCTTTACCGGCCGTAACGCGCTTCTTTTCACCTTTCTTCTTGCGCTTACCTTTAATCGGAGTGCGGCTGGCTTTTTGCTTTTCTAATTTCTTTTTAATTTCATCAGGCAATTCTTCCGGTTTGCCAGCATCATCACCTTTGCGTTCAGCAACAGCCTCTTCCGGTACTTCTACCGCAGTTGTTTCTTCTGTTTCAGTTGTCTTGGTTTCTTCAGTCATAGGTGTTACTTAATTAAGTCTTTTGAGCAGACATCTTCTTACCTGAAGTTGCTGTGCGACGAACATTACCGCGAACTGTGCGGTTGTTTGTTTTTGTGCGCTGTCCGCGAACTGGTAGATGTTTGGCATGGCGAGAACCGCGGTAGGCGCCGATATCTTTCAAGCGCTTAACGTTAGCAGAAACTTCGCGACGCAAATCGCCTTCAACTTTCATATCCTTTTCAATCAAAGCACGCAAGCGATTAACGTCTTCTTCCTTTAAATCCTTCACTCGGATACTGCCGTTGACCTTGGCCTTGTCTAAAATGTTGTTCGCAGTGATACGTCCAATACCAAAAATATACGTTAAAGCTATTTCAACGCGTTTTTCATTCGGGATAACTACACCGGCGATACGTACGGCCATACAATAAATAATAGTTTAAAAAATTAACCTTGGCGCTGCTTATGTTTAGGAGTCTTGCACAAAACCATCACTCGTCCTTTACGACGAATTGTTTTACAGTCTTTGCAGATTTTCTTTACGGAAGCGCGTACTTTCATGTGATAGATTACAGTCTGTAAGTAATACGACCCTTACTTAGATCATACGGACTCATTTCAACCTTAACGCGGTCGCCGGGAGCAATGCGAATTTTAAACATCCGCATTTTACCGGATAAGTGAGCCAAGATCTCATGGCCGTTTTCAAGTTTTACTCTAAAAGTGGCGGCAGGCATAAGTTCAAGAACTTCGCCTTCCATCTCTATAAAGTCTTTTGAATTGTTCTCAGTCATTTAAACAATAAAAATTTTGGTAAATCCAATCTACCAAAATCTTCCCTTAGTAAATATAGGAGAAATTTAATGATTTCAACATTTTTTACGTGTAAAGCTATTATAGAGGTAATCTAATTTAGTGTCAAGCATTTCGACTGGGTAGCTTTCAATATAATAATTTACTTAATATTAGCCATTATTTAAGAATAGCCTTAATGCGTCTAATTCCGGCTGATGAGCTCTCTTCTTTGCTTATCTCAAAAGTTCCTAATTCTCGAGTATTTTCAACATGAGGACCACCGCAGATTTCCTTACTAAAATAGTTTGGCTCCTCGCCAACAAAATACACCTTCACCATCTGTTCATACTTAGAATCAAAGATTCCCGTCGCCCCAATCTCACGAGCTTTTTCGAGCTCCATTTCCTCATAATGAACAGGAAGCTCCGCTTGAATCGCATCGTTCACAATATCCTCTACCTTCTTAATTTGTTCATCAGTCATTTTCTCAGGATGCGGAAAATCTAAACGAAGACGTTCTCCGGTGATATTACTGCCTTTTTGGTAGATATGTTCTCCCAACACCTTTTTTAAAGCTGCAAGCAGTAAGTGAGTTGCTGTGTGTAACTTTGTAGTTTCTACGCTGTGATCAGCCAGTCCCCCTTTGAATTTACCTGCTGAGGCAGTTCGAGACAAAGCTTGATGCTTTTCCAACTCTTCATAAAAACCTTTTTCATCAACTTGAACATCTTTTTCTTTAGCGAGTTCAATAGTCATTTCAATCGGGAAACCATAGCTTTGGTACAAATCAAAGGCCTCAATTCCGCTGATTGTGTCCCCTAACTTAACAAACTCTTTCTCGCCCTTTTCTAAAGTGGTTTGAAATTTCGCTTCTTCTTTATTTAACTGATCAATTATAAAAGCTTTATTATTTTTAAGTTCCGGATATACTCCTGAATAATGTGAAATGTATATCTCTGAAATTAAATGTGTCCACTCTGTTGAAGAAATTCCGAGTTGACGTCCGAAACGAATGGCGCGGCGAATTAAACGACGAACAATATAACCCTGGTCAGTATTGGCAGGTCCAATCCCTTTTTCGTCACCCATGATAAAAGTCGCTGCCTTTAAGTGATCCGCAATAATTTCAAAGGGCCGCGAAACATCGGAATACTTTTTGCCTGACAATTCTTCAATCTTTAGAATCGCGTCATTAAATAGATCGGTTTCAAAAATATTTGGTTTGTCTTGAGTAACCATACAAAGTCTTTCAAGTCCTCCACCAAAGTCAACGTTCTTATTATTCAGTTCCTTCCAACCATTTTCAGTTTTCTGGTATTGCATAAATACTGAATTGCCGATTTCAATATATTTTCCGCAATCACAGTTAATATGACATTCTGCTCCGAATTTTGTGTCATGCACTTTACCGGTATCATAAAACGTTTCAGAGTCCGGCCCGCCTAATTCTCCAATTGCATCGCCTCTCTGCCACCAGTTTTTTTCAATATATTCGAAGATCCGGTTCTCGTCATGAACGCCGTATTTATTAAAAATTTGTTTTACAATTTCTATGGACTCAGTATCTTTAGGAATCTGACCGTCCTTTGAGCCAGCATAAACACTTTGATATAAACGTTTTGGATCAAGCTTTAACTCATCGATCAAAAACTCATACCACCAGTTTAATTGTTCTGATTTCCAATAATCGCCCAAAGACCAGTTGCCGAGCATTTCAAAAAAGGTGTTATGACGATTATCACCAACTTCATCAATATCTTCAGTACGAAAAGATTTTTGGCTGTTCACGAGTTTATCACCGGCCGGATGCTTTGCTCCCAATAAATAAGGAACCAAAGGAAACATTCCAGAGTTTACAAATAACAGGGTTGAGTCATTTTCCGGTAGCAAAGAAGCACTCGGGATACGTACATGTCCCCTCTCTTCGAAAAATGTTAGATATTTTTTCCTAATTTCTGTTGACTTCATATATATTGACTTTATCGGTTTTTGCAGATATTATCAAGCCAGTTCAAATTTGAGTAGCTATTTTAAAATATAATAATAAGCCAATGCAATTTAGCTTTATCGATACCCAAGAAATATTTAAAAAAGATTCAGCTCCAAACTCATTACTAAAAAGTAAGATGGGAAATGACGTGTTTAGTCAAGATACTGGCCTTCGAGTGCATGTTAATCCAAAACTTGGCAGCGCCGAGGAAATAGAGAAACATAAGCCTCAGGGCTTAGAAGATTCTCCTTTTTAGGCAAATCAGCACATATTGACATTCTTATGTGTTAGCGATAGTATCAAAATAAGTTCTTATAAGTAGGCAAATATAGATTCCTAGATAGAAGTGACTCTAACGGAGGCTCGTTTAGGATAAATCACGCGTGTCTATATTATACGCTTAAGTTGACCATCTAATCTTTTGCATCCAACGGGCCTAACCACATGGTTTATCCTGGCAAATAGCTAAGGTGTATTCATCCTCAACTTTGAATAGTCGCGCTTTCGTAAGAACTTGCTTGAACAGGAGCGCTTATCGGTTGATAAGGACTGTTCTTTTCGGGAGAGCGTTAGGGTGTAAATTCCTTAGCGCCTCCTAATTTAATTAGTTATTTGAAAAAATTGTTTCACCACTCATCCTTCCGCTTGGAGGATTGAGCTCGGAAAACCCTGAGCCAAGATGTTCAGGGTTTTTTGCTACCTTGACATTAAATGCAAAAATCGATACATTCAATAATAAACTTTCGTACATTAAAAGGAGACTATAACATGGTTTGGATAAAAAATATTACCCCGAAACCCTTTCTCGAACTTTCGAATTTCTCAGGAACTTACGTAACCGTAGAAATATTCAAAAACGGCGACAAACATGAGACACGATTAATTTCAGGCCAACTAAGTAGCTTTGATGAGAGCAACAAAGAAAATCCAACGTTACTATTTATATCACGTTCAGGCGCATCATTCGTATTGCACGCTAATATGTATGACGGACGGGAAAACAAAGAATACTGGTTCTTAAATAGGATGTCAGCTCCTCCGGGACTTGATGATTTTGAAGAAGGCGTTCTTATATACTCCGTAGAGCAGCTTATTGCTACTGCCACTCATACTGAATGATTCACTGAAATAGTTATTTTATATTATTTCTAATCTCTTCCATTAGTCTCAAATAAAACTCAAGGTTATTAAGAGTAGCGAGCCGTTTACCCAGCGGCTCGTTTATTTTAAACAGATAGTTTAGATATGAACGCGACAGACTTCGTAATTCCGAAATCTTTGAATCTGCACTAACAACTTTTTTGTCATTAACAAATTTTGCATTTGTTATTGTCAGAGTATCGTAAAAAGATTTAGTGGCTTTAGTTTTTGAATTTAATAATTTTTTTATTTGACTGGAGGTTTTTTTATTCCAAGAAAATAATCTACCGTGTCTTCCCTCTCGTGTTGGAATAACACAATCAAACATATCAACGCCGCGCTTTACCGCCTCAATAATATTTTCAGGATATCCTACGCCCATAAGATAGCGCGGTTTATCTTTAGGCAAGGCCTCTACTGTGTAATCAAGCACTGTATACATTTCAACCTCAGTCTCCCCTACTGCCAACCCACCGATATTATATCCATCAAAGTTTAGCGCAGATAATTCCGCGGCGCTTTTAAGACGTAAATCTTTTTCAGTACCGCCTTGTACCACCGCAAACACTAAAGGTTTTTTACCTTTTAATTTTTTGTAATATTGTTTAGTACGTTTTGCCCAAGCGCTCGTCATATCAACTGATTGTTCAAGATATTTTCGTTTAGCGGGCAGAGCAACACATTCATCCAACACAACTGCGATATCAACTCCTAAATCGGTTTGAATCTGTAATGATCTCTCCGGCGTCAAATAATGTTTGGAGCCGTCAACATATGAAGAAAATCCAACACCTTTTTCCGTTAACTCTACCAAGCTTTTCCCACTCTTTGTTTTAGCAGCTCCTAAAGAAAAAACTTGAAAGCCGCCGGAGTCTGTTAAAATCGCGCCTTGCCAATTCATAAACTTATGAAGTCCACCCCATTTTTTTATAAACTTCTCACCGGGACGGAGCATCAAATGATAGGTATTTGATAAAAGTATTGGCGAGCCGAGTTGACGAACATCATCAGTTGAAGCGAACTTAATTGTGCCTTGTGTCGCCACCGGCATAAAAAACGGAGTTTCTAAAACGCCGTGCCCGGTTTTTAGCCGGCCGCGACGCGCTTTAGTTTTTTTACTATTTCTTAAAACTTTAAACATAATTATTTATAACCCGTAGCCCGGCGAAGGGTTACTGGATAATACCAGTTGTATCAGCGATATCATCTTTTTCCAATTTTGTAGTCTGAGCTTTTAAGATTTGCGAAACCGCGTAGGCTGTTTGATTATCATTGCCTTCAAGTGTGGTTCCGGAAACCAAGACCAACAATTTATTACGATCGCTAGCTCGTGGTTTAAGACTAATACTGAACTGAGCTTGAACGCTTGCAGCAGACAAAGGTAATCGACCAATCATCCAGCTCACTTCATTTGTGTCTTGATTATATTCAAGTGTTCCTGCGTCAGCTTGATCTTTGCCATCCCACTCAAGATAATCCGGTAATTTTGTTGTTACTTTTAAGCCGGCTAATTCATGTAAAGAGTTCGTAATTTTCCAATATACTTTAAAGGTTGTTGTTTGTCCGGCTTGCGGAGGAAGCGGACCCGTACCTACTGCAATATTATCTTCATCAAAGTAACGAACGGATTCATCAAGCAACACATCCGAATTTAACTTAATAGTGAGTTGATTAGATCGATTATTTTCATTATCACTTGAGAGTTCTTCTGCTTTTCCGCCAATGGCAAACTGTGCATAGCTTTTAATCTCAAAGCTGCGAATCAGACTTGATTCGTTAACAGCACGAACGGGAATAGTAAATTCGATACTGCCTTCTTGGTTTTTTGATAATGCTTTTAATTCCGGCACTTCATCTTTAGTCCAAACAATTGTTCGGCCCGTGACCTTGCCGTTATTGGCATCAACTAATTTCCTCCAATCAAGCGCTTCGCCGTCAAGTACTGCCATGACAATAACGTCATTCATTGGCTGCTCACCTTTATTCACATACGAGATTGAATAATTGATTGTTTCTCCAAAATCAATCCCTTGATCAGATGCCTCGCCATTCGCGGCCAGCGTAAGGTTTAAAGAATTTTTAACAATCTCAATATCAAATGACCGTTCTTCGAAAACATACTCTTTGCCGCTCGCTTCATCTTTATAAGCAAAACTGATCTTGAGAGTTTCTTTATCATTTTTTTTATCGGTAAATTTGAACTTGAACGCTGCGCTCTTTTTTTCATCCTTTAATTCAGAAACAGTAAATGTTCCGGGTTCAGTCATTTCTATTCCCGCGCCATAATCTGTTTTTGGGAATTCAAGATTATCTATGACTGGAAACCGAACAACGAAGTTTTGAATAAATGTTTTTTCCAATGGCTTGTACGCAACTAACAGCTCGGTATCTTGCCCTACCAATATACTTGTCGGAGCGCTCGCCTCTATTTCAAAGCCAGAACTTTTCAATACAATGTCGTGACTGGCTGATTTTTTAAATTCGCTTGTAAGCCCAGCCGGACGATATGATAAATCGGCAAACACTATATTCGAAGCGCCAACAGGAGCAATCATTCGCCCGCTTACTGTGACTTTGCCACTAGCGAATTGACGCAAATCTGACAATTGCCATCTGTTGTTATCCTCGCTTGCTGCCGGCTCACTTGATTCAAAAATAAAATTTTCGGGATATGTTAATTGCAGTGTCAATCCTTCCAGGGCTTGAGACTCCTGATTTTTATAATCTATCGTATACTCAAAGGTTTCGTTGGCACTTAAATTATCAGGCGCGCTTATATTGATATCAACGACATTCATATCAGCTCCTCTTTGAACAAACCAATAATAAGCGCCCGCACCGAGAGCCCCTACAATTATCAAATAAAAAGCTATAATACCCATCCAGGTAAAGAAACCTCGTTTTGGTTTGATCATAACCTCTTTGACATTAACACGTTTGCCGTTTTCATCTTCAAAAATTTCTGAGAGACTTTCATCAATCGTGGCCTTACTGACAGATCCGTTTAAATAACGATCAAAAGATTTGTCGCTATTTTGCGGAATTGGACTCGATGTAAAATTTTTGTTTTTTTTGGGCATATTATGGCTTATAAAATAGAACTGAACTAAAGAAATCTTTATCTAATGCTTGGGTGATCTCGGCGCCATTCTGATTGATTAAGAGATTACTCGGATAATTCCACAAATTCTTCCAACCATTGGCGATTCTCAGTTTTGAAACAAGGGTTGTATTAAGATCCCCCGGCTGCTTTTGAACCAAAAAATTATAATGATAACTCTCTTGATTTTTGAAATTCATCATTACCCTATCTGTCCAACTTAAGTCCTTCTTTTCTGCAAATCCAAAGGGCAATTCATATATAAATTCAAGCTCTTCGGTCTCTCCCGGATCAACCATCGACCAATTGGCAAATACCGTTTTGCCGTTTTCTGTATATATTTTTGTGTTTGAAGCGGCATCAGTTACTGCTTCGTTTTCAGCTTTTAAATCAGGATCTTGATCCCACGCCGCATCAGGTGTTTCAAAATAGGAAGCGTCGGGTTGTCTGAATCCTTTTGCGGAAATAAGTCGAGCTCCTTCCGGGACATACACGCGAATCCAAGCAACATTTCGTACACCAACAAACGCTTGATTTTTTTCGCCGCTATGCGCTCGTTCAAGCTTTAGAGTATCAATTATTCGACCATCAGGCAAGATTTGAGAATCATGCGTTATAGTTTTTTGTATGACTCTGTCTGTTTTTTGTCCGCCAATATTTGTTGAACTAACCATCAGATAGTCACCACTAGTTTTTTTAATGCCGCCATCCCAACCAAATTCTTCAACCGAAGCTTGTAATTCACGGTCATTGAGGTATACGAGAATTTGTTTCTCCTCAAAACTCTTTTCTAATAATCCAATCAAAGCAAAAGTTTTTTCAGCGTTCATATTCTTTGGTAAGTCCTCCATCAGTTTTGAAATTAAATCACCTATAATCTTTTTTGGTTCCACGGTAACCTGAGGTTTTTGCTCAGAAAAAGTTTGGGTGACTTCCCAAAAATTTTTCGCGTCAATCACAACACCATAATCTTTGGTCATATCAACAGGACCGTGTATCTCAAGTAATCGTTCGACAACTGTTGGCGTTAGACTAATAACGCCGTCGACCGTCGGACCGTCGCTTTTTTCATAAAACCACTGGATCTTTTTGGCACTGCTCGGCCAATCAGGCCACCAGTTTGAATCCCAAAAATGCCACAATGGATTTAAGAGCCATAACGGTTTTGGTGCAACAATAAATTCACTCATTCCCGCTTCAGTGTCGTAGGTTCCGCCTTTGGGAACGCTTAGTTTCTTAATTTCTCCTCGGCTAAAATCAACCAATGCATAACTGCCCATAAACCCGCCCGGTCCTCGTTGTTCTGAATTATTTTGAAAGACAAGCAGATAACGTTTATCAATTTGTTCTCCTAAAAAGATTGAGGCTTGTTTAGATAGTTTTGCTGCTTCAGACAAACTCGGAGCCATAAGTTCGGCTTGTTTACGCAATCGTATAAACTGTTCACGATATTGTTCCGGCAAAGTATCCGCATTAATTGCTTTGAGCTCTTTAGCTAAGGCATCTGCGTCTTCGGCCGCAGGAGCGGTAAGAGCACCAAAACGATCAAGAAAAGAAAGAATATTTGAGTTGGCAACCGGAGTAATTGCGGAAGCCAAGTCAGCGCCCAAACGCGCTGAAAGACGACCGGCTGCTAAGATATGTCTGCTCTCCCCTGCCAATCGAAATGTTGAATCCGGAACTAAACCAACAAGATCGAGCAGCGTTTTATTTATCTCCGATAAATCATTTTGTGCTTGCAAAAAATTCTCAGTCGCTTGATTAAAAGCAAGTTGCGCTTCATTATAATTTTGCTTTTCTATAAAAGACTTACCCGAGAACAAACTGGCAAAAGCTTCAGAACTTTTTTCTGTTACTGAATTTTTAATGGCGTCAAGATGAGTAAAGACCGAGTACACAACAAAGGGCGCAGCTAGTAAGCAAAGCAACAGAACAAAATTAAGTAACTTAAAATACGTTGAATGCGGACGCAGACTCGGCTTGGCGATAGCTTTGATTTCTCGCTCAATCCCCTTGTCTACTCTCTCTTGTGTTTTTGACCAATACTGTTTGAAGGAAATTGTATTTTTTGTGCGGATGATTAACAACCCGAGTTGTAGAACCAAACCAAAAAGTATTTGGACAAAACGATATATGCTATAGCCAAACGCCTTAATAATACGCAGTGCCGTAAGATCTTCCCAGGCTGAAAAACCCCGACGAATCGGTTTTTGTTTTGGACGCAAGTCAATCACGGCTGGCGTGTGGTGTTTAGGTTGTCTCCAATACTCGTTCATAGATTTGTGTTGTTAAACGAGCGCATTCCCACCAGTCATAGAGTTTAACGCGTTCATAACCCTTTTGGATCAGCTGCTGACGCAAATCATCATTATCTAGAAAAAAATCAATGGTTCCTTCTAATTCAACTTCGTTAACTGGATTAATATACAAGGCGGCGTCCCCCAACACTTCCGGTAAACATGTGGCACTCGAGCTGATGACCGGGCAACCGCGCGACATCGCTTCAAGCGGAGGCAAGCCGAAGCCTTCATAGCGTGACGGAAAAACATAAGCTGCGGCATGCTTGAACAAAACTTCTAATTCTCGATCAGGAACATAACCCGGAAAAATTACAGCTTCTGACGCATTATCTTTAGCAAACTTTTTTAAACGAGCATAAAAATAATCTTCCTTACCAACTAAGACAAGTTTTAAGTCGGATCGCTTTCGATGAAGTTTATTAAAAACTTTAATTAAAAATTCAAGATTTTTATGCGGGTAGGCGTTTCCAACATACAATAAATATGGTTCTAAAATACAATAATCAGATAAAATCTCATCGGGATTTAGTTTGGCGGCGAATAAGGTGTCATGTCCACCTGATAAATTAGCCACGCCTTCATATGTTACTTCTATCTTTGAAGGATTAACCTTGAACTGATTGATTATATCGTCCTTGGTATATTTAGAAATTGCAATAATTTTTTTTGCCCGCCACACGGCCAGTTTGATGCCAATGCGATAACCCATATTTTTTATCCAATACAAAATCGGCCCAAGCGTCGTCGCCCTCATTGTTGGAAAGCGAGTTAAAATTAAATCATGGATCGTAACAACAAACTTTGTCGGGCAGAAAACCGGAACGTTAAAATGCGGAAAATGCATCAGATCAAGCTTTTCACGAAAAATAATAAACGGCATTTTTAATTGCTCTGCCAAGCTATACCAACGAACGTCCGCTAATACTTTTTTGTGCCGTGGATGATCGGAGTGAAATTCATCAAAATTATCCTTACTTAAAAAAATTATATATTCGTTCTCACGATCTATTTTTAAAACATTATCAACCACTTCTTGAGTATAACGACCCAGGCCCTTGCCTAAAGGACCGTAAAAACGAGCGTCAATTCCTATTCGAAAACGCTTTTTTTCCATGAATACATTATAGCATGAAGCCAAACTTAAAAGCCGCCGTATATATACGAGCGGCCTTTGAGTTAGATTCTTATCTTGTAAGGTACTTTTATTCTTCTTTTTGTTCTTCAGGTTTTTTTGCAAAAAGAAAAAGAATTAGATTAATAATTGCGAGACCGATCATGAGCCAAATAATCACCTTGTTAATAGTATGAAATGAGTTTGCTCCGCTTGAACCAATCACTTCATATAATGATATATTATTCATGTATGGCAAGACTCCGAAATTCAAATACAGAGCCATTATGCAGGCAAAGAGTGCATTAAATATAATGGCTGCACTTTTTTCTCTTACTATTAAGCAATCAACGGAGGAGCAAAAAATAAATGCAACACAGCTGCCAATAATAGCCCAGTGAAAGAACAAGCCATTTGAAGTCAAATTGCCAAACGAATTATATGCAAAAGCATAAAAATCAATAAGCATTAATACTGCGATGATTGAATATATGATAACTCGCCCATGTCCATAACGCGAATTATTGAAACTATCGGCTTGTGCCTGATCAAATGTCATGCGACTACCCTCCTCTTATTTTATGATTATTTTTAAAGAAACATATTTTATTACAAACACTTTAAAATCAAACTACTGCTTTGTCAAGGATTCGAGTTTATATAAGTTAAATCTATCTGTAATCGGTTTGATTAATGAAAGTGAAAGACCGGCACGAGCAAGGGAGCCGTTATTAAGATAATCTAAATCTTCTTGTTTAAAAGAAAAATTATAGTAGTATACCGGAACACGTCTCGCCAAGTTCGCATACTCGGCAATCATATTTGGGTCGTCAAATAATCCTATAACAACTTTTCGTTCAGGAAATAATAACTTGTCGTGATAACGTGTGATGATTATAGAATTATCTTCTGTTAAAGAAAGTAATGTGCTTAATTCAGTTTTTGCTACTGCTTGTTTTTCTATTGAGACTGCCAAGCCTTCTGAAGGTTCATTCCAAACATACTGGACAGAAATAATAACAATCATTGCTAAGGCAACAAAACGAATTGCCCAGGCGTGTTTTGTATTCTTAATCCATTGAGTAGCTGTAATCAACGCTAAGCTAGCTAGGGGCAGGGCTCCAAAATAAATCGGCAACCAATAACGTGTATAGGAATTTCCAATGGTAAAACTGTTCGGATCCGGATTATCAAAGAATGTCCAACTGCCATAATACAAAATAAGTAATACGGAAGCGCTCATCCAGCCAATTAAAAATATCCACTTTTCTTTAGAGTATTTTTTAAAAAAAGTTATGAGTACGAGTAAACCTGCAGCAGCTGACCAGAATAACCACGGAAACATATTCGTGATATAGGCATTAAAGAGCTTGTAACTTTGCTCCGGCTTATATCCAAAATGAAAAATAGTGGCTTTAATTTTTGCAACTATTGGTCGCAGTTCGTTAAACTTCCCGGCGATTCCCGTATTGGCTAACTCTGCTCCGCCTTGCTGCAGTGAAAACAATGAATTATTTAACTCAGGGTAACCGCTTGAAAAAAATGACCCGTAAAGTGCACCGTTCCAGTAAAGCATTGGAAGGAAAATAATAAAGACGCCATAGGCAAAAAAGAAAAGCCTCACCAAACCGATCTTACGAATATTGCAAAGCCAAGCGAAAACCATTAATGGCCCTACCCACAGTAATTCAGAACTGCGGGCTGCAATTGCCAAACCGATAAACAAGCCGGAACACAATGAGAAAATTAATGCGAAACCATTTTTCTTAAAATAACCTTTTTCCTCTTGATTTCTTTCACTCATTCTCGAAGCAAAATATAATCCGGCAATAAAGGCCGCTAAGAATAAAACATTATGAAACATACTGCGCGCAGAATAGTATGTAAAAATTGGAAAAGCTGCGGCGAGTATTGTAGCAATCAAGGCATTGTCTTTGCCAAAGATTCTTTTGACAAATAGATAAAAGAAAATAAGACCAAAGATTCCGATAATCGGGGTTAGATAAGGCAGAATACCGACACCGAATATTTTCGCGAGCTTACCGTAGAGAATTGGCAATCCAAGAAAACTAACCGGTTTTATCAAGCCATAGTCAGAGCGAAAACTGCGCGGATGAATAATGTCTTTAGCAATCAAATTGTACTTTTCAAAAAATGCCAAATTATCAGTCTCGGCATACAATTTAGCTACCGTATAATTTGCGGTTTCATCCGGAGACATCCATTTTGTAAAATCTTTAGTTTGACTAAGATAATTAAAGCTGGACGAAAATAAAAAATAGCCGATACAAAGCGGAATAATAAATAGCCAGGGCCAGTTCTGTTGCAGTCGTTCTTTTATGAGTTTCATAGCTTAATGGTAGCAGTACTTCTAAACTTTTTGCAAATAAAAAAAGGGATGCTGTAATCCCCTTTTTTTACTTAAAAAATGTACGGTTTTTATATAGCGAGAAGATTAGCATGTTTAACTCTATGCAGATGTTTATAGTATGCCAACCCTAAACCAAAATACTTTGCCATATTTGCTAATTCCATTGTTTCAAGAGGCTGAAATAGTTTTTGCACGCTATTAAAGTAATTATTAATAACAACTTTAAAAGCATTGCGATCATTTTCAGCTTCCTTAAACTTACGGTCCCATATTGCAGCATTCATTAAAACATCAGATGAATACTGAATACCCCAGTCAGACAAATTACTGAGAATGTTCTTAATTTCCTGGCTAAGACTAAATGTCTCCGGACGCTCAGGTTCAATTTTAATAAGATTTGTTAAGCCGGAACCAAAGGTACCACCAAAAAAATGTTTATTCCATGCAATAACCAGATTATTAAGTTTCTCGGGAAGCAGATGAACATTTTTCATCCAGGTTAGCTTTGCTTCAAGATCTTCAGCAAAGCATAGCATACCGTTATCTCTGTAATATTCCATCAAGTAAAGATAGTGAGCATGAGATACACAGCGCATATATTCCGGCGAATCATAACCTGAGTATCTGTTAGTACGATTTAAAGGAATAGCGTCGTTAGTAACATAATCATGAACGTACTTCCGTGCAAAAATAAACTCCTCTGCTTTATCAAAACGAGATTCGGAAATCATTCGCAAAAAGTATAGTGATTGCGAAATATCAATTGAATAGAAATATCCCCACCATCCGGGGCAACCACGAAATGCCAAATAACAAAAAATTGTCTTCATTTTTCCTAGCTCCATTATATTTAATTTTTTATGAACCATTTATTTTCTCTTTTTATACAACAAATACAAGCCACGGTCAATAGACATCATATAGACGTCAAGACCAACTCTTAGTATTATTAAGTCTATGGACAAATATCAAGGCATTCTAACAAAACTACTGATAACAGCGCCGATCTTGGTCGCCTGCTTTGGTTCTTTAATGTATATTTTCTTTGGACTGACAGATCTAAGCATTTGGCTTGTCATTATTCTGACCTTACTAGGGGTCGCCTATTTTCTCCGTACTAATAATACACGCGATGAAACTTCAGCATTATCTTCAAGAATCTCGATTTCTGAATGGCGTTTATTTGCCTTATTTATCTGCGTCTTTTTTGTTTCGATATACTTTCTCTACAGCGGCATAAGCGAGCGAGCTATTTTAACACCGTGGCAAGTCGTCAGCAAATGGTACTTTGTTTCATTTACTCTTGGAACAATACTATTATCGTATTTAGTTACGATATCATCACGCCTTACAAAATATGCGCTCATCATACAAGCATTTTTACTGTATGGTGTTGCAGCGGTCGTCTACGGTATCGGTTATGGTTTTGATCCTTTTATTCACGAAGCTGCAATTAAAGCGATTGAACAACTCGGTCAAATTAAACCGTTAACACCGTATTATCTCGGTCATTACAGTTTAATTCTTGTTTTGAAAACAATGAGTGGCCTCGGTATTCACTTTTGGTCAAAGTTTCTTATTCCCGCAATGGCCGCAATTCTTTTTCCTCTTCTTATAACACGTTGGCTGTCGCATCACCACGGCGTTGAAAAAAATTGGATGGCACCAGCATTGTTTCTTTTTATGCTGCCCGCATCGCTTTTTATTGCTGGCACGCCGCAAAGCCTTGCCTATATATTTTTAATGATTGTTATTTTCTGGCCGACACCAAAGCCTAATCTGCAAGACAAATTAATAATTATTTTAGCGGCCCTCGCTGCTTTAGTAACTCAACCGATCGCCGGCATTGCCGCGTGTTTAGTTGTAGCCTACGACTTGACCAAGAATCTTCGTCAGGCAAAAAAATTGTACTCACTCATTATACTAGCGTTTATCTTTGCCGTACCCGCTGCCCTATATCTTGTGAGTCGCTTTGACGCGACGACGGTGTCATCATTTGTTTTACCACAACTTACATGGCTCATGGATTTTTGGCCCCAAAATCTAATCAAAGGCTCAATCGGTCTTAATTTCAGTTACCTGTTTGGCGGCCTACAGGGCCTTATAATAGCGTTTCTCTGCCTCGCTGGCGCTTATATAGCACTTCGTAGTAAATCCAGTGAATTAAAGCAAAGATACTTATGGCCAGGCTTGGCGCTTTTTCTTGCAAGTATTCTTGCTAGTTCTATCAACTTCCATTTTTTAATCGATTATGAACGCTCTGATTACCCCCAGCGAATATTAATAAGCGCTTTAATAATTTGTCTACCACTTGTTATTATCGCTCTTGAGCGTTTTACTCGTTATCTTAATCTTGCGCCTCACATAGTTTCGATTTCAATTCTTCTTGCGTTTAGCGGCGCGATTACGGCAAACCTCTATCTTAGTTATCCGCGCTTTGACGATTTTGAAAATAGTCACAGTTATGCGACGTCACGAGCAGATATCTTAGCGACTCACTGGATAGATAAAGACGCGAAAGGAAAAACGTACGCGGTTCTCTCAAACCAACAAGTTAGTGCCGCCGCCTTGCGAGAATTCGGCTTTGCACATTATCTGAAAAATAATGTATTCTACTATCCGATCCCAACCGGCGCGCCACTCTACGGATATTTTTTAAGTATGGTCGATACTCCGAAATCTTCCACTATTGCAGAAGCAATGGAACTTGCAGGAGTTGATCGATTGTATCTTGTCTTAAATAATTATTGGTGGCGCTTTAAAGATCTTGCTCCTGAAATAGAAAAAATCGCCGATGAAACTCATGACATCGGCGACGGTCAACTTAAAGTGTATAGATTTACTAAATAATTTCTTTACTGACTTTTTCCCAGTACTCTTTTGTTGTCGGAATAGCTAAGCGCGCTCTCCCTTCTGCGCTTAGCTTTTTTAATTCCTCGGGGTTCGTTAGCACCCAAAGCATTAAATCTTGCAAGTCTTCTACTCTCGGTTCAAAAAGTAATTGCGGAACGCCAATACTTTCTTTAACTCCTCCGGTGTTGGAACCAATAACCGGAGTTTCGGCGCGGGCAGCTTCCAATGCAACTGTCGGTAAATTTTCATAACAAATCGAGGGAATAACCGCACAACTCGCTTTTGCCAAATATGTGTAAGGATTTTCAAATCCTCCCAAAAAAGTAATTCTCGAATCACGATATTGTCTTTTTAATTTTTCCAAGATCGTACCATCACCGCCAATTACCAGACTGCAGGGCAGTGATATTTTTCGAAAAGCCTTAAGTAACATTTCAACTCCTTTATGTTCTTCTACTTGACCTAAATACAAGAAAGTAAAAAGCTCTGATGCTGTTGTTTTAACAACCGTTTTTTCCAAAGGGTTCTTTAAAAGAATACACTTATTATGTTTAAAAAAGCCACGTTCAGAATACAAAGTCTTAAGCCACTCTGAGGGAAAAATAACCAAGGCATCTTTTGGAAAGAAGAGTTTAACAATGAACTGGTAAATCTTGGCAATAAAAGTATCAATGCTCTTTTCTGCACCATACATCATTAATCCGGACGGATGAAGTAACTGTATATCATGCATGGTATGAATCTTCTTTGCATTTCCTAAGGCTCGAAAAGCCAACAAGCCGAAGCCGGTTAGATTATGTGTCCAAATAATATCAAAGTTTCCGCGTTTAATTTTTCTTCGTAAACGACTAAACGATGCCAAATCTAAAAAAGAGCTGCTGTGATATATAAAACGACGCCACTTAGGCAAGGATGCCAAACGCGCATAATTTTGGTTAGCTTCAATAACGGTGATTTCATGGCCCACTTCGTTTAAGTATGCTATTAATGCCTGAATGGTGCGCTCTGCGCCACCACGGATATGCGCACTAAAACGATTGTTGATAAAACAAATTTTCATAATTTTTTTTCTTTGGGCGGAGTATACGCAATACGAAGATATGCAGCCTCAAGTCGTTCCCCTACTTTTTCCCAACTGTATCGCTCATCAATCCATTCACGAGCTTCTCGTCCCATACGCTCAGCCAAGTTTGGCGATTCAATAAGCAAAGCAAGTTTCACGGCCAGATCTTCAGCGTCACCAGGTTTAATCAAAAAACCGTGTTGCTGGTTTCGGAATACGTTTCGAACGCCGGGCAAATTTGAAGCCACCACCGGAGTTGCGGACGACATTGCTTCTAAAAGCACTAAGCCGAACGCTTCACTCTTATTTATTGAAGGTAAAACTGAAACCCGCGCTTTTCTATACCACTCTGCCAAATCTTCATCCGTAGCATCATTGATAATCTTAACATTGTTTTCAATCTGTAAGGCTTTTGCATCTTCAGCATACTTTTTCTCCATATCACCTTTACCCACTAAAACTAACTGAGTTTTCGGATATTGCGAAAATACTTTCGCCGATGCTTTGAGCAACTCACTTACTCCTTTGAAATAATGAGCAGCATCCAAACCACCGACAAATAAAATAATGGGCTCACGGGGAAATGTTCCTGCAAAAAAATGACTTGTATCCACTCCAAACGGAATTTCTATAAATGAAGATTCATGATTCACATAATAATCTGCCAAGGCCGACTGCTTAAGATAATCAAGAGAAGCACAGCTGATTGTTGACGCCAGGCGAACAATAATTGGTAAGAAAAAAAATTGATATAATTTAAAAATCAATCCTTTAATACCAGCCGCTACGGTATCCATATGATAATGCAATATCAGCTTGGCTTTAGGTAAAAAAAGAGTGCTTAGCACAATAATGTCCGCGCTTCCATAAAACGGATAATGAAGATGCACGATGTCAAATGATCGCAAGCGCCAAAGTAGTTGCGGTAGAACAGCGGCGTTACCGATTGTTAGCAAAGGTCGCAAGCGCTGCACAGTAGTATTCTCACCAATCATTTCGCTACCCGCTTTTAAGCCCTTATAGGCCGGCGTAAATACCACGCTTTCATGTCCTCGACGCCCAATTTGCAAAGCTGCGTGATACACGCTATTGCCCATGCCCCCTTTATACGGAGGAAAGGTCGAGATGACATGAGCGATTCTCATATTATCTGGCGCGAAGCCATAAATATTTATGCCAGAGAAACGCTATCACAAAAACACATGCCGCTTGAACAATATCGCTGATTTGGACTCCGCCATCTAAAAAGGCCGCTATAAACAGAATTGTCAAAGGCAAAGCATAAACTATAAATTCAGCTTTCATTTTATCGCCGAATGACAAAGTCAAAGTACGCACACTGAGCCCGGTCCCCTCACCCGCTCTTTTTTCGGCTTGTGTCATGCGAAGTTTTATTGCCAGCGCTCCGAGAAAAAAAGCGATTGGCCAGGCTGAGCGCAAAAAAGTAGCAAAACTTGAAAAACGATCACCCTGGATGAA
The DNA here is from genome assembly GCA_964487795.1 of uncultured Gammaproteobacteria bacterium. Classification (GTDB taxonomy): domain Bacteria; phylum Patescibacteriota; class Patescibacteriia; order Patescibacteriales; family Patescibacteriaceae; genus Patescibacterium. The sequence goes on from CAZASI010000002.1 coordinate 223,874, forward strand.
AAAAATAATACAAGAACCAACCAGCAACACAAAAAATGCTATATATAAAAAATTTAGGAGTAGATCCTTTGCACTCATATACTATTATTCTCTGTGTTTCTTAGACAACAATGCAATACTCCTGGTCAAAGAAGTAATTTCTCTGCTCATTTTATCAATGGTCAAACGTAAACGGAATATCCAATAAAATAATAAAGCGACTGCGACATAAAACAACAATTGAATACCGGTACTAGAAAAACCAAGTTTAGCTACAAAGGCATCAATAGAATGTATAAACACAATCAACAGGCCGGCTAAAAACCAAAAGCCTGTCCAAAAAATAACTTGAGTTTTAGAAATTTGATCTTTATAAAATTGCCAAGCAAGCCTGATTATAAAAAATAGTACTACGGCCAAGCCGATGGATTCTTGCAGCATATTATTAATGATTCATTTTTGAAATAAACATATCACGCAAAATCTTAAACCCTCCGCCTAATCTCTGACCGAAGTCAGGATAGAGTACGGTTATAGGAACTTCAATAATGCGCAGTCCTGAGCGATGAGAGAGTATTAAAATTTCTGAACAATGAGCCATTGCATCCTGTTTCCATTTTATTTCTTCGGCAGCACGTCGACTTAATGCCCGAAAACCGCTTTGCGGATCACTCGTCTTGATCTTAAAAATTAAACGATTAACCAAACGAGCCAAGGGCATAATAACTTTTTCTTTCATATACGGCATGACGGTAGTATTATCGATGAAGCGAGAACCAAAAACTACATCTGCGCGACCTTCACGAATCGGTTCAAGCACTCCTGCTATATCCTCCACTCTGAATTGTCCATCAGCGTCAAAGTGCACGATAATATCAGCGCCTTGTTCAAGCGCATAATCAGTACCGGTTTTAAGCGCTGCGCCTTGACCGCGATTAACAGGATGACGCAAGATATCAACCGGAAGATCTTTGCTTAATTGATAAGTCTCATCATCCGAGCCGTCTTCAACAATAACAATCCTATCAACTTTATCTTGTAGCTCTTCTACAACACGCGGCAGAGCGAATTCACTGTGGCGAGAAGCTTCGTTCCAAGCCGGAATAATGCAGTATACCTTCATAATTAAACACCGTATGAACCGATTCGGTTAATACCTTTAATGCCTTTATTGGCGCGTAAGTCTGCAATAGTTTTTTCAAGTCCTGATTCAAGGCTAACCAAAGGCATCCAACCAAGTTGATCGCGAGCCTTGCTCGTATCAGGTAATTTAAGCGGAGTCATAAATAACATCGGTTCGACATACACGACTTTTGATTTTGAATCGAGCATAGTGATTATCTTATTCGCCAAATCAGTAACGCTTACATCTTGATCTGACCCGACATTAATGGGACCAAACAAATCCGATTGCATAAACTTGAAAATTGCATCAAGACAATCACTGATATAACAAAATGAAGAGGAGAAATTTCCATCTCCATAGATAACCAAATCTTTGTTATCGAGCGCATTGCTGATAAAGTCCGGCAGCATATGACCCTGATCCAATGGCATGCGCGGACCGTAAGCGCGGAAAAGACGGATAATCTTAGCGTCAATCTTATAAACATCTTTGTATGTCTTAACCATACTCTCGGCAAAGCGTTTGCCTTCATCATACGAACAACGATCAGACAACATATCAACCGTACCGACATTTTCCTCACTCACTAAACGATTACTCGAATCACGAGAACCATATACCACAGAAGAAGAAAACTGCATAAACTTTGCTTCATACTTTACTGCCAAATCTAACGCATTCTTCACCGCATATGAGTTAGCGAGTAAATTTGATATTCTGTTTTTTTCAAAATGAATCGGCGCAGTAGGACAAGCAAGATTATATATCTCCTGCAAGCCTTGAAATTCTATTTTAAATGCTTGCAGCTCAGCAAAGGATTCCAAATCAATCGGCTCACTCATATCATGTTTAATAAAATGAAAATCCGGATGCGCCAAAAGACGATCAATATTATTCTCATCACCCGAGGAGAAGTTATCGATACAGATTACTTTAGCGTTTTGAATAAGTTCTTCGCACATATGCGATCCAAGAAAACCGGCACCTCCAATTACCAACACGTTCTTTTTATCAAAAATTGCTCGTTTCATAGACACGTTAGTTATTTAGTAAGAAACACTGAACCGCGGACGCCGCCGCTATTTTGCGACTCATAAGCGTAAAATGAAGTTAGAAGCGAACCACTACGGTCAAAAACTCTGACATGCGGTCCTGCTCCAAGCCCCGGCATACTAATGATATCGGTAAAACCGTCACGATTCAAATCTGAGGCAATAATTCGTGTATTTCCCTTAAAATTATCATTATACGGCTGGAAACGGAAACGTTGATTTCCCCGGAAATCATATACTGCCACATATGAGGCTCCGGAGCGCGGGCTGAGAATTATTTCCGCTGCACGTTGTCGGGGGTTCCCATCCATGTCAGCTAAAGCCAGGTTTAATCCTCCTAAATAGTTCTTTGGAGCCGCCATAAAACTATTTAATAATTTTCCTGTGTTAGAAAATATTTTAACCTGAGGAGCGAAATCCTTTGAAGGCACAACTACAATTTCTTGTCCGCCGCCTTCGATAATATCAGCTACAGCAATTTGAACGCCGGATTGAAAATTCTTCGGGAAAGCGTTAAACGATCGAATTAATTTTCCATTCGCTTTATATATTTTAATAATAGATTCCATACCTGATGCAGGCGTAACAATAATCTCATCTTTTCCGTCGCCGTCAATATCAGCTCCCGCTACAGTTGCTCCGCCTCTAAAACTTGCGGGCAATGCCAAAAAATGACCAAGCATCGCTCCTTTGTCATTAAAGATTCGAATATCAGCTTCACGACCCGAGGCAGGGGCGGTTATAATTTCTTCCGTACCGTCACCGTTTACATCAGCCCGAGTTACATTCACGCCGCCGTTAAATTCTATAGGATAAGCAAGAAAAGTTTTTTCGACATATCCGTTAAGGTCTGAAATTGTTACCCAGGGTTCAGTGTTTGAATCACTGACAAATGCAAAACGGGCACGACGAGTTTTAAGTTGCAGCGCGGCTTTTAGAACCGCTTGCGCAACATTCAAGCGTCCGCTACCTAATTGATTTACATAATCAGGGTTAAGAGCATTAATATTATCAGAACTCGATAAGACAATATTTAATGCTTGATCGGGAGATAAACTCGGATTAGTTCCCTGGACCAGGGCAATCGCTCCGCTCACAAGAGGTACAGCCATCGAAGTACCGGACCAATAGCCATCATAGTATTGATTGAAAAATTTTCCGGCCGAAGATTTATCTGGCGCATAAACGGTAGTGCTGTAAAAACCAATTCCCGGTGCCGCGATATCAATACAGTTGCTTCCATATCCCGAGAAAGCTGTTTTCTGGTCAAGGCCGTCAGTTGCCGCCACTCCAAGCACTAATTTCTTCCCAGCCGCATCTCGGTAACAGGCGGGATAAATCGGGCGTCGATTTAAATCAATACCACTTGAGTTTTGCTGATCATTACCTGCCGGTGCTACAACAATAACTCCAGCGGCACGAGCTTTAATAATTGATTTCTCCAAGGATTTACTCAAACCAAAGGTGGTAAAACTTAAATTGATTATATTCGCACCCTTAGCTGTTGCATAATCAACCGCCTTAACCACAGAAGCAATATCACCGTTACCTTTGTCATCAAGTGCCTTAAGAACCATAACATTACTTTTCCAGGTAACTCCGCTAATACCCTGACCGTTATTTCCAGCAGCCGCGGCAATGCCTGCAATGATTGTGCCATGAAGTACACCATTCTCAGTAAAACCGGCTTTAAATTTAGGGGAAGGGTCCGCTGTATTGTTTACAAAATCCCATCCGTTAATATCATCTACTAAACCATTTCTATCATCATCTTTTTTATTTCCGGCAATCTCTTGGCGATTGGTCCAAAGAACCGGAACAATATCAGGATGAGTTATTTGCACTCCGGAATCAACAATCGCTATCGTAATTGTTGGGCTCGAACTATTAATATCCCATGCCTCGGGAGCGCTAATTCTTTTAAGATACCATTGGTTAGTATATGACTGATCGGATGGAATAGCCGACGCGCTAACAATATAATTTAATTCGGCATATTCAACAGTCTGCAATTTTTCATATTGCTTGATCGCGTTTAAAGGACTTATATTTTTCTTTAATTTAATCAATCGAGGACCTAATTCATTTTTGTACTTTACAATAATCGAATCATTTCTGAATTCAGGAATAATTTCTTTTTCAAGAGCAAAAACAGGCAACGCCATTTCAAATGGGCTTAAAAATATAATTAATAATAATATAAAACAAAATTTTTTCATCTAGGTAATATTTTCAAAAAGATCCAGCATCTGTCGCGCCCAAATAGCTGAATTAAATTGTTTAACTCGCGTCTCGCCGTTACTTACTAAAGACGAGCGCAACTGCTTGTCAGTCAGTAGTTTAAACATTTTATCAGCCATATCTTTCGGGTCTGTCGGATCGAAGAGTAGAGCGGCGTCCCCCGCAATTTCCGGAATAGAGGCGGCATTAGACGCAACGATTGGCGTTTGAGTAGCCATAGCCTGTAAAAGCGGTATACCAAATCCTTCATAGTTTGAAGGAAAAATAAACGCATCGGCACGACTGTAGATATGAGGCAAGTCTTGTTCTGCGACCCAGCCGGTTGTCTTGATCTCATTTTCTAATCTGAAACCATGAATTGAATATTTGATATCATCAAAGCCAAAACTGGCGTCACCGATCAAATATAGTTTATGGGGCAATTCGGGATGTTGAGTTTTTAAAAAGTACATCGCCTCAACCAAAGCTGCGATATTTTTCTTTTTTTCTAAACGACCAACATAAAATAAATATGGTTCACGCAGCCCGTACTTTGCCAATACTTCGACACCTCGCGGATCATTTTGCAAGGGACGATATAATTCATCGTTATAGCTATTATGTATAACGCAAATATTCTTACCATCGTTACCATACACTTCTATTAATTCCTTCTTAGTAAAAGCCGATATGGCAATAATCGCCCGAGCTTTACGCAAAGCAAAAGATGTTGACCAATCGAGGTAATCAAAGCTATTGGCTCCATACTTGCCCGCGCTTATCACTCTTACTAGTGCATTAATTACTCCTTGACGACGTTGTTTTTCAGCACCAATCTGAGTGCGTTCATACAATGCGCCCTCACGTCTAAAACCAATGTCATGAATAGTAACAACAGATTTTCGCGGATGAAAGATTGGCAGTGCATGCGCCGGCACAAAAAGTAAGTCCGGAGCGTTAAAAAGCATTTCTAAAGAAAGTCGTCCCTGAGACCAAAAAAACTTCCAGGGCCATTTTAAAACTTTTGCTTTAAAATTGTTATGAGGACTCTTTAAAATCTGAAAACCATTTTTAAATTTCACTGACGTACTTTCTTCGCTATCGCGCAAATCCACCAATCCTCCGGTCAAAGGAGTATCGGTATATAAAATATATTCGTTGTGATCATCCAATTTTGCCAAAGCTCTGATTGCATAATACGAATACCATTCGGTTCCGCTCTTATGAGCTCGATTGGCGCGACTGGCGTCTATGCCGATAATCATGAAATTTACTTAGTTGCGAAGATACTTCTCTTATACGAATCAAGATTTTCCAAAGCAATACCTGTTCCCTTTGCAACGCAGAGTAACGCATCATCCGCCACATACGCCGGAACATCAGTCGTTCTATACAGGAGCTGATCAAGGTTGCGCAACAGAGACGATCCACCTGACAAAACCATTCCTTTATCCATAATGTCAGAAGATAACTCTGGCGGTGTATCTCGTAAAACATTTTTAGCAGCCGCAATAATTGCTTCAAGTTCGTTTTGAATTGCTTCGGTAACATCGTCTGATGAGACAATAATATTTCTTGGTAGACCGGTGATAATATCTCGACCGCGAATTTCCATTGTGAGTTTATCTTCAAGATACAAAGCTGAGCCAATACCAATTTTAATTTCTTCAGCGGTACGTTCGCCAATAACTAAGTTGTATTTGCGACGAATATAATCAATAATCGATGAATCAAATTTTGTACCTCCAACTCGAACTGATGTTGAAGTAACAACTCCTCCCAATGAGATTACTGCCATTTCCGCAGTACCTCCTCCAATATCAACAATCATATGTCCTGATGGTGAACCAATGGGAATATCAGCACCAATGGCCGCGGCAATCGGTTCTTTAATAATGTAGGCGGCTTTAGCACCCGCGGCAATCGTCGCGTCAATAACCGCGCGACGTTCAGTTGAGGTGATTCCTGCCGGAACCGCAACCATAACTTCCGGACGAAACAAACGGACTCCGGCTAACGCTTTATTGATAAAATAACGAAGCATTGCTTCGGTAGTATGATAGTCAGCAATAACTCCGTCTTTCAAAGGTTTAATCGCAACAATATTACCCGGCGTTCTGCCGAGCATGTCTTTGGCCTCATTTCCTACGGCCAAAATCTTTTTGTCGCTCATTGAGATAGCAACGACCGACGGCTCATTAATAACAATCCCGCGACGCGGGACATGTACGAGAGTATAGGTCGTTCCTAGGTCAATGCCTATTCGTTTGATAAACATACTAAAAATTAACAAAATAGCTTCGATCTATGAGCAAATCCCCGTCCGCCTTTAAACTACGGTGATTCGGGGCTTCTGAATAAAAGTTCGCTGGACTATAGGATTTTATCTCATTTATGAAGTTTAGGTCAACAGACAGTCGGCTCACTTGTTTACCCGGTTGTTTTTGAATCGTAAGACGATAATTACTATATTTTTTAAGATTTTGAACTATTGAATCCGGCAGTTCATATTCAAAGGTCATTGTGCCAATTTGACTTGGTTCTACTGAGATAAAAGCTCCAAACCACGTCTTGCCAAACTCTTCTCCGATATCAACCTTGCCCTGGCTAAAGCCTTCGGCTTTCAGAAGACGACTTCCGCCGGGAACATACACTCGAGTATAACTTCTATAGCGACTTGTTTTCCAATCAAATTGTCCGTTGTTGGAATAGCGCAAAGTTAACACAGCTTTAAATCCGCTTTCGGTTTCTTTTAACTGATACTGGATTTGACGATCCATGACAGCATCGGTTTTTAACGCCGCCAAGTTAGCGTCAACCACCATAAGATAGTCTCCCCAATCTTGACGAACTTGTCCTCCCCAGCCATTTTCTACAATTAATTTTTGCAAAGACTGATCGTTTGAATAGAGTAATATATTTTTTCGCGCAACATTATTCGAAACAAGTCTAATCATTTCCGGCCATTTTCCCAATGGCGTATCTAATAATTTTTGTTTTATAAGCTTCGCAATATCACCGATTACTTCTTTACGTTGCCATTCCGGCGTTCCCAACTGAATATATGATCTTTCAACTTTGTATTGCAAAAGATCTACAAAATTTTCCGGAGTGTAGGTATCTTTAGCTATTGTCACTGGCCCGGTAAATTTCATCAAATCCGTAATCAATTCCGGAGTAATCGCAATCACGCCGTCAAAATCAGAAATTGGATCAGGTTTAACTTGCAGGGCATTTTCTTTTTTATAAAAATCTGAAACGGTTTGCGCCGTTGTCGGGAAATCCGGTGACCAGTTGGCATCTCTCATAAACCATTTTGAAACACCCAGATATTTTTTTAAAGGTTCAGGCGGCGTTACTGAAAACTTATCTTGAATCGGAATATCAAGATGATAAATATCGTGCGTTTCAAAACGTTCAAAATCTCCGTCTTTAGTTTGGATGATTCCATAGGTACCGATAAATCCTCCGGTTGGACGAAGTTCATCGCTGTTTTGCAAAAGAAGTAAAAAACGCGCAGTCTCAGGGTAACCGAGCAAAGGTGGCAAAAGCTGGGTTAAAGGAGAGGCGTCCTGAATTGTTTCCTGTCCTTCAGAAATCTTTTCTTTTAATTCTTCCAAGCGAACACTTAAGGGACCAAACCAGGTAAAAGAGTTGATGCTTTTTAAATTGTCCAAACTTTCGTTTAAATTAGAATCTACAGAATTTAGTGTTGAACTTGAATTATAAATCGCCGCTAAAATTCTACGACGTTCTTCGGCCGGCAACTGAGAAAAAGTTACATTACTGTTTGCCTTGATTACATCACCTAAATCAAAGGCATACGCGGTCGCATTTTCCATAGCTTCGGCCAATGATTGTCCGGCTTGTACTAAATGCTCTGCATCACTCTTATAATTTTTCGCTAGCTTGATGTATCCTATCGGGCCGAGTCTAATTGCCTTTGTTTCATTTGAAGCAAACTTAAAATGTCCGACTGCGGTTACAGCTGATTCATGAGCGCTTTTAAAATCAGACGCTTGAGCCTCTGTTAAAGATTTTTCTAAATTATTCTTTCCTGCTTGAATATTTGAATAGACAGCCGCAACATTCTTTATATTAAAGCCAACTAACATCAAAATAACGCCTAGGATCAACGCCCCGGCGATAAATAAGCTCCACAAGCACCTTGTAATAATTTTCATGGCCATAGTTGACAATTTCTTTATTATTGTAGCATATTTGTATGCTTATTCGCTGCGCAGCGCTTCAATCGGATCAAGTTTGGCTGCCGCGCGAGCCGGCGTAACGCCGAAAATAATACCGAAAAATGCACTAAAAGACAAGGCGACAACAAATGCTTTAAGTGGCACGGCAAATGTCCACGAAAGACCCATGGTTTTCGCTATCACGCTGATAAGAAATGAAAATCCGGTTCCGAGCACACATCCGATAACACCGCCAACAACAGTTAGTAGTATTGATTCAATTAAAAATTGCCGCAAAATGTTTGACGAACTTGCGCCGACTGCTTTTCGTAAACCAATTTCCATAGTTCTCTCGGTTACAGCGACATACATAACATTCATAATTCCAACTCCCCCGACAACCAAAGAAATAATAACGATTGCCAAAAGCAAAAAAGTAATCGCACTAGTTACAGTATTTAAAATATCCATAGCTTCAGCCATTGATGTCACATTAAAATCTTCGCGTAGCGGATCGGTAATTTCATGTCTACGTCTTAGCGTATCACTTACTTCTTCGACGGTTGCTTCCGGTGAACTCGGATCTTTCATCTTTGAAATAAAGTAAGAAATGTGATCAATGCCCATGACTTTTTTTTGCAAAGTCGTGACCGGCATATAGACGTAATCATCAAAATTAATAAACATTACGCTTCCTCGTTCAGCCATAACTCCAATAACGGTAAAGGCGTTTCTACGCAAACGGATCGTTTTACCTACTGCGTCAGAGTCGCCAAACAGTTTTTCTTTAATACCTGATCCGAGCACCACTACAGACGCCAGCGAGCGCTCTTCAGCTTCTGTATAAAAACGTCCTTCTTTTAAAGTTGATTTATCAATATCAAGGTATGTGCTGCTTAAACCGTAAATAAAGGCGTTACGTAATTCATTGCCGTAAGAAATTGCTTCCTGACTTAATACCGCACCATAACTTGTTTGAATGTTTGGTAAGCGATTTACAGCTTCCATATCATCAAGCGTCAGGGTTGTAACCTGTACGCCGCCGACCATTGCCGTGCTTGATTTGCTATCAGACGCAGTCCCTGTTTGACTATTAGGCACTTTGATTTCGGTGTTGATAGTATCGGTACCAAAAGTTTCCAGTTGGCCGAATAATAAGCCTTTAATTCCCTCACCCGCAGAAAAAACAATGATAACGGTCATAATACCGATAATCAAACCAAGCAAGGTTAAACCCGTGCGCATTTTATTGGCGCGCATGAGTTTAAGAGAATTGGTGATGGAATTAAAAATTGTCATATTATTCGTATCGCAAAGCTTCAATCGGATCTAACTTACTGGCTTTAGCAGCCGGGTATAAACCAAAAATTAAACCAACGGCAATTGAAACTGAAACTGCGACGATAATTGCCGTAAAGGAAAAACCAAAAGGCCAGTCATATCCCAATTGTTGCGCAATCAACGCAATAATAACCGCAATAATTTCACCGACGATTATACCGATAATTCCTCCGGAGAGTGTAATCGTTGCAGCTTCAGTTAAAAACTGCGCCATAATATCAAAGCGTCTAGCCCCAACCGCTTGGCGCAAACCTATTTCTCGCGTTCGTTCAACAACACGGATCAACATAATATTCATAATCCCGATACCGCCAACTAAAAGTGAAAGTGCGGCCATGGCAGCAAGAAAAAAACTAAGTCCGCCGGTTACTGCAGTAAGCGTATCAATGGCGTCGCGAGAATTTTGAATCGTAAAGTCGTCGCTTTTGCCGCTTGAATCTTTAATCTCGTGACGTTCGCGCAAGGTTCTTGCAACATCTTCCATTGTTTGATCAATATTCTCTCCATAATCAACTTTCACGCGTAAAAACCCAAGATGATTCACTCCTAATATAAGTTTTTGTAGTGAGGTGATTGGTAGAATAATTTGATCATCATAATTTTGAAATGCAACTGTCCCCCGCTCTTGCATTACTCCGATGACGGTTAACGCGGTATTTTTTAAACGAACAGTTTGACCGATTGGATCATTTTGACCAAATAATTCGTTTTTAACCGTCGAACCCAAAACCACAACTCGCGCCGTCGCATCAACTTCATCGCTACTAAAAAATCTACCTGATTCAAGTTCACCACCTTCGACTTCAATATAATCAGCACTTGTTCCGAAAAATGTCGTATCGTAACTTTGACTTCGCCAACTGGCTGCGCCTGCTCCTTGACTGACAGGCTCAATCGCAACAGCGTGCGGAACATTATTCTTTTGACCTAAGGCAATAGCATCGTCTAAAGTCAAAGTTGTAATCGTAACGCCAAACACCGCAGCCGGCGGACCATTATCTTCAGACTTGCCCGGCAAAACACCAACTAAATTTGATCCAAAACTTTCAAATTGCGACAAAATCAAAGATTGAGCCCCTGAACCAATCGCCATGATAATAATAACTGCCGCGACACCGATAATAATACCGAGCATGGTTAAAAAACTACGACGACGTGCCGCATTAAGAGCGCGAAAAGCTCCCGAAATAAGGTTGTAATAATAATCTTTTCTCATTGCTATTTCAGCAAAGCGTCTTCTGTAGCAAAACGTCGATGCGCTACGGGTTTATCGGAAACAATCATTCCGTCTTTCATACTGATGATTCGTTTGGCATGCTCTGAGGTATAGGTTTCGTGAGTAACAAGAATAACAGTGTGCCCTTCATCATTAAGGCGTTGCAAAATTCCCATAACTTGAACTCCTGATTTTGAATCAAGGTTACCAGTCGGTTCATCAGCAAAAATAACTGAAGGGTTATTAATTAACGCCCGAGCAATCGCCACACGTTGTTTTTCGCCACCGGAAATTTGATTTGTAAAATAATGAAGTCTATGTCCAAGTCCAACTTGTCCTAAAACTTTTTCAGCTAACTTACTCGGATTTTCTACTAAATCAGAAGAGTAGAGCAGGGGCATTTTTACATTTTCAAGAACACTCGTACGCGGCAATAAATTAAAAGACTGAAAAACAAAACCAATTTTTTTATTTCTAAAAGCCGCCAACTCATCGTCAGACATTGAACCGACTTCACGACCGTCAAATTCATAGGAACCGCTTGTCGCACGATCTAAAAATCCAAGAATATGCATGAGCGTTGATTTGCCTGAACCTGAAGGGCCCATGATTGAGACAAATTCTCCGGACTCTATAGTAAAGGAAAGGCCGTGCAATACTGATGTCACGACCTCCTCATTTATATAATCTTTCTTTAAATCTTGTATGCGAATTAACATTATTTTTTATTCGGATCTTTGATAAAGGTTACAACTTTGTTTCCTTCGTTAACGCCGCTTAGCACTTCAACCATACCGTCATCTCCGCTCAGGCCAATCTGAATTTCAGCTTCACGAACAACTTCATTTTCTAAAATACGCACGATTGTTTTTCCTTCTTTCTCGACTATAGCTCTGGCTGGCATGATAAGAATATTCTCTCGCTTATTAGTCATAATTACAGCGCTTGCAGTCATGCCCGGTTTCACCGCTGATTGCCCAGTCGGATCAAAACTGATCTTCACTTTATAATAAGTTACACCTTGAATAATCGTAGCGGCCGGTTCAATAAAATAAACCTTGCCATTAAATTTAATATCTGGTCCTAACGCATCAAGTGTGATTTCCGCTGAATCGTTTAATTTTAATTTAGCAATATCGGTTTCAGAAATATCAACTTCAATTTGATAATTGTTTTCAGTTAAAACTGAAACAAGAGCTTTGCTTGGTGTTACCTGCTCCCCTATTTCATAATTAATTTTGGTAATAACTCCTTTAATTGGCGACTTTAACGAATTGTCAGCAATTTGATTTCGCACCGCCTCCAGATTGGCGCTTGCTTGTCCGATTTGTGCACGAGCGACATTGGCAGCCGACGACGCATTGTCAACGCGAGATTGTGCTAAACCGATTTGCTGATCCTTATTAGTCTTTGCTGTATTTACGGCGTTGCGCGCTGTTATCAAAGCGTTATTATAGTTTACTTGAGCTTGATTCAAACTTTGCTGAGCTGACAAGACATTAGTATCGTAAGACAGGCGTGCGTCATCATACGCTTGTTTAGAACTTTGTATTGTATTAATTGCGGTAGAAATCGTAGTAGTTTGTCCGTCAATAGTTGCTTTAGCGCCGTCCAATTCAGCTTGAGTATAATTTGAATTTGAAATTGAACTTTCTAATGCGCTAAAAGTTAAGTTAAGTGTTTCAAACGTTTTACTCAAAACTGATTGAGAAGCAGCATACGATGCAACAATATTTTCGTAGCTATGATTGTTTTTTGAATTCGTAGCCTTACTTGAAGCCTGAGTCAATAAATCTCTAGCTTGCGGATATGCGGCGTTTAAAGCGGCTAAAGTGCCGGAGTTCTTAATACTGAATGTTGGTTTTAAATCTTCATCAGTCTTAATTCTATTAATCGCATCGAGCGCCGTAGTTGCATTTGCAATTTTATTTTCAAGTGTCTGCTGCAGCGATTCATATTTATTATCTATCCCGCGCTGATATGTTGTAATTGTCGAAGCGAGCGAAGCTTGTGCCGTTGCTATTGCTTGTTCATAAGTGGTTACAGTTGAGCTTCCCTTATCTTCAAGGTCAGTTTTTGTTTTTTCAGCTTGACGCAAAGTTTCAGTTAAACTTGCGACTGTCTTATCATATTCTCTCTTGGCTGACTCATACGACGCAGTGGCCTGCTGTGCTGATGCTTGAGACACATTTAAACTGGCTTGAGCTTCTGTTTCTTTTATAGCTAGGCCGCTCAAATCAATTTGCGCCAATACTTGGTCCGGAACAACCTGATCGCCCACCTTAATATTGAGCTTGGCCAATTGTCCTGAACTCATGAAATTTAATTCAATTTCTTTTGCCGGAGTAATAGTACCTGTTTCGCTTACACTCTGGATCAGCGTTCCGCGTTGTACGTCAGCAGTGGTGTATTCGATATTACTCTTTCCTTTGCTTGAAAAATATCCTGCCGCCCCTAGGACCAACACGATACCAACAGCAATTAATATATTGCGTTTTTTAGTAGTCATAATAATTTTTATAGTTTTAGTATAGCTCATTTTGGCTAAAAAGTCCAATGTTTTAATTAAAAAAGAGTTGCCCGAGGACAACCCTTAAAATCACTTAAAATTAAGAAACGTGCATAGTCGAAGTTTTTTTCAGCTTAAATTGCTTGGCAATATCCGGATTTTGCACTGTAAACTTAAGGCGCAAAATTGACCAAGCTATCAAGGCCAAGAAACCGACTATAAAAAAAATGAACCCAACAATACTTTGTTCATTGGCAACTATAGGATTTATCTCGTGCATCGAGCTAAGTACCAAGCCAGCTCCAACAATTATAAAGGCCAGACACACAATCATTAAAATCCACAGCATGTTCTCTATATTCTTCATTAAAAGAGCTCCTATTAATTTAAGTTAGCAACAAAATTTTTTATAATTTAACACATTATACTAATAAAGTCAAGAGCTAAAAACCAAGACGTTGCACTTCTTCCTCAAGCTCAATTTGAAACTGATCTTTTACCTTTTCTTTGACTGTAGCAATTATGACAGCTACATCTTCAGAACTGGCATTATTTGCATTTACTATAAAATTGGCGTGCTGTTCACTGATTTTTGCTCCGCCATTTGATAGTCCTTTTAAACCAAGACTTTGCACAAGATAGCCTGCACCAATTTTTCCGCCTCTTACTTTATTGTCAGCAAGAGCTTGTTCATACAAATCTTTGTTTTGCTTTTCAACATCAGCAGCAAACAAATTTTTAAAAATACAACCGGCGCTTGGTTCTTTAGGCTGTGAATTCTTTCGGTAATCACGATATTCATCCATTGCTTGTTTCATCGTGTTTATGTCCCCTGCCGACAAACTCAAGTGAATTTCCCAAATAATATAATGAGGTTCAAGTTTAAAACGACTTGTTCGATACGTAAAGGCACATTCTTCTTTCGCAAAAGAATGCCAAGAAAAATTTTCAGCATCAAAAACAATAACTCGATCAACAACTTTATCAAAACTTCCGCCGTGCGCTCCGGCGTTGCCGCGAATTGCTCCGCCCACAGAACCCGGAATTCCAATTGACCATTCAATTCCTGATAAGCCTTTATCAAAAGCAGCTTCAGCTAACTGCTTAACCTCAATACTTGTTCCGCACGCGCAAGTGAGTTCTGAAAATTCAAGAATTTGATTATGAGGTCTGACAACCAAACCTTTAACGCCGGCGTCGTTAATCAAAATATTACTGCCTCCCCCTAAAACAGTGATTGGTAAGCTTTGTTCTTTCGCCCAAGCAAAGGCCGCTTCAACTTCTTCTTTAGTTGTAAGCTCGGCAAAATACTCGGCGTTCCCCCCGATTTTAAAAGTAGACAAATCTGCCAATGGATAATTCTGTTTTAGTTGTTCGCTAAACATCGTGTGTAAGTATTGCTTCTCCAATTCTAAAGACATCTCCGGCGCCCATTAATATAATCACATCGTTATCTCCTATACTGTCTTTGAGATATGATTCAACTTCTTCAAAGCCGGGTATATATCGTAACTCTTTTTTGTCTCCCTGAAAAGCCTTAATCTTTTCAACTAATACCGCACTATCAATAACACCCGCTTGCTCCCTGGCTGAGGAATAAATATCTAATATAATTACTTCGTCGGCATTTTTAAAACTATGAGCAAAATCATCAAGCAACGCAGCTGTGCGGCTAAAGGTATGAGGATGAAATACAACGCGAATTTTTTTCTTCGGCCATTTTTCTTTTGCTGCAGTTAAAGTAGCTTTAATTTCAGTGGGATGATGTGCATAATCATCAATAATAATCGCACCCTTATATTCTCCCATCTTTTGCATGCGTCTTGAAGTTCCGGTAAATTCTCCGACTGCTTTACGAATCAAATGTAAATCGCCATTTAATTCAATTGCGGCAATAATAACTGCGGCGGCATTATGAACATTATGTTCGCCATTTAACAAAATAGAAAATTCTCCGACATCAGAAATACCGTCTTCGTCTCTTAATTGAAGTTTAAAAAATTGTTTTTGTCCGTCCCATGCAATATCGGAAATTATATAATCGCTGTCTTTGTTTTTTCCATAGCTAATTATTCTGCCCTTGCAATATGCCGGGGCAATTTTTTTAATTGTCTTATCGTCATAATTTGTTATCAATGTCCCGGATTTTGGTAGTTTAAAAATAAATTCTACAAACGCTTGTTCGTACGCCGCTAAGTCAGGAAAGAAATCCGGATGATCATAATCAATGTTATTTAAAAGAATCATTTTCGGATTAAAATATTTCAGTTTATTTTGGTATTCATCAGCTTCGATAACTAAGGTATTTGATTTCCCGACCAGACCTGCGCCGTTAAATTGCGGAACACCTGAGCCAACCATAACATTCGGCTCTAGGCCGCATTCTTTTAAAACAAAGCCGAGCCAGGCGCTCGTTGTTGTTTTTCCGTGCGAACCGCAGACTGCCACTCCAAATCTATCATTAAAAATTGCGGCCAAGGCTTCAACAAAAGTTACGGTTTTTATTTTACTCTCCAAGGCGGTTTTGACTTCAATACAATTCTCGATTGTAAAAGCAGAAGTATGAATAATTAAATCAAAATTATCTGTGATATGTTCCGCGGCATAATCTTCGTGAATATGAATTCCGGCATTGTTCAAAGCAGTGGCGGCTTGATCAGTCAGGTATGAACCTTTAATATCACTGCCACTGACTTCAAATCCTTCGTGCGCCAAAAACTCAGCTAACATGGTCATTCCCACTCCTTTTATGCCGATCATGTATATATTTTTAACTTTAGATAAATCCATACTTACAACATTTTTTCTATAACTTGATACATCGCTTCATTCGCATCTTGTTTCATCGCTTCTTTAATATTTTGAGATAATGCTTCGCGCTTTGCTTGATTAGAAATCAAATCTCGAAGAGCTGAAACAAACGTTTCATTATTCAATGATTTTTGATCAAGCACAATCGCCGCTTTATGTTCGGAAAAATAATTTGCATTATCTTCTTGATGCGAATCAGGAATAGGAATAATAATTGTAGCCTTTCCTAAATATGATAATTCTGAAAGCGTACCAAGCCCAGCTCGTGTCACAACAATGTCAGCGTTAGCCATAGCTTTAGCCATATGAAAACTATCAAGTAAATCATACGATTGATAACCCGGCAGATCTTCGCGCAATACCGAACGTGTATCATGTTTACCGGTAATATGAACGATATCAACAAACTCAAGTAGTTGTTTAAGATTATTACTAATTAAATCGTTGATCGATTGAGAGCCTGTGCCGCCGCCTAAAACCAAAAGACATGGCTTAGTATGCATTTCGGCGCGAGCAGCTTTAATTTGCTGTCTCATCGGGTTGCCAATCCATCGCGCTTTCTGACCATAATCATTTACGCTCTTTTCAAAGACAGTAGTAATCACCGTAGCAAAGGGCGCCATTAATTTATTAGCGAGCCCCGGTCTAAAATCTTGTTGATGAATAAGAATTGGAATATCTAATAAACGTGCCACCCAAATTAAAGGTACGCTGACAAAACCTCCGGCGCTCATCACGATACGAGGTTTTAAAGAATGCAGTAGCGCCAATGATTGAAAAAAACCAATCATAATATTTATCCAATCCAAAAAATTTTGTACTGAAAAATATCTTCGCAATTTGCCGGCGGCGATTGCATGATATGTAAAAGGATATCCGCTCGTCAGTCGTTGTTCAATTCCCGAGTCTGTCCCAACCCAATGAAACGCATATCTTCCCTTTTGTCCTAAGTCCATTTCTTCCGCAACTGCAATCAAAGGCGTAACTGATCCGCCCGTGCCACCGCCGCTTAAAATAATATTATTTTTTTGTTCGCTTGGATTCATAATATGTTTTCAAAAATATCTCATACTGCGCTCGATGTACCGGACTGGCCGCCTTTGTCAGATCTTCAAGTCGCACCCAACGAAATCCTTTGTGCTCTACCGGATTAGTTCGCACTCCGTTACGAGGACCATTGTAGCGTAGAATACAAAAACTTTGACGTTGACCCTTGTACCCTTTATTCGTGTAGTGCTTAGGCCATTCATACTGATACATATTCGGATATACTGACACAAGCTCAAGATCTGTCAAACCTGTTTCTTCCTGAACTTCACGTCTCACGGCTTCTTCGAGACTTTCTCTTTTTTCAACTCCGCCTTGCGGAAGTCCCCAATATGTTCGATGTCCTGCGGCATTTAAAAGTAATACTTCGTTATCAGAGTTAACAATTAACGCAACAACATTAGGTCTATATTTAAATCGTCTAAACTGCCAACCGATAATCGCCAAAGGAAATTGAACAACAGCGTTCCAAATTCTTTTAATTCGCCACGGTTGCTTCATTAAACGCCAGAGCCATTCAAAGCCTAAGTTTTGAAAAATTTTAGGAGCTCGTTTTATTTTTCCGGTTAAAAAGTCGAAACTTCCACCAACGCCCATGGCAATGGCAATCGACGAAACATCGCGCAATAAACGACGTCGTATAAAGATATCCTGCTCGGGAGCACCGAACGCGACAAAGACTATATCAGGACGAAATGCTCTCAGGGGCTTAACATCATAGTGAATATCCTTCTTGTCCATTGAAAAGACAAAAGTCTTTAAGTAGGGATAACGCTTTTTAATAGCATTAATAATATCAGAATCACTGGACAGGCCGTATCGCCAATTCACCACCGCAACGCGCAAATGTTTTTGATCGGCAATTTTTAAAAGGTATTGAACGAGATTGGCGCCGCTATATCTATGAATATTTACTCCATTAATCCACGCGGCAAATTTCAAACCAATGCCGTCAGGGATTGAAAGATCTGCTTTTAAAAGCACTGAAAAAAAGTCCTGGTCTTGCTGCGCCAGGAGTAAAAATTCGGGATTGGGGGTTACAATATGAGCATGACGACGAAATAAGAGCCGTCTGATTGCTCGTTCACGTTCAGAAGCTTTGAGAACTGAAATTGGCACCCCGAGTAGCACTGTCTTGTCCATACAGTTTTTACAGGGTAAAATTAGAAATATTAGTCATTTTTATTATACGTGACAAAGTAAGGATTGACAATAAATATTAGCAGTCATATAATACGAGTGCTAAGTTATAGATCCCCCGCCTTCGCGGAGGATGACACAAAAATTATGTTAGACAAATTTACACATAAATCTCAAGAAGCAATTATTAATGCTCAAGTTATCGCCCAAGAATACGGCCAACAATATATCAGTGGCCTCCATATGCTCCTGGCTTTGCTTGAACAAAGCGAAGGCATGGTTAAACCAATTTTGGAAAATTTTGAAGTTGATACCGAAGCCTTGCGAGAACTTGCCGAATCAGAAATTGAAAAACTGCCGAAAATTGAAGTCCAAGCCTCAGTCGGCATGGTACAAGGCACAACCGAAATGGCTATGATTGTTGAACGAGCTGTTAAGGAAGCCGGCATGATGGATGATGAATTTGTTTCAACTGAACATATTCTTCTCGCCATCCTTGAAACAAAATCTGATGCGCAACGGATTTTACTCTCTAAAAGTATCATTCGCAAGAAATTACTTGAGGCCATTAAATCAATTCGCGGCGATAAAAAAGTGGATAGCCAAGAACCGGAAACCCGTTTTCGCGTTATTGAAAAATATACTACCAACTTAACGCAAATGGCACGCGACCATAAACTTGATCCTGTCATCGGACGCGATGACGAGATTAAACGCGTCATGCAAATTCTTTCACGACGTTTAAAAAACAATCCGGTCTTACTCGGAGAAGCCGGCACAGGTAAAACCGCAATTATCGAAGGTTTGGCGCAACGCATTATTTCCGGCGACGTTCCCGAAAGCCTTAAAAACAAAGAATTAATTTCTCTTGATCTTGGTTCACTTATTGCCGGTGCAAAATTCCGCGGTGAATTTGAAGATCGACTGAAAGCTTTAATTAAAGAAATTGAATCAAACGACGGACGTATTATTCTCTTTATTGATGAATTGCATACCATTGTTGGTATGGGTTCCGCCGACGGCGCAGCTGACGCGGCTAATATGTTAAAACCGGCCTTATCGCGCGGCACACTACGCGCAATTGGTGCAACAACCACACGTGAATATCAAAAATACATTGAAAAAGATACAGCACTCGAACGTCGCTTTCAACCCGTGTATGTTTCAGAACCAACTGAAGAAGACGCTATTTCAATTTTACGCGGCGTTAAAGATAAGTATGAACTTCATCACGGCGTAAAGATTAGCGACTCTGCAGTTGTTGCCGCTGTTAAACTTTCCAATCGTTATATCAGCGACCGATTTTTGCCTGATAAAGCCATTGATTTGATGGATGAAGCCACTTCAGCGCTTCGCATGTCAATTGATTCTTCTCCTGAAGAGCTCGATATATTAAAAAAAGAAATTCGCACGCTTGAGCTGAATAAAGCCGGGCTGATTCGCGATAAACGCAATGACGCTAAGTTAAAGTTAGTAAGCAAAGAATTATCGGACTTAAAAGAAAAAGCAGCTCAACTTGAACTGCGTTGGAAAAACGAGAAAGACAGCATCGGTCGCATCAGGGCTCATAAAAATCAAATCGATTTACTGAAAGCAGAGGCTGAAACTATTCAGCGCCGCGGCGATGACCTGACTAAAGTCGCAGAAATCAGATACGGACAAATCCCTGACTTGCTTAAAAAAATTAAGAAAGAAGAAAACGATTTGAATAAACTGAATTCAAACGGAGAAAAAATTCTTAAGGAAGAAATTGACGAGGAAGACATTGCTCGCGTAGTCGCGCGTTGGACGGGAATTCCGGTTGCCAAGATGCTTGAATCTGAAGTAAAAAAGTTGGCTCGCGCCGAAGATGATTTGCGTACGCGTGTCGTCGGCCAAGACGCCGCGATTTCTTCGGTTGCCAATGCAATCAGACGTTCACGTGTTGGCATTAACGAAGAAAAAAAACCAATGGGTTCATTTTTATTTGTTGGACCGACCGGCGTAGGAAAAACTGAATTAGGAAAAGCTTTAGCCGAATTTATGTTTAATGATGAAAATTCCTTGATCCGTCTTGATATGAGTGAGTACATGGAAAAACATTCAGTTTCAAAAATGATCGGCTCCCCTCCTGGTTATGTTGGCTATGAAGAAGGCGGCCAATTAACTGATCGCGTCCGTCGTAAACCTTACAGTGTTATTTTGTTTGATGAAATTGAAAAAGCTCATCCTGAAGTCTTTAATGTCTTATTGCAAATCCTGGATGACGGTCGTTTAACTGATGCCAAGGGGCGAACTGTGAATTTCAAGAATACAATTATTATCATGACCTCAAACTTAGGCAATGAAATTATTCGAGAATATTCTATCGGCTTTTCCGATCACTCAGACGCCGAACGAGTCAAAGTTATGCAGCAAGAAGAAATGCGTGAAAAGATTGATAAAATCCTCAGACAACATTTTAAATTGGAATTCTTAAACCGTATTGATGAAATCGTCATCTTTAAGAGTCTGATTAAAGAAGATTTGGTGAAAATCATTGATCTTGAACTCAGTAAGGTTGAAATACGTTTGCGAAATCAAGATATTAAAATCCGTATTGCCAAAAATGTTAAGGAAATGCTCGCAGAAAAGAGTTTTGATAAAACTTTTGGCGCTCGTCCCTTGAAACGCGTGATTCAAAACATGATTTTGAATGAATTGGCCTCAGAAATCGTCGCTGGACGAGTTAAACATGGTGATAAAGTTAGTATTTCGCTTGACCTCAAGAACAATATCGCAGTGACAGTGAAATAAAAAACGAAAAACATCGTTATTATATATACGGTGTTTTTTGTTGTCTAAAGCACCATTATACGATATACTAACAAAATGATGCAGCAATATAAACATATTACAGCTTTATTTTTTTTCAGTGCCGCTCTGCTCTTTTTGGCACCATTTGTAGCGCGTGCGGATTTTGATCCGAATTACATTATTGGTGACCAAGAAATCTTCGATGAAGCCTCAATGAGCTTGGAAGAAATCACTGCTTTTCTCAATGCCAAAGGCGGCTTTATCGCGACCTATAACGTAACTGATCCGGAAGGAAGGACAATGAGCGCCGCTCAAGCAATCTATGAACGTTCCCGCGCCAATCATGTTAATCCAAAATTTATTTTTGTTCTTTTGCAAAAAGAACAAAGTTTGATTGAAGCAAAAAATCCCACACAAAGCCAACTTGATTGGGCCGCTGGATACGGTTGTCCTGATGGCGGTGGCTGCAATGATCGTTGGCGCGGACTATGGAAACAAATCAATAGCGCCACTTTGCAATTCAGAGACTATATGGATAATCCTCAACTCTATCGCTATAGAGTTGGTCAAACCTATACTATTACCAATACGGGAAGACCGCCTCAGAGTGTGACCCCTCAAAATCTAGCAACAGCCGCACTGTATAACTACACTCCACACGTCTATAACGGCAATTATAATTTTTGGAAAATTTGGCAACGCTATTTCAGTCGTGATTATCTAAGCGGATCATTGCTGCAGGTTGCTGGTGAAGGCGGTGTTTGGTTGATTGAGAATGGAATGAAACGTCCGTTCTTGACACGAAGCGCTCTGACCTCCCGCTATGACCCAAGTCGTATTCAAATTGTCAGTCGAGCTGATTTAGACAAATATCCGAAAGGTGAACCGATTAAATTCGCTCAATATTCAATTGTAAGAATTCCAAACGGAAGAATATTTTTGTTAGTTGATGATCATAAACGTCGCTTTGTTAATCCTGCCGCCTTTAAGAAAATGGGCTTTAATCCTGATGAAATTATTCAAGTTCAAGAAGCTGAATTAAGTTCATTTATTGACGGTGAGGTTTTGACAGAAACCTCAAGCTATCCAACCGGTGCTCTTTTGCAAGATAAAAAAACTGGAGGCGTTTATTGGGTTTTTGAGGGAGTTAAACAACCCTTGCTTGATGCTTCATTACTGAAAACTAAATTCAAATTGAAAAAAATTATTAAAGCAAATGATACTGAATTAGCTACATATATTACTGGCGACCCGGTACGTTTAAACAACGGCGATATTGTAAGAACACCAAGTTCCCCAGCAGTGTATATCATCGAAAACGGATTAAAGCGTCCAGTTACTTCAGCTGATACTTTTCTTAAACTTGGATATAAATGGACTAATGTTTTCGTAATTGCAGATAAAATTCTTCAACTACACGGCGACGGTGAACCTGTCAGCATCGCCTTATAACTATGTCTCTTCATTTTGCTGCGGTCATGCCGCACAGTCCGTTATTGATTCCCAATATCGGAAAAGAAAATACAAATCAGTTTGTCTCGACCATGCCTGCTATACAGCAGGTGGCCGAAAAAATTGCGCAAGCACAGCTTGATACATTATTGGTAATCAGCGCAAAAGGCGCTACGGCTGACAATAACTTTACTATTAATGTTCATCAAGAATTCAAAGCCAACTTTGAAATATTTGGCGACCTCGTAACTGATTTACGTATTCCGGGAGATCTTGAACTTGCTGGACGTTTCCGCGAACATCTCGAAGCTGAATATCCCGTTCGACTGGCTACTGATATCGGACTTGATTATGCAACATCGGTTCCCTTATTTTTAATTTCTGACAAAATAAAATTACCAATTGTTCCCTTAATTGTTCCGCAAAACTCTCATGAGCTCATTCAATCCTTTGCTCCTGCTTTGCAAGAAACTATCTTAAATAGTAAAAAACGAATCGGCATTATTGCCGCGGCTGACCTTTCGCATCGACTCAGCAAGCAATCTCCGGCTGGATATTCTGCTAAGGCAAAAAAAATCGACCAACGTTTGGTCGAAATACTTAAAGATAATAATGCTAAAGGTTTGACTGAGATTGAAAGCTTAGCCGTAGAAGCAGCTTGCGAAGACATTCCGGTGTTTGATCTTTTCTTGGGTTTATTAGATGACGTTGGCGCAACGCCGGGCATTGTTAACTACGAACCGCTTTTCGGCGTCGGTCATCTTACTTTGTGTTATGATCTGGGTTCGCACTCGTCGACACAACCTTAAAAAAGTATCTCCACTGTTCTCCGCTTTGACATAATTCTTTTGTATCAGCTAAGCAGCGTTCAATCACGACTCGCGGGTAATCGCGACACACTTTAAATAATGCACTGCGTTTAAAGCCGGGAATCTTAATTTCTCTTTCAACTTTCAATGCTAAATCTTGCCATGCGTATGCCGGAGCCTTTGGGCCGGCTTTTTTATTCTCAAGAATATCTTTAAATGATAGCGGTTCAATGTCTTTCATATCTTTAGTATATAAAAAAAGGGATAGTTTTACTATCCCTTTGTCTATGAGCTTTAAAAATGAACTGATTTAGATGTCATAACCTTCTTGTCGAATCAGGCAGCGATGCAGACGAGCAATAACTGAATAACTCTGAGTACCAGTACCGACTTGTTTTCTGTCAAAATCTCTTAGCTTACGATTACTAGAATAAGCTTCTTCTATAGTTGTATAAAACGCTCGAAATCCTGCAATCAAATTAGGAAATGTGCGCTTTCTTGTTGAGCTTTGATACTTTCTGACTATTCTTCCATCAGAATAAAAACTGAAAAAGTGCCCCTTTTCTGTATCCTCAATTGATGAATGAATGAACAATAAACACATTTCTTTATCATCTTCCCCTTCGTCAACCAGACGCACAATTGGAAAAGTGTTCAACCAAGATCTGAGTATATTATCGAAAACCTCTTCGGTATTAGCTGCCTTATCAGCTTCTTCCATGGTACCAGCGAGTTTTGCACACAGTAAGATAAGCAACTTCATATGCTGGTGCCTGCTTTTCTGTTTTCGTTTTGGTTTAAAAATTGAATTTAAAAAATCACTGTTTAAACTATCTATTGATTGTAAATGTTCCATTATATTCTCCTTTTAATTTAATCTTGTTTTATCATAGAAGATCCGAAAAGTCAAAGCTCGTCCTGACTTGATTTTTTGCTTATATTATATATAATAAGGCTATTATGCCTACAACTCTGCCATTAGTATTTCATCCGAACCCGATACTACGCGCGATGTCCGAAACGGTTGATCCGAAAGACATTCCTGGTCTTGGTGATTTGTGGCGTGATATGGCTAAAACTATGAAAGACAATGACGGGATTGGCTTAGCGGCACCACAAATTGGGCAAAATATTCGGCTTATTATTGTCAGTACGAGCGATGGTCCCTTGGCTATGTTCAATCCTGAACTCATCAAAAAATCATTATTAAAAGAATGGGGCGAAGAAGGTTGTCTATCTATTCCACAAACCTTTGGTGACGTAAAGCGACACAAAACCATTCGCTGTTCGTTTATTGACGCTGAAGGGAATAAACGAAGCATTGACGCAAAGGGTTTACTCGCACGAGTTATCCAACACGAAATTGATCATATTAACGGAATTCTTTTTATCGATAAGGCAAAGAATATTCATACTGTAAAATAACATGAAACCATTTCGCATTGCTTTTGTTGGCACACCACAAATTAGCATTCCTTGTTTAGAAGCGCTCAGTACTGACGAGCGCTTTGAAATTGTTGTCGTTGTTACGCAACCGGATATGCCGGCCGGCAGGAATCTTGAACTCACTCCCCCGCCTGTTAAAACTTTTGCGGTTGGTCATGATTTGCAAGTACTACAGCCTCAAAAAATTTCTTTAATTGCGGATCAGCTACGTGAAATGCAACTTGATGCCATTGTTGTTATTGCGTATGCACAAATCATTCCTGAATCTATTTTAAGTCTGCCTAAATTTGGTTGCGTTAATGTGCATGGTTCCCTCTTACCTAAATATCGCGGCGCCGCAGTTTTACAAGCGCCTATTTTAAATAATGATTCTGAAACCGGCGTGACTATTATGCTCATGGATAAAAACCTTGATACCGGACCGATCTTAAAACAAAAAGCTTTTCCTATTACTGCGCAAGAAACCGCCGGAACTTTGGCTAAAAAAATGGCAGAAGCCGGTGCTGAACTTTTGCCTCAAACTTTAGTTGATTATTTTAGTAGCTACATTAAACCCCAAAATCAAGACGACGCTTTAGCAAATTATGTTGGACGTCTAAGTAAAGAAGATGGCTTGATAGATTGGACAAAGCCTGCTAAACAGTTAGAGTGCTTTGTGAGGGCTATGACTCCTTGGCCTTCAGCCTGGACTTGGATTGCCGGAAAAAAGTTAAAGATTATAGAAGTTGATCCGACAATTATGACTCTGACCATGCATAAGCCAGGCAAGACATTTATTTATAACAGTACCTTGGCTGTGCAATGCGGAACAGATTCATTAATCATTCGCCGTTTGCAGCTGGAAGGCAAAAAGCCAATTACATCACAAGAGTTTTTGCAAGGTTATAATGAATTAATTGGAACAATTTTAGGTTAATACATGGTCCCATCGTCTAACGGTTAGGACGCCAGGTTCTCATCCTGGTAATAGGGGTTCAATTCCCCTTGGGACTACTTATATGAAAAAGAAAACACCGCTGAGTTATTATCTTTCTTTACCTACCAAAAGAATGGGTTCGGGAGTTATTATTCGAAATAGGCAAGGTGAAATCCTTCTTCTTAAAACAACGTATAAAGATCATTGGGAAATACCTGGTGGTGTTGTTGAGAAAGACGAATCTCCTAGAGAAACCGCCCAAAGAGAAACGCTGGAGGAAATTGACTTAAGGATAAAGATTAAATCATGTTTAGTTATTCATTACCGAGCAGCCCAGGGTGACCAAAATGAAAATATTATGTTTGTATTTGATGGAGGTGTCTTACAAAATATAAAAAAACTTAAGATCGATAATAAAGAAATTTCAGAAGCAAAATTTGTATCGTTTAAAAAAGCTGAACTTTTAGTAGGCCAACGAATTGCTAGTCGGCTACCCTTTTGTGAAAAAGCTTTAAAAAAGAAACAGACAATCTATCTTGAAAGTATTAAGAATATTAAACCAACTGAGATTTAAAGTATGATAAAAGCTATACTATTTGACGCTGACGGAGTAACCTTAATTAAGCAAGGTTATCTTAGTGAAAAACTTTCACGCGACTTTAATATTCCCCTGGATCAAATCATGCCATTTTTTAGGAATGATTATCGCTTGTGTCAAGAAGATAAACTGGATCTAAAAATCATTTTGCCAAAGTACTTGGAACAATGGAAAATACAAAAATCTGTAGATGATTTTTTAGACTACTGGTTTTCCGCCGACACTAAACCTGATAAGATTATGATAGAAAAAATTCAAACACTAAGAACTAATGGCATTAAATGTTATCTCGCATCAGACCAAGAAAAATATCGAGCAGAATATATTCTTCATACATTAAAATTCAGTGAATACTTTGACAAATGCTTTTTCTCATATAATGTAGGTAGCTCTAAATCAAATCCTAACTTTTATAAAAGTATTAGAAGAGCTTAAACTAAATCCGGATGAAGTAGTATATTTTGATGATGACCAAAAAAACATTGAGGTAGCCAAATTAGTTGGCATTAACGATCAATACTTTACCAATATTAACGATATGGAATATGTGGCAGGAAATAAATAACAAGTTGGAGAAAGAATTTGAGTTTAAGGATTTTAAAGAAGCGTTTGCGTTTATGACTAAAGTCGCGGCAATTTCCGAAGAACTGAAACATCATCCTGAATGGACCAATATCTATAATAAAGTCACGATTAAATTATCAACGCATGACGCCGGAGATATTGCGACAGATAAAGATAGAGAACTAGCGAAAAGGATTGATGAGATAGTTTAGCTCCATCCCTAACCTTCATTGGCTCAACTCACCCCTATCCCCTCTCTACGCTTACGCGTAAAGAGGGGTATTTTGTATTCAATTTTATTATTATAATCTATTTATGAAAATTCAAAAAATATTAATGGCAAGAGAACTAAGAAAAAAACAAACTCCCAGTGAGACAAAGTTATGGCAAGTTTTAAGGAATAGAAAATTATTAAATTTAAAATTTCATAGACAATATATAATAGCTGGATTTATATTAGATTTCTACTGCCCTGCCTTGAAACTAGGAATAGAAGTCGACGGCGGTATTCATAATTTAAAAGAGAACAAGATCTATGACTTGGCAAGAGAAAAGATAATTAATGAGCATGGTGTTAAAATTATCAGATTTACTGATCAAGATATTGAACAAAATCTCCCCACAGTTATAGAACTAATCAAAACTCATATAATTCCCCTCTTTACCCCGAAGGGGTAGAGAGGGGTTAGGGGTGAGTTGTTGCGGATGAGGAGGGGCTGGGGGTAGAGTTGCTCTAAGTGTGAGCATAACGAAAAAAGTCAGCTGTTGGGCTGACTTTTCTTTTTTACTAAAAAACAAATCTTGATTTATGCGTTTACTTTTACCCTGGCGTTTTCCCATTTTATAATTAACATAGGAATTATTAACGGCCAACCAAGGAAAAATATTACTTTTAATATTCCTGCTGTTAAACCGCTTTCACCAACTCCGAAATTTGCAAATAATATTATCTGCAACCAGAAATTAATAAGAAAAAGAATAAACCCGTACAAAAATATTCTATCTCTTTTTTCAGGCGGCCGACTATCATATGACATATATGCAGATGCCCAAGCAGACAAAGGAATGTATATATACCCAAGCCAACCCCAATCAGACACATAAAACTGCACGATAAAAGTGAACACGAACAGATTATTGAAAAAGTACTTTATGATAAAATTTCTCAATTTAACCTCCAATAGTAGTTATTAAAAAAGTTTATATGACCATATTATATCATATAAACTCTTTTTTGTCAATATTAAGCTTTTTTATACATTTTAATCCCCTCTACCCCACCATCTTCGGCCACCACCAGTATTGTTGTTATTATTGTTATTAAAGCTCTGAGAACCGCTCACAGAGCGAATGGAAGCCCGGCGTCCGTCAGCCGTGATATGGATTAAACCACTTGGTGTGGCTGATATTTCGTAACCGCCTCTCCACCACGGTTCAAAAGCTTTTTTGCTTGTTGTAAGATTTCCTAAAGAGTCAAAAATTCTAATATCTGGTCCACCTTTACTTGCCGGAACTGCTACAATCTGAAATGATCCGATAAAATCAGTACTGGCAATAACTGATACTTTTACGCCACCGCGAAACTCTGGTGCATACGCCATAAAAGACGCATCAGGATTACCTAGAGTATCAAATGTTCTGACATGAGGGCCGCCAAGTGACAAAGCAGAAGTTACAATACGAGCAGGCGAACTGTTAGTAGATTTTTTCACTGCAACGTCTACGCCGCCTTTAAAAGTTTGAGCATAAGCCATGAATCCGGAAATTGGAGTTCCATCTGATTTAAACACTCTGACCTGTGGTCCTCCGCCCGGACCTGCTCCTGTAATAATTTCCGCTTTACCGTCATTGTCAATATCAGCTGCTGTTACGCGAACACCACCGCGAAATGCCAAGGGATATGCAAAGAAACTTTTAAGCGGAATTCCGCTCGCTGTTAATATTCTCACTTGCGGTCCTCCGCCCGGTCCGGCTCCAGTAATAATTTCATCAATGCCATCACCATCAATATCTCCTGCGGCAACATCCACTCCGCCTTTGAATGCCATAGGGTACGGAAAAAACTGACTAATTAAATCGCCGTTATCATTTAATACTTTTACATGAGGACCACCGCCTGGACCTGCACCAGTTACTATAGTTGCCCCGCTTCCGAAATTACCTGCAGCCACCGAAGCACCACCTTTGAAGTTTCCAAAAGGCAAGATTTCATAACTTTGTTTTGGCGCTGGCACTGGAGTCGATATTTTTTGTGCAGCTTGCAAACTTACATACGGACTAATCGGTGTTCCGTCCGGAGTATGAATTTCAAAATGGACATGAGCGCCGGTTCCTTCCGCATTACCACTATCACCCATCCAACCAATCAATTGACCTCTAACTACTTGCGCGCCGTTTATTACATCAGGAGCATAGGCGAATAATCCGTCTCCTAATCCGTCATCGGTTCCTGGACGATCATTATTAACATGTAAATACCAATAACTATAATTATCAGCATCACGTAAAGAAATTGCATAGCCCCAATCTGGTTGAGGATATTGAACCCAATTAACAACTCCATCAACCGCAGCAACCAACGGAAGCATTTTTCTTCCCATTAAATCATTTCCTTCATGAGTATGTCCGACACGAGGCGCGCCGAAATCATCATAATATGAAACAGCGCCAATTACTGGAAAAGTAATTGAACGTAACTCGGCTGCTTGACTTGGTTTAACAGAAAATAAACTAATGAGAGCAAATAAAAGTAAGAACGTTGATATTCTTTTCATGATTTTAAAAATAAAAATAAGGTGCTATAAGTATAACGCCCTTTGCAATATAATGTTACCTTATTGGATTATTGCCATTGTTTCTCTTGTCTGACCAATAATTTTGCCGCTTGCTCGGGTTCAACCATTAACGCTTTAACAACTTTTTCCATACGAGCTGATTGGGATCCCTTAGCGAGAATCAAATCATGTTCAACTAATTTATCTTTAATATAATCCGCAGCTTGATCAGAACTTTCAAACCAATAAGCTTGTTTAATTTTATTGGCCGCTATTGTTTCAAAAATCATTCGTGCTTCTTCGCCAACAGCCACAATAATATCAGCAGTATGTTCTGCGGCTCGTGCAACATCTTCATGCCCCTTACGACTTAAAGCGCCAAGCTCTTTCATTGAGCCAAGTACGGCCCAAATACGTTTTCTTAAATCCTCAGGAATTTCTTGCACAGCATTTAACGCTTCAAACACTGAATCTGGAGAAGAGTTATACGTGTCATCAATGATTAAGGTGTTATTGAAACCGGTAATAAGTTGTAATCGTCCCGCTGGTTGTTTAAAATCTCGAAGCGCTTCTGAAATCTCTAAAGCATTCATATCATAACTTAAACCGGTAGCTGCAGCTGCTAAGGCGGCGTATACCGCCGGACGTCCAATAGCGCCGGGTAAAAAAATCGGGACACTTGAACCTGCATATTCCATCTTAAAAGAAATTCCGGAAACTGCTTCTTCGGAAAAGCTAACATTCACCGTATCAGCCCGAACATCGCAGGTTTCTCCAAAGCCAAAACTCAAACTGTTGCATTTTGTTTTTTCCGCATACTTGCGCGCATTCTCATCATCACCGTTATAGATCAGAACACCATCATTAGGTAAATGCTTTGCAATTTTAAATTTTTCAATATGAAGTTCTTCTAAAGATGAAAAAAATTCAAGGTGCGCCTGCCCAAGTTTTGTTACGATTGCACGACTTGGTTGAATAATGTTTGTCAGATAATCCATATCTCCCGGATGATCCACACCCATTTCCAAAACTAAAGCTTCGGGATACGTAGATTGTTTCTCTTTGATTAATTTCCTTGCTTTAGAAAAAACACTAAACCAACCAAAAATTGATTTACCCGGAGAGACTTCGCCTAAGATAGTAAGCGGTAAGCCCAATTCATTATTATAATTCTTATAAGCTTCACGCAAAGTAAAACGTCGGCTCAATACCCGCGCTGTTGCTTCTTTTGTACTTGTCTTACCCACACTTCCGGTAATTCCAATAATCTGCGGTTTATAGCGCTCAATGACTTGGCGTGCGTAAGAGCTAAGAATTCGTTGTACAATATATGTTAACATAGGCACACTATACTACTTCTTAACATTTGTTTCAATCTTTCGATCTTGTGGTATCTGCCAGTGGTTAAGAAGAAATTTGGTAATATCATGAGCCAAAGGAACAGCAGTTCCCTCGGCAAAACGCGAGGTCTGCGGACTGTCAATTTTTGTTAAGATGACAAATGTTGCATTATTAGCGGGAGCATATCCTACAAAAGTATGATTGTAACGGTTGGTGTATCCTTTTGAACTCGCTGACGCAATTTGAGCCGTTCCTGTCTTACCTGCAATATAATAACCCGGAATCTGAATCAGTTTTGAATGTCCGTTCTCAACAACGTTAATAAGCATACCCGTCAAGATCGCAGCACTGCGCTCGGAAATCACTTGTCGAATCAAAGATGGCGTTGTAACAGAACGAGTTCCGTCCGGAGCGACAACGGCTTTCACAATATACGGTTTCATTAATTTACCGCCGTTGGCAATTGCGGCATATGACATAACCATTTGCAAAGGCGTAACCGTAATACCTTGACCGAATGAAGCAGTAGCGGCTGAAATATCTTTCACTTTAAAGCCGGTAATATTTCTGATATCGCCTGCACTCTCCCCTTCCAATTCAATTCCGGTTTTTTCACCAAAACCAAAGTGTCTTACATAGTCTGCAAAATTTTCTACACCAGTTTGTTGCATGGCAAAAATAGCTCCGGTATTAAGAGATTGTTCAAGCACGGTTACCATATTTGTTTTGCCGTGACCTCCGAAAGTTTCAAAGTCAGAGTTCTTTATTGGCTTTGGCCAACCCTTTATTAAAATTTGACCGTTATCTTGATACGTTGTTTCCGGTGTTACCTTGTTCATATCAAGCGCTCCGGCCATAGTAATGGCTTTAAACACTGAACCAGGTTCATATTGATCAAACACAGCAGGATTATTGAAGACACGTAAATCAGTTTCTTTTTGATAGTTATTGGGGTCAAAGTCAGGAGCCGAACACATCACCAAAATTGCCCCGTCTTTCGGATTAACGACAATGACACTGCCACCCAGAGCCTTGTACTTACCCACTGCTTCATCCAACATCTTACAAGCGTTAAATTGAGCAGCACGATCAATTGTCAAAACAAGGCTTGATCCGTCTTCTTTTTTATTAGTTTGTCTGTCATTTACAATAACAAGTCCACCGGCGCCGCGCTCCGCGGTCACTGAACCGAATTTGCCAAACAGTTCTTGATCAAAAAATCCTTCAAGTCCATATTTTCCCCGCTGCTCCTCATTTTCATATCCAGCAAAGCCGAGGATATTAGCACCAATATTATTCTCCGGATAAAAACGATGGGGGGCCAATGAGTAACCAAACCCTTCAATTTCAAATTCTGTTTGGTCCTTAGTAAAGACCATCATTCCATTCTTCATTGTTAAGTCATCAGCAACAATGTCAGAACGACCGGACATAAATACATAAAACTTTTTCAATATATCATCACTTAATTTTCTTTCAATCGGTTCATACTCATCTTCTTGCTGATCAAGAGCTTTGGTATATGACGCGAGGGCGGCTTCTTTTTTTTCTCGTATATAATCCTCAATTTTTTGTTTTTCAAGTTCTTGGAAAAGTAAATCGTTCAGTAAAGCGTCTTGTTTACTTTTCGTTTCAGCCAGTTTTACGCCACGTTCGGCTTCAGGTAAACCATCGAATGAAGCTAATTCTGTTTTGAAATTTTCTTCTCTCTCTTTTTTAACCATCTCGGCAGCTTCTTTTTCTATGCTTGCTTTTTTAAAAAATTCATATAATTGCTCGGAAACTTTTTCTGGATCAATAATTTTTTTAGGAATAGCAAAGAGAAGGGCAAAATCTTTATTAACAGCTATTGGATACAAAAGATCGTTACCCGCTAAAGCATTTTCTTGAATATATATTTTACCGCGTTCAGGCAATAATTCGTATGAAGTTTTATGTTGACCCTCGGCCAAAGCCGAATAGCGGCTATGTTCGAATATCTGCAAGTAAACTAGGCGCGCGACAAGTCCAAAACTCAATAAAAAAACCGCCGTCGCGATAATTGCGACGCGGCCATTTGATGGTGCTGGGGCTTGAACCTGGGGTCGTCCGAACTTCATCATCATATTTCCATTGTCTTAATTTATTTTTTAGCAACCGCCTGTTGATTCCAGTTAAGATAGTTAATAGAATCGGCCGCAACAAGACGCATGGCTTGGATGCGAGGGTTTAAATTTTGATACGAAGATAGGGCGCTCACACGGCTTTCCATAGTCTGACGCTCAGCGACAAGCTCATTGGTTTCCATTTTAAGATCCTTAAAAACAAAACCCTTGGTTGATAAGTCATTCACCACCAAAAAGTGGCCAACGGCCGTAGCAATAACTGCTATCGCCAAGAACTTATTGAGCTTCGAAAGTGTTCGAGAGCGTTCGGGATGATGAGTCATATTTTTTTTATTTTTATTTTTATAGTAATTGTGCGGCGCGCAGCTTTGCGCTGCGGGAGCGAGGATTATTTGCAATTTCCTCACTTGTTGCCATTATTGCTTTTTTAGTTAAAGGTTTAAGCCAAGCCCTGTGATTACAGGCACAGACGGGAAGTTTAGGCGGGCAAATACAATCACGAGCCTCTTGTCTGAAAAAATGCTTCACTATTCTGTCCTCAAGACTATGAAATGAAACTATAACGATTCTCGCACCCGGTGACAAAACCTGCTTTGCTTCTTTTAAAACTTCAGTAAGGTTTTCCAGTTCCTTGTTGGTTGCAATTCTAAACGCTTGAAAAGTTCTAGTCGCGAAATGAATTTTCATACGCTTATACGATGCAGGTACAACTTCTGCAATCGCATCAACTAATTGCTTAGTTGTGGTGATCGGCGCCACACGTCTCTTGGCAACAATTGATTGCGCAATTTTGTAAGCGTAGTGTTCTTCGCCTAAGTCGCGAATAATCGCAGTCAGTTCAGCCAATGGTTTTAAATTGACAAGACCTTCAGTGCGACGGTCAGAGACCACCGAACCAAAAGCCATACTGAGCGGAGAGTCGGTTTGAAAAGAAAATCCTCTGCTTTGATCATCAAGCTGAGCTGATGATAATCCCAAGTCAAGGACCAGCCCGGCAGGCCGAATATTTGTTGCTTCGGCAAGCTGAGTTAGTTCTCGAAAATTTGCATGAACCAGAACAATGTTTGTAATGCCCTCACGGGCAATCTTTAATTTGGCGTTGTTAATGGCGCTTTCATCCATATCAGTCGCAATCACTTTTCCTGTCGGTCCAACCAAGCGTGAAATTTCAAAGGTATATCCTCCCGCGCCCAGAGTTCCATCAATGATACATTCTCCTGGTTGTGGGTTTAGATACTGCATCGCCTCCTTAAGCATAACTGGCGTGTGGCGGTACATACTATTCATTTTTAAATATCTCCTAAAGCTTCCGCAATCTGATTGCTTTGTTTTTCGGTGGCCTTCTTGTAACTGTTCCAGGCATTCTCATCCCAAATTTCCAATCTGGTATATAGACCAGCAATCACCGCCTTCTTATTCAACTTAGCAAAGCTGCGTAAGTAATCAGGCAAAGTAATTCGTCCTTGGTTGTCAAAATCAGCTTCAACCGCTCCCGCCAGAATAAAACGAGCTAAACTTCTGTCATTGGTTTTATTAAAAGGCAGTGCGGAAATCTTTGCAGCCAATTTCTCCCATTCTTTTTTTGTGTAGAGAACCAAACAGTTATCTAAACCTTTAGCCACCACAGCACCGCCCCGTAATAATTGACGGAATTTAGCAGGAACGGCCAAGCGTCCTTTGTCATCAAGTGAGTGATTATATTCTCCAATAAACATCTTAATATGGGAGCGGGAGTGGACTTATCCACAATTCCCCACTTTTCCCCTTTGCTATTTAATTTTACACCATTTTTCCACACGGGTCAACCATTTTACTCCAAGTGTTTTTTGCTCAAATTTCTTAATATTTTTACAGAAATTAAAAAACACCTGGCACTTATGCACAGGCGTTGAAATTATAGAAGTGAATAATATATCTAACTCTTCTTTTTGGTAATAGTTGGCTCTTTAGAGTATTCGGGACTAACCAGTTTAGCT
The DNA here is from genome assembly GCA_964487795.1 of uncultured Gammaproteobacteria bacterium. GTDB lineage: Bacteria > Patescibacteriota > Patescibacteriia > Patescibacteriales > Patescibacteriaceae > Patescibacterium. The sequence goes on from CAZASI010000002.1 coordinate 259,258, forward strand.
CTCCCCTTTCCTGGAGTCGAGACGGCGACGCCCAACGCGTAGCTTAAAGCGTTGGCAGTAGCTACTCCAATGCGCAACGCAGTAAATCCTTCACCTTTATTTTCTACGATGATCTGTTTAATATCTTTTAAATTCTTCTTTGCCTTTAGAAGCATAGCTTCTATTTCGGGTAATAGTTTTTCAGCTTGACGATGCGCTGCTTCAAATTCTTTACGTGCCACAACAGACTTGCCTGAACGAAGTTCAAGAATAATGCTGACATGACTTGCGGTGCTTATATAGAGTTTCATACCACAACTTTATCATAATCGAGGGTATTAAAAAAGCTCGTACAAAATTGCACGAGCTTACCTAATTTTTTAGGATTTATTAAAAGAGCATTAATTCGCTTTGGTGAATGACCACTTACCGCCTGGATGCTGCGGACTGGCCACCTGGAATTCCAACATACCTGTAGTCCAATTATAAACCGATGACCCACTCATATTGGCAACAGATTCGCCGCCGAATTTGAATTTGATCAGGTTGTTAAACTGTCTTACTAAAGCCATTGGTATTGAAATTTTTGCATATCCGGTACCGTCAGAAACTCTTTCTGACCTGCGTGCAAAATTATACAGATTCATTTCATACCATGGTGTAGATGAATTTAACAAGCTTGCTATCCAACGGCTGTTTGTAAAGATGAACAATGAATCAACGGTTCCGTCAATTCTCATTACAGTGTCTCCAGATCCCGGTAAAACTATACTGGGAGATTGTCCAACACGGTAAATAGATCCACCAATGCCAACAGGTTGGTAATGATTATCACTGCCAACAACTTTATAATTGCTGCCAATAGCTTCGCTCCAGTTATTATCAATGCGTGAGCCCATGTAGTTAAAACGTGGTGCTTCACCATCAAACATGGAGATCTTATGTTTCCATACACCCGGTGTACTGTCAGTAATTGCAACTACATTCCAGTTTGTCGGAGTACCGGTAAATCCAGGATTATTTTTGTTCCCCCATAGTACTCTTGCACTAGGAAGCCCCAAATTATATTCTATCCTGCCTGAATTTGTTAGCTGGTAACCTACAACATAAATATCGCCTGCTGAACCGCTGCCCCAACCGCTTAAACATCTAAGTAACATTGTTGTACTTGATGTGTCACCTGGACCGCCTTGTCCTCTAACACGCAAACGTACCAAGAGCGTATCTACGGTTGTCTGAGTATGTGGACCGGTCATCTTAGTGGAGTCAGTATATAACAGCTGCATATTACCGTTGTCATATACCCACCAGTTGTAAGCAGATATGTTTCCGGTTGATCGTGCACCTGATAAAAAGTATGGAATATTAATCAGGATTGAATCTATTGGTGCCGGAGGCATGTCGCCTATCGAAATAACAGCCTGGAGTGGTCCATTATTATTTGCCTTCTCGTTTGGATTTATGGGGTTATCTGAGCATGCAATCATTACGAATGCCGTGAAGAAAACAAATACATACATCAATGAAAAATTAATTTTTTTCATTTTTGATTCCTTTCTATCTATTTTTTTATAGATTTGGTTAATTTATTTTAATGTCAAAGAATTTCAATGGACTAAATTAAGGTTTAATTTAAGTTCATTATCCCGCCCCCGTAAAGGAGCGGAGAATGAATTTAAAGTAAAGTGGAGAAACGAGTGGCAAAAGTCAATTTGGCAACTCGTTTACGCAAATCTTTGGCAATCAAATCTGCGTACAAATTCTCGGTGCTGGCCGTGATCGTGTCCCAGTTATATTCTGTGGCAACACGTTGTTTTGCAGCTAGGCCAAGACTCTCCAGAGCCTCGGGATTCGCAAGCGCGAATTTCAATTTACTGGCCAAGTCAACTGCATCAGTATGAGCAAATTCAATGCCGGTGTCTTCAATCGCTTCAAGGTTTTCAGGAATATCACTCACGATTGAAACTTTGCCGTAAGACATAGCTTCAAGCAACGCAATTGAAAGACCTTCCAGGTTTGAAGGATGAGCAAACAAGCTTGCATTGGAGAATAACTCTTCCAAAACTTTGCCTTTTTGTGCACCAGTAAAGATAATATTAGGATTAGACGCAGCCGCGGCTTTTAAGTTACTTACATAGGTATCAGTAAAAGCTCCGTCGCCGACAATAACCAATTTCTTATCAGTTTTAATCTTGTTGTACGCATCAACCAAATAGTGAAGTCCTTTGTTAGGAATCAAACGAGAAACTGCCAAGATATAATCGTTGCCGGAAAGATTCCAAAGTTTGGTAATCTCATCTGCTTCTACAAAAACCGCTTTCTTTACGCCGTTTGGAATATATTCCGCATTCGTCTTATAACGATCGTGGGCCAAGCGGGTCAATGATTTTGAAATCGCAATTGTTTTATCTGCATACGCGCAGGCAATACGTTCTCCAAACTTAAGATATAAGCGAGCTACAAGGCCCCACTTGTCCTGGCAATAATCCTGACTGTGTACCGTAGCAACAATCTTAGCGCTTGGTTTGATCAAACGAACAAAAGGAATTAATGAAGACGGACCAATACCGTGAAAGTGAACAATATCAACTTTGCGGCGCAGTAAATCTAGGATTGCAAAAAATGTATGAGTAATGGCATCAAAGTTTTTAGTAGCCAAAGTCGGCAAGCTGATCAATCGAACGCCTTTATATTCTGTAAGATTTTTATCGCTGTAGCTTGGACGAGTATATACTGTTACGTCATGACCGCGTTGAACAAGCTGCGTTGAAAGATCTTCAACGTGCTTTTCAACTCCGCCGCTAACGGCCGGAATGCCTTTTTGTCCAATAAATGCAATTTTCATAATAAATGTCTTGTATCAGTTAATTACTGATAATAACATATTTTAATATTTGTGTCAATAGGTGGCTTATTCAATGAAAAAGCCTAGGTTATAGCTATAATTACTGGTTTGGCCTATTACCTTAATATCGGTAGCTGGGCCTGAAGTCGGGCGAGCTGGAACAGTGATTTCTTGGCTAAAGCGACCGTCAAAACCGGCAAAAGCAGCAGTTTCTGTACCTGCAAACTTAATAGTCAAGTTCTCGAATTTGCCGTATCCCCCGCCGCTTAGAATAACTGTCGAACCTGCCGGAGCGCGAGCTTTATCAATTCTTAAGAATAAAGCTTCGGTAATTTCCGGAAAAGACTCTTCTTCAGTAGCACCAATATAGGCTAAACGAGTACGATTGGCTTTGATTGGTTGCAACTTTGAATCAAGTAAAATAATAGAAGAGCTATTAAAGACAACAAGCTGTTCGCCTTCAGGAGTATTAACGGTACGAATACCCATAGCCCAACCGTTACCCAATGCTAATTCGCTTGTATAGGTATAGTTCAATACAGCCAAGTCACTCTTGCGCAATTTTACAACTCCGATACCATCAGAGAAATAAATGCTCTTTCCGTCAGATGAGGGAACAACATCATATCCGAGTTTGCCTGTGTGCTTGAAGCTTTTCTCAATTTCGCCTGCGAAGTTGATCTTACGAACTGCTGTATCGTCTACAACATAGACAGCGTCGTCGAGTCTGTCATTAAATACAGAGCGCTTAAACCATTCACTTCCCCATTTGAAATCCAAAGGAATAGTTGATTTTTCTACACGTGCATCACGATCAAAGATTGAGATGCTTGAGTTAAAAATGTTAAATAAAAACTTATCGCTGCCAGCCGGGCTGATGTTATAGGTGTTGTTGCCGCGATTCTTAACATTGTACGAATCAACAACCGCCATATCATTGCTCCAGACCTTAACGCCATTTGAACCGATCGTGGCCAATTTTCCACCGACAACAGTAACGCCACCAAACCAATCCCAAGATCCATCTTCAACGCGGTTAACACGATTAGCTTGCTTTAAGTTGCTGATATCGTATTTCTGCAATGAACGTCCATCAACTGCATAAGCAAACAAACGACCATTTTCTGAGCGCAAAGCTACTTCATAAAAATCAGTCGGCGCATTAAAGCGCAAGTTGGTTGATTTGAATGAAGCAAACTTTACCGGTACTTGACCGGGTTCGGCTTTAAACAATTCAAGTGCTCCGGTGTTAGTCGTAGCAATAACGATGTTACCGGAATAATATGTCACAGCGCCGGAATGATAAGATTTAAGCTTAGTTTCCGCGCCAGAAATCGGAGCCAAAGTTGCTGCAAGCAACCCTGCAACCGCTACTGAAAATAATAGCTTTTTCATAGTTTTATTAACAATTTATTGATAAATATAATGGTTTAACTTACCATAATAGCTAAAAAAAGTCAAGCCCCGGAGCGGGGCTTGAAATTGGTAAAACAATATTAGTTTTATTACTCCATTGGCTCAACTTTACCTTTGCCGCCCGCTTTTCGGTCAGAATCAATATTTGTTGTAATATTAGCTAATTTTTTAGTGATTAGCGCTCCTGTGTACTGATCATTTGCTCTAAATTGGATATTGGTCGCCAAATTAGGCACAGTATCGAGATCAGATTCACCCGGAACTATACTAACGGCAAAGCTCAATCTATAGTTACCACCGGTTTTAGCAATAGAATCAAGATGCCACAATACTCGACGCCCCACAGGTGAATATGAGACCGTACCGGCAACTACGCTTGATTGGTCGAGCCACACAACATTAGCCGGAAGATCAGCACTTAGCTCAAAATTAGATAAATCATTTCCGAGATTATGTGCTTCCCAGATAATCCAATATGTTGTTGGAATGCCAACTTTTGGAGGGATAGGGCCGATACCAAGTTGATCCCCCTGCGGGCCGTAATAATAACCCGCTGAAGTAGCGCTGAGGTTTGAATCAATTTTCAAGGCAGGCAAAGCAATCTCATAGGAAAAATCTTTATCGTTCATACGATATGAAACCTGCAAAGAAATATTAAGAAAATCATTTAAGACAATTTCTTTGCGGTCAAGTTGAATAGAAGATTCGAGTCGGCTGCTCTCCCCTGCCTTCAAATCTTGATTATATGCAAGAGCATTATCACGAAGAGAAAAATCTCCGCTCACTAAATTAAAACTTTTTATACTCGCGGTACTTCGACGACTTTCTGCTTTAAACGATAAATTAGAGATTGTCGCTGACTCACTGTTGCGAAATGCAACACTCAATCCCAATGCCGATCCTGAAAACGAAGTATTCTTAAAAGTAGCAGTCACGCCAAGACTCGGTTCAAGTACGGAAACACGGTGACTACTGATAGTCTGATTAATGGTCTCGCCGTTAATCAACAGACTTGAATTGACACTGAAATCAACTTCGGTTAAAGCCGCCTGCATCGTCAATGCGGAAAAATTAATTTGCTTGGTTTCTCCGGCGCTGAGAAGCGGAATCATAATAGCGTTATTTTCAAAGCTTTCATTATCCGGCGTAACATTCCATCCGCCATTAAAGCTTACACTGATATTTTGCAATGCGGCTTCACCGGTATTCTTAACACCAAGCGATGCGCTGAAAGGAATTCCACGATACGCCGTCTCGGGAATACTGGCAGTTAATTCGATAACTGAGTCATCGATTGAGTAGACCAAGGAACTTAAAACTTGTTTCTTAAAATTTCCTTTCTGGTATGTCAGATTAAGGCCAAGAAATTGGCGTTCACTAATTTCTCCCTGAACAATACCCAAGATACGTAACTCTCCTCGCGCGCCATTATGCAAATCGCCCAAACTAAAGGTACTTGATTCTTTACTAAAACCGCTGCTTGGTGCGGTATCTTGGATAATAAAATTCTTAGGCAAATCAAGTGCAAGCGTCGCACCGTTAATAACATTGCCTTCATCATTCTTATAGTTGATAATAAATTCTTGCAGCTCTCCACTGACAATACGTGCTGAAGCAGTGCGGACTTCGAGCTCAAACTCAGAGCGCGGCTGCCATAAGACAAGCCAGATAAAAGTAATAACCAAACCAAGTAAGATACCGGCCAAAAGCAAATCTGCCCAAAAATGGAAGTAACTATCACGATAATGGCGAACATGCCGATTTTTCAAAATCTGGATAAGTAGATTAAGCTTTTGAACTATCACATTCTTTTGAATGACTGGCGACTCGACGGCAGCACTTATTTTTCTTGGCATAGGCGTATCACTATATTGTAGCAAAGTTAATTGATATTAGAAATTAGCGGTTCCGGCTAATATTTCATTCTTTAAATCTCCGTCAGTATCAGCAACCATTACGCTCACCCCGGTATTTGACGAAGCATCAAACGCCATGAATTGCAGTTTAAGTCGACCGGCATAATCAAATACTCGAACATGAGGTCCACCGCTCATCGGGCCCGTCACCAAATCCTGCTTACCGTCATTATCAGCGTCACCAACAACAAGATTCACACCGCCGCGGAACTTTTTATCATAAGCTAAAAATGATCCAATTAATTTTCCTTTATCATTAAACATCTTTACTGTCGGAGCCAAGCCTTTGCCTGGAGCAACAATTATTTCTGCTGTACCGTCATTATTAATATCTCCGACCGTTAAAGAGACACCCCCTCGAAAATTTTTATCAAAAACGAAAAACCCGGCGCTTAAAAGTTTTCCATCAGATGAATAGATTTTTACATTAGGTCCTCCGCCTGAAGCCGGTGCTACAACAATTTCTTTACTGCCGTCTTTATTAAAATCATGAGCAGCAAAAGACAGTTTGCCTTTAAAGCTTGCGCCAAAAGGTGTAATGCGAACAGAAGATCTTCCTCCTCGTGCTACTGTCAAATATCCGTTTTGTTCGCTGATACGATCGCGCGTCCCATCACTGTTTAAATCATCATACAAAACTTCGGCATTAGAAGGCAGGTCGGCGCGATAGGCAAAAAAACCATTACGAACCTGAGTACCGCTCGTATTAAATACACGCACGAAATGACCATTGAAAAACGGAGTCCCGACAATATCTTGATTTGCCTTGCGCATAATAATTCCGTCGTTCGGATTAAGACGAACATAGTTCACCCTTGATCCGTCGTTCATGTTTCTATCCTGCGTACCTTTGATTTTTTCAAATTGTTCACGTTTAAAAATGTACAATTGCGGCTTTGTTGTTGAATTGACGATTGATACACCATTTTCAAAATCACGACGCCAAAGTCCGGCTTCAACAAAATCGCTATTATTATTCAAGAGATTATAAAATGAAGATTCGGCACGACCAAGTGCTACATCATACTCGTCATACCACCATAATTGTTGGTGAGCTTGATCGCCATAATCAAATGAAAAATAACCGTCGCCGAGCAAGGTGCTCGTCAAACCAAAACGCATCTTACGATAATCGTTTTGCGCGCCGGTATTATTGGTATTACTGTTAATAACAAATAATTGCGGGGCTTTATTTAAGGGTGGTAAACGACGTAAATATTGATACATAGTCGCCTGCCAAGTTCCATTTCCTTCCCAAGGAGTCGGAAAGGTTTCGAAAACACGTCCGTTCATGTCCGGCTGATATGAGGCGACTGAGTTGCCGTTCATAATCATTGTTTTATTCTGCAAAGGACCAGAGCGAGTTTTTTTAAACAGTTCAGCCATTGAACGCTGCCAAGCGCTATTAACCGCTGCGGCATCATCAACTCGTCCATCACTATTAATATCTATACCATTACGGCTGTAATGATTAATAGAAGAATCTACCGTATCATACATAATACCAGCCCAATCCCCTTCGTTCATTTTGCTCTGCACAAAATCAATATTCATATTTTGCCAACGAGAACTCGTTAAATTCACCGCGTATAAACCCGACCAGATTTGCAGTTTATTTCCGTCTTTGTCCCGCAACCACAAATTATCTTGTTCAATTCTGCTGTATAAGGTATGCGACAAGGTCAAAGACATGGCCGGATAGGTGTAGGCCAAGGCAATCCCCTTTTTCTCGTTCTTATAACGCTGCAAAAAACTTGATTGACGCAAACTTGTTTCGTTTGGCAAAATAAGCAAATCCCATTTCATGAGCTGATTATATTCATCCGGACTTACCAATTCAAAATATTTTAAATAAATATTGGCCAAACGCGGATACGTGTCCTTAGCCTGCGTCAAACTTGGCGCAACTAAAAGAAAAAATAGTATTGGAAGAAAAAATTTACGAGACATAACGTTCATATATTGAAACGATCTTCTTAAGATGTAAATCTGGAGCAAAGCTCTCTGCAGTTTTTGCTGCCGCTTCTCCAATTCCTTTAAGGTCCGCGTTAGCTAAATTATTAATCGCTCTAGTCCAATCCTCCGGGTTATTTGCTTCACATAAAAATCCGTTTATATTATCTTTAAGCACTTCGGGAATTCCGCCGATGCGCGATCCAATCACCACTTTCCCCATCCCGATTGATTCAAGCAAAGTCAGCGACATATTTTCATACCAAATTGATGGAAGCATCAAGGCAGTAGCTTCAGCAATCATTGTTCGCAGAGTTTCGCCTTGCATTGCAGGAATCATTTCAATTCTTAATTCTAATTGTAGTTCCTTGATCAACGCGTTGCAATGTTCGGCATAGGGACCTTCGCCAACAATTTTTAAAGTATAAGGCGCAGTAACATCTTTCATAGCGCGAATTAAACAATCAAGTCCTTTCTCTTCTGACAAACGGCCGTAAAATAATATATAATCTTTTAGATTGGTTGATAATTTTTGAGGAGCGAAGCCGCTTGATACAAAATTCGGAATAGCAAAAATCTTCTCTTTAGAAAATCCGGCGCGAACGCAGATTGATTTCATAAATTCGCTTGGCGCAATATACGCATCAATATTTTTTTCATAAATCTTTAGAATTTTATGATGCAGTATCATAGCAAGTGACGCCAATAAACTTTTTGAAAAAGAATTTTTGTGACATCGATCGAGCGCACAACGCAAATAGTGTCCGCCTAAGGCCCTCGTGTAAATTTTACCGCGACAAAACAATTGATGATCAGGCGATACTAAACTGTAATCATGCAAATGCATAATAACCGGAATATTCATCTTTTTCGCTACAGGTAAAATCGAAGGCGAAATCTGATTATAAATATTATGCAGATGAATAATATCGGGTTTAAATTCAAGCAAAAGTTTTTTAAACTTTCTCTTTGCTTCAAAACTATAAAGTATGCGTAGTGGCGCGATAAGATAATCTCGAAGCGTTGGTTCACTAAAGCTTATTCGCGAAACAAAATACTTTGACCATTTCGTCGGTACATTTTTCGGATGATCCATACTGAAAAACGCGACTTCATGTCCGGCTTTTTCAAGCATCTGACTTAAATCAAGACAGTAGCGCTCGGCGCCGCCTCTGACATAATGATATTTATTTACCTGAAGAATTTTCATATTAAGACAAGATTTCTAAATAAGCCTTCCGATATTCGGCCACCATTTTCGAAACTGAAAAATGTTCGCTAACTCTTTCCCGCAACGCTCTACCCAGTCGTTCACGTTCGTTTGAGTTGTTAATTAAGCTTCGCAACGTATCAGCTAAAGCGTGGGCGTCGCCGGGTTCAAATAATAATCCATTTTTTGTGTCCGTGATAATTTCTCTAATACCATCAACATTAGAAGCAACTACTGGCAAAGAGGTGGCACCAGCTTCTAAAACCGCGATACCAAGTCCTTCCCATAATGATGGCAATACAAAAATATCAAGGTCATGCAAAAACTTAGGAATATCAGAGTTGAGTCCCGGCAAGGAAACTCGCTCAGTTAAACCAAGTGTAACAACAAGTGCTTCAAGCTCAGCGCGTTTAACTCCTTCTCCCGCGATTGTACAATGAAAATTCAAATCTTTTAATTCAGCAAGTGCCTTTACTAAAACAGCAAAGCCTTTTTGCTCGGTTAATCTGCCGGCAGAACCAATTTGTATCAGAGAATTGTTAGACTGAGTTTCTTTGGCGATAAAGTTTTTCATATCAATGCCGTTATAAATTACTCTTATCTTTTCTTTTGCAATACCGTAGCGATGATTCAGGTCGCGTTCCACGGCTTTTGATACGGCAATAATTTTATTTGCCCAAGTGCTCGTAATTTTTTTTATAAGATTCATTAAAAATCCTTCATCGGGATTGACGTTATGTTCCGTTGAAATAATATTTTTATAGCCGAGCAAACGAGCCGCTAGACGTCCGTACAAGTCTCCTCCTAAATGAGTATGAACAATATCAGGTTTTTCTTGCTTGATAATTTTTTTAATCATTAAGAAATTCTTAAAATCAAACTTGGACTTTTTTTGTAATTCTATAACTCTAATATGTTTCTTTTCTAGTATTTCTTTCCAATATCCCCCGCTAACAAAACTTAGAACAACAGTTTCAAATTCACTGGTCTCGAGACCCAAACAAATATCAACCACGACACGTTCAGCGCCGCCCATGCCCAGAGCCGGTATGATATGTAAAATTTTATTTAACTTTTTCATGTGTGAGTTTTGAGCTTGAAGCAAGACTTACAGCGGCTAAAGCAAGCGCAATCGGAAACCATAGCTTGCCTTTATAATATGAAGTGTTAAAAAATTGAAATACAAAACCGCCGCTGACCGCTAAAACAATTGGAATTAATATATTTCTGGCAGCCGGATTTTTTGTAATCCCTTCGAAAAGTCGTTTAAAAATCAAGAAGGCAAAAATACTAAAGGTGATAATCCCGAGCAATCCGTTTTCTGCCAGTACTTTTTGCCATAAGCCATGGGAGTCCAGAGGATCGCCGTATTGAGCTTTAAAGCGTATATTATTATCAACTAATGATACGTAGCTTCCACTGCCCGTGCCAATGATCGGATGTTCAAGGAAGCTTTCCCAAGCGACACGGCTCAATTGCAAACGGCTCTCTGTTGAGCTTGTGTTAGTTTCTACTTGCAATTCAAGCATATAAAATGACAAAGGCGCGGCGATCATAACCATAATTATAATCGGCAAGAAGTAACGTCTTATTAATTCTTTACGATGGTATACCAAATACATAAAGGATTGAAAGTATAACGCAATCCAACCGGCACGTGAAAAAGTTCCGACAGCCACTGCTGCGAACAACAATGTAATAACATTTAGCCATTTCTTAAGTTGCTCACCGCTCACAAATTGCTTAAGAGCAATAGTTAAGAATACAAGAATGACTAAAAACTCCGCGATAAGATTTTGATTCTCGCCAATCGGATAACCGCCAAACATTTTTGTCGGCTTGATGCGCGCAAAACTGTTTTGCCAATCCTGCGCCGATAATGAGGTTAAACCGATCAAAGCTACGGCCAGACCCGCAATCACAAGGCAGATAATCGTTCGCTTTAAGATTGTGCGATTCGTAATAATATTTATTGGCATCCAGATGAATGCCACATAGAAAAATAAAATCCAACGAACCGAGTACCACGCGCTCGCAAGCGGGTATTCGGCAAAGATACTGGAAATCAATGTAGCAACAAAAAATATTGTGAAACTGCCGAGGAAGGGCCATGACAATTTAAAATTTTTGCGATCAAATAAAAATGTAAAAATTTGACCGCTCGCGTAACCTATTAAACTAAGTAAGGCAACCAGATCCGCCAAAGGAATCAGTAATCCGTCAAAAGGGAAAGACCAATTGATAATCGGCAAGGTCAGAGCCATTAAATATAATGACCAGGTTGGCTTAAAAGCTGCAAGAAGAATGAGTCCGCTCATAAGAAGGGCAGCAATCATTTGTTGGGGCCAGCTGCTCGCTAAAATTAAAATAACGGAAGCCGCGGCTGAGGCTCCGATAATGAGTAGAAAAATTTGGCTTCGTCTTTCGATAGTCTTTGACTCTTTCATATCTTAATTACACTATAAAAACGCATAAAAATCAATATTACAAAAGGGAGCGTTTGGTCTCCCTTTTAAAATGTTTCCGGCTTCCGTCAGCTAAAAAATGATTGACTGTGTGAAGTTTGATCCATCATCAGTGTCGTTCATTTTATATGATCCGGGTAAAAGTCGAGGATCCGGGTTCTGAGGATTCTCAGAGTTGAATATCCTGATATACTCAGGAAAGTGCTGAACTTCTCCGCCAGTTGTAACTCTGATACAAAACTCATTCTTTTTTAAGGAATACGTTTTGCATGACAGAGAGTACATGTCCCCCTGGAGTGACATTTCCTGCCAAGCCCAGTTGGTTCCAGGGCCGGTTACCTCAACTTTGGTAACTCCTGAAAGCGGAAAATAGTCCGCGATCCAGCCTGAGTTTATCTGGTATGAAGATCCATCAGCAACAACCCAGCTTGTCTGAGCGTTAGAAGCGGATATAAAAATTGTAAAAAAGAACAGTGCAACAAAAAGAGTTTTTAGCATTATATAGCCCTCGTTTGGTTATTTAAAAATACGTTAGTAATTAATATAGTAATATATCAGATATATCAACTCTTGTCAATAGGCGTTTTGGGTGTGAAAAAGGCGTTGTTTTTCAACAACGCCTTTTTTAAAAAATGTACAAATTTACCTGTATGAAGTTTAGCTTGGTAACTGCTGGTATACCAAATACCTGATATCATAACCGTTTTTCAGTGAATTCAGTGCAACATTATGCATGTTCTGAAGCCTTGAAAGATCAGCTTCAATTTCAAGAGCGGGGTAATGACCGCTTCTTGGCCAGAATTCAAATACGAAATCAATTTGATATGTAGTAGTTCCGTCATCATTAGGTATCGCAGTCGGAGTCATGTTTCCGTCTACATACGCATACTGATCGGTATAACTAACAGGTTCGTTCTGCCAGCCGTTAAAACAACCGCGTGCTTGTGTCTTATTGGTTCTGCCTTTTTTCCACTTTGCTTCGATTTCCCTGGATATATATGCTCTTACTTTCCCTTCGGGAGTTATAATAAAGCCATAATCGCCAGTCATCTCGGTTGGAAGCGGTTGCAGTCCTGCAGATGTTCCGAGCATCCATACCTTTGATTTGTTCTCAGTTGTTTCTTTTTTATCAGTGTTGTTCTGCTGATTCTGCCGTTGGAAGTCCTGTTGTGTATTTTTATCCGAAACTACCTTTTCAATAACCACTGTTTTAGGAAACAGTATTCTTGTTAAGGCGCCGCCAAGGATCATGGAGAAAAAACAGAGTATAAATAGAACAGGAATACCTATTCCTAAGATTGCTCCCCAGGGAGTCTTTTTTTGTATGATTGTTGTGGTTGGTTCCATTTTTTATTACCTCTTTTAGTTTTTTTTATTATGTTACTTTTTTATATTCGTGTTAGAATCGGTTCAAGAAGGAGAGCACGTTAATCTTTGCCTCAAGAATAGTTGTTACGTTATCCAATGAGTTTGAGTTCAACTGCATATACGCTCTCACGAGTAATTGTAAGAATTGGTTGCCCTGGTAATTAATCCAGGCGGCTGCTCCTAACACCAATCTTTCCAACTTACCTTCATTCTGGAAGTCGTACCCTAATGATAGCGGTATTTCCAGATCGAATTTCTTTGAAAGGAATAATAATCCTCCCAAATTTTCTTTTAAGACAACGGCGGTTCCAACAATACCCCAAGCCCGGGTATCGACCATATGGTCGCCCGTGATCTTTGTTGTATCGTATCTTGAACTCACTGACCTTGTAATATTGCCGCGATAGTATGCTGCAACTTCAGTCCTTACAAGAAATGTGGCATCCTGAGATTTTGCTGATGGTGTAACACACAAATTTACTAAGAAGTCATTGTTTATCTGTTCCCTGTTATAGGGACCAGTCTGACCTTTAATTTTTGTGTGAATCGCTAACAGGCTTAAAGTCCAAGAGTTCATGTCCTCTGTAACGTTATTTCTGTTAACAATTGCACCGAGACCAAAGTCAGTAACAATTGAATTGTACTGACCGACCTGGTCGTTTTCAAACCTTGCTGAGTAATTGCCGTAGTATCCTACAGCACCCAACATCAGAGTACCTTCTTTCTTCTTTGGATCTAAAACGTTTCCTTTGCCTTCCAACCAAACATACTCTCCGCCACCATCTAAAGAGTGACCAGTATTAAACTTACTAAGACCAAGAATTGCGTCATAGTTGTTTTTCCTTCTGAGAAATGTTTTGGGTTTTTTGTACGGCTTGTACGGTGCTACATAAGGTTTATCAGAATTTTGGTTCGGATAATACACCTCAGTGTCCCGCTTTTCCGGCTTTTGTGTTTCTTCTGTTTGTGTTTCTTCGGTCTTTTTTTCTTCTCCGTTTTTCTTCTGACGGAATTTCTCCACGTCTGAATTAGACTGAGCAAAAATATTTGTTACCGCTGTAAAAACAAACAACACAACAAGAAAATTAATTATTCTCTGCATTATTAGCTCCTTTCAAACGCTCTCGCGAATGATTTATTTATTGGTTTTTAATTTACTTTCTGAATTTCTTTAATCCATAATCCTACCATGAAGCTCAACTATTGTCAAGCTTAATGGCAGTGTTCTGTCTTAAAGTTATTTAAGGATATTTCGCATATTTCCTTGACGAGCGATCTCTTCAACAGTCAATGGCCTTACTTCTTCAAGATAGCCTCCCTCGCCAATCATGTCAGGGTACTGTTCTTCTGCGTGTGCAGCGTGAAAGTTGGGTGAAGATGGCGCAGACTTCAAGGTTGTTTTTTGTCCGTAGCTGTGCGGAATCTGAATCATGTTTTGCGGAATCAAGTAGAGGTACACCAAGCTGGTTAAAAATCCGAGTAAGACGGCAATACTGATAATCAAAAAAACATTCGGACGTACCGGCCAGGTTGAATTAATCGGTTGGTCAATTAAACGAACCTTAACCGCATCGCCGGATCCGTGATAAGCGGTGTTCTGAGTCATTATGACAAAGTTAATGGCGCGATCAATTTGTTCAGCCTGGTTACGATTTGGGTGATACACGGTAATCGCGATAATACCCGAGTCGTTAATACTCTTGGCTGTAACTGTGCGATTCCATTCTGTCATCTGATCTTTGGTGTTATCACCAAAATATCCTTGATTGATTGAAAAGCCCGACTCCATTACTTTAGTAAAGAATGAGTTTGAGGTTACAACGTTCGCGAGAACGCTTGAAAGATATTCGTTTGATTTTGAAGCGGTATAGGCGTCAACGCTACGGTTATATTCTTGCACAACCAAAAGCTGTGATTTAGAACTATACTTAAAACGCTGCACAGCAATCACACCAACCCCCAATAATATAAAGAGGGCGATGATGCCATACACGGTTTTACGCTTACGCGCGACCAAGTTAATAAAGTCGTTAAATTCCATAAAGGATTAGTTTGTTTAAATATGACTCATACTATAGCATGTAATCAAAATTATGTCAATATTGCATAAAAACAAGCCATATACTCAGTTTAACAAACGCTTGAAAAGCTTAAAGATTACAAAAAAAGACCTGGATTCGGCCTTTCTTTTAAAATAATTATAGGGATTTAAGACATTTTTAAGTAACCCCGCTCATCAATCACAATAATCTTTTTACTTTCAAGTAGGGCATACAAGAAAACATCAGTCATCTGCTGTCGATAGCGGAACTCTTCTTCGGTCAAAACCGCATAATTTACTTCATTCACCAACTCATCTTCCAATTCTTTAATAAGTTTAGCAACTTTATCCTTATTAAACTCCCCTACTATAAGCATATCAACCGGCGACTGCTTATCATTCAAAAACAAACCGGAAAGAACCAATAATTTTATTTGGCCCTGTTTTCTTAATTTCTCGGTAAAATCTTTTTCTGACAAAATTTGACCCTTAATGATCAATTCACGGATCTCATTAAAAAGTACAAAATCTTTGTTGGCTTGGTAAAATTTGCGGTCGGTTCGTCCTCCATCTTCATGATCTTCATCATTTCCTTGATGCGTAGTCAGTAAACCCATAGTTTCTAAGTTTTCAAGTTCGCGACGAACAGCATTAAGCTGCAAATTAAGATGACGTGAAACCTGCCGGATAAAATAAGCGTTATCCGGATTTAAAAGGCATAATTTTAAAATTTTTACGCGCGCAACCGAGCCAAAAAGTTTTGCTAACATAGTACGGGCGGAATTCCGCGATTTTGTTGATTTTTAACGACTTTCATCGTATACTACTATTATACTCTCGTCAAATAGTGAATCAGCCTATGAGCTACAAAGTGGCGCCTCTTACCGTGAACCCGCGTCAAAAATTAAATGTATCAAGTCGGGTGTTTGTCAGCCAGCCGTCGGCCGAGGAAGAACTTCTCGCCGGCCGGCTTTTTGTTTTGTTAGAGATTGAAGTTGAACGCCCGGAAGACATTCGTTTGGCTGATTTTATCATTGCAGATGCGTATCGCCAGTATTATGAAAGCGAAATTTTCTTAATGCGTGAACGCATGGGCATTATTAAACCTGAAACTGTTTTTGAAGCCGCAGTAGCAAAACTTAATCGCAACTTGGCGGAAATTATTGAACAAGAAAAGATTCGTATCTCTTCGAGTGACCTTCACGCCACTGTCGGATTAATTCACGGCAATAAATTATTCTTCAGTCAGCTGGGCCAAGGTAAGGCCATTCTATTATATAGACCAAAAAATAAGAACGGCGAAATGCTCGCCGATTACAGCCTGGTCGATATTACCGAAAAAACGAACGACCCGACCCAAGAAATTCCGCAAGCTAATACTTTCTTTACAAACATTGTCGCCGGAGCGTTGCCGGCTCACGGCTATTTCTTTTTTGCCAATGAGGCCTTGTTCGAATACCTGACAAAGAAACAACTCACGGACATTATCACCACGCTTCCCCCTTCAGGCGCCGCCGAGCAAGTTAAAAACATGCTTGAGCAAACTAATGCCTTTGTCCCCTTCTTTGGTTTGATTATTAAAAACACTACGGGAGAAAAAGACGCGTTTGCCGCACCGGCCGCGACATTCGGTTTACCGGGAACAATGCCGGTTGGCATGGGCCGATCATCAGTCAATCAACTGAACCAAACTCAAGAAAAAACCGAGCAACTCTTAAGTCCTTCAGGCATGGTTAATATTAAGAAGTGGCTTTCGAAACTTAGCCCGGTTTCAAAAAATATTAAAAGCTTTGCCAATGACAAGGCGCGCCAACTTAATATTGCCGGAGAACGTTTGAGTCTTAAAAAGAAAATTGTGACACTGGGACAAGGTGCCGCCGCATTTCTCTCCGCATTGTTTATGTTAATTTGGAAGGGCGTCATCCAGCTTGCTCATTTGGTATCAAGTCCTCAAGCTCGAAAAAATGCGCTTTCCGAAATTAAACAAACTTCATTTCAAACAGCTCAAAAAGGCATAAGTGCTATCAATCGCTTTAACGGCTTAGACAAAAAAAGAAAAACCTTATTGGTTGTTATCGGCATCTGCATAGTCGCTTTTCTCGGTAGTGTTGTGTATACCAGTATAAGTTCGCGCCGCGCCGAAGCAAAGAAGCAAATTACAGCTTTGACCGAACAGTTCACTCAAAAAGAAAATCAACTTGAAGCTACGCTGTTATATAACAATCGCGAAGGCGCCAAGCAATTACTCGACGAGATGAGCGGCCTAATTACACAATTCCCGACACGCAGCGAGGAAGATAAAACACGTCAAGCCGAATACAAAACACGTTACGAAAATAAACTCGACAGTATTTATAACATCTATCGTCTCGCGGCCGGCGCTCCCCTGCTTGACCTGGCTGACGAAACTCAATTCCTTTTGAGTAATGATGGATCAGTATACGCAGTATCAATTCCCGCGCAATCAGTTCGCAAAATCAGCGCTGACGGCGGACTTTCAGAACCGGCCTCAAGCGACAAATTCCCGATCGAGTCTATTGTTGCTGCCAGCGTCGATACGCCTAACCAATATATCATTGGGAAAAATTCGGTTCTTTCGTATCTAAATGAAGGTAACGTATTCACTAACCTGACAATCGATAATCCTAGCGATCCCTTAGAGGCAGCGGCCATATATAACAACCGCTTATACTCAGCAGGCAACGGTATGATCAACCGCTTCAACTTGGATAAGAATAATAACAGTTTTACGAGCCGCATGGATTGGTATAAAGACAGTTCCCCGCTTGGCAAGATCAGTTCTCTCGCAATTGATGGACGGATTTACTTGATTGAAAATAATACTGTTACTAAGCTGTCCGGCGGACAACGCGAGGCACTTACACTTGACCCGGTATCACCAAGCCTTGAATCACCGACTAAGATTTCCGTTTCTCCCGACCTTAACTTTCTCTACATCATAGAAGCAAAGCATAATAGAATGCTCGTCTATAATAAAACCGGAACCTATATCGCCCAGTATGCTGGTGATAATCTCAATGATCTGCGCGACGCAGTTGTTGATCAAAGAAATCGCCTTGTTTATTTCCTTAACGGAAAATCAATCTATAAAACTGAAGCAAAACATTTTGAAGAATAAAAAGATACAATAAAAGAGGCCCCCAATGGGGGCCTCTTTTAAACAAGATTATTTATTTCAAAGTAACCTTGGCGCCAGCTTCTTCAAGCTTCTTCTTGATAGCTTCAGCATCTTCTTTCTTCACACCTTCTTTAACAACTTTCGGAGCGGCGTCGACTACAGCTTTGGCATCAGCCAAACCGAGTTCAGACACTACTTCACGCAAGGCTTTAATAACGGCGATTTTGTTTGCACCAGCTTCTGTGATTTCGACATCAAAACTGTCTTTTTCTTCAGCAGCAGGAGCGGCGGCACCAGCTGAAGCCATCATCATGGCTGGAGCGGCGGCAGAAACACCAAACTTCTCTTCTAAGATCTTAACCAATTCGGCTAAGTCAAGAACAGACATCTTTTCAATTGATTCGACAAGTGACTTGAACTTTTCAGGAACGGTCACTTCTTTTTTTTCTTCTGACATACGTTTGAAATTATTTAGTATCTTTAATGGCTGACAAGACGTTCATAAATGAACGGAGATTGCCGGCGAGAACATTGACAAAACCGGAAACCGGAGCGTTGATTGAACCAACCAACTTGGCATACAATTCTTCTTTCGAAGGCAATGAGGCAAATTGCTTGATACCAGCGGCATCAATAAACTTCCCGTCTAAAATTCCTCCCAAAAATGAAATGCGTCCTTCAGTGTCTTTAACAAATTTGGCCAAGACTTTAGCCGGAGCGACTTCATCGGCGTAACCGAAAGTCACAGCAACTTGTCCGTCAAATTCGCGAGCGTCAACCTCGATCTTGGCTTCGTTTAAAGTACGAGCCAATAAGGTTTTCTTCGCAGCGTAATATTCGCTATCTTCTTTTCCAAGCTCGACGCGCAAGGCTTCGTTTTCCTTAACGGTCAAAGCGTTGAAACTCGTAAAGACAACCGACTTGGCTTTCTTTAAGCGTTCGGAGATATCTCGGCTGATTTCCTGTTTTTTCTGCTTTGTTTTTGGCATACAGTAAAATATATTATTGATTTTCCGTTATAAAACAAAAAATCTACGACCTTTACAGTCCCAGATTCAAATAGCAACAAAGCTATATAAATATGT
This sequence comes from uncultured Gammaproteobacteria bacterium, assembly GCA_964487795.1. Lineage (GTDB taxonomy): Bacteria > Patescibacteriota > Patescibacteriia > Patescibacteriales > Patescibacteriaceae > Patescibacterium. Next base: position 278,675 of record CAZASI010000002.1, read on the forward strand.
CTCGGCAGGGCTTAGTGTTTGCCTGCTGTCTAGGACTCTTGCAGTCTACCAGAGCGCACGAGCCCTGTCAAGGGATTTACTTTAAATATTTTGCTTTAGCGGCGTTATGTTCCTCAAGAGTTACAGAAAAAATGGTTTCTCCAGTGTCAGGGCGAGAGAGAAAATAATTATAGTCCGTCTTAGTCGGATAAATTGCGGCTTTAATCGCCCTTAATCCGGGATTTGAAACCGGTCCAGGCGGAAGACCTGGGTGCTGATAGGTATTATACGGCGAATCAATTTGTGTATCTTCATAACTATACTGCGGCTTATTAACGCCGAGAATAAAGGCGAGCGTCGCGCAGGATTGCAAAGCTTGACCGACTTTCATTCGATCCCAGAATAATCCAGAGGCGATTTTCATCTCTTCCTCAGTGCGGACTTCTTTTTCGAGAATAGAGGCCATAATAATAATATCTTCGCCTTTATGACCTGAAGTCTCCATAGCCGCGCGCAAATCCGGAGTTAATTTTTTTTCAAAATTAGCACGCATTTTCGTAATTAAATCATCAGCCGTAAAATCCTTAAACATCCGATAGGTATCAGGGAATAAGTATCCTTCATATTGCTTGGCTTTATTCAAAAAACTATCATCTTTCATAAAGCCTTCTTTTTTTAAGTACTCATTAATTTCCTTAACGGTCAGACCTTCGCGAATTAAAACCGAGACTTCTCTGTCCGCAACTTTACCCTCAACAAACCGCTTAATTAAATCGCGTGTCTTTGTTTTTGGTTCGATACTATATTGCCCCGCCTTAATCAACTGCGATCGATGAACATAAAAATAGATTTTAAAAGCGAGACTCGAAGAAATTAACTTTTCTTTATCCAAATCTTTGGCTAGCTCTGCTGTGCTTTCGCCTTTATCAATTGTAACAGTCGTCACTTCATTATTATCTGAGCGAGATAACAAACGAGACTGATACCAAATCAGGCAGAGAGCGGCTAGAGAAATGAGTAATACTATTTTTTTCATATTCAGCTTGTCTTTTATGTGGGCTTTAGTATACTAACAGTATAACATATGTCATACATCTATCTTGTCGTTCCCCTTATCGCCGTTATTATTGCTCAGGTTAGCAAATTTTTTGTTAGAAAAAATAAGCTTCAATTTAGTTTTAAAAATTTAATCGCTTATTCCGGCATGCCATCAAGCCACGCCGCTGTTACTGTATCACTGGCCACTATCATCGGATTGCGGCTTGGAATTGAATCAGCTCCCTTCGCCATTGCCGCTTTATTCGCCTTTTTATCAATTCGTGATGCTGTAGGAATAAGACAATATATAGGAAAGCAAGGAAAAGTAATTAATGAGTTAGTGGAAGATTTAGGTGATGATGCGTATATTGATGATACTTATCCCCTACTTAAAGAAAAAGTTGGGCATACTCCGAAACAATTAATCGTCGGTTCCATCATTGGATTTCTGGTCGCAATCATTTTGCATCTATTATAAATAAAATGTAGGCGCATGCCATGGCATGCGCCTACATTTTATATTTTATTATTGTTGATTCTGTATTCCACTATTTATTCGACAAAGTCCGCTTTGACAGGTTGATCCCGTAGCACAAGTCCCGCAACTTCCTCCGCAACCGTCCGAACCGCAATTCCTACCCGAACAATTGCGAACACAGTTGCGACCAGCTTGGCAATACGGCGTTCCCGGCGCTTTGGCCTGGATATATCCGGATTCTACAATACTGCAAAATCTATAACTGTTATCAGCCGGCTTATACTGATAATAATAAACTTTAGAGCCGGCGGGCATAGCGAGCGGATCCGCAGTTCCAGCGAATTGCTTTGTTGTATCGTTCCAGCAAGTGCTTGCTTCAAAACCAGCTGGGCATGTTCCCATTTTATTGATTTGATCTACGGGAACATTGGACCCGAGTGTAGAACTAAATGTTCCTGACCAACTCGGCCAGGTTGAAACACTGCGATTGGTTAAGTATGTTCCGCTCTCTAAGCTCGGATAACGACGTGTTATTCTGTTATAATCCTCAAGCTTATCTTTTATAACTCGCAAATCGGACAAGCGACGTGTATCGCGAACAACCGTTGATTTTTTGCTGTTACAAAACGCTCCTTCATTACAATCAGAATCAATGACACAAGCTTTCTGCGGGTTATCACTACATGAACCTGTTTGCTGACACAGTTCAGTTCCCGGGCAAGGTGTTCTTTCATCGCAGGCTTGAGTAACAGTAACACTACAATTTTTAACTTCAATATTAAATTTCCAGTACTGCAAGAGTTGACCGAAAATATCTGTTGTCGCGTTCTCGGGATCCTGATTGTATGAAATGATGTAAATGTTTGTATAGAGTTCAGGTGTAGTTGAAGTATCGCAGGTATTTGCCGCCCACGCAGTAGGGATAAAAAATTCGGGCAAGCGCGTTTCATTATTTGGAATCTGACCACATTGATTATCGCTTTGACAAATAATCGCAGGATTATTTGAACATCGCTTAACAGTCACAAGTTTTGCGGCATTAACATAGACGCTTCGTCCATCACGTACAGCTTCATAGCCGTCAACAATCAACGACTGAGGAGCACCTTTGACTTGAATATTTTTTTGGTACCACAAAAGCGGAGAATAATGTTCCGGATTTGGTACAACACGCAATCCGATGGCATCTCGTGAATTTACTATTACATTATTTCCCGGACCCGGTTCTGGCGCAGTTTCCGAAGCAGACTCCGTCTGAGCAAAAACGGGCAAGGCAAATAATGAAACTAATGCAACTATAATTAATAATCTAAATTTCATAGAGAAAACTACACTTACAGTATACTAAAAAAGCTTTATAACAACAACTATTCCTATTTCTGGCAATGCGAGCAAAAATGGGTTCCCCGTCCCGCTACCCTGCTTTTTTCTAATCTTCTCTTGCATACTAGGCAGGCTTTGCCTTGTCGTCCATACACCTGTAAATGCGCCATAAAATTGCCTTTGCGACCGTCGCCGTCCGTATAATTACTAAAGGTAGTACCGCGAAATAGAACAGCTTTTTCAAGAATTGTCGTAATCGCCCTGAATATCTTCTGAAGCTCAACTGACTTCAAAGTTTTAACTCTTCGAGCTGGCTGGACCCTTGCCTTGAACAAAACCTCATCAACATAAATATTACCAAGACCTGAAACAAGCTTTTGATCCAATAACGCGGCCTTGATACTGGTACCCGAACGTCTCGCAATTAATGTCTTGAATCCTGCTAACGTCAAAGTCCCGGAGAGTGGTTCATGACCAAGCTTTTTTTCATAAGCTTTAAAATCTGCAACACTCATATATTCAACCCAAGCGAACTTTCGAATATCATTAAAGTAGAGTAGGCCTTTATTTTTAAAATGAAACACTAGTCGAGTAAATTTATTTGGTACAACTAATCCAGTTGATACGATCGGATGACCGCCAGCGACTATAAGCTTACCCGAGCGATAGACTAATTGTCCCGTCATCTTTAAATGAAAGACTACAAAACCGGAACTCAATTCGATAACTGCCATTTTAGCACGGCGAAAAACTCGCTTAATTTTTTGGTTTTTTAATTTGACTGTAAAAAAAGACTGCTTAGTGCGCAGTATTTTCCCCGGATTTACATATTCGATTTTAACAATCGTCTCATTCTTAAGATACTTGTGTAAATCTCGCGCGATTGTTTCTATTTCCGGCAATTCAGGCATATGCTATATGCCAAGTTCACTCTTGGTTTTCAAGCCATGTTGAGCACCTGGCTTACTTACAACTGATGCGGCGTTCTTCGCGGCAGCACGCAAGGAACGAGCAATGTCATGCGTCTTGTCGTAATACGAGACAAAGGTCGCCGCAAAAGCATCGCCCACTCCGGTTGTATCAACAGCTTTCTTAGCCACAGATTTTTGAATATAAATTTTATTTTCGAAAATAAGTGAGGCGCCTTTCTTGCCTTCAGTAATTAATACAATCTTCGGACCCATCTTTGACAAAGCGCGCAAAAGATCTGTGCGCGAGTATGAAGATTTTTTTACACCCGGCTTTGAAATTAAAAGTTCAGTGGCTTCGTCCTTATTTAATATTAATATTTCCACCTCTTGCAAGAAATTCTTTAATGTCGAATAGCCCGCCAAAAGTTGCAAACGTCCCGGGTTCCACGCGATGCGTGCAGCGCTGTCACCGATTTGCTTAATGACCATACGCCATGAACCTGACAACGAACTGACGTATACACGCCGTGCTTTACGCATAGCACTCAGTAGCTTATTAGATATTTCCAAGCGGTCATTAACACCGCGATGAGTAAAAAGAATGTGTTCGTGAGACGGAGTTTTAACAATAAAAGACAGTCCGGATTCTCCCTTAGAACGGACAACAAAACGCGTGTTAATCTTATGCGTAACTAAATTACGCATGATTCTGTCACCGCGATTGTCATGACCCAAGCTGATATGTGCTGCTACCTTTAACCCTAAACGCGCTGCACAAACCGCGGTATTGGCCGCTCCTCCACCAAAGCTTGAGTGTAAATCGCTTAGACCAACTTTTGCGCCGTATTCAAACGCGATAAGCTTTGAGCGAATCGGATCAGCTGAATTATCTAACAAAGAATAATCATCAACGACCGCTGTGACATCTTCAGTGGCGCCACCGATACTAATAAAGTCAAAACGTTTCATATTATTTTAATTCATCCAATGTAACAACACGAGTAAAGATTTCTTTACCGCGCTGAATCTTTAAACCGATTTTTTTTCCAGGACTGAATTGGCTGATATATGATTGCAAAGTCAAACGTTCATCGATTTTCTTCCCGTCAGCTTCAAAAACAATATCTCCTTCGCGTATTCCTGCTTTAGCTGCTGGTGAGCCTTCAAAAACCGCCGCTTCATTATTTTCTCCAACAATAACTAATGCGCCGCTTGTTCGGCTCAATTTTTTTTCTTCAGCAAGCTCGGGAGTAATAATCTGATAACGAACGCCGAGTCGTGAGCGTATAATACGTCCGCTGCTTCTCGCACTGGAAATAATCGGCTTGGCTTGATTAACCGGAATAGCAAAACCGAGACTCTCCCCTCCTTCATCTTTAGCAACGTTAATACCGACCACTTTCCCATCAAGATTAACAAGGGGTCCGCCGGAGTTTCCAAAATTAATTTGCGCATCGGTCTGAATAACGTTTTCAAGAATTTCTTCTTCACCGTTATTGCCAGCAGCAATAACGCTTCGTCCGAGTCCTGAAACAATTCCCTTGGTTGCACTGTTATCGTAACGTCCGAGCGCATTGCCGATAGCAATAACTGAAGTACCGACTTTCAAAGCATTTGAATCAGCTAATTCCAAAAATGGTAAATTCTTATCAAAAATTTTTAGCACCGCCAAATCCGCGACCGGATCCTTACCAATAAGTTGAGCGAAATATTGTTTGCCCGAGTTAAGGGTAATTTTATATTCGGCCTTGTTGGTTGTTGCGGCTTCAGCGACATGCTTATTCGTTAACAACAAACCGTCCGCGGAAATAAGGAAACCGGAACCGGCGCCGCGCCGTACTTTCTGAGTCTCAATCTTAGTTCCGCCTGTTGCCGGATCATCAAGCACGACATCAACGGTTTCCGTTATATTAATACTGACTACTGCGGGAGCCGCACGATTAATCGCTCTGATCGTCGCCTCTTGATCATCGAGGCGCAAGGTATCGGCTGAAGCACTTTGGCGCATTATAAATACGCCGATGGCCAAAATACCACCAACTAAAAGCACCACAACAATCGCCCAGATTAAAATATATTTTAAATATGATTTCATAGTATTAATGTTCTTGTATAGTATAGCAAACTTTGACAAAAACTTAAAAAATCTATAGATTATCTAGGTACATCTGCCTGCGCTTCCAGCGACGGCGAGTTACGATCGGGGATCGTCTAAAGGTAGCTCGTCTCGCTTCGCTCGCCGAAGCGGAGACTCCAGGTTTTTACAATTTGCATATTTTATTCGGGGATCGTCTAAAGGTAGGACTCCAGGTTTTGGTCCTGGCTATCGAGGTTCGAATCCTTGTCCCCGAGCACTTGACAAAAACATACCAATATGGTATGATTTTTTGTATCAAAAAGAACTTTGAAAAAGTGATTATAATTGTTACTTTATTGGGCTTTCCCTGCTTCTTTAAGGAGGTTGAGAAAACTCAATAATCTCAAACAATTAAATAATCAAAAAATGAAAAACACGGAAACGTTCAACGAAAAAAACTTTTCCATTCAACGTAAAAAAGAATTGGAAGCCGCCTTTAAAAAAGATGCACCGTGGGGAGCAAGGATTCAGTTTCTCGACACGATTAACTCAGTCGATGAACTAGAAGAGTTGATCCCATCGCTGGAGGATCTGAATCGTCAAGATTCGGAGCTGATCGACGACGATGACATTTCCTTTTATCGTAAGAATCTCACTCGCTGGCCCAATCCAACACTTGAAGACAGCTTCAAAAAGGATTTCCCGCTGGTCGCAGCGCGTCTCGACACTCCACAGAAAGTGCGGATCTTTCTAAGGGGTACAGAAGCTCGTGGCGTCGATGTTTCTACGATGGCGTCTGTTTTCGAAGATATCATCAAAAAGCACGAGGTCGATGGACTTAAAGTGGTCCGCTATGAACAGTGTCGTGGAAACTCTTGGCGTGATGCCCTCCGTATCGTGTATCACACCCAGCTCCAATACTGGACGCTGACGAAACTAATGTTGCCTGGACACACATCCTGCGGTACCTCTAAGAACGGTCTTTTTATTGACTGGCGTTCCGAAGAAGAACGTAGGGCAGCCGGCGAATCCTAATAACAATTTAAAAAAGCTTTGAAGATATGCGCCTAACTTCACCCCATGCAATAAAGATACTTTGCATGGGGTTTATTATTTATATACTTGTTAACTCGAAGGTTCTAAAGGCATCCCTATAAGCGAGCAAATAACAAAAGACTTCGCGAATGCGAAGTCTTTTCTTGCTTCTACTATTTAGAAAATTTGTATTCAAAAGTAGCTGGATCATTTCCTTTAACATCAACTATAATTCCATCTTTATCTAGATCAACCACCGTATGAGCTTCGGCCGCAACTCCATCATTTTTAAAATTCTCTACAAGCGAGGTGACTACAAAATAAGGAATGTCATTTTGGACTTTCATTCTATTCCAATGCTGGTGGCCCGAAATAACGGCTTTTACTTTGCCTGATTTTTCCAAAATTTCCCTTAGCTCTTTTCTATTTTCCAATAAGGCATACCTCGGCTCCGATTCGAACCAAAAGTTACCTTTCATGTCGTCATCCGCCAGTCCGTAATGGATAAAAACCACGACCGGCTTATCTGTAATTTTGAGATCATCAGCCAACCATTCTAGTTGATCTGATAAAACCTCGGCTTTTATATCGATCAAATTTTCCCTATGATTCCCTGTCATTGTGAAACTCAAGCAAATAAAATGATAATCTCCATGATCAAAGCAGTAATATAATTTTTCATACCCTAAAATATCGAGCATGTCTTTATCCGTCAGTGTTCTAACGTCATGATTTCCTATTAATGCATACAGAGGGATTTTTAACGAACTAAATAAATCATGTGTTTTTCTAAAATATTCGAGATCTATTTCCCTATTATTTACATCTTCAATAAAGTCACCAAGGTTGATAACGAATTCAGGATGAGTCTTGGTATTCATTTCTTCAATAAATTCTTTGACAAGACTCTCCGCCTTGTAGGTGAGTTTTCTTTGGACGCCATTTGCAAAGCCACTGGTGGGCGGCCCGTTGTGAATATCGTTTATAATAGCAAATCTCATATGTTTAATATCAGTATACTATAGCTTTTGTTTCAATAAAAGCCAGGCATAATCATAATTCATTTACTCACGCCCATCCCCTGTTGTATACTGCTCTTATTGTCACTGTAATCCTCTGCAAGGGCGCTCTGACCTAAGCGTTGAGCGAATATAATCCATAACTATTATGAACCGAATTAAAGTCATTTTATTTTTTGTTGTCATTATTCTATTAATTCTAGTGGCTGTATTTTTCTATGGCCGTTATGAAGGAAAGAAATTGGGCGTTAGCGAGAATAGACCACCTATTGTCAATTCACAAGTTATACTTGATAAAATTACCAATCAATATTTTTTAGTTACAAAAACTGCTTTCGTAAACGGTAAAACGGAAATCGATACGCCGAAGAATAATAACTGGACCGATTTATTTACGGGCAAGAAAATCACGGTCTTTGGATTAGTTCGGGTTGATGTCGGAGTTGATATGAAAAATATGCGTTTAGAAAATATTGCCGTTGATTCTAAAAATAAAATCGTAACTATTAACTTGCCACATGCCGAAATACTCGACTCTTCATTATCTGGCGAGCTTGATGTCATTGCAGATAAATCAATCTTAGAAAAAATAAAAGGAATTTTTAAAAACACACAAAACGAAGATTATAATACAGCGCTTAAAGCTTTAATTGAAAGTGCTAATAATCAAGTTATGACTAATGAGACTATTTTTGAGGAGGCACGTACAGACTCAGTTAAAATAGTTACTCTGATCGTAACGAGTATGCTCAATGATTATCAAGTTGTGATTAAGTAGTAAAAATCAAATACTTAAAACCGCCCCAACTATATCCTAAACTCCGAGAACTTGACAAAAACATACCATTATGGTATATTTTTTTGTATTCAAAAAGCACCTTTAAAACTTGATTTAATTTAGTGAATTTTTTTAGTTCCTTTGCGGGGATTAGGAAAATTTACTAAATACAAATCAAAAAATAATAGAAATGGAAATTTATCTTAATGTTTCTCCTGACACATTACCGGAATTAATTGGACTCGGGCCTGCCTGTGATCCAAGATATTCATTGGCATTAGGATTTAAACGAGAAGAACATGAAAAGTTCGCCCTAATCGCCCAACTGACAAGCGGAGAGGTCCTAGCCTGTCGTTTTGAAGCCATAAATCTGGACGATGACTCAGCTTTTGTTTTTGAACGCAATTATATTTTGCCTGAAGAATTCGCACAAACTGGCCTGGATGAAAAAGTAAGAGAGCTTATAGACGGAAAGACTCTGCGTTTATTTCTTGGAGACTCATGGGACAATGAAAGGTTCCTGACCTGGGAAAAAAAGGATAGTGACTTTCTACAAGGCATCTCTCTTAAAACAGCTGTGCGAGTAGAGCGGCGCACTGTAATAGCGCGTCATTTAGAACTATTTGAAGAGATGAATCATTTCCAAAGCATTTGTGATGAGACAGAGTTAAAATCTAAGGTAAATTTAAGATCTCGGTCTATAACAAAAAAAGATTTCGATTCGCTATACAACTCAGAAGTTAAACGCAGCGCAGGACGCTGCAACACAAAACCAAATTTAGATGAATATGATAAGTATGACATCTATAATAAAAGCTAATCTACACAATCTCCACACCCACTAACAACAAAAAAACCTGTTTTAGTGGGTTTTTTGTTTTAAGATTATTCTCATATTTTGCTAAAAAATATATCCAGTATGGTTTGACAGACCATACTCATTATGTTATATTCCTAAGTCTCAAACTAAAAGTACATTCATAAATCAAACATAAACAAATTGGAAAAAGAAAAAATTTTTGAACTTGCTCAACTATTGTTACCTGCATTTTTGGAGCGTTATAAAAATGAACTAGGTGACAGAAAAGGTATTTATCTGGCACTCAAAGAAAAAATCTCATCTAGCCCCAGGGAAATGAGCGGAAAACTCATTGGATTTATCCCACATGATAAAATTAATGAAAAAATGAGATATGCCTTTGAGAAAATTGATCGCTTGGAAAGACGGCGTATTGCTGGATACAATGAAGTTACAAGTTTTGAAAGCGAAAATGCAACAGCTGGTCAATTCGGAGGTTCAATTCTAACTAATAATTATTTTATGTCCGGGAGTGGTTTTCCTCCTCACCTGGATCAAAAATTTATTACCACTCTTTCATTGTTAGTTGATGAAATAAATTATGAACAAGCAAAAATAATTGAGCTTGTTTCAGCTGAGCAGTGCAAGAAATGGCAACTTGCCGCATAGCAAATATCTTATTAATCAAAAACCTGTCATTATTTAATGACAGGTTTTTTAATTGACTTACTTTCCTCCATGCCTACGATATAAAATTGTGGCTGTTGGTATTGAGACAATGATAATACCAATACACCAAATCAAAGACATTGTTATATGATTCCCGACCGGCGTTCCAATCATTAAAGCTCGGATCGCTTCAATAACATGCGTGACCGGCTGATTTTCAGCGAAGACTCGTAAGACCGTTGGCATTGTTGAAGTTGGCGCAAACGCGGCACTTGCAAAGGTTAAAGGAAAAATTAAAACAAAACCCAACCACTGCACGGCTTCTATCGACTTCGCCAATAAACCTAAAATCGCCGAGAGCCAAGAAAAAGCAAAAGTGAAAAGTAGAATAATGCCGGCAATCATAAACCATTCGCTCACACTCGCGTCCGGACGGAAACCCACTAATAAACCAACTCCGATCATAACTACCGAAGATAAAATATTTCTGAGTAAGTCGGCAGTCACATGTCCGATCAACAACGCTGAACTGATAATAGGCAAAGATTTAATACGATCGACAATCCCCCGTTGTAAATCCGTAGTTACGCCAATCGCCGTAGTCAATGCTCCGAAGGCCGCAGTTTGAACTAGAATACCCGCAACTAAAAAGTTTACGTAGGTTGTTCCTCCAGTATCAATCGCACCACCAAACACATAACGGAATAAGAGCATAAACATAATCGGTTGAAAGGCAACGCCGAGCAATTGGTCCATGTTTTTTACAATATGAGACAGGCTGCGTTTAATCAGGACTAAAGAATCATTGAATGCCCAGAATAATTTTGAATGTTGCTGTATCATATTATTGTTTAGTTTCTTCGGTCTGACGTCCGGTAAGTTTCAAAAATACATCATCCAATGTCGGTTTATGTAAACTCAAGGCATCAAGCTCAATATTATGTTCTTCCATCAAATTAAGAATAGCTTTTACTTCACTCACTGCTCCGCTTGTCGCAATACTGATTTTTTTATCTTCCTCGTCGACCTGCAAGCCATCTCCCGTAATAAGCTGAACGGCTTTTTCAAAATCACTCTGTGTCGCAATCGTCACTTCAAGACGCTCATTACCAACACGAGCTTTTAATTCGTCAGCCGTACCCTCAGCAATGACAATGCCATGATCAATAACCGCAATTCGATCAGCCAATGTATCTGCTTCATCCAAATACTGAGTCGTTAATAAGATAGTAGCACCCGAAGCTTTAAGTTTTGCAACAATATCCCAAACCGCCAAACGACTGCGCGGATCAAGACCCGTCGTCGGTTCATCAAGAAAAACAATTGGTGGTGTCGCAACTAAACTCAAGGCAAGATCAAGACGACGGCGCATACCTCCTGAGTATGTTTTAGCTGCGCGTTCAGATGCTTCCATTAAATCAAACTGTTCAAGTAAATCCTCAGCACGTTTTTTTGCATCTTTTTTACTCAAATGATACAGACGTCCCATCATCACAAGATTTTCTCGTCCGCTTAACAATTCATCAACCGCCGCATACTGACCGGTTAGTCCAATACTGTGGCGAACTTCATCGGCGTGTGTTTTAACATTATGTCCGTTAACAAGCACCAAACCGCTGTCAGCTTCAAGGAGGGTGCTTAAGATTCTAATGGTTGTAGTCTTACCTGCTCCGTTCGGACCGAGCAGACCAAAAACACTGCCACGTTTAATTCGCAGATTCAAACCTTTTAAGACTTGAGTGTCTTTATATGATTTAACAAGATTTTCTATTACTATAGCGTCTTCATTCATAAAATGGATATTAATGGTTACAAACTATTATATACAAAAATACCCCTATCTGCCAAATGGCAGACAGGGGTATTTTGTAACTTTAAAAGTTATTAAGCGCGCTGAACGTTAACTGCGTTCGGGCCCTTTTCAGATTGTTCAACCTCATAAGTGACTTCGTCACCTTCGTGAAGTTCAGCGAATTGGACACCTACCAAGCTGTTGCTGTGGAAGAATAAGTCCTTTTCCTGACCTTCTGAAGAGATGAAACCAAAACCCTTATCGGTCAACTTTTTGATTGTTCCTTTCATGGATGTATCAGAATGAATAAAAGCGTAAAGTGATATTTTGTTTAAAATGAATCGACGACTTCACAAACCTCATATGCGCAATACTTTTATAGTATAGCATGATTAGATTTTCATGTCAAATAAGGGTGCTGCTTGTTATATATACAAGAAATCCATCTAATTATCTAATAGTTCAAAATCGCTTTTGAACATATATTTAGCTATTTGAAAAATGCCGTAAGAAATAAACAGCGCGGCGAAGACATCAATTGAATAATGCAAATGCCCAAGGAGTACGGCGCTCCCCCCGATTAGTGTGCAGAGTAGGAAAAAATATCTTAAAATCTTTTGTTTCCAAAATACAAAAGCTAATAAGAAGGGCAATCCTGTATGCGCTGAAAAGAATAAATCTCCGCCGGCGCTAATCGTTTGAACAAAATCAGTTGGATCAATAACTATCTGCCCATGCGGTGTTCCGAGGTGAGTCAGAATCATAAATAACGAGCGCACGATGACAAACAGGGCAATTGCCTTTACTCCAAAGGGAATAGATTTCGGTTCATTTAAGAATAAGGCAATCAATAATATGATAAATAGTACTGCACCCTCGGAAAAAATAAGATGAACATCAAGCACCGGTAAGATATCAAGTAACAAATCCCCTACCGGCTCGCCGAGATTGACCAAAGCATAAATATTGGCGTAATAATTTACAAAAAAACTTAGGGTAAGCAGCAGAAGACTCGCAATAATATTAATTACGAGTTTTTTTTCTGTCCAAACCAGCTTATGCTTTGTAAATATATTCATTAACATTGCAGCTTCTTCACACTTAATCATGAAACTTAATAAGACTAAAGTCAAATTAAAATCGATTGTTAGCCATTTTTTATGCCTACCCACTTTTTCTATTTTCCCTATTTTGTAAAGATTATGCTATGATGCCACTATGAATACACAAGAAACAGGCTTTCAAGGCCTTGGCATTGCGCCAAAACTACTCGAGATATTGGAAAAAAATCGTTTTAAAACACCGACTCCGATTCAACATAAATCAATCCCAGCCGGCATCGAAGGCAAAGATATCATCGGTATCGCCCAAACCGGTACTGGCAAAACCTTAGCCTTTGGTATTCCAATGCTACAACGACTTTCTCGCGATGGCGGACAAGGTCTTATTTTGGTTCCGACAAGAGAACTAGCACAACAAGTTGAAGAATCCTTGCAACGACTTGGCCGTTCTTTTGGTTTAAAAACTGCTGTACTTATCGGCGGTGAAGATTTTGGCAGACAGTTGAGAAAATTAAAGTCAAAGGTTCATATTATTGTCGCGACACCAGGACGCCTCATTGATCATTTAACGCGTCGCACCGTCTCACTCAAAACGGTTAAAATACTTGTTATGGACGAAGCTGATCGCATGCTCGATATGGGCTTTATGCCGCAAATCAAAATTATTTTAGAAGCAATGCCGGCCGACAGGCAGACAATGCTTTTCTCGGCAACAATGCCGCCGCGTATTGTTGGCTTGGCTGCACAGTACATGAAACTCCCCTTGCGCATTGAAGTCGCTCCGGCCGGAAGTACTGCTAAAGACGTGAGCCAAGAAATTTACTTTATTCCAAAGCCGGACAAACCGCATCTACTTAAAGATATATTAACTGAACGAAAAGGTAGCACGCTTATTTTTACACGTACTAAATATGAAGCGAAAAAACTGGCGTTGATTGTACGCAAGATGGGACACACTGCCAATGAAATTCATTCTAATCGCAGTTTAAGTCAACGTCGCGAAGCACTGGAAGGATTTAAACTTGGCCGATACCGCGTCTTAGTCGCGACTGATATTGCAGCGCGAGGCATTGATGTGAGAAATATCGCCTTGGTTATTAATTATGATTTACCAGAACAAGCTGAGGATTATGTTCACCGTATCGGACGAACAGGTCGTGCCGGTGCTGGCGGTCATGCTATTTCTTTTGCTATGCCTCATCAGCGAAATGACATTAGAAATATTGAACGTTTAATTCAAAAATCACTGCCTTTGCGTCAGTCTCCGCACTCAGCACCAATGAGCGATGTTGCGCCAGCTCCTAAGACTTCAAAGTTCAAAGCGCGAAGCAAAGGAGGTTTTTCCAAGCCCTACCGCAAACCCTTTGCCCGAAAGCCGGGTTTCAAAAAACGCAGCTTTTAAAAAGCTGAAAAAAGTCGAAACAATTGTTTTATACTTACGTTATATATTAAGCAGCTCAGTATGGACTCAAACGAGCTAAAAGCACTGATTACACGAGCACAAGCACTTGACCAGTCGGCTTTCGGAGAGCTCTATGATCTTTTCGCGGCTAAAATATACCGTTTCATTAGCTACAAACTCCCCACTCGAGAAATGGCCGAGGATGTCCTACAGGAAACCTTTATGAAGGCTTGGCAAGCTTTACCAAAACTTAACCCGGAAAAGCTTTATTTCAACGCCTGGCTCTATACCATTGCTCGTAATCTTATTAACGACCAATACCGTGCCGTTAAAAGACGACCGACGCCGGATACCTTGGATAACTATTATGATTTAGCAGATAACGACGATCCCGCACAAAATACCGACGATATTCTCCATAAAGAAAAATTACGCTCGATTTTAAACGAATTGCCCGCGAGCTATAAACAAGTGCTTGAGCTAAGATTCTTACAAGAGTTTAGCGTAGAAGAAACAGCAAAAGTTATGGGTAAAACTGTCATTGCAGTGCGCGTCATGCAACATCGAGCTATTAAAAAACTAGGACAAGATTTTACAATTAGTGAATAATATGAACAAAGATACTTCTGGCGTGTTAAAAGAACTTGAACGCCAGCACCAACTTAATCCCCTTCGCCAAGCGGTCCTCAAAAAAGAATTGATGGACAAATTAGCGAATCCGCCGCAACCGACCCATGTTGCGGTAGGATTTTTTTCATACAAAACCGCGATCAGCGCCGCGGCGGTTCTTGTTGCGATTATTATTGCAGGTGGCAGCGTCTATGCGACAGAAACTTCCCTGCCAGGAGATTTCCTGCATCCTATCAAATTGGTGGCAGAAAAAATTGAAACAAAGTTGGCGGTTTCCGAAGAGAAGCAAGCTAGGATTGAAGCCGAGCATACAAACAAACGTATTGAAGAAGTGCGCAAATTAGATATTAAAGCAAGTGCACAAACTAATATTGAACAAAAAAACGAAATTCAAAAGCGCCAGCAATCCGCGCAAGTTGAAATCGAAACTCATCTTGAACAAACTCTTGATAAACTTGAACAAGTTAAAACTAAACTTAATGAACGCGGCAAAGACAAGGCAGCTGAAAAACTAAATATTTCCATAGAACGATTAAAAACTCGTGCTGCTGAATCAAGAATAAAAATTAAGCGCGAAAAAGTTCGAGAAGAAGAAAAACGAGAGAATAAGGATGACGAAAAAGATGAGAGACAGCCAATTCCTGATCGAATTCAACCAGTACAAGAAAAAGAACAACCAACACTAAAAAGACTCATTCCGAACGACTCAAGAGAAAACGAACTTGAAGACTCTCTCAAATAGCGTTATCATTACAATATATGAACACTACCTATTTTAAAACAATAGCGTATCTTGCTTTGGTTGGAACGCTTTTCGCCGGTTATTTGAGTTTCATGAAACTCTTAACCAGCACCTGCGCATTTAATGAAAGCTGCCCAAACTTTCTGGGATACTCGGCGTGTTGGTACGGCTTTGCAATGTTTTTGACCATGTTAATACTCAGTGTCATTGGTCTATATAAAAAGAATAAACGGGAAACTCTGCGTCGCTCAATTATTGCTGTTTCTTTCCTGGGTATTTTATTTGCTGGCTGGCTGGTCATTCCGGAGATTAAACTACTTTTTTCCAATGATGCACCGTCTTACGCCATGATATTGCCAAGCTGTGCGTATGGACTTATATTCTATATTATTATTTTTATTCTCTCTCTACGCGCTCGCAAACAATAAAGTATGAAAAAAGGATTTTTTGATTTACTTGAAGACAAAGTTCGCGGATTTTTAAGCCACTTCCCTATTCCCTACGCCTTTATCGGCGCTGTTGGTATTGTCTTATTTTGGCGTGGTGTTTGGCATACTGCCGATTATCTGATGCTGACCTGGCAAGCCAATCATTTAGTCGGATCAACGATTGATTTAAGCAATGAGTTGTGGTGGGATGGCCCGCTGTCAATTTTAGCCGGTACAGTCATATTGTTAATAATTGGACTATTTGTATCAAATTTCCTAGGTAATGAAATCATTATCAGCGGACTCAGGGGCGAAAAAAAGATTTCGGAAAAAACTGAAACAGAGCTGCAAAGCGAAGTTAATGCCATTAGCGAAATAAAAGAAGAACTAGACGAAGTCGTCAAAAAACTCAAATAATAAAGACTATATATAGCGCGCTATTGACAAAAAGCGTGCTTTTATGTAATCTAAAACATCACATAAAATTGATCTTTTTATAACCAATAACAACATTCATTTTTGGAGGATAATAAAAAATGAAAACATTAACGCTCATAGTGAGCTGTATTATTTTACTAAGCTTTTCTGCTACTAACGCACAGGACGCTGACTCAACCGGTGTGACTATCATTGAGACTAATCTCGATGAAAAGGTTCCCACTGAACCCGCTGCGGATTCATTAAACCCGACAGTGAAGAATGCTCCGACATTTACCGGCAGCATAGAACCACTCAAATCCGGATTGCCTCATATCTTTTATACACCAAGCGGATGGTTCTTCATCTCACGGTTATACTTTGATGACAATCACTCAATGGTTGAAAGCGGTGTGTATAAAGACGACCAAGTGCCTGTCCTTCGTAATGAGGACAACAACTGGTCAAACAATAAAAACGGGGTCATTGACGTAAGTATCGGCCAGATGAAAAAGGTCACCTTACTTGAAGACGATTTTTATTGCGGCAGAGGCGAACGATCGAAATACAGTCCAAGTGTTTCATTTCCTTGGTGCATACAGATAGCGCCGGGAAAAAACATTCCAACATTTTCAATCCTTGAAGGAATACCAACTTTGGTACACTGTATTCCCAACGAAGACGGCACAGGATTTAATTATTATTTCCCCGCCACGGTCTTTGACAAGGAAATTAAAGAAGCCATAAAAAAGGCTGTTGAAGATCTGGAATAATTTGCTACAACGTTCTTTCAAAAAAAGGGAATCTCACGATTCCCTTTTTGAATACTAATTTTGTTGAAAATGAATTGAAGCGAAATTAAATGGCGCTATACCATCCAAACCTTCTTGTCTATATCCTATAATCAGATTGTTTGTACTTATAAAATTTTCAAAAGCAAAATCACTTTGCTGACCAAATAACCAACAATCAGAATAATATGACTCAAGTCCATCACGATGTATTTGGTCGCTTTTGTGTAGTGAGCACGTTTTTGATTTTGATCGATCATCAATAATCTGTTGAATCTGTTTTTCTAAACTTAATTCATTTCGATTCCAAATATATAAACTCGATCTATATACTGTATCTTGTATTGCCCCATTTTCCATAACTTCAAAATTTAAATCATTATTTTCACTGACAAATTCACATCTATTATCATCTATAAATACTTTTCCTTCTTCACCTGACTCCAGTTTAGAAGCAATAGTAAAAGTTTTGTTCTTACAAGTATTGGAGATTGTAGGTAAAGGATTATTTTTTACCACAATTAAAATTGCAATAAATAATATAAGCGAGGAGATTAGAATTAATTTATTTTTCATATTAAAAATATTTAGAAAAAAACTGTTTAATTCGGCCAAAAATGCTTTGCTTAGAAACCGGCTTATTTTCTTTTTGTTGTTGTACTGGAATCGGTTTAGTTTGTTTCACTGGAGAAAACCAACCTGCTACCGGCGTTCGATCATTCTTCATAATCTCATATCCTTTTGCATTTTTTCGAATATCAAGATTACGCACCGATTTATTACTCGCATTTTGATCAATGATCTCAACATGTCCTTTATTGTTTTTTGTATCAAAAACGGATTCTGTGACGACCATAACATGTCCATACTTACCTTCAGTCCAAAATAACAAATCCCCTGCTCCCGGCAATTCACTTGTTCCGTTAGCATGTTTCTCAAATCTGTATTCTGACTTTGCTGCCCCCAAACGATTATTAATCGTATCAACCATCGCCCACATTGTTTTAGCATCTCCAACTGGACCAATGGCGTTGATGCCATATTGTTGCGACATATACCGTTTAGCATATTCAACGCAACTATAGGTTGTTTTAGAACTACCAATGCCGTTATAATATGCATTCACTCCATTAAATTGTCCCATAACTTGTCCAAATTTCCAACCATTCTTCGGCATTGGATTATACGTCGCACTTGATAAACCACTTGGATCCAATAAAATAATTGGGTTATTCCGAGCATAACTATATGCATTTAACTGCTGCGGATCAACTAAATATTCTAAATTGGGACCTGGCCAGAACTCAGGATCATGACTTAAAAATCGCCCAAGTTTAGAGTCATAATATCGGGCGTTTAAATATTCTAGTCCAGTGATATCATGCTCTTGCCCAATATACTTTCTTTTTTCGTTATGATTACCGAATTGTTGATCATGACGAAGCGAGCCGTACGGGTAAAAGTCTATTACTTCGTCGACTTGTGAAGTATTATCCGTTACGAGACCGGCGCCACCTAAGTGGTCCGGATGAATATAATAAACTCCTGAAAGAGCAAAAAGAAAATTAAAAAATAACATACCCTCCTTTATTAGTTAGTAAAGGAGGGTATGGAGGGAATTATTTTAAACCACGAAGTGCACGCTAACTAAGGAAGTGCTTTCACAAATTTCGTACTACTTTTGGAAACAATTCTATTATCTTCTAAGATAGAAAGTAATTTATCAAATTGACTTTGCGTGGACATATTTGTCTCAATTAAATCTAACCTATCTGCAACTTTACTAAATCTGTCATCAACATGATTAAAACTTTGTTTTATTGCAACAAAAAATTCATCATGAATATCAAAGCGCTTATTAATACCTTCAAACTGTTTGTCTATACCTGTAAATTTTTCTTCAATGCCTTGAAATTTTTCATTAAAACCATTAAAACCCAGCTCAACTTTATTGGAGAGTTGATCTAATTTCTCAATTACTGTTAAAAGGGTTAGTTCTTTCTTCATATTTCTTCATTATTAATAATAATGGAGAGTTATTAAATGATTATATCAAAATATAATTACAGTATCAATAGAGATCTTATATTTAATGTTAGCATAAAAAAATAACAACAAAATTTTTCAAAAAAGTCCACCCATTCTAGCTTAAATCCAAGTCCTCGCGAAGAGGAGTTACCAACAGCAAAAGCCCTAGAAAACTAGGGCTTTTAAGACAATGCTCGAAGAATGACCACTATTCTAGATCTAGTTCCTCCATGTATACAAGAGACTTTAAACCACCAGTTTCATACTGCTCTTTGTCAATGTTGTAAACATTCGCTTCGTATTTATATCTATCTTTCTGTACTAACAAATTTTTTACCAATGCATTATATTCTTTTCTAAGAAAATATATTGGAGTAACAGCGTGCAGAACTTCTATTTTTCTCTTTTGGTTGACAAGACCATAAAGGCCATCCCAAATAATATATTCTTCCGTATTTTTTACATCAACATAGTATCCTCCGCAACCCCATTCTCCGCAACCACAATTTAGAATAGGGTACATACCATCCTTTTTTTCGCTTAGTTCAAGGGGAAAGATAAGAAGACTAGCCGCTTCTTTATGGCCGTCTATAGTAGGTATAAACTGCGGATAATTTTCTTCATCCTCGGGATTGGCAATAACGAATTCTAGTTTATGAACTTTCATAATAAATTCTATCCAGGTTGATCCGGATATTTTGTCTTATAATATTTCTCTAAATCATGCCAAAATCTATCGATTTCATTCCACCACATTTCTGAATTTTTACCTAAGTATTGAAGAAATACATTAGGATTTATGTCTTGGTTTCCGGCAAAATTTTGAATATTTTCTAAAACATTCGTAGTTATACCATGATGTACAGTTTCAGTGCCCCTTGAGAGACACTGTTCAATTAAGTCAAATATTTCTGAAAATTTATTCGTATTTCCCGCTTTATACTGTTCAACAATATACTCCGAAAATTTATCCAACAACAGGCTAAATGTCCTGTCATTTTCAGGAATATTCACAGAATAGTTCATTAAGTTCTCTGCAAAATCTGGACTTATACTACAAATAGAGTCGATAACTTGTCCATCAGTGAAATCTCCAGAAAATGCTTCTATACTCTTCCCAATTACGTCGCCTGTCTCTTTCTCATAAGTGATTGCATCAGCAATTTGTCTTCCAGACGGCGAGTCATAACGAAAGAGACCCAATATTATTCGTATGAACTCTGGATTTTCAGCCCCTTTTAAATTTTTTCTTGTGTTGGGATTTATTGGCATACTATTAGAAAGCTGTTTTGGTCTACTGAAAAAACATTGCTATTAATTATAGTCCTAACACGGAGAGAATATTTCCTTTCCTAATTGACTCCTCTACAAACCTGCCCATTAAGACATTTATATCATTCATCGCTTTTATTATTTTTGAGATTTCTTGATTGTCCATGGGAATGATATCTTCAAATTGGAATTCATTTCCGTCTCGTTGAGAGAAATTTATAATATCTTCGTAGGAACCCAATCTATCTATATTTTCACCATTCTTTGATAACTCTTTAACTAGATTAGCTTGTTCATCCACGCTAAATTCACAGAAACCAAATAAATCATACTTCTCACTAGAGTTATGTAACGGATAGGAAAAAACAAGTGAGAAAACGGTATCAGAAAAGTATAGAGAATTTTTACCCCATACTGATATTTTTTCATTTCCAGGCGTTGAAGCTATCTCTATGTATTGAGTTCCCTGGAGTTCGTTATAAGTAAAAGCTCTAAAATCACTTGAACTAAACATATCATTTAACATTTTTTTATCCCGCTAATTAGCGTTTATCCATCTGCCGTTATATCACATTCCCCATAAATTACTAACTCCCTTCCATTTATCTAAAGTAGGCTTCTTTAAATTTTCTCAGCGCTATCTATCATTTCCTTAGATAACTTTTTACTAGCATCTATAACTTCTACTCCAATCAAAACATTATTTTCATCAAAATCTAAACTAATCATTCCTTCAACCTCGCTTGGATCACAGGGATAGGTTCGTGCCACTTTTGCCGCTGGAAATTTAGAGAAGTATATATATGCGGCGTCAGCTTTGATATCATATTCTATTCTAATCATATTATTTTGTCGACCCTATAAATATCTATATTATAAGTTTTCCGCTAACTCTGTTAATTTTACTACTTCGTTATAGTACTGCTTAAATTCATCTTCACTATCTGGAATATCAACAATATCTCTATTTAAATCATCTTTAAGCATAATAAAAAGTTTTTTCTCTTCGCTAGAAATTGTGTTTGAAGCATACTTCTGCAATAATCCGGCCAATTGAGTAACAGTTAGATTTAGATTGCTTACTACATCTGCATCTATACTATTGGGCACACTAGGATATTTTTTCTCTATGTGTTGTTTTAATAAAACATTAAATTCATCTTTATTCATATAATTAAAGTTAATTTTATTATTCAAACCAATGTGTAATTATTTCCCCTGCTTTTGTATACCATCCCCCATTTTGTCGGCCCGGTATCTTTAAAGCCTCCTTCCCTGTTCTATCAACAAGTATCTGGGCTCTATGGGCATTGTCAACAAAAAATTGGAGTGCTTTCTGTGTGTACTCATATACTGAAAGACCATCTCCGTGCTGATTTACATGATAAACAATAGATTTATACTTATTATCAAAAGTTTGCTTTGAAAAACTATCTAAAATAGCTTTTGCTTTATTTGAAGAACTTTCAAGATTCTGCAACCGTTGAGCTGCCAACATTCTTGCTTGTACGGCCTGACCAGCAATTCTTGGCGCAGCTGTTCCTACTCGTGCCGC
This sequence comes from uncultured Gammaproteobacteria bacterium, assembly GCA_964487795.1. Classification (GTDB taxonomy): domain Bacteria; phylum Patescibacteriota; class Patescibacteriia; order Patescibacteriales; family Patescibacteriaceae; genus Patescibacterium. Next base: position 300,899 of record CAZASI010000002.1, read on the forward strand.
CCCCTCTTCAACTCCTCCTGGATTAGCTTGTATTATACTTCCTAACATGAACAAGCCGCCGGCGACCATTTGTGCTCCTGAATTGTTTGCGGCTTTGTTAATAGCGTCATTGGCTTTCTGAGCCTCGGACTTAACAAAATTCCAACCTAAGTTTGCCGCAATTTTTGTTCCTGTCCAAAGCACCCACGGCGGAACACCAGCCTTACCATTGATATCCTTATACTTCAACGGGTTGTTATAGACATACGAATAGGAATTTTGGTTCTGAGGATTACCAAGGTACTCGACATACGGCGACTGGGTGTCTGCTTCTATTTTCTGAGCATCGGTAATATTCAAGAATGGTTGATCTTGACTCAGGAATCTTCCCAGAGTCGGCTCGTAGTACCTTTGACTCATATAATTGAGCCCAGTATCCGCGTCATACTCATGACCCGTGAACTTCCTCTTTTCAGCGTGCGATCCATTCTGCTCATCTATCCTCATTGTACCAAATGCATAATAATCCGTCAGCTCATCTACCTGTTCATCATGATCAGTAATAACATTTGAACCTGTTAAGTGGTCAGCATGAATATTATAAACTTCACTTGAGTTGGATATTGATGCAATCGCTGTATCTCCTAAGAATATATGTTTTTCAGTGCCGTTTGGAGTAATACTATACTCATTAGTAATAGAGAGTGTGGTTCCTGCGGAATCAATTGATTTGATACGTTGACCAGAAGCGTCATACTCATAACTGATAGGAACTAATCCGCTGGAGACCTCAGTTAAACGATTATTATAATCCCAAGTATATGAAGTAAGAAAACCTGAACCAGTTAGATTGCCGTTATTATCATAGCTATAACTTGTTCCTCCGGCGCTCGTCACCGCATGCGGGTTAGCATAACTATTTCCTTGATCGCCCTCATAGCTATAATTACCCACATCTGATTTGGAGAGGATATTACCGATAGCGTCGTAGGTAAATGTTTGTGTTTGATTACCATCACCCGGACCATCAACATTTTCCGCAACGGAATTAGTAATCGTGGAAGAAAGAAGGCGGTGCAAATCATCATAGGTATAATCTGTGGTTTTTGCAGTCAAGGTTACAGAAGCATCTACAATTTGAGTAATGTTCCCTACAGCATCATAGGCATAGTTTAAATCTTGAACATTTTGACCATTAGCAACAGTAATTTTCGTTCGCAATCGATACAATTCGTCAGCGTCATAGCTATTAGTTGTTACCGCGCCGTTCGCGTACGTCACTGATGTAGGCAAAGCAACAGAATTATAATCAATACTACTGATAATATCAGTAAAACCGGGATCAGAACTTTCTTTATGCTCAATTTCATTTACTAATCCAGCTGCGTTATAAAAATATTTAATCTGTGAATTATCGGGGTTAGTAATAAACGTTTTATTGCCTTGACGGTCATATGAATATTCGGATCGATATGCTCCCCGATCAATCATTTTTTCTTCTACTACTATTTGACCGAGAGCATTATAATCATAGTCAACACCAAGCGCCGTGGTCAGTGTCGTGCATAATCGGCCAATACCATCATCACAATTATCATAACCGTTAATAACTTCAAATACTTGATCATTATAAGCATCTTCAGTTAACGGTCTATTTAAATCATCATAATTAAAGACTACTGTCACTCCATTCGGGTCTAGACGAGAGCTCAAATTACTAGCATCATCGTATGAATAATTCCAAACGCCGAAAGTTGTATCAGTGCTCGCATGTAAATCTTCAGCCGACAACACTCTTCCTAAGCCGTCATAAGTAAAATTTCTAATATTAGCAAGCGCATCAGTAATCTTTGTTAATTTCTTTTGTCCATTCCAATTATATGTTGTCGTATAAATTGCGGAACCATTATGTTCTCCAACCGCGATTAAATTGTCATACGCATCGCGATACAAATCTTTTACCTTGCCAGTTGAATCAGTGACTGTTGTTTTCCAATCATCGTACGTATTCGTTGTAACCCAGTTTGTTGCCACGGTCGCGGTCAAAACTCTTTTAAGAGTGTCGTAGGTATATCGAGTAAACAGTTTGTTTTCAGTATTCGCAGTTGTGCGAGTAGTACCAGATGAAATATATGGCAATGATTCTTTGAGTAATAAACCATCATCCGCATACACAAAATCTCTAACATTAAATAACCCCGATGTTTCAGCCTCTTCTCTTTCCTGAATCTTACGACCCAAACCATCAAAATAAGTATAGGAATCAATTATATTGCTTGCACTCAGATACACGGACTTTTTTATTCTAAACGCGTTTACTGTGTCTATATACTCGTAAGCGACGCTCGTCACGCTCGTACTTGGGCTCGCGGCATCAGGTTGTTTTTCTTCTATTACTCTATCCAATCCATCATAGATCGTTGTAAAAACTCTTCCGTTTGGATCCGTTGTTGTCTTCACTTGTCCCGAGGAATAGTCATAGGTATATGACGTAACTTGAGACAAAGGATTTGTGACACTGATAGGGAATAAATTATAAGAGTCGTACACATAGCTCGTTTCTTTATCACGCGGATCTTTTTCAGAGCTGACTAAGCCATACGAATTATAGGTTTTTTCTACATCTATGTATTTACTACCGACGCGCCACATTTCAGTCTTTGTTTCATTGCCGGCTCCAACTTGTCCCAAAGCAAGATTGTCGTAGTAATGTTTGGTTTCATTTACTTTAACCTCATTAATATCTTTTGTTACTTCGGTAACCGGCAAACCAATAATTCCGTTCGAGGTATTATTTGTATATGTAATTGAAGTCACGAGCACATCGTTAAACATGTTATCTACTAAGCTTCCGTCATCATTTGCCATTACTTCACCTCTGTTTTCAACTTGAACCTTATTACCATTACTATCATCATAGGTGTATATTTCTGCTTTATCTTTATGCGTTGAATTTCCGTCATAAGAAAAATTAATAGCACGTGTTTGTTTTACAAAATTTCTTCCATTCCCTAAGTCAACTTTTTCCCATTTATTAATATTTTTTGAATACAAATTTCCATTAGCATTTTTGATTTCAACTCGATACGGTTTTCCCATTTTGGAAATATGATCATCGTATTGTCCGAATTGAGGTTCATTTTGAGTTCCGCCGTGGAATGAAGTTGTGGTTGTGTTTCCATCGTCGTCAGTTACCGTAACTTTACCAAAACCAGAAAATTTTCTATCACGTGGATTATCATAATAATAAGAGCCATTTTGATACGAATAAGTTATAGTATTTTCAGTATCAAAAACCGTATCAGTTGTCGTGATTGTATTTACTGTTTGTATAATAACAGGCAATTCATTATTCAGTTGCTGGCCGCCCAGACGATATTGTGGTGAAGCTTTATAGGTAATCGAAGTTGATGCACCCGTTGGGACAGTAATTGTCTTAAGTAAATCGCTCGGCTGATTATTATTCAAATATACTCTATGAAAATTTATAAATGTGTCATTAATCGCCTGCACTAAATCAGCCATACCGTCACCATTCACATCTTCCAAACGTGTTCCTTGATCATTTCCATTCTGCCCTATAAAATTAATCGGCATATTCCACGCAGTGTTATTTGTCCACTGAATCGTTTCTAATCCGTTATTTAATCGCACTATTCGTGTTGAACCGAATTGCTCTTCATAAGCATCCACTTCATCCATGAACCCATCACCATTTACATCAGCAAAACGAGCTCCTCGTTCACCAGGCGCGTTCCAAGCACTGTTGCAAGCCCAGCCAGTTCCATCACCTTTATTAATAGATACTCCTTGTACCCAACCCGAATAGGTATTGCCGTTCTGTACAAGGTCAAGCAAACCATCGGAATTAATATCCATTAACATTACACCTGCATCATGACCTAAAAAATCAGTAAAATATGGTTTCATGTTTGGCAACTGTGTATTCCTATTACAAATAGGAATCTGCCAATTTGTATCTTGTGCCCAACCGGTATTATTACCATTATTAATATACACTTTTTCAACTGCTGGATCATTAGAATTTGCTGCTCTAAATTCCAACAAATCAGGGAGTCCATCTCCATTCACATCCCCTATACGAACTCCGTTATCCTTAAAAGTATTTACAACAAAACTGACTGGTTGAATCCAATTAGAATCGACAGTCCAGCCGGAACCAGTATGAATATATACTTGGTTTGTTCCATTATAACCTTTGACTAAATCCGGCAAACTATCTCCATTAACATCTGCAACCCGCAAACCCGCGTCCCAAGGTTGGTTAGCGGCATTAAATTCAGCAAATTTTGGGTCAATACTCCAGCTCGAATTTAGTGTCCATCCTGTATTATCACTATTGTTCATTGAAATTCCCCTGGAAGTTGATTGATTATTCCAATCTCCTGATTGAATCAAATCCATCAAACCATCTTTGTTTGCATCAAACATTCTTACTCCTGCATCAGTGCGATGATCAACAAAATCCATTGAATCTTGGTTAGGAACGCCGCCAACAGGATGCGACGGGAAAGACCAACCAGTGCTTAAGTCCCAACCAGGTGTTGTTGAAGATTTTTGATAACTAAATTGAGTTGCGGGTAAAGCATCTACATTATTTTGTTCATCTCTGCCTGATTCAGTAATTGATCCAAGCATAGATTTAATTCCATTGTCTCCACTTACATAGTTTAAATCATATTTTCTAAGCCATTCGTTATTAATTTTTGTAGTGATAGAATTAATAATAAAGTTTGTTTTCACTAAAAAACCAGTTGAATATGACACAAGTGCATCGTTTCTAGGAATTTTTGAAAACTCAACTTTAAAAGCGCCCGGAGTCTCACCAAAACCAGTATAAGTGATTGTCTCAGGATACATTTGCTCTTCATCTCTTGAATAAGAATATGAAATAAAATTATTATTGGTATCACGAACTTCTTCTAGTAGCCATTTATAAACTTTCGAACCGTTTGAATTTTGTTGTCGTGCCTGTGTTGTTTCTCCAAAAGTATAAACGGTTCCTTGTTTATCAGTTACTTTCCAGTATCCATCTTCATAAACATAATTTAGAAAACTTCCATTTTCTATTTTTGCACCAAAGTGATTTCCAGTTGTTGCGATTAATTCTCCATCAAGTGAAGAACTAAAGAAGTTATCAGAGTACATTTTTTCAACGCCAGTCTTATTTGCTCGTGTAATAGAGGGAATACTCAGGGACCATCCATAACCAATAATATTTTGCTGGTCAGTATTTTGCGAATTATATGTCAAAGAAATATCAGGTGTCATGGACGCTCGTCCAGTCGGTACAGATAATGGGAAATTATAGGTTAGGGCACCAGTAGAAAGATCTGTTTCCGGTAATATCTGTTTGTTTAATTTAAACGAAGAATCTGCGTTCTCCTGTTTCATAATAGGAGCAATAGGATTTGAATCAGCCTCTTCCTCTGATTGATTTTCATCTGCCGGGACTGCTTCTTCGTTAACTTCCTCAGTCGGCTCTACTGGTGTTGGCGCTACTTCTTCGCCCGTAGTGCTTTGTTCAGTTGGCACTTCAGCATTCAACTCCTCGGCAAACACATTTGCGATTGGTGCTATTAAAAATAAAAAAACCAACAGTCCAGCTGTTAGCCTTTGTACAAATGTACCCTTCTTGCCCTTACCAACACGGTTTGGTGATGACATATTGTTAGATTATGAATAAAAGAGGGTTTAATGCAAACTGCTGCCTTATCTCAGTACTGACGGTCCCCTCCTAACCACCAGATACTGAGATAACGAAGCAGTTTCAAACATATCTTAAGTATATAGAAGCTAGTAGGGTGATGTCAATAGATATGACAACTATTTATGTTATTTTGATTTATTTTATTTAATATTAGTTTATTTTTTAGTATTTATTTTTGTTATTTTTTCGCATTTATCCAAAGCAACTCAAACACTGACTTGAAGATATCCACAGCTTGCTTTGAATTTATGACAATTGTTTCCAGATTTTCGTCCCAAACAGTTAAAGCTACATAATCTCCCCAAATCGTTATTGCTGAATCAGGATTATACACCTTCTTTGACAAAAATCTAGTTTCTCTACAATCTTCATGATCACGCTTCTTTACTGTTTTAGCCATCTCCCCCTCAGGAATTAATAATCTAGTCTTAATCCCAAGTTTATTTTTTGATTGAGAGTAGTTTTTTAAAAAATCTGGTAGAAAAAAGAACTTTTTAGCATCAACACTGATACGTAAAATTTCTTCTCCTTTTTTGAGTTGAAGCGATTTCTGATACAAATCTTTAAAACCATTTTCACCTTTTAAAATTTCTATTTGCAATCCTGGAGATTGCGTAAGAAAATGAGCATCTTTAATATTGCTCACTAGTTTTGACAAACTTGCCTTTTGCAATGCTAAATTTTTTATTTTATCATCAATATAGTGTTCAACCATCTGAGGCGAGCTCACAACAAAATTACGACGCTTGCCGTAAACATACTCATCTACTACACCATTGCCAACAAAACGATCAAGTGCGATAAGGGCTGTTGAACGTGGGACTTCTGACATATCGGCAATTTCTTGAATTGACATTGACGGACGAGACAATAATGCGACATATACGCGTGCCTCTGCTTCGCTCATGCCCGCTTCTATTAGTTTTTTGATTAATGTTTGGTCCATAGCCATATTCTATCATTTATATGATATCCCAGTATACACCCCCACTATTTTTTGTCCATATATCAAAAACCCCACTGTTTAGCGGGGTTTTTAAAAAAACTTTTTAGATAAGGGAGTGCAGATGTTTGATAATACCTTCGTTGAACTGTTTAACGAAAAAAGAGTTCAAGAAGGTTGCAAGGTCAACAAATGATAAACTTCCCTTCTCATTTTCAACAACTAGTTTAGCCGGATAAAAATTTTCACGAATACCAGTTGTTTCGTAATGCCACTTCTTGTCTTTTGAAATCAATACCTTTGTTTTGATCTTTTCATCAACCTGTCTTTGCACTTCTTCAAAAGATTGATCAATTTTATTAAATGTAATAACGGGTATTTCCAGTTCACCTTCAATATATAATAATCCAACTTTTGTGGGCTTGTTTTTTTCCTTGAGTAACGGTATTACCCAATGGTTAAACTGTAGCATCATTCCTCCATTTATTTAATGTACATTTTCATTATCTTTACCATTTTGTTAAATAAATGTCAATAATACGATGATAATATTGACATTGGCTGAGTATAATACTATTATTGCTAATTACATAAATAGAAAGGTGTTCTTTTGAAAACAATATACTTGATTCTCCGCATCATTGTGATGCTTATCTTGTTTCTTGTCGGCTTTGTCCCGGTCGCAGAATACTTTGTAGTCAAATCAATTGATAGTCAAAGTTTTTTCTCGATATGGACATTAGCTGCAATAGGGTGGCTTATTCTTTCGACAGAAATAAACATTTATATTATTTTATTTCTTCAACGCACGCCACTTTGGGAAACAATGACCAGCTGGCTGCGTTCATTAATTCCCTGGAACCAAAAAATAAAAGTTCCTGATACTAATGGAAAAACTGAACGGTTTAAGAAATATTTAAGCTCACTCGGTTACTTTGGATTATTTATTTGCACGGCAGTTACAAATCTTGGTCGTATAGGCGATACCATATTCGCCACAAACAGGACCAAGCTTCCCTATGGAAGAATATATCTCTATGCCGGTTGTATCATGAGAGTGATCATCACCTACGGAGGGTTTTCATTATTATGGTCATAACAAAAGTCCGACGATTATTCATCATCGGACTTTTTAAATACTGAGAAGCGTTTATTTCTTTTCTCCTGTTAAGAAGATTGACAACATAGCAAGAGTCAAACCAATATCGCGCACCATGATCGGTCCAAAACTTAACAATGTTAATGTCTGCAATAGACTCAAGAAAAGAATAGCCGACACGGGTCGAATCCAAATTCCTAAAACCAAGAGAATACCTCCAATAAGTTCTACAACACCATGGATTTGTACCAACATTTTAGCTGATCCAAAAACACTGGTCCAGCTCGGTACCATTCCTACCCACATGTCCGGATTAGTTAGACCACTAAAACCAAACCAGATAAAGACAAATCCAAGACCCAAACGGAGAACAAAAGGCGCATAGCCTTCACATTGCTTCAAATTCATATATTTTACTTAACTAAATCGCCAATCATATAAGAAGCCAAAGTATCTTTAGCTTTCTGGAAAGTACCGTGTTGTTTTGTGAACAACTCGGTTCCGTCAGTACCACACAATTTTGTGATATTATCGGCACCGCCCGGATGCTTCGCAATCCAATCAGTTAAGTCATAAACGCCTTCACCAACAATAACATAGCAGCTCGAAACGCTATTGTGTGAGCTGACATCAGCTGCTGTAAAACCTGCCTTCTTTGTTTCGGCTGGAGTATTTGTCTCGGGTACAGTGTTGTTCTCAGTAACATTAACTGTTCCCTCGCTTGTTTCAACTTCAACATTCATCGCGCTATTTTCATAATTTTCCTCAGTTCCTTTGGAGGAATAGATATAAATCGCAGCAGCGATAATCACCAACACTGCAATAATGCCGACAATCATGCCGGTATTACTTGACGCCGTTTCCGGCACATTTTGATCTGTCATAAGATACTTTATTAATAATGATATGAGTCAAGAACTCATTACAGTATAGCGTTTTTGCGCGATTTAATCCAGACTCCGTGATATAATGAAAATATATGAAAAAACTCCTTGTGTGGCAAAGCTCATCAGTCATTATCGGTACGGTAATTGGCGCTGGTATTCTTGGTCTGCCTTTTGCCTTTGCTCAAGCCGGCTTTATGACTGGTCTATTAGTACTAGGCATAATCGGAGCGTGTATCCTAACCCTCAGCATCTTGTTTGGTGAAATCACTCTGCGTACAAACGGGAATCATCAATTAACCGGCTACACTGAATTATATCTTGGCAAAACCGTTAAACATATTAATGCGCTCCTCTTACTCTTTGGTATGTTTAGCGCCTTACTCGCCTATATGATTGGCTTAGGCCAAATCATCAGCTCATTGCTCGGAGGTTCAGCAACTTTCTGGTCACTCATCAGCTACGCGATATTAGGATTATTTGTCACATGGGGTCTCGGTATTATTAAACGAATTGAGTTTGTTATCAGTTTTGTCTTTTTAGGGCTACTTTTTATTTTAGCAGCATTGGCAACACCTCATATTGATACAACGGCCTGGCAAGGTTTTGATTGGAATAATTTCTTTGTTCCCTACGGAGCAATTCTTTTTGCTTGTACTGGTCTTGTATCGATTCCGGAAGCAAAACTCGTTTTACATGCACAAAAAGGCGAACGATTCCTCTTAAGTGCTATTTTAATCGGTAATATCTTCCCCGTTGTATTATACGCATGTTTCACCGCCATTGTGTTAGCGGTTACCGGTGCAGATACAACAGAAATCGCTACAATCGGTTTAAGTAATATTGTCGGTCCAACTGCTTTGGCAATTGGCAGCTTGTTTGCTATTGCTGCTATGTCTTCAAGCTTTCTGACTTTAGGTACAGCGCTTTCTCAGATTTTCCAATTTGATTACCATATTAAACATAGTTATACACTCATCATTACTTTGGCAGTTCCGCTTATTTTCTTTATCTTCGGCGTTCGTGACTTTTTCGGCATTGTCTCAATCGCTGGTGCATTAACGGTTGGACTTACTGGAATTATAACGCTTATTACATTTTGGCGAGCCCGCAAACAAGGCAAACGTCGCCCCGAATATGAGGTGCCAACCTGGTTCGCCTTACCGGCGACGATTATCATTAGCATCGTCTTTATCTTGGGACTTTTTTATACGCTCTAAACAAACCCTATGATCAAACTTCCTAAAGAAACATTCCTGACTTATGTGAGGAATTTTATCTTCGGAGCCGAAGACAGTTTAGTTTCAACAGTCGGATTATTATCCGGAGTTGCGACGGCCGGCGCAAGTCGAGCAGACATTGTTATCACCGGAGTTGTACTTATTTTTGTTGAAGCTTTTTCCATGGCCGTCGGATCGTTTTTATCTGAAGAAGCTACCGAAGAATATCAACGCCGGGGTAAAGTGCATTTAAAAACCACCTTTATTTCAGGCGGCATCATGCTCTTATCATATTTTGTTGTCGGCATTATCCCCTTGCTCCCCTATTTAATTAAAAGTATCCCTAATCCATTTTGGATTTCCATTGCTGTGACACTAGCCTCTCTGTTTTTACTTGGGGTTGTATCTGCCGAAGTATTACATACAAAAATTTGGCGTAATGCCTTACGTATGCTTATTATCGGCGGATTAGCCGTTGGTATCGGTGTGTTGGTCGGTCAAATGTTTCACTAGTTAAATACCGGCAATTGTCAGATTATATTTATCTCGAATATAGGTTTCTACTTCATGGCGGGCATCTGTATCAAGAACAGTATTATAAATAATCACTTCAGCATAATCGCCCATAAACCAGTTACCGCCACGGTCGTTGCCAAGACGTCCGCCATTAACGTTGCCCGTGGTTAAAAATTCAACAACTTGAAAAGTGTCCACGGTTCTCGGTACAGTATTACCGGCATAAGCTGTGCCGTTATTATAAGCTGTTGCGCCCTGGACATACGCGCTCGCATATGAGCTCCACACAACGTTACCACCTATCGGTGCGCCATGCCATTCATATAATGAAGCGTGTCCCATAATCGGCGCGTAGTTGCTATAACCTGTCGTATAGCGCAGGACAAAAATAGCAGTACGAATTGTGGTTAAAGGAGTTGTGAAATTAACCACATCATTGCCGTCAAAACGTACCGTCGGCCAACTGTTGAGCACGCCTGTTTTATACGTTGGTCGTGCGGCTCCCGAACCCGTAGCATGATTATTATTTCCGCTTGAATCCGTCCAGGTCGTTACGAGTGCATCATTACTTAAGGTTGAGAATAATGAATCAGCCTTAAGCCAAAGCACTAAACCGGGCAAATCACTTGGACTCCATGCAGGTGTAGGCGGCAATGAGGCTGCACAACTTGCACCGTTCATACATTCAGAATAACCGGCAGCAAAGTTACCAGTCGCATTTCCAAGACAAAAATTTAAAATATATTGGTCGTCCGATTGAGTATAAGAAAAGTCCCGATCGGAACAAGGTCCGTCATCGCGCGGTTCCGGATTAGATGGCACGGGGTCTAGATATGTTGTATTGTTGACGACCAAAGGCTCACCGGGCGTAATAATTGCTGGATATGAGCCATTATGCAAAAAATAAAGCTCCATAGCATGATTAATTTGTTTCACGTAAGCCACGCGCTGCGCATCGCGAGATTTCTGACGAGCTACCGAAAATGATACAACACTCACGGACACAAGTAATCCAATGATACCGATTACTACAAGTAACTCGATAACCGTAAACCCTGACTTGTTTTTCGAAAGACAAGTAATCATATTTTTCATTAGAGACCGGCTATACTCAGGCCGTATTTAGTACTTAGATATATTTCAATATTTTTTCTCTCAGCAGCACTTATTACGTTATTATATAAAATAACTTCTGCATAATCGCCCATAAACCAACTGCCGCCGCGATCATTACCAAGACGCCCGGCAGTGGCATTACCCGTGGTTAGAAATTCAACAAGATGAAAATTATCTACATTTCTAGGCACGGTATTTCCTGCGTAAAGAGTACCGTTACTATATGCAGTCGCACCTTGGACACTGGCGCTTGCATACGCGCTGTACACAATATTTCCGCCAATCGGGGAACCGTGCCATTCATATAAAGAAGCATGCCCCAAAATCGGCGCGTGGTTTTGATAACCAGTCGTATAACGCACAACAAAAATAGCGGTACGAATTGTACTTATTACAGATGTGAAATTGACTACATCATTTCCATCAAAACGTACTGTAGGCTTCCCATTAAGCACGTTTGTTTTGTAGGTGGGTCGAGCAGTACCTATACCTATGGCATGATTGCTATTGCCGCTTGAATCCGTCCATGACGTTACCAGATCATCGTTCAGTAAATTAAAAGAATCACCCTTCAACCAAAGTACTAGGCCACTTATTTCAGTTGGTAGCCACGACTCACATGACGCTGGCCCTGAACACACAGACAATCCCTTACTAAAATTGCCCGTAGCCTGGGACAAACAAAAAGATAGTGAATAACTTACATTATTACTACCTGCCGTATATGTAAAATCTTGATTTGGGCAATTACCGTCAGTGCGCGGCGAAGGATTTGATGGAATAGGATCTAAATATTTATTCCCGTTAGACGACAGGACCTGACCCGCTGTAATATAGGTTGGGTAATAATTATTTTTTAAATAAAACAATTCAAGCGCTGTATTCATCTGATTGATATAAGCAACGCGTTGCGCATCACGAGCCTTAATGCGAGAACTATTCAAGGCAATAGCTGAAAATGTTGCCAAGACGCCGATAATAGCGATAACAACTAAAACTTCAACTAAACTAAATCCCTTATTGGTATTTTTGAGAATACTTCTGTTCATATTATTCTCATTATACCAATTATTAATCCTTGGGTATATAAGCACGCTTTTTAAACAAATAGCTCGTCCAGTGAGCTGCAATGCGCAATTGATTGCGTAGACCCGGCGTTTTAAATAAGTAAACGGTGCGCCATATATACCATGCCAAACGACCTGATACCATAACGCCAAAAATTCTGCCGACAGCGTCCCACGTTCCCAAAGAAAGGAGAATGCCCTTTAAACGAATACTATACTCCTTCAAGGCTTTGCCGCGATTCTGAGCACAGATATTTCGAGAGACAATACCGGCTTGTTGAACAGCGAGCTGCGCAAGCATCGGCGGTTTTCCAACGGTATCAACAAAGATAATATCGCCTAAGGCAAATACTTCGGGATGATCTTTTAGATTAAGGTGCTTGGTCACTATCAGATTTCCAAATTGGTCCAGATACTGAGTCGGAATAAATTCAGTATTTTGCTTTACTCCCGCAGTCAATATTGTTAAATCAGAATGAAAATGTTCACCGCGTAACTCAACACTCTGCTCGTTAATCTTCTCAACAACTGATTTAGTATGAAAATCAATACCGGAACGTTTTAAACGACGCGACAGATATGCAGCCAACTTCGGATCATGTTGCGTCATCGGCATTTCGCCGCGCTCGAATAATCGGAGCTTTGAAGTAATTTTAATTCTACGATCGAGTAATTGATCGATTTCACAAGCTAACTCAAGGCCCGTATAACCGCCGCCAATCACATTAATATCCAAATGCTTTTTACCACTACCAGCTAAACTAATAATTCGCGAACGAATTGATTCAGCGTCGGTAATTGTTTTTAAACATAAGGCATGTTCTCCGCCCTGAACTATATCAAAACGTGGACGAGCGCCAGTAGCTATGACAAGAATTTCATATTTTAGGTTCTGTTTATTCTCTAATATAATTTCTTTCTTATTAAAATCCACTGAACTTGCTTTAGAACTGATAATTTCAAAATGTTCATTGCACGATAGAAATGAACGTATTGGAAAATACACATCTTCTTCAGATAAGGTGCCGGTTGCCAATTCATGTAAAAGTGGTACAAAAGTAAAGTACTCATCATCACCAATCAAACGGACTCTTAGCCCACGTTTAAGCAAAGCCCGAGCGGTATATACTCCGCCAAAACCATTCCCGATAATTGTAATGACTGCTTTATCCATAATAATAGAAATTATATCACTAAAACAAACAACCTGCCCCGGTGAGTCGGCAGGTTGTTTTAAATTGAGTAAAGAGACTCGCTTAGAGCACCGCGTCTTTAGCCGCTTTGGCTAAACGAAACTTAACAACAGTTTTCGCAGCGATCTGAATCTGTTCACCGGTCGCTGGATTGCGGCCCATACGTGCGGCGCGCTTCACCTTGACCATTTTACCAAAGCCCGGCAAAACGAATTCGCCGTTCTTTTTTACTTCTGAATAAGCCATGCTGGCCAATTCAGTAATGACGTTAGCTATGTCCTTCTTGGACATATCGGTCTTGGAAGCCAAAGCTTCCATAAATTGAGACTTTGTCATAGTGACTTCTTATTAGTTCTAAAAGGCGAGCGCCTCTTATATGCTTATAGTATACACAAATTAATAAGAAACTACAATAAAATAAAGGGTTTTGAGAGTAACACGCTAAATATGCTATAATATTAGGGAAATTTAAACATGTCTCAAATTCCCAAAAACACTAATGGTTTCAGCTTTGTCGAGATGATTATTGTTGTTGCAATCGTTTCAATGCTTGCTACTTTGGTTATAGTTTCAGTGCAAAGCGCGAGAATAAGTGCTCGCGATTCGCGTCGAGTAAGCGATATTAACGAAATTCGCAGTGCCTTGAGCCTCTATTATTCAAAATATAATCAATATCCGACAGCAATTACTCCTGGACAAGCGTTTACGGTTAATTCAGTAATATATCTTGAAACAGTACCGCATAATCCAACGCCATATACTGACAACGGTTGTCCGAATAAAGATTATGATTATGCTCAAACCAGTTCAGGTCTTTCTTATACCTTATCTTTCTGCTTGGGATATAAACAAGACGCCATAACAGCCGGAAGCAACCTTGCAGTTCCGGAAGGAATAGTACCCCAATAATATGCCTGTTACGAAACAAAATGGCTTTAGTCTAATGGAATTATTATTTGTAATCGGTGCTATTGCCGTTATAGTTAGTTTATCAGTTGTATCATTCAATAATGCCCGGGTGAAGGCACGCGATGCAAAACGAGTACACAATATTCAAGAAATTCGCAGTGCACTTGAGCTGTATTATAATCGACATCGTTCATATCCAAGCACTGTAGCAGCGGGTTTACCTTTTTCTGATAACAGCACCATATATATGGATACAGTACCGGAAAACCCAACGCCACGCACCGACGGCGGTTGTTATAATGCAAATTATGTATACTCCCGTAGCTCCGACGGAAGTAATTACAACTTGTACTTTTGTCTTGGAAGCGCCACCGGCCGCTTTGCCGCCGGACAACAGGTCTGCAATAGTAGTAGTTGTGATACAGCATTTGCATACGATGCTGCTGCTACAAGTCTTTTTGCCCGTTTTGGTGGCACTCTTAGTGCTGAAGATTCATATTATATCAATAATCTTATTGTCTCAGGAAAAACTCATGGTTGGTGGGACAAAATGGATATCTTTTATGTCTTTGCTATTGGGACTAATGAAACAGACTCGCGCTTAAACTGGAAATCTTCGAGTTATAATGCGACCGCAGGCGTTGCTCCAACCTGGACCGCATATCAAGGTATTACAGGCAACGGCACCACTCAATATCTGACAACTAACTATAATCCAACATCAAACGGTGTAAATTTTATTTCTGGATCACAAAGTATGGGTGTTTATTCACGCACCAATGTAGACGGCTCTTATATTGAAATTGGCGCTAATGATGGTATATGTTCAGCTACCTTTATTAAATCAGGCAACCTCACTTATAATTATGTAGCAAGCTGCACCGCAACTGCACTTGCCAGCAACACAAGCAAAGGATTTTTTATTGGACAACGGTCAAGCACAACGACAACTAATTTTTACCGCAATGGGGTACTAACACAAACCTCGAGCGTCAGCTCAGCAACCGTGCTAAATGCTACAATCTTTATTGGGGCTCGCAATCAAGGTAGCGCAGCACTCTTTAGCCCTCGCCAAATAGCTATGGCATTTGCTGGCGGTGCCTTAACCGATACTGAAGCTGCTTTAATGTCAGTAGATGTTAATGAATATATGAAATCAATCGGCACTAACGTGTATTAAAAAATATAAACAAAAACCCCGCCGTTTTTAAACGGCGGGGTTTTATATATATTAACGTTGAGCTACCAATTTTTCCAAATCGTATACTTTCCCTGCTTTATCCCATTTCTTCAAAGTCTTGATGGCAGTCGTTGATAAGGTCAATTTGATCAGACGGCCGGTTTTCGGATTCTTCACCCGTTTAACCTGAAGGTTTGGCTTAAAGGTTCGTTTCGTACGGCGATTCGAGTGGCTCTTGTTAAAGCCGCTTTGGGTACGCTTTCCGGTTAAATCGCAAGTTGTTGACATATCAGTAAAATAAAAAGTCAGCCATAGGCTGCTCCGCTTTGGCGGACAATATGCTCAGTATGACGCAAGATACGATAAGTGTCAAGCCTTTACCGGCTTAATAATGGCCTTTTTACCCTTAAATTCAATAGAATAGCTAAATACCTTATCATACGGGATTTCCCAGCTGACAGCCTCTTTTTCAGTCTTTTTCTCTATAATTTTTCTAAAAAGTCGAATAGAATTGCCATGAGCGGAAATCGCCACATTGCACTTTCTTTTCTTAATAAAGCTGGATAGATTAATCACAAACTTCCCTACTCGTTTTTCAACATCAGCAAAACTCTCACCTTTAGGCAAACGCTGATAAAAACCACGATGCCATTGGTCATATTGCTCAGGTCCATATTTCTTAACAATAGCCAAATGAGTTTTACCGGCCAATGATCCGTAACTTCGCTCGATCATTTTGTCATCACGAAAAAGAGTAACGCATTCTTTATGCGACTGCAAAGCAATTTTCAAAGTGTGCTGGCTGCGCGTTAAGCGAGTATGAATCGCGGCTTGGATTTTTTTATCTTTTAAGCGTATGGCAACAATCTTTGCGTCATCAACGCCGGACGGAGTCAATTTTGAATCACGCCAACCGGAAAATCTGCTTTCGATATTATCAAAAGTCCGGCCATGCCGAAATACGTAAATATAATATTTATCTTTCATACTTACTGTTTTGAGTAGTTCTTGGTCCAAAACTCAATTGAGCGCATTGCTTTATACCCGTCAGCCGGACGACCAAGGAAATAACGCTTACCGTCGGAAGGGCTGACATACCACGCGTCCTTAGAGCCTTCGATCTGAATAAGGATATTACCGCGTTGTCCGTCAGCATATTTCTGATCGATTGGTAATCGCGCGTCTTTAGCAAGCGGATCAAAACCGCTTAATAATTCATCTTTGTCTTTAAAAGTATCGCCGTCAGTATCCGCGTTGTCGTTCTTGGTGCCAAGCGCTGCTTCTACGTCATCCGACAAACCGTCTTCGTCAGCGTCGGGACCCATATTTAGGTTAGCATCAGCCACAGCAATCTTAGTTAAATTAGCAGTCGATGAACCGACACCTAATTCCAAAATCAAATTATAGATATTCGCATCAGAAGCCGAAAGGTCAATTTTACATTGTTCAAGATCCTTTACTGAACCGGCTTGTGTTGCCACATCGGTTTTATATTTCTCAGTTTGGGCATTAAGTTCTTCTTGGGCTTTTTTAAGACTCTCGTCAATCTGTGTGATCTGTAACTCTTTTTCAGAAACAGCCACCTTGGCCTTATTTAATTCATCTTTAGTTTGAGTGACGGCCAATAAAAGCTGTGCATTATCGTTATTCATCTTAACCATCAACCATACTCCACCTAAAACAATAACAATAATTAAACCGTAAAAGACCCAACGTTGCCAATGACGTTTTTTAACTTCGTGAGCTACGGCTTCGTGATGTTCCACCGGAGGGATTCCGGTAACTTGAGGCATGGGATTTGTCGCAAACATAGGGTTGGCTTGATTAGTTTGTGAATTTTGATTAGAAGACACCGCCTGACCGCAGTACGGACAGTTCGGTGTATTGTTTAAAATTAAGCGTTGGCAATTGGGGCAGCGCATATATTATTAGTATACCACAAGCCCAGGCTAAGCTACAAAAATCTTAAGTAAGTAAATTATGCAGTTTTTCTCTCGCATCATCGAGAAAGTACTGCTGTAAAGTAGCAGAGATATCAAGTGGCGAGTGGTACACACTCATCAAGCCATTAATATCGCCATATATTGTCAGCATTTTGCCTACATATGTATCAAACTCTGTTATGGGAAAGGCTAGTCTTAAAATATCCCGCGAACGGTCAACTTGAGCAGGTCCGTTACCAATGCAATCAACCGGTAACAAGAGTTCGGCGTTATCAAACAAATCTCTGTGCCTTTCTTGGAATACTCTAAAACCATGTCCCCAGTAGCAGGGCTCATCATATGAAAGCTCTTCATTGGGATCAAATACAAAAAGACAATTGACTAACAGATTAGGATATTTTGTAATCAGATTGAGACAAACTGCAACTCCTGAAGCATTATCCATGGCGCCTATAGAAATAGAATCATAGTGCGCAAAAATAATTTTTTTTGGGTTAGCTGTATTTCCAACTAAAATATGTGCAAGATCAGTCCTAATCTTCATCACCCTGACCTGACCTGTAATGGCTTTTGCCCCGAGAATAAACGGCAACATTTGTTTACTAATTGCTATTGCGGGAGCTTTATAAAAGTTAGCAGCAGAAATTTCTTCACAAAAAGGATTAAAATTAATATTCGGAGTTTCAAAATTAAGTCGTGAAGAAATGGTTGAGCTTAGAATGTGAGCCTTGGAATTAATTTCTCCGGAATTAAAACTAACGCCACGGCACTCTATGCTAATATCGTCAGCATGAAGTAAAGCATGACAAGACGGGATTTCCGCTATAAAGCGTTCTTTTAAATATTTAATTCTGCGCGAATCTAAATACTCACATATATAATTCTCAAGCTCAAGCAAGACGGGTCCTTGCCGCTCACCGAATAACTCTAATTGTTTTATAATATCTAGTGATTCCATATAGTTAAAATATTCCCGGTCGATCGATTGACGCGACCGGGAAATAAGTAATTCATCCTTTCCACTGCACAACTAACGCAGCAATTAAAGAAAGGAATTCGACCGAATCTACCGCCATCTTTCCTGAAATGCTCTGGGGAATATCCAACAGGGCCTTCTCGGGATTACGCAAGATTGGTCGGGGCATACACAACATCGTCTCATCAAGTGGCGGGATTTGTAACACTAAGGGCTTTAAACCAACTTCATGTTCAATAAGCTGCATCGTGCGAGTAAAGAGTTTTTTCGCTTCACTCACCTGAGCTAATTCATTCTCATACGTTTCAAGTAAAACCATTGAACCGTCTAAGAACCAAGAAAAGTATAACGGGTAGTACCATTCCGCACATGGCCTGAAACGGTTCCCCGATAATTCGATAAGCTCCAAGTTTTGGCGCTCGGCTCTGTCTTGTTCATCAAAACCCACAACTTCTCCCGGCTTGTGCTCGGCGTTACGAAGGTATGAGCGATGCAAATCCGAAGCATCATAGAGTGTTTCGGGTCCGAAAACAGAAGCTCGTAAATCAAAATGGTAATCTGGCAAATTCTTACCATCTTTAGTCATGATGCTACGCAGGATCTTGCGTTGGTGCTCGTTGATTAATCCGGAAAATATTTTTTCTCCGTTAGTATACGGCACTCTGTTTCGTCCAATATCAGTCCAGAGAAGACGCATATATGATCTTTTTTCGTGGTTATCCACGGAAAATGAATCATCAATAAACGGAATGGGCAGTAAAGGAATATCCCAAAGTTTTGAGGCGATATGACAGGCAATATCTTCCACGCGAACCGAAGGAATCTGACGACATAAAGCCAAATAACTTCTGCCGGGTTCTAAATGAAAGAAAGATTGTGCATAGTGGCTAAAGTCAGCTATACCATACTGACGTTTAATCCATGCGTTGATCGCTGAGCGTATTTCACCTTGACGGGAAAGTCGCACTTGAAGCTCGCGTCTGAGCTCTTCGATGTTACTGATGTAGTGCATGTGTATTCGGTTTAATTTTTAAAAGAACAACTTAGTCCAGCCTATTCGAGGCTGGCGTATATGTTCCTAAAAAATCTTACGAACACAGGCAACAACCTCGACAATGTCGGGTAAAATGCCAATATACTTTATTGATTTGTACTAAGGGTATATTTTTCATATAAAAAAACCGGCCCCATAACAGAGCCGGTTCTTGAATCACAATAAAAAAATTATGCAACAAGACTGGCTCTGCGCAAGGCAAACCAGTGGAAATAAGTAGCTGTAACTTGTATTAATTGCATATGCAAAACAGTATAGACGGTTTTTAAAAAATCGTCAAATACACTATTGATTGAACTTAAAGGAATTTACCACCTCATCCAAAACTTCTTGAATCTTATTCTTATCAAATTCCTTAATCCCCTGTTCAGGTGAATAATTTTGAATATTCGTAGAGTGCATGGTTGCTTCAAGTGCGATACAAACATTATCGCGCAAAATTCGATAACTGGTCGTTTCGTAAAAATTACCGGCTCCGGCGTCGTTGAACTTTTCTATAACAAAAGTCGCTTTATTTATTGTTTTAGTCTCGGCCGGTTCAGAGTCACCAATAATACACGCTCCCACTTCCGCTGAGTCGCGAGAAATTCCGACACTAACACTGCCGCCGGCAAAATTTGTTTTTGGCATAATCTCACGAGGCAAATCAACCGTTACTAAACGAAGTCCCGCTCGTGATGAGCCATAAGACCAAGGCAAGCGCGCATTATCGTCTTCGCTTAATTGTTTAAAGTCTGCGCTGTATTCAAAACTAAAATTATATTCATTATTAGTGTAACCCTGCATTTCGCTTTCGTTCCCGACGGGCTCGCCTTCATTAACCGAAATGATTGTTTCAACGTCTATTGTACCGGCAATATCATATTTTTCATTGTCCCCTGCCTTAGTAAAGGATCCGCGAACATCAACAATTTTTCCAGTTGAATATAAGACCTGATCTTCCCCGGTTAATCCGCTCAAACCGTAATATATTTCATCTGATTGCAATCCGATAGCACATTCCAAAGTTTGCATTTCACCGGGATTTTTTTTAGGTAAACAAGTCATTAAACCGCGAACAGTGATAACTTGTCCGTTGACGGTTTCTTCAAGTGGCACTTGTTTTGGTGCATCTGTTTCTTTTTGCCCGAATAAATACCAAGCTCCATAACCTATCACGAATACAAGAACAAGTGCGAGTATAGAAAGCAATATTTTTTTTGACATATTTTTAGTTATTACTATTAGGGTCAATTTTAGTAAGCATTGCCGCCAGTCTTCTCTCCAGCTCTTTAAAGTTGTCTATCTGGGATTCAAAATGAGCTTTATGTAAAATCATTTGCGCCATCCATATTTTTATATCTTCAATGTCTTTTTTTATCTTTTCAATATCTAACTCTATTTTTTTCGTATCATCCGGAGAAACATTGATATCAGGATCCTTGGACATTTCTTCGGTAAAAGCCAAGTGGTCATATTGATCCTCAAGTCGAGATACATATAGCTCAAGATCATCACCCAAAGCTTTTATTTCTTCTTCCATGCCTTCTATAAACCGTTCAGTTTCAGTGATATTCTGTCTTGTCTCCGGATCAAACACTTTTTTTGGTTGTTCTTCTAAAGGATTGCTCATATTAGATTGAATAAAATTTTTGTTTAAAAGCTTTGCCGACAACAACGCCAACTACGGTTCCGAAAATTGCACCGGCAATAAACTCGGAAAACCAGTGAACACTTATAGAAGTACTTAATCCTACATATAAAGCATAGACAAAAGCCATTATTCGCCAAAGCTTCTCTTTGGGGAACAATATATAGAACGCCGCAGCCATGGCAAACGCTACAGTAGTGTGTGATGACGGCCATCCCCAAAAAATTCCACCGCGCATAAAGCCAAATTGAAAACCTTGGCTGATATCATTACCTAGCTCAAGCATACGAAAATTCATTATCGGCGGGATGCGTCCGGTCAAGGACTTATAGGCATATGATAAGAGAACACTATATAAAGCAGCTTGCCCTAAAGCAAAGCCGACAATTGTCGCTTTCTTCTCCTTCAAAATTTTACCAATAAATAAAAAGGCCAGCGGAATAAATACCGGTAAGAGAAAACCGCCGATGAGCGCCGGATAAATAAGCTTATGTAAGGTCTCACTGCGCGTATTTACAAAATAATACCAATCAAAGCCGCTTAAAACTATTACTGCAGTCAAAACAATTGCAATCACCTGCCAAATCAAATATTTCCCGGAAAAGATAGTTCGGATCGTTTCTTTTGTATTATAAAATAGTGTTTTCATGTTTTATTTTTTGCGCAACGTCATTGATAAAATCAAATCCTTCAAGGCTCGCAGCCCACTCACGAGTTTTATTAATCATTGATTCTCTAATCTCTCGAGCCGTCAGCCATTCAACCATCATCACTTCGTTATCATTAAATCTTAAATCTTTTATATCACCGTTAAAATAATAAAAATAGAATTTAGCGTGTTCTTTATTGGTTTCTCCGTTATAATCGCGCATGCCTCCGACAATCAAATCATTGATACTAATCTTCAAACCAATTTCTTCTTCAATTTCTCTAGCCACCGTTTCATCATAATCATGACCGGCTTGAATATGACCACCAAAACGCGTGTCCCAAGTATTTGCAGCCAAATCTTTTTTCGGTGAACGTCGATGTACTAAAAATTGTCCGTCCTTATTGCGCACATAAATATGTACAACTCTGTGCCAATCTCCGTCACGATGAACTTCTGATCGAGGTTTTACGATACCAAGCGCCTTATTATTCTCATCATAGACATCAAACAATTCAACGCTCATATAATTTATGTGTTTTTAGGAATGACCTGATGAAGCCCAAAAGTATTTCCTTCGGTATCAATAAAATATCCCTGCCAAGCCATATCGGCAATAGTAAATTTTGGCATAGCGACTTTTCCTCCGGCGGCCAAAATCTTTTCAGCAATCGCATCATAGTCATCAACCTGCATTGTGCAAACAAAAGCATTTGAGCCACACATATCTTTAGCAAGTGCAACGGGCCGCTTTAATAAACCTCCGTTAATCCCCGGCTCTTTCGAATCTTTTTCGGCAGTCATCACCATCCAATATGCTGGTTCTATTCCTGGCCATTGCTCTATTTTCCAATCAAACACTTTTGTATAAAATTCAGCGGCGCGCTCTAGATCATCGGCTTGAATTTCAAAATGCACTGGTCTGTTCATACGGTTAGTATTATTAATTATTTTATTTTCTTAAGATCGCCTTCTATAAAAATTGAACCCAGTCCGATAACCTCTTCTTTAAAATTTAATTTCTCAGAAATTGGGTTCAAAATATAAATCGGTTTTTTATAATGAAAGGCAATTACCATTTCCGCCAAAGTATTCCCGCCGATATAACCGGGCATGCCTTTCTTTTTATAATTTAATACTAAAACTGCATCGCCTCTAATTACTTTTCTAAAATGATTTTTAATCAAGAATGTTTTTTTATTGTAGTGATTCGCATTTTTAAACCACGTTTTATAATGCTCAACAACAAAATCACCACTTTTCTTCATGGCTAGGGCGCCAAAAGGATAGGCTACTTTAAATCCGGCATCTTCCAAGTGCTTGCCAATTACAAGCACTTGCTTAAAAAAAGCCGCGCTCGAACATAAAACAATTGTTTTCTTTTGTTTCTTCATATTAGTGAGCGCCCAAGTAACCGAGCCACATTCCGATAACAAAGACAACTGCGCCGCCTAAGATAACCTGAATAGTGGTTTTAATAAGTGAGCTCTGCATGTACTTATAACGAATATACGCAATCGCCAATAGCTCAAGCACAACAATAATATAAGCTAGTTGAAGAGCCAGTGTTAAATCGCTGAGTAAAAAAGGAATAGTATGAAGCATTCCGCCAACAACCGTTGCCAGACCGGTAATCAAACCGCGCATAAACGGTTTACCGCGTCCAGTTATTTCGCCGTCATCAGACAAAGCTTCAGATAAACCCATACTAATACCGGCGCCGATCGAAGCGGCTGTACCGACAAAAAATGCTGAAAGAGGATTTTGAGTTAAGCCGGCAGTTGCAAACAGAGGTGCAAGAGTAGAGACTGAACCGTCCATTAAACCAAGTAAAGCCGGTTGGATTTTTTGTAAGAGAAATTGTGCGCGTTCGCTATTTTGAGTAGACATGTAATATCTTATTAATAATATCTTATAAGCTTATTCTATCCTTTTATTAGATATTTTGTAAATCCAGCCTCAACTAATTGTTCATAAGCTTTCCATACATTATTCGGAATTTCTTGAGTAATCTGATAGCCTTGTTTTGGATATTCTTTGATTCGTTGCAGGTCACCCGTCATAATTCCAAACATTTGTTCTTTTGATATTTCGTTATTTGGATAATCTTCAAATGAAATATCGGGTGAAGTGACTCTACATTCTTTCTCTGGCCATAAAGCCTTAAAAGCTGCATACATTCTTCTCTCCATGTAAGGTTTTTGAACCAGAAGAAAAGTATTAAAATCAAGATTTAAGTTTTTTAAAATTATTTTAGTAAAACGAATATTATCTCCCGTATTAGTTGACTCTTTTTCAAGGATAATTCTATCTTCAGGAACACCTTTCGCCATTGCAATATCAGCGAAAATTTCCGCTTCAGATTTTTTAAATGAATCTTTTGTATCTTTGCCTAACCCACCGGAAAAAATAATATAAGGGGCGTAACCTTGTAAAAATAAATCAGCTGCATATTCAGCGACTCGGGTATCACGACTTCCTAATACAAAAATACAATCAGACTTTTCCAGAGCCTGATGCATATGATGGTAATCCCAAATAATTTTAGCGTTTAAATCTATTTCTTCAGGATTCATATTAGTTTAAAATAAGTCCTGGCGATTTTGCAGCCAATTTTAAAACCTTCTTTAACTCTGTAATATTAACATCTTCTAACCTTTTAAAGCGAATACAGCTTTTGCCAACACTTACTTTACCTAAAGTGCTTTTATGTTGTTCGGCAATATAGCCTTTAGTATCTACAGCGCAAACATAAAGACTAATATAATTTTTTTGTGCCGCAAGAGCAATAAGCGGCCAGTCAATAATTTCTTTTTTATAATTGGAATATTTAAAAACACCATAGCCTAGCATATTATGCGCGAGCCACGGTTTCAATTTCGCGGAAGTCTTTTGAATAAGAGCATGTAGAGATTTGATATCCGCGCGACGATCATCCCCTACTGAATCTAAATATTGCTTAACTGTTTTTGCCTTTACGGCTTTGAACATATTCATATCTTATTGCTTCTTAAGTAAATCAAACTCAAAATCCAAAGCTTCTAATTGTTTTTGCACAACATCTTTAGTTTCATCAATTGCTTTGTTATAAAACTTCGGAGCAAGCTTATCCATAAAAAAATCTAATACTTCACCAGCGGCAATCACTCCGATTTCTTCACTGCGTTCATCTTGAAAATAAGAAATAATACTCTTGATCATTTCTTCCCTATCTTTTTCGCTCAAAATATCTAATCCTCTCTTAATATCTTTCATATATTTTATTTCTTCGCTTTTTTCGATCGCTTGGCAAGAATACCTTTGATCGAGGGACTAATCGCTTTATCTTTTCGATGAATACAACCGATCCAGCAACAAGGTCGACGCTTCCCCTCTTTAATCTCATTAACCAATCTCGTAATATGCTCTTTTCGCGTCTCTTCTTTTTTAACAAAAGTAACCCAACAAATCCATTCGTTACGTCCGAGCGGAGTAAGATTTTCCCAAGTCCTCGCAGCAGCTTTATCAGAGCTAAGAGCTTTTTGTAGATCAGATGGCACAGTGTGCACTGTTCCTTTAGAAATGTTAGTCATTTGATTTCTTTCCAAAACTATACCAAGAAATCGGAATAGCAATAATGGCTGCCGTTATATAGAGCCATGTGTCTTCATAGCCATTTGCTCGCCAAACAATAGTTAGAACTATCAAAAGTCCGATAAATAAAACTAGTTCGAGCTTTTTTGATTGTTGTGGTGTCATATTATGATAATAATAAATTTATATCAAATTCAGGATAGAGTTTTATCTTGCCATCCATTATATCCTGTAAAGGCAACCAAACGGCATCATAGCTCTTCGTATCAATTACAGGTATTTTCTCTTTAGCGTACAAACTCTTATCCGATAATTCACCTTTAAACAAAAAAATAATCTGATGGCCGTGATCACCGTTATAGCTAAAAATATTTTCTACTACTTTAATAAACTCAAGATTCTCAAGTTCGGAATTCAATTCTTCCTTAATTTCGCGACGTACCGCATCTTCACCGCTTTCACCAAATTCTACTCCCCCGCCAACCAATCTTCCGAAATGCTCATTCTTTTTTTCATCATACCCCATGCCAACAAGGACTTCCTTCTTGTCTCTTAATATTATACAAATGGCTTTTGCGACAATTTGATTAGCTTTCATTCTTAAGATTTAACGATTTTTTTAATTACAGAATCTGCAAATAATCTAAATGCCGGACGATTTTCTTTTTTATAAATAATTTTCACTCCCAGCAAATGGCCCTTGGGACAGTTTAAAGATTTATTTGTAAGCGCCACTTTTTCTTCATCAATTCTATCGAGATACATTCTTCGTAAATTACCCGGACCATCTTTTTGATATAAACAAATATAAGTTCCGCAACTTTCGCAAGAAATATTCAAAAGTCGAGAGTAACCGCCTCTATTTTTTTTAAACTTGTCATTTTTAAGTTTTGTAGTAACCATGATTTTTATATATCCAATATCTACTTTTAGAACCAACTATATAGGGTATTATAAGCGGTTTTGAGCTATCTTACCAGAAACTCATTAATACAAACACAAAACCGTCTTTTAGACGGTTTTGTTGTAGAATTTTTAGTTTATATTCTTATTTCTTCTTTTGAGATTTATTTATATCCAATTTGTTTTGCACACCGCAATTACCAATGTTTGTCGTCGCTGGAGCATTATCAGCTCCCGGGCCAACAAATTTTCCTTGAGAAGTTGCCTGTGAATAAGGAAAACCAGTTCCGCAATTACCCCATCCGTTACCCGGTTTAGAGTCGATAACCTGTACCGCTCCTGAAAGTACGTTTGGCCAATAATTACCTTGACGTTCGCGAGTGCTAGGTCCGGTGTCCCATGTATTTCCGGAAGATTCATCCTTTACATACAAACCGCTCGAGGCACTAAAATGATTTCGCACAAAGGTATTGCCCCCTGCTGCGCTTCCATACACATACACCTGTATATTAATGTTGGACAATGTATTATTGCTTATAACGTTACCGCTACTGGCGCCGTTCGTAGTATCGCCGTACATACTCAAGGCTGCGCCACCATTTGAAATGATTTGATTATTCGTAAGTTGATTGTTCGATGACCAAATAAGGTCGCATCCGGCTACTCCAATATAATTAGTGCTTGAAGTTGCCTGACAAATATTTGAGCTCAATGTGTTACCATCCGCCGAGACAAGATAAATTCCGCGACCAGGATTACCAGTACCCGTACCGGTATTGCCCGTAAGAATGTTGTTATCGCTGTGCCAAATGATGATTCCATCAGCACCTCCAATACCGGTATTACCGGTAAGTGTGTTGTTGTTAGCTCCTACTCCGCCCAGATCCCAAAGTGTTATTCCGATCCACTTATCCGATTCTCCATGGTTTGAAAGAAGTGTATTGCGGGATGATCCTTCGAGACTGATTGCAGCGCCGCCGTATGATGGTCTTGTGATTGCAGTGTTGTCCTGTAATAAATTGCTGGAGCCGCTTTGAAGATTAATACCTACCGCCTGTGATACATTTGAGCTGACGGTATTTTTTATAATGCTTCCATTGTCAACACCGTCGAAGTGAATTCCTTTCCAAAAATTATCAATTGTACAATTATTTATACTCGTGTTGGCCTGATTGGAATAAACTGCAGTGCTCGGATAAACTCCCGAGCCGTTAATTGAAAAACCTGCACAATCCAAACTTACATTCGACGCTGTGATAGTAATACAGGTACCACTTGCCGAAGAAAGATTGTTGGCGAGTTCGTAGTTTCCTGAAGCACTGATAGTTCCGCAGCTTGTTATAGGAGCGAAAGATGCCGCTTCACCAGATTTAAAAGATATGGCCGCAAAAATCAATGCGACTACGCCCACTGAAATGGGCACTATTTTCACTAATTTAGAGATTTTCATATAAGGCTTTAGAGAGCTTAATAGGACTCCATTATAACACGAGATCAACCCAAAGTAAATCCTAACCCCGTCGAGCCGCTTCGATAGCTGCAACGTCAATTTTCTTCATAGTCATCATCGCGTCAAAGGCGCGCTTGGCTTCATCGCCGCCCGCAGACATAGCCTCAGTTAAGGCGCGCGGCGTAATTTGCCACGATACTCCCCAACGATCCTTGCACCAACCGCATTCGCTTTCCTGTCCCCCATTTCCGACAATTGCGTTCCAATAGCGATCGGTTTCTTCTTGATCTTCAGTAGCAATTTGAAATGAAAACGCCTCACTTTGTTTAAAGGTCGGTCCGCCGTTGAGTCCCATGCACGGAATCCCAAAGACCGTAAAATCTACGGTTAGCGCGTCGCCCTTTTTACCGCTTGGATAATCGCTCGGTGCATAAAAAACCTTATTTACTTTAGTGTCCGGAAAGGTCGCGGCATAAAAATTCGCCGCTTCTTCTGCCCCCTTATCAAACCAGAGACAAATTGTATTTTTTGGTGTTTCCATAGATGTTCTTTATAAATTAATTATAGTAACAGTATAAAAGGTTTTTGATAGTTTGGCGAATATAACAAAAGCCAGTCTTATTTCAGACCGGCTTTCAGCTTAAGTACTTCTTCAACGTTTGTTATTAAGGGATCAATCTTAATAATTTTATCAAAGCCATCAGAGCCTATTGTTGTGACAAGAGTAGAAAATAAATTATAATCCTTGATCGGTGCATCGTCAGAATAAAAAACAAATCCCTTTCCCATTTTTTC
This sequence comes from uncultured Gammaproteobacteria bacterium, assembly GCA_964487795.1. Classification (GTDB taxonomy): domain Bacteria; phylum Patescibacteriota; class Patescibacteriia; order Patescibacteriales; family Patescibacteriaceae; genus Patescibacterium. The sequence goes on from CAZASI010000002.1 coordinate 329,709, forward strand.
AGTCATCTCTGAAGATTTCGCAATTTTCGGTTTTCCCCAAAACCATTTTTTAACGTATTTGGGTTCTGTTATAAACTGCCAGGCTTTCACAACTTCGAATCCATATTCTCTGAGTTTGTGAATAATGATTTTTCTCTCCTGCGTATTTCCATTAAAGCAATCAAGAATCATGGTCAGATCAGAACTGGACTCAGCTGCTTTTTTAATTTTTTCAAACATCTCCTTCAAAACTACCAAGTGTTCCCCTTTATAAGTACCAAAAGATGTTTTTCCGAAAAGCGAAACAGATATCTCATCCCGGCTGATAAAAATAATACTCGGATCAAGCTCTACTGCTTTTTTACAAAACGTTGTTTTGCCGGAAGCTCTCGGGCCTACGGTCAATAGTGCTTCTTTCACTTTCACCTCCTTTTAAAGTGCAATTTTACAGATACCTTATAGCAAGCTTATTTTTATGTCAAATAAAAAACAAAAACACCAACCTACTTAATTATGTTGGAACTTATTTTAGAGATAATTAATTTTCCGTATATCTTCAATAATCTCCGGAAGATTTTCTTGATTAAAGTGTCCACGGTTATCAAAGATTCTATCAACTGCAGCTGGCAAAACTTTTTTATATTTTTCAAAATCAGAATAAGGAACAACCGGATCATCCTTACTATGATAAAGGAATATCTCGCCTCCTTGTCGTTCAAAGTTAGACAGATCGGGCGGCAGGCGGAAGTCTCCCAATGAATAATCCGATTCTTTATCAAAAGGTGCAGCAACAAGAATTGTTGCTATAATCTTTTTTGAAAAATTATTTTCTGATAAATACTTTGCAAGGAAAATACCGCCCAAGGAATGGCCAATAAAAATAACAGTTGGATCGAAAAACGGGGTCATTGTCTCAAACCAAATTTTCCACTCAGCATATTTAGAATTTTGTTTATTTGGCATTTGAGGCAAAATTACTTCGTAATCGTCCCCTAAACGCTCCTGCAAAAGCGCTTTCCATTCTACTTGCGAAGCTTTCATTCTTTCAAAGTCTAATTTTTTCGTTTTCAAATATTCAAACCACTCATCATAGTTGTTAAAAGTGTCACCTCCGTGAATAACGATTATTTGTTTTTTCATACTTGCTGCGGGACCTGGATTCGAACCAAGATACTCGCCTCCAGAGGGCGATGTCCTACCGTTAGACGATCCCGCAAAACTTGTAGTCCGTAGCTTTACGCGAAGGACTAACTCACTACTTTCCCACCAAAATTCTTCAACAGATTATCAATCACTGAAGAATCAATACTGGCTGCCGCAACCGCCACATCAGCCACAGTTGCCGCTGACGGGGCTGATTCAAGCCCGGAAACACTATTTTCCACTAAAACCAGGTTTGGGTCAAGAGCCGTAGCAATCAAGAGCCTGCGCCCGCTTATTTCGTTTAAAAGCCCCTCTACAAGCTGTCTGATGGCCGGTTCGTTCAATCTATCATGATGAAACTTATGTTTAAAGACAAGGCGCAAGGTTGAGCCCTCAACCCCAAGCAATTGGCAGGAACGTAAGACAAAGGATAGGGAATGATTATGCTGTTTAACTCTAACTAAGAGCTCGTTCCAAGTACCTTGAACTGAATCCAAATCAACCGGCGCAGCACTCTCTTCAGGCGCTTCTTTTTTAACAGACGGAGCCGGGCTTACCGCAGCGCGCGCTTTCGGAGCCGCTGAACTTTGGCGTATTGTTGCCGGCGCCAATAACGAATCGGAGGAAAGTAAACGTCCGAAGCACAAATCAACAATAGCAAGTTCCAAAGGCAACTGCGCAATCGGTGCGTCCTTAATATCGCGTCCGGCGTTGATAAACCTTTCAATAATCGCCGACAGCATTTCAATTTCAAACTTAGAAGTAATTGGCTCAAGACGGGCTTGCGCGGCTTCACCTAATTCCTGACCGACGCCGGCACTTAAATCAGAACTGACTTTCGCAATTAATACTCGGCGCGCCAAATCAACCACCTCGCTGCAAAATACTTTTAAGTCCGCTCCGTTATCAGCCAAACGATTAACAAAACCGACTCCCCCGCCCGCGTTTTTATCAGCGAGTTGTTCGAGTAAATCAGCCGCTTCGTTAAAGTAACTGCGCGGAATAACTAATTCCGCTTCTTCTAAAGTAATTTCTTTTCCTTTAGCTGAGCTTGATTGTCCGCCAATTGAAATAACCTGACCGAGTAAACTTTCCGCATCTCTCATGTGTCCTCCGGCATGACGCGCAATTGCTTCTAAAACTCCCGAGGCAACTTTAATTTTTTCTTCACGCACAATGCGCGCGAGCTTAGCAGTGATTTCAAGAGCTGATATTTTTTTAAAATCAAAACGCTGACAACGAGAAATAATTGTCGGCGGAACTTTATGCGCTTCTGTTGTACACAAAATAAAAATAACATGCGCCGGCGGCTCTTCCATAGTCTTAAGCAGTGCGTTCCACGCACTCGCCGATAACATATGTGCTTCGTCAATGATAAAAATCTTATAACGACCGGCGGAAGGAGCCAGACGCGAAGAAGCGATAATCGCTTCACGGACATTATCTACGCTCGTATGACTTGCCGCGTCAATTTCAGCAACGTCTAAAGAGCGACCTTCAGTAATTTCTTTACATGAACTGCATTCGTTACACGGATCAGCACTGTCTTTTTTTCGATTCGGACAATTTAATGATTTAGCCATCAAGCGCGCAATCGTTGTCTTACCAATGGCACGCGGTCCGCAAAACAAATAAGCATGAGCTAATTGCTCAGCTTGAATTTCGTAAGCCAGGGTCAGTTTAATATGTTCTTGTCCAGCAAGTTGACCGAAAACCTGCGGACGATACTTTCGATAAAGGGTTGTCATAAGTCGGGTTCATTTTACTGTTTTTGACAACTTAAATCAAGTGCCAAAATCCCCGACTTTATTACACCGTTTTCTTAAAAATATGTTCAACGGCCGCCCAACGCGATTGGCCTGTTTTAGGAATCAAAATAATGATCTCGTCACCTGATTCACCTTTAAAATACGTAACGCTGGCACCTAAAATGCGGTAACGCTTATTACCGGCCGTAGCGGTCCAGTCGCCAGTAGCAGATTGTTCAAGTAAGCCAGTTAAACGCAGTCGATCAATCGGCTGAATCTGCTTATAAATCATCGTACCTTGATCAGTTAAGGAAAGTTTAAGTAAATCGCCTTCTACCAGCTTTGATTTTGACGCGTAGTTGACCGGCACGGCATATTGCTTACCGTCAGCGCCAATCATGCGTTCGCCGTCAAACACGCCTTCAATTACTTTTTCAACATGCGCGCCCGGGGAACTGGAATCTGCTGGAATAAAAAAATCATCAGTGCCCGACAGGCCTGATAAAAAGTCTGACAATGCTTCATTAGCTTGGCGCAAGTTTGCGACCAAAGCTCTCAGCGCTAATAATTTTTGTTGTGAGATTACAATCCCTTCTTCGGCAGCTGTCTCTTCGTCTTTGTTTTTCATATTTGTTTTAACTTTGTTTTTGCTTTTTCTTTTATTTCTGTTTTTATTTTGGTTTTACACTTTTGGAACGATTGGTGCTATTTTTGTTCGCTCTAAAATGTTTGCTTCAACGACAGCGCGTTCTTTTCCGTAGGTCATGCGTGACAAATGTTTTAGTTTGCCTGGCATATCATCGCGCTCTTCGCCATAGAGTGGCCAAGGCGTTTTCATAGAAAACGGACGACTCGTAGTATTATCTATTAACAGTTTAACATAAGCTGTGAATTTTTCAACATTGATAAGATCATATTCATTAAAAACCGGCGCAAATTCCTTTTTTAAGAATTCAGCATCTTCCGAGCCTACTTTAAAGGTAATCATCGTACCAACGTTACCAAAGACTGCTTCTTTAATCGCGTTATCACCGCGTTTGGAAAGTTGTCCGATATATTGGTGTGCAATAACCAAACCTAAACCGTATTTACGCGCTTCGGACAAAATCTGACAAATTGAATCCGTAGTAAAGTTTTGAAACTCGTCGATGTATAAAAAGAAATCTTTACGCTCGGATTGCGGCAAATCAGCGCGCGACAAAGCCGCCATTAAAATTTTACCAACAATAATCATACCGAGTAGATACGCGTTTAATTCTCCAACAATTCCCTTTGGCAGATTAACCAATAAAATTTTATTGGAATCCATAATATCGCGCAAATTAAACGAACTTTCCTGCTGACCGATAATCGGACGCATCATGTCATTGGAAATAAATGAAGTGAGCTTTGAAGTAATATACGGCACAACGTTAGCGAGTGCCGCGTCTCCTCCGGCTTTTTCCGCCTCTTTGCGCCAGAAATCAACAACGGTCGGATCTTGGCAACGCGCTAATTTCATATTTCTAAAAGCCGTATCGGATAACACCTTTGGAATTTCCATTAAAGTTGAACCCGAACCCGGATCGCCCATGATTAACAACATGGCGTTTCGCATATACTGTTCAAAAATCGGACCGCCGGTCGCTTTCAAATCATAGAGTTTATCAAAAATACCAATCATTTCGTTGATCACAAATGATTTTTGTTCAGGGTAGCGCGGATCAAAATCAAGCAAGTTAATCGACATCGGTCGTTCAATATCAGCCGGTGAAAAAATAATAACGTCGTTAGCTCGTTCTGGTGGCACATGTTTTAAGACATCATCAATCAAATCGCCGTGCGGATCAATCATACAAATTCCGTGTCCCGCAATAACATCTTGAATCGCCATGTTAGCAAGCAACACGGATTTACCAACACCAGATTTACCGACAATGTAAGTATGACGCATACGATCAACCGGTTTGATACGGACATCGTTGGTAATACCGCGAAATTCATTGGTACCGAGTAATAATCCATCGGTCGGCAAATTAACCGGTGCGGCTGCCTGACGCGCGGTCAGCCATAAAATATTTGGTGTCTCAGCACTAGCTAAAGGAAAATGAAAGAGGCTCGTCATCTCTTCAGTGTTAAGAACTGAAGCTCGCTCTTGTTTAAAACGACGGAAAATAAAATCACGCACCACCGTAGCAGAAGCGCGACCGCCCGTTGCTAAATATAAACTGTTGCCGTGTTCATAATAATTATATTGACTGAAACTTGAAACCAAATGATTTAACATTGTGCGCGAACGCATTTCTAGTTTAGCGCTCGCTACCAGTCGAATATTTATTTCTACGCCCGCTTTGGAACTTTTTTCTTCAATACCTTTTAAGACTTCCTCTTCTTTGGCAGTTAGTTGGCGATGTTTTTCAGGCTCATTTGGTTTTTGTGTTTTTAAGGCTGAACCAAAATCTCCGGCGACTTTCCCCACTTGTCCGAAACTCGAAGAGCCGAGCGCTTCTTTTAATGATCCGGTCTTATACGCTTTATCAACGACGCGACGCGCGCGAGCATGCCATGACGGCGGAGCGCTGCGCACGATGTATTGAATAGCCATACCTTCATCGTCATTGATTTTGGACATGGCATTAATAATCGAATTCAAAGGATCTGAATCGTCTTTTTGATAAGTCTTTAAAGGTAACACATTTGATAGCTTGGTTTTCATCATCGCCGAGCTAATCGCGCCTTGAGCGGAAAAAACATTATAATCAGGCACTTCTTCTATAACTGCTTCCGGATACAGGGCATGTACCTGTTGCTCAAGATACAAAACGTATTCGCGCGGCGTAACCATGTAGAAAGAAATAACTTTGTTGTGCGCGACAATTTCAAAAGCAAAATGATCATTGCGACCAATAAACCACGACTTAATTCCCTTTTGCGCGCGTAAACCGCCAATAGCAGTAAACAAACCTTCTCCTTTAGCAATTTCTTCACGAAATTGTTGAACGGTGGCGGCTTGGTTTTGATCCTGCGGACTTTCTTTAGGAAGCTTTACTAGAAAAACAACATGATCGTTCATTGAACGATTACTAAGTAATTTTCTAAAAATCAATGCTGCGGCGACAAGTAGTACAATAAGTGCTCCGAAAATAAAATATATCGGACTAATCTCTGGAGTTGTCAGTTCGGTTTGCAAAGGTACTTCCGGCTGATATTCATTTAATTGGCTTTGACCGAAATCCATACTATAGTTTGTCGTTCAATTTAATAATGCGATCAGTTTTCAGTTTTGCTTCTTGCTCAAGAAAAAATTTGTTAACGCCGGGAATAAGCGTCAACCAGCTTTTAATAAGACTAATAATTTTTTTAACTTTAATTTTTGCCGAGCCGAGTAAAACGTTTATTTGATTGGCAGTCATCTCGCCTTTGTAGCGAAACTCCTCTCTTTTATCTTCAGGTAAATTAAAATAAACGCTTGCTAAATCTTCTTCTAAAATTTTCTCAATCTGCGCGGCTCTTTCTTGTTCAGCTGTGAGAGTAATCGGTACAGCCGGACTTGATATTGCGCTTGGTGCGACAGGAATAGTAGCTTCTGTGCTAGGCTCAGCTTTTTCATTAGCAATTTCCGGAACCGAAACTTGCTCCGGCGTCGCCGGGCTTGCCTGAGGCACTTGTTCAATACTTGGCGTTAAAACTTTTTCCTGTTCGCTCATAGGTAAATAAACCGTAATATACGGCTAATAGATACTTATATTATAGCGAAAAATCAAGTTTATGTCACAACTCACCCCTGGCCCCTCTCTACCCCTTCGGGGCAGAGAGGGGAAAAAACGTTATAAAAAATTTTCCCCTCTTTACGCTTTAGCGTAGAGAGGGGTTAGGGGTGAGTAAAACTACTTCTTCAAAACCTTAGTCTTGCCTTCTGGCCCATCTTCAACAATATATCCCTTCTCCTCAATTTCTTTTCTAATCCGGTCTGAAGTATCAAAATCTTTCATTGCTCTCGCGCCGTCTCGCGCGCTCATTAATTCTATAATCTCTGCAGGTAATGTCTCACCAATCAGTTCTAATCCGAGAACTGTATCAAAGTCTTTTATTGTTGCGAGTTTAATTGTCGGGCTTAGATCAGACTTTAATAAGCTCTGAACTATTGCAATTGCTTGCGGCATATTTAAATCGTCGTTTATTGCTTCAAGAAAGGTTTTTTTAGTTTCTTCGTCGACTTCAGTTAGTTCAGAACCTAATTCAGAAATTGCCCGACGAAGATTTACTAAAGCCGCATTGGCTTGCTCCAAAGCTTCGCTCTTATAATTAATAGCTTTGCGATAATGGGTCAAAAAACACATATATCTAAAAGCCAAAGGATCTATATGCTTCTTAATAGTTTCTGCTTCAAGCGTTAAGAAATTGCCCGTGCTTTTCGCCATCTTCTCCCCTTCTCCTAAATTCAAAAATTCGCCGTGCAACCAATAATTAAAAAACTTTTTACCGGTCGCGGCTTCAGATTGAGCTATCTCATTAGTGTGGTGAATATTAATATGGTCAACGGCGCCGCAATGAATATCAAGATGATCTTTCAAAAAATGCAAACTCATTGCCGAGCACTCGATATGCCAACCAGGAAAACCCGTTCCCCAAGGCGAATCCCATTCCATTTCACGCTTAGCTCCTTCTGGACTGAACTTCCATAAAGCAAAATCAGTTGGATTTTTCTTTTCTTCATTTTTCTCAATACGCGCGCCTTCTTTAAGTTCGTCTAATTTTAAATGACTTAGTTTATTATATTCGCCGAATTTGCTCGTATCAAAATAAACACCGTCAGAAGTAACATAGACAAAACCTTTTTCTTCTAAGGTTTTAATCAAATCAATCTGCTCTTGTATAAAATCCGTTGCCTTGCACCAAGTATTAGGTTCTATAATATGTAAACTAACTAAATCTTTTTTAAAGGCTTGTAAATAAAAATCAGCAATTTCATGTGCGGTTTTGCCTTCCCTCTTGGCACCAAGTTCAAGCTTATCTTCGCCCATATCGCGATCGCCTGTTAAATGCCCAACATCGGTAATGTTCATCACATGGCTAACACTGAATTTGTTGTATAGCAAAACACGCTTCAAAATATCTTCAAACACATAGGTACGCAAGTTACCGATATGTTGAAAATTATATACGGTCGGACCGCAGGTATATAAACCAACCGGATCGCCGATTGGCTTAAATTCTTCTTTGGTGCGTGATAAGCTATTGAATAAAACTAAGTTCATGTCTTTATTGTAGTGGACTGGGCGCATAAAGGCAATTTTGACATTTTATTCAATTCGTAGTAATTTCAAAGAAATAATTTAGAACTTTAAACGGAGGTGTTCTTTGAGTAATTTATTTGAGGAGGCGCGTAAAGACGCGCAAGCAGAAATAGCCAAACTTAGTGATAGGCAAAAGGCTCTTATGCATACCTGGCATACACTGGGTGGGATAATACTACTTTGGTTCATACCGGGAGTATTTCAGATTGATATATGGAACGCGCTACTAGTGAATAAAGAAATGTTGGCAGAATTCAACACTCTCTTTATTTCAACTTTCGTATTGATATTGCTCAGCTCAATAAGCTATGAAAATGGCTTAGAGCTTGGATCCTTTACACTTCGTACTGCGTATCTGATTTGGGCATGCTGCTTTGCACTCATGTTTAGCGGTCATATCGGGGCCAGCCAGCTTGTTATTCTAGGTTTTGTTATTATTTTTAAACGAGCTTGGATGTTGGTCTCGTTCATATTTACCATCTGGTGGATGATTGTATTTTATACGATAAACAGATCGCTAAGCGATAATCCCGTATTGGCATTCATCTGCGGAGTTCTTGAAGGATTTGCCGCTATGCTTATTATGAACGGACTCATCAGTATTATAAGCACTAAAAAACGGCGCCTTGAGAATAAGCAATTGAATGAGGAATAAAAGATGCTCCTTTAATAAAAAACCTGAAAGCTTAGCTTTCAGGTTTTTTTAGTTGAGCCACCTCAGGGGTTCGGACCCTGGACCTACGGTTTACAAAACCGTTGCTCTACCAGCTGAGCTAAGGTGGCGCTCATAGAGAATAACTAAAAATAAAATAAAAATCAAGTCCGGCTATTTAAAAACGCCAATTTCAATTTTATTTAAATTTTCATTAGTGATTCCGAGGGACAATTTTTTGAACACATCAAGCACCGTAAATACCGTAATAAGATGACGCTTACCACTCGTATCAACATACCAAGTGAAGCCCATCTTTTCAACTTGTAATAAGATCCTGCCTTTTAATCTATTGGCCAAAGCTGTAATTCGAGAGGTAGAAGGAGCTACCGGAACCTGAGCTAAGTTTGCATCAGTTATGCCAAGAGCGAAACGACGGAAAATGGTTAATGCATTATCCAACCTTACGTGATATCGCTTACCACTCACTGGATCAAGATACCAAATTTTTCCGCGATCTTCAACCGCAAGAAGTAACCTTCCTTTAAGACGCTCGGTTAAAGCCGGATCAATTTTTTGTGATGCAGGTGTTTCAGTCTCAACTTCAGTCTCAGTACCCGGATTAGGAATCTCAGGAGTGGCTGGATCAAGCGGGGTTGATGGGGTTTGTGGTGTAGTAGATGATACTGATCCTCCCCCGCCCGTACTTAATGATTCATTCAATACATTACTCAGAGAATTATTTGAAAGGTTAATCAACGAAATAAGATTATCTTGATAACGCGCATAATATAAAAAGTTCCCCGAACTACTCATTCCCATCGGAGAATGTCCCGCAACAATAATCGCCGTTTCTAAATTAGTACTTGGATTAATTGACCAAATAGTTCCGCCGTCAAGCGCGGAGACATATAAGGTATTATTCGCAAGAATAATATCACGAGGTCCACCGCTCACAGAGATTGTTGCTTCAAGTGCTTTTGAGTCAGCATCAATTACTGATACCGTATTATTTATATAATTTGTAAGATACAAATTATTATTATATATAGCAATGCCATAATTACCGGCGCTCCCGACGGGCTGTAAAATTGTATCGCTCACAGTGTCGGTCAAAGTATTAATAACCGAAATAAAATTACCACCAACAACATTCTGATCACCGTAATTAGCAACATACAATTTTGTTCCCAGCGTTTCTAAACCACGCGGCGCCAAACCGACCGCTATAGTCGTTGTTACGGTATTTGTTCCGGTATTAATAACAGAAAGAGAGTTAGATCCGTTATTAGAGACATACAATTTTGAGTCAGCCAGCTTAAGATGGCTTGGACGAGTACCCACTGAAACAGTTGAACTTACAGTATTGGTGATTGCATCAATTACTGAAACTGTATTTGAGCCGCTATTCGCGACATACACTTTAGGCGCTCCTGCAATATACGCAGCGGTAATTCCCGTTGGACCGGAACCGACCGTAAGCGTCGCCTGAGTAAAGCCATCACTTTTACGAATAACCGAAACTGTATTATCTGTTTTATTGCTAACATACAAATATTCAACACCAGCTACTGTAATCGCAGGTGATATATACTGCGGTTGTTGACCCGTTGTCATAGTCGCGTAGCTCCCGACAGTAATATTTTTCACATCGCCAATATTTCTTACAATTGAGATGTTTTCAGCATCAGAAGCTGCAATTGATGAATTCAAACTATAACTTGTTCTTGAGTGAGCCTCAAGGTCACTAATCGATGCCGATGTAATCGCCGTAACGCTTAAGTCCGGTGTTGATTCACCTCCTGCGACCGTATATGTTCCTGATAAAGTGCCCGCGCTAACAGAATCTAAAACAACCGATGCGCCAGTGTTTAAACTAACGGTCATTGTTGAGCCAGCCTGGAGAGCACGTGCAAAATGAGCAGTGATGGCAATCGTCTGTCCTGCGCTATAAGTACCATTCGACGATGAAGAGCTGAAAGAAACCAGATTTGGCAGTTGACTCACTAATGCTTTTAAGTTACTTATGGTCATGGCAGCAGATGATTGGTTAGATATGTACACCGTAGAACCAATATTGGTAAAATCATTTGTATTTGCTGAAACAATGCTGGTAATAACAGAATCAGTTATTGGATTAATAATCGTAACGGTGCCGCCGTTAAAATTTCCCACCAATAAAAGACCGTCAATTAAGGCAGAGGGGTTTGCAAAGGCGCCTGTTGGAATTGTTCCTGTGATAGTATCAGTAGTACTGTCCACGATAACGACTTGACCATTTGCGCTGTCAGTGACATACAGTTTATTCTTAAAAACCGTGATTGAACGTAAATTACTTCCTGTTGAAGTTATTGTTGAAATAACGGTATCTGTTGCAATGTCGATAACTTTAATGGTGGCAGCGCTCACATTAACAACATAAAGCTTTGATCCTATTCTTGCTATACTTTGCGGCGTAGAACCAACACTGATCGTAGAACTGACAGTATCAGTTAGGGTGTCAATGACGGATACAGAGCTGCCACTATAATTAGGCACATACAATTTAGTCCCCACTAATACCGGATTTCGAGCTCCTGAACCGACACCAATAGTAGCGACTACTGTATCTGTGAGCGTGTTAATTACTGAAACAGAAGAGCTGCCGGCGTTGGCAACATATAATTTATTACCAACTAATACCGCTCCAAAAGGAGAGCTACCAACTATTATCGTTGAACTAACCGTATTGGTCAAAGTATTAATAACCGAAACCCTATTTGAACCCCGATTTAATACATATAGTTTTGTTCCCGAAAGTGTAAGATCCGCAGGTGAATTTACCACATTAATAAATCCAGTAGTGCTGAGTGTTAACGCGTCTACAATCGCGACCGAAGAAGAAGTCGCTACATACACAGTATTTCCTACTGTAATCATATCTCCAGTTGTTCCCCCACCTATAGTAATAGAGGAAGTTATTGTTGTGGCTCGATCATTCAACGCTGCGGCTTCTGCGTTGGGCGCCATACGAACCGGATTTGTTCCAGGCGTATAATCAAAAGTTATCACATCATTAATACTGGCATTCTCCGAAAGATTAAGCGTCAGCACTACTGTGCTGCCCGTAACCGAAACAGTGGAAACAGAAACCGAAATACCATTTACTAAAACAGAATAATCGCTCACGGCAGGCACAGAACCAGTATCAAGAGTGCGATTATATGTTAGAGTTATTTTTTTTGCTTTCACCGTAGCCAAACTTAGAACCGGGGTCGGAAAAACAAATGAACCACCATTTAGAGTTGTAAAAGTTGTTGTTCCGTTAAAGGTGGCATCTGTTAAATTTACTTCCGCTCCGTCAGCCAATACTGTCCACGGGCTATTGGTAGTAAAATTGCGGGGAGTTACAACGTTAGTAATATAACGACGGGTTTTTGTTCCGCTTACTGTTCCGCCATGACCGGGAATATCCGCAATATCTTCATTAAAAGTAGCGTCACCGGTGACTGTTCCTCCGGCAAGTTCAGAATTATCATTAAAGGTAGCATCTCCATTAATACTTCCCTCATTTCGAGAACTATTATTAAAAGTACCATTAGCAGCTAATGTCCCCCTATTTCTAGAGCTATCATGAAATACTGCATTGCCCTGGATTTCTCCTCCCACAAAACCATCACTGAAATTTTCAGCAGTGTCATAAAACTCAGCATCACCTTCTACAACGGAATTATTTAGAGAGGCGTCATTGAAAACTGCATTACCTTGAACAATTCCTTGTCCACTGTCAAATAAGCCAGAATAAACGTTTGATGAGCTGTCGTTAAAAACGGCATTACCAGTGATGGTTCCTTTATTAGTCGCATTTACATTAAGAGTCGCGTCACCAGCAAAAATTACCTGATAAAAAACTATTTCGTTACAGCCACCAATAAAAACTTCATCAATAGCAAAATTTGGCGTTCCGCCCGCCTGAACGGTACAATCAGAATCAGTCCAATAGTTACCAAGCTCTGTCGGATCGGTATTAACTGCATTATTAAAATAATATGTATTAGGAGCATCAGCACCTATAAAGGAGCCGCCATTGATAGCTGAAAATGTCGTCGAAACGTCAAAAGTCGCACCCGTAACATCAACTTCAACGCCATCGGCAACCACAGTCCAAGGACCGACCGCTGTAAAATCTCGGATAGTAACCGTAGCTACTGTATAATATCGAAATTGTGTGCCTTGCACAGTACTTGCGCCGTTCTTGTCACCGTTATTCACACTAGAATCACCGTAAAAAGTCGCATCCATCGCAATGTTGGAACCGCCATTAGACGCGTTATCATAAAAGAAAGCGCTACCCTGGATTCCACCACCTCTTGTACTCTGAGAATCATCATGAAAGGTAGCGTTACCTATAACGATACCACCGTTCTGTCCGCCGTTTGTAGCGGTGCCAAAAAATTCGGCATTTCCATCAACTTGACCATCATTTACAGTACCATCGTAAAAAACGGCGTTGCCCGTTACTTCACCGAAATTACCACTGTTACCACGAAATACTGCATCACCGTCGAAAACAGCACCTACAACATTAACGTAATCGACCGCAAAATTAGGTAACTCCAAGGCCGGATCAGTCATTATATCATCATACCAATAATTACCCAGTTCAGCCGGACTTTGATTAACGGCATTATTAAAATAATAAACTACCGGATCAGCCCGAACAATAGAAGCTCCGTACACAAAAGCTCCCGCTATAATCAAGAATGATAGCACTATAAATTTCTTTGTTTTCCAAAAATTCATTTTCTTCTTCATCTGTTAATCTTAACGTTTAGCGCCTGAATAGGCAATCGCTCGAACTATATTCCAAGCCTCCGCTGTTCGAGGAGAGATTCCGTAAACCCAGCGATAGCTCTTAATCGCGGCTTCTTCACTTTTAATATTGCGCTGCGACGGCAATAAACCATAACTTATAACCATTATAGCATTTTCATCCACCGCTTTCTTCAAATCCGGGGCTCGTCCGTATATTTTTTGAAATTGTATGCGTGCATTATTTTCAGCCAGAGTATTGCGCTCGTTCGGCCAACGACCCTGAGAAATTTTCAAGAGATCTGACCATTGATTAGTTATATTTGGCATTTTCTTGAAAGCCTGAAAATATGAATTTAAAACTCCGGCTCTCTCTCCTTCGCCTAAGACCGAGGTTGTACTTAAATCATAACTTATAAAACGGATAATCTTAGCTTTCGTTTCAATATTCACCCTTTTATCAAGTTCAATAATATTTTTATATTTACTTAAAATCTTTAGCTCTTTTTCAGTATCAGAAATTCCAAAATTATTGGTTTCAATATTTTTTATATCATTTGAAATTGCCAATAAGACATCTTGCCCGGCTGAAGATCCATTGGATTGATTATTATTTTGACTACCGGTGCAATATCTGCGAGTCGCTGCTTGTTGTATCAATGTCACAGTGCAGGCAACAGGCTCTACACTGACAATAGAACGATACTGAGTATTATCAATACAATCGCTGGCCCATTCTCCATAGTTAATACTTGTACAATATCCATACGAAGATGATCCTCCGCCACCAGAGCTTCCTCCTCCACCGCCGCCTCCACCACCTCCGGAAGACTGGCTCAAGGTTACTATTGTTCTTGAATCACTTTGAATTAATGAGTAGTTAAAAGATGTGTCTTGCGCAAAAATAGCATAATAATAACTTGTACCGTTCGTAAGGCCCACATCAAGAAATGTAGTAGCAAGCCCGACATATTGTTGCGAACCGTCGCTTGTATCAGCCGGATATGATCCGACTTTTCGCATCACAATAACACGTGATAAATCGCCATCATTTGGGTTTGTCCAGTGTAAGTTAGCTAAACCGGTCCCGCTAACAACACCAATATCCGTCACTGAGCCAGGAATAACATTATCTCGTGGATAGGTTGAAGCTTTTGAATCCAGGGCTATAGCTGAGTAATTGGTAGATGTATCGTACGCAAAAGCTGCATAATAGTAAGTGACACCATTAGATAAACCAGTGTTAAGATATGATGTTCCAGCGCCGTCATACACTTGTGTCCCGTCCGCTACTGTTGTTGGGTATGAACCTAGTTTACGAATAACTTTTACTCCGACAAAATCAAGATCATTAGGATTGGTCCAACTCAGTTGAATTGCGGCATCCTGACCAACCGCAGTAAAGCCCGAAACTGAGGAAGGATCAATATTATCACCAATAATCATAAGCGGATCACCGAGCACTGTTTGTACATAACCCATTTTCGGCATACTCATATATGCCGCTTCAACCCAAGGATAGCCAATTGCGTAACCGGGCATCCAAATCTCTTCACGCGATAGTGAGGATGTATAAGGTTCATATACGTTTCCGATTCCCCCGCTGCCTCCAATAGATATCCATTCTCCAATCTGTCCGTGATAATGCTGATCGGCATTTTGAAAGCCCCACGCATTAAATGATTCCCAGGTCGACATAACAGCGCCGTTCAGTAAATCAAAATCAAGGTGGTTAACATTAACCGGATTATTAGAAACATATCCATCACCCAAGTTATCTAAATAACCAAATGATGAATAACCCATAATCGGATTAACACTTGTTGTTATATAAGTCGAACCCGGATACGGATCATACAAAACATTTTTATTAAAGCTAAGTAATTTAGTTCTCGCCGACGAGTAGCCTGCGTAGTTCATAGTTGCCGATGAATCAAGTACCCAATACCCCGTACTCGACATATCAGCGGCGACGCCGCGGTCAATCATACCGAGAGCGTCACTTAAAGTATACGCATCTAAACGCGAAACCAAATAACGCAAAGTAAACCCGGCGGTACTAAAATAATTTAATTTGAAATGATTGTCTCCGACTAAATTCGGGTCAGTGTTATAGTAAGCGTTTGTGCGTCGAGTTGTTGATTTAAAATCTTGAAATAATAAACTGATGGCCGCATCGACTGAAGCAAAGTTTACCGGGCAAAAAGGCTGACAACCCGGATCTCCCCAAGGATCATGAAATCCTTCATCTCCCATAATTTTTAATGGCACTCCTTTAACTGTAACAATAATTTTTATGACATCATCAAGATTATTGGTTGTTAAGTAAGTTTCAAGCGGGGCCTTAATTAACGTATTATATTGTTCCCAGGTAACTTCTTCAGTAAGAGGCATGGCGAAAGATGTAACCGTAACACCCGGACGTTCTGATTGATAATACTCGGCAATCTGTCGGCTGTCCTGCATAAGATTGGCGTCGCTGTCGGTGACATATGATGAATTATAAATAACCAAAACTTCGCTTTCGGTAGGGGCCGCTTGATCAGTACTTGCTTTTACATTTTTCAAAGGAAAACATAGCAAAACAACCGCTATTATCAAAGCGGCACATTGCAAAAACTGGCCTGTATAAGGGGCTTGTTTCATACCTTCAGTATAGCAGTTAAAAGACTAGTTTCAAGCCTTTCAAGACCAATTGACAGAATCTCATATTTATACTAATTTGAAGATACGCAGCACATCTACATAATACGTTCTTTCTTATCTCTTATGAGATTGCATTTGTTTTACCCCAAAAAAGCTGATCATCTAATGATCAGCTTTTTAATTGCCATGACATGATATGTGCGCCCAACAGGATTCGAACCTGTGACCATCGCCTTAAAAGGGCGCTGCTCTACCAGCTGAGCTATGAGCGCAAAAAAAGTAGTAAATAATTATTACCACTTTTGGAAATAAAAATCAAGTATCAGGTCGTCGTGGTTGTGATAATGAAGCTCACCAGCGCGTAAGACATGAAAATAATAACCAAGCCAATGGCGGCCCACATTAATATATTTTTTCCTCTTTCAACAGCGCTTGAATTGCCTCCGGACAACATCCAGGTAAAACCTCCATATATAAACATAAGTAGAGCCAATGAACCCACAACTCCAAGAATGCCGTTGATGACCTTACCGATAAGTTCAGGAACGGTTTTAACAGACAAGGGATTAGTTAAGTTCTTAGGTCCGGCGGGTGCTATAGTCTCAGTTTCTTCAGTTGTCTGTGTTTCTTCTGTTGTCTGCGCCCAGGTTTGAGAAGGCAGGGCGAAAGACAATAAACCAAAAACTAATGCAATAAATAAGAGGTATTTCATATAATATATTTCATCTATATTATACTATAGCAGCTGGAAAATAAAAAGAAGGGCAGAATGTTATTCTGCCCTTACTATTGTAAAGAACTGTTTGTCTATTTGAATCTTAAGATTACGTACCCATCACGTGGACCACCTTTAATTTCATGCTCCTGCCTTATTTTATTAGTAAAAGTTGAAACTTTTGGGGTTTCCAGTAATGATCTTGAATGATCCGTGTGGAGTAAACTGATCGGTGCACTGAATTCAAGATATTCAATGCGATCACCCGAAGAAAAGCTAGCTCCAAGAGGGACTATTTCATGAGCAGAAAAATGGACTTTATAAGTATTATTTCCAAGTTTTTCTACCCAGCCTTTTTTAGTTGGCGACTGCTTATTAGTCTTTTGATAACTAACCGGCTGAACATCAGTAGTTGTTTCCTGCTGAGCATTTACCTGTTTAGTATCAGTGTTCGAAGGTTTTACGCATTCTTTAGTAGAACCGCTTGAAACGATTATGGTTCTTCCGCCGACAACGTTATTGGCCGCTACTTCTAATTTAATCACATACATTTGCTGTCCTGATTCTTCATCGGGAACATTGTCTGTGATCCAGCCTTTTTTCTCTTCTTTCAATGTATCAATGATAACAGGAACATTGTTTGTTCCCTGTAACTGATAAATGAATGCACCTTTCTCAACAATAACTTCGGACTTTTTTACATCTTCAACAAAATCGCCCTGAAGTATTTTTGTTTTTCCGGGAGCTACTAAAGCATATGACTGCCAGAATAAACAAAATATTGAAGCCATCACAAGCACTGTTCTCCACACCGGAAATTTAACAGAACCTATCAATGAAACAAAGAATAAGCCCATGCTAAATGCGATAATACCCAACAAGAGTGTTACCGGTAAGCCGATGAAGAAACCTGCTAACACTGCAATAGTGGTAAGGATAAACGCGACATTGATTAAGAATGACGAAAGGGTTTTTATTCCTTCTGCCAATTTATCAAAGTATTCGCCGTACCCTTCGGGCAGATTGGCTAATGTCGATTTGATAAACCAGTTGAATGCCATAGGCATTAACCAGACTAAAAAACACATAGCTGCTGCCAATATGCCACCAAGCTGTACCATTATTGTGGACTGGAAAACCATTCCCCAGACCAACAAACCAGTTGCTAGTGCTAAACCTGAAAGTGCAACAATTATAAGTATTCTTGCGATTCGGTAAGCTCTACGCAATCCGTTTACAACCGCGGTGCTGATTGTTGTAACCAGGTTTGTAACGCCGTTTTGAACCGAAGTTATTAAGTTGGTGATATTTGTAATAATCCCAACTAATATCTGAATTAAGTTTGGCAATTTATTTTCTCTCTTTCTTTGTTATTAATTGGAATTAGGAATTCTGAATAAATTTCGTAAAGCCTTGCCCAGCGGTTGATCCGTCGCTAATGTATTATCAACCTTCTGCGCATTAGTTTTCACAAAGGTTTTTGCCTTTTCATAATACTCTTTCAAGTAATTTTTTTCAGGCACTTCCTCTTGGTTAAAGAAGAAGTTTAAGAATTCATCTCGATCGGTCACCGGCATTTTAACAAAGCTCAAGTAATCAATCGCGTTAAATTCAGCAAGTAACTTAATGAAGCGTTTTTGTTCTTTAAGCTTGAGAGCAGTATAATAGGTTTTTAAACTATTAAATGATTCCCAAACTTTTACGTTCTGATCTTCATTAAGAACATCAGATGTAGCAATTGTTTTTACGATTTTAATGAAATCGTCTTTTTCTTTTGCGGACATTGGTGAAACTTTTCCATCCGCATCAGATGTTTTGCCGGAACGCTTTAAGGCAACAACTTCAATCTTCTCGGAAATCTCTTTGCCAACTTCTGTAATAACCTGATCGGCAAGAGGAGGTAAATTGGTTCTTAGTCTTATAATATAACCAAGCGCCATTCCACCAAATTTCCAAAGTATTTGCCTCTTTTGAAACACGTTCTCAAACAATGAAATCGGCAACTGTTCCAAAACCCACTCTACTGCATCGGGTACTACCTGCGAGACGAGTGTCTCAGCAAGATCATTTGGCACAGCAAACTGATCAACAAGCTTTTTCTTAAAAACCGCTTTTGGATCTTTTGGTTTTTTATCAGCCATTTTCGGCTCCTTTTCTTTTATATTTTTATAATTTTTCAAATTTCTTTACGTATTCTGAATTATCCATATTATATCATACTATGCAATTTATGTCAATATCTGTCAAATATGCAAAAAATAAGGCATTTATAGCCTATATACTCTCGTTTATTGCCGTTAAGGCTATTTATTCAAGATGTGCTCGTTCTTGCCAAGAGCCAAGTTCAGCGCGCATTTCGGGATAAGTACTAAGTTCAGCGTCCTTTTCCAGGACCCTAATCGCCGCTTCCCTCGCCTTAGCCATCATTTCCAAGTCGTAAAAGTTAGCCATCTGCAATTCCGGAAAACCTTTTTGTTCAAGTCCGTATACTTCACCCGGTCCGCGAAATTTTAAATCAATTCGCGCCAAATCAAAGCCGCTTGAAAAATCAAGCATAGCTTGCAATCGATGATTAGTCTCGGGATCTCTTTGACGAGTCAATAAAAAACAAAAGGCTTGCTCAGTCCGGCGCCCAACACGTCCGCGATATTGGTGAAGTTGCGCCAGACCAAAACGATCCGCATCTTCAACAATCATAACCGTTGCCTTTGGAATATCAACACCTATTTCAATAATTGATGTAGCCACTAATATATCAATCTCGCCACTAGCAAAGGCGTTCATAATTTCTTCTCTTTCTTTACTTTTCATTCGTCCGTGCAGCATTGCCAATTTAAACTCTTTAAAAATTGTATTATTCAAACGTTCAAATTCTTTCTTTACAGAAACCGCACCCAAGATATCAGACTCATCAATCAACGGACAAATCACAAAAGCTTGATTTCCGCTTTTAATTTCCTTGGAAACAAAGTCATACATTTCGCCTCGTTTTTCTTCTGCTACAAGTTTAGTCATGATTTGTTTTCTCCCTAAAGGCATTGCCTTAATAGTTGATACTTCCAAATCTCCGTAAATTGCTAAAGCTAAACTTCGCGGAATCGGTGTAGCGGTCATAGACAAAAGATGCGGCGCCGTTCCCGCTTTTACTTTTTCCGTTAAAACTTTTCGTTGTTCAACACCGAAACGATGTTGTTCATCAACGACAACAAAGCCCAAATTTTTAAAATCAATACCTGTTTGTATTAAAGCCTGTGTTCCGATAATAATATCTATCTCCCCTGCTTTAAGCTTTTCTTTAATATCTTTTTTTGATGAGGCAATTTCTTCCCCCTGCTCGGCTATCTTTTGAAAGCCGCTACTGAGTAAGGCAATGGTAATATCAAAATCAGCAAACATTTCACGCAGACTTTTAAAATGCTGATACGCTAAAATTTCCGTAGGCGCCATGAGAGCTGATTGAACCTTACTCAAAGCTGCGTTTAGCATTGTAACACTAGCCACTACGGTTTTACCTGAACCAACGTCGCCCTGTAATAATCGAAGCATCGGTTCTCCTTTTTGCAAATCTTTAATAATTTCCCATGACACTTTCTTTTGATCCGCAGTTAAATCAAAAGGCAAACCTTTAACAAAGCGCTTAGTCGCCTCTTCGTCAAATGAAAGCTTAGGCGCGGCCAAACGCGCAAAACGACGCTTTTGCTGTTGAGCTCGCAGTTGTAATAAAAATAGTTCATTAAAAGCCAAACGCTGCTTAGCCCCAGATAAACTCTCGGGAGTTTCGGGAAAATGAATCTGTTCTAAAGCTTGACTCAAATGTTCAAGTTTATATTCTTTTACAATCATCGACGGAAGCCAATCAGGAATATCACGCGCCGATTGTATAACTTTTGCAATAATCGAACGCAAGGTTTTTTGCGCGAGGGCTCCCGATAAATGGTACACCGGAACAATGCCTTGAGTATGAATTGCTTTTGAGTGTAACTTCTCATATTGCGGGGATTGCATCACTAAGCCGCCAAAATCTTCCGACACGCGACCGGCTAATGATATCTCATCACCAACATGCAGATTCTTTGTTATAAACGGCTGATTAAACCATAAAACCCGCAACGAATCAGAGCCGTCATTAATAAGGGCCTCTGTTAAATACATTCGTCGTTTAGGCGAACGCTTATTCTGTATGAGCTCAATAACACCGCTGATATTTACGGTCGTACCAGCTTCAAGATCTGTAATCTTTGACTGCTGACTGAAATCTTCGTAACGAAACGGGAGATGCAAAATCAAATCTCGGACACTGAAAATGTCCATCTTATTGAGGCGTCTCGCCGTAACCGAGCCGATGCCGGGGATTTGTGCGATCGGCGTAGAAACTAACATATGTGCTCTCGATAGGAATCGAACCTATATTACAAGATCCGCAATCTTGTGTCCTATCCATTGAACGACGAGAGCAATATACGAACTAAGTTCAAACTATACCCGAAATAGTGAAAAGAATCAAGTCGGACCGGCTATACAATCACCCGACGAAGATGCGCCGGGATATGCACTAAAATATCATAACTAATCTCTGAACCCAGTTTAGCCATTGCTTCAACTGAATTTGGGGATTGTGAATCAGTGCTAATCACTCTCACTTCATCACCGAGTTTGAGATCTACAATATCTGTAACATCAATACTTGCAATGTTCATACTTACTCTACCGATAATTGGACAAAATTTGCCTTTGACTTCAATAAAGCCCTTATTGGATAATCTGCGATCCAAACCTTCAGTATAACCGACCGGAATGGTCGCGACTCTCATCGGACGTTCAGCCATAAAACTCGCGTTATAACCAACAGTTTCGCCTACCTGGATTTTTCGTAAACTTGTAATGCGAGAAGTCATTTCTAAAACAGGTTTCAAATCAAAATTTCCAAGACCCAGATTAAAACCATATAAACTTATGCCCAATCTCATTACATTGGCTTCAATCTCATTATTAAATAATGCGCCGGAACTTGCCGAACAATGAATATATTCAAGTCGAGGAAACACTTGCTTGAATCGTCGTGCTGCTTTATTCCAAGATTCAATTTGTTTTTTTGTCAGCACCGAACCAATAGAATCCGCATCAGCTAAATGCGTATATATTCCTTTTAATCTGATATGCGGATGGGCAATGATATATTCAATCGCCTCTTCCATTTCACTGGGATGAATACCGTGACGATTCATTCCCGTATTAATCTTCAATTGAATGCTAATATTTTTAGAACCTAGTTCATTCAAACCTTTTAATTCATCAAGACTTAAAACTGAAAAATAAATATCTGACAAATTATTGTGCTTAATATTTTCAAATGGCGTATAACCTAAAATGAGTAGCGGCGCTGTCACCTCTTCATTGCGTAGTATTAAAGCTTCAAAAAAAGAATCTACGCATAAAAATGGTACCTTTTCATTTTGCAATATTTCCGCAACCGGCAATAAGCCGTGACCGTATGCGTTACTTTTTAAAACCGGTGCAATCGATAAGTTTGGAAAAGCTTCTTGTACTGCATGAAGATTATGCAAAAGATTACTCTTATGAATACGTAATTCTATAAGTGGTTGGTAAAAAAAACGCCTCGCGCGTAAACTACGAAAGGAGTTTCTTATTTTTTTGAGGATTCCCATATCTTCTTTATATCAGCCGCCAATTCATAATCATCTTCTTTGACATGTTCAAAAAAATATTCCATTTCTGAATCACTTAAACGAGTCGGCTCTTCTTTTGCCAGGCGTACAATTCTCGCATAATTTATCTCCGGATACTTTTCTGTTCCTTCGTTTTTGAGACGCTGAACATCTTCTTCGCCCCAATTCATATCAACCTGAACTCCTTTCGGTAAATCAGTTTCCCAAGTTGCAGCTTCATCAAGCATCGCCTGAAAACAATCTTCCCAGGTAGCACCACTTTGCACAAATTCTCTAGCAGGCACAGTCCTTTTAAATTTAATACTATATTCATTTGCTTCCTCGTTGTGGCTTTTTTCTAAAAAATATAAGTTATACCCACGCAGAGCGTCATCATATTCTTTAAACCAATACTCAAATGATTGCTCATTCTTATTGGAAGCTGATTCATTGGACGACATTTCGAAAGTCATATGCGGAGAGAGAGGGATTCGAACCCTCGAGACTCGTTAAAGTCTAACACCTTAGCAGGGTGCCCCTTTCAACCACTCAGGCATCTCTCCAGTAATTGTAAATCTTGGCGGAGGGGGCGAGATTCGAACTCGCGAGCCGCTTTCACGGCTGACAGTTTTCAAGACTGTTCC
>CAZASI010000003.1:0-94003 GCA_964487795.1 uncultured Gammaproteobacteria bacterium
GTGCACCGGTGGTTTTAAGACCGCTACCGTTTAAGGTTAACGGTTCCCAGGTTGAGCCGCCGCCAAGCGTAAAGGTAGAAAGATCAAGTACAGCTCCGGCCGCAACAACTACTCCGCCAGCAATCGTACCAAAGGGAGTATTAGTCGCTCCTCCGTTTGCTCCAAGACGCAGCGTTCCCGTACTAACTGTAATAGCACCGGTGGTATTAGTATTTTGTCCGGCCAGTGTTAAAACACCCGGGCCTTCCTTAGTAAGCGCGGTTGTTGTTCCGGACCAGATACTTCCCGAAGAAGCTTGACTTACATCACCAACTGCAACAACGGTCCAAGCGCGTGTACTTCCTACGATATTATGGCCGAAAGTCAAAACACCCGCACCATGATTTACAAAACGTGAAGCAGTGGCGCCTAGCGTAATCTGTCCTGGGATGGTTGTCGAGCTTGCAGAGTTATTTGTAATAGCGCCATACAGAGCAAGACCTGTACCGTTCGTAGTTATTGGCTCGTTCGCAGTGAGCGTATAACCATTAAGATCAAGCATAGCACCGCTCGTAATCGTCGTTGCGCCAGCCGTAGTTCCAAGCGGAGTATTACTGCCGGAACCGCCAGTGCCAAGACGCAAAGTTCCGGCACTAAGCGCCACTGCTCCAGTAAAGGTGTTGTTTCCAGAAAGAGTCCATCTACCGACGCCGTTTTTAGTTAAAGTTCCGCTTGTTGTTCCAAGTATACTGGCAAGCGATCCGTTACCAGTTCCACCAATTACTAAACCTAATGTTGCACCGGTAATTGTACCCGTATGAGTTATATTAATGTCGCCGAAGTTAGAAAGAATTGTTGCGGCGGTAAGTCCGACAGTAATAAGACCACTATAGCTAGACGAGACGCTGGAAAGATTTTGTATTCCGCCTGCGGCCAAAGCACTACTTAAAGTCAAAGCTTCCGCTGTACCAAGTGTATAACCATTTAAGTCAAGAGCCGAGCTAGCGCCAACAATTGTTCCGGCGGCCGTTGTACCGAGCGGCGTATTAGTTGCTCCGCCATTAGCACCAAGACGTAGTGTACCGGCGCTGATAGTAGTTGAACCAGTGTAGGTATTATCGCCGGAAAAAACTAAAACTCCGGTACCCGTAGATTTAGTAACTGTAAAAGCTCCGCTAATAACTGCCGAAATAATAACATCATTATCAACTACTCCATCACCAGTATTGAAAATTCTATTAGCCCCCAAGCCAAGATTCCCGCTAATCGTTGAGCTGGCATTATTATTGGCAATTGTAGTAACTGTGCCGCCTAAGGTAAGAGTGCCACTGCCGGTCGCTACTGTTCCAACATTCAATGAAAGCGCACCGATACTATCTGAATTATCATCAAGATTTAGGGTTCCGCCGACAATCGTCACTCCGCCCGAAGAAATAACGTTGTTTGCACCATGAGTTAGAGTTGCGTTGTTTATAAAAGTTGTACTGGTATAAGCGGCAGCTGTACTTAAAGTTACATTACCAGAACCGCTTACGATTACCGAACCGGTAGTTGCTGTACCAATTACAGCAGAGATAGTCGAAGATGCCGTAGCAAGAATAGGTAATTCAAAAGTTGTAATACCGATAGTCGTGTTTGCACCGGCAATATCGTTAGCGCTGTTAATTAACGTGTTACCGCTTAAGTTTGTTCCGGCCAATGTTAGAGTTTGAGCTGATCCCGGATTAGTAACACCAAAGCCATTTAAAATTAATGAGTTAATTGATTGAGTTGTTGCCGCGGTGTCAGCGGTTAATTTTACATTGGCATTAACAGTGGCAAAGGCAGCGGCATATTCACCAGTAAATCCGGCACCATTTAGAAGACGCAATCCATTGGTATTACCGACGTTATAAGTAACCATGTCAGAACCTGTTCCGGTTAATGACGTATCACCAAAGCCACCTTTAATAACACTTATAGTAGTTGAGCTGGCGGCACCCGAGGCACCAACCAAATTGGAGCCTATAGAAGTAAACATCAATGTTGAAATATTAGCGGCAGGCGTTGAGCCCAAACTCGTACCTCTAAACAAAATAGTTGCACCAGCAGTGCGAGCTAAGCTGGCAAAGGTCATTGTTGTTGACCCGCCAGCTCCAGGAGTGATGGTCACAGTGTTATGACCACTAGCTGGAGTCAGCGCTCCGGTAGTTTCTGCTGAGGTACCAGCAGTATTACCAATAAAATTGAAATTTCCGCCGTTCATTGTTAATGCCAAAGCATCGGGCAGACGGCTGGCAACAGCAGTAGAGCTATTATCAAGGGTTAAAGTTGCTCCTAAATTGATGGTAAATGAAGTGGCAATACTGGCTAACGCGCCCGAACCGCTCAAGCTAAGAGTTCCGCCGTTAATCGTTGCCGTAGAACTCATCGTATTTGCCGCTGTCATTGTCACAGTTCCTGCCCTATTTTTTATAAGCGGAAAAGCTCCGGCTAATACCGCGCCAATTGTTCCATTTTCTACTGTATAGTTTGTCGCACCGGTAAGAGTACCGTTACTTATTGTTCCATCAATCAAAGTGATAACACCAACTGTATCCGTAATACCACCGGCATTCCAAGTTCCTCCCTGAACAGTTACAGCTGTGACTGCGAATAATCCACTCGCCCCGTACTGCAAAGTTCCGGCTTCGATAATTGTAGCGCCTGTATGTCCCTGAGAAGCATTTACCGTAAAAGTTCCGGAACCATCTTTAGTTAAGGCAACCGCGGCAGCCGCAGTTGCACCAGTTAAGGTAACATTGCCTGTGCCACCTATTCTATAAGTAAAGTTAGTGCCGCTCACTGCTCCGCTTAAGCTCAAAGTTTGTCCAGAAGTCGAGCTATTAATACGGGAATCACTACCTGCAGCAATTGCACCACTATAAGAACAAGTCGCAGCAGTAATAAGCGCTCCGCCGTCGCTTATTCCCCTTCCATTAAGTGTTAAACCCTCGGCCGTACCGAGGGTGAACCCATTGAGGTCCAGTACCCCGCCACTGTTTACAACGGTTCCCGTTCCAGTAGTTCCAAGCGGCGTATTAGTTCCGCCGCCTGCCGCCCCAAGCCTAAGCGTCCCTTGCGCGACGTTTGTCGCGCCGGTATATGTACTCGCACCTAATAAAGTCCAGGTACCAGTTCCAAACTTCGTTACTGTTCCTGCTACCGTTCCGATGATACTTGAAAGTGAACCGGTCCCTGATCCATTAAGAGTTAGTCCGAATCCTGAGCCACTAATTGTTCCAGCAGCACTTAAGCTAAGATCTCCATTATTATTAACAATAGAACTTGCAGAACCAAGCGTTAATAGACCAGTGTGAGTTACTGCAGTCCCGGAACTATTTGTTAAAGCTCCCGGAGCGTACAAAACGTTATGTCCAAAACCTATTCCGTTAAGCGTTAAGGCCTCAGCAGTAGTTAGAGAAAAACCATTAAAATCAAGCATAGCGCCACTTGTCACGGCCGTTGCGGCGCCAGTTGTACCTAGCGGAGTATTACTACCCGATCCAGCAGCACCCAATTTAATTTTTCCAACGCTCACTGTGGTAAGTCCGGTATATGTACTATTACCAGATAAAGTCAATGTACTAAATCCGTCTTTAGTTAGAGTACCAGAAGTCGTACCGATAACGCCCGTAAACGAAGAGTCGCTAAAGCCTCCGATTGTAAGAGCGATTGTTGCACCAGAAATATTTCCACTAATAGTCAAGGCACCAGCATCAGCGTTAATTCTCGCTGCAGCGCCGAGCGTAATCGCTCCACTATAGGTTGCCGGTGAAGCGTTTGTATTCATTAAAGCACCCATGTTGCTATTTCCGTTAGCAACGCTTGCTCCGGGACCAAAACCTAAACCGCTAATCGTTAATGGCTCAGCTGTACCGAGAGTAAAGCCGTTTAAATCAAGTGCTGCAATAGTAGCGACTGTGGTTCCGGTACCTGCCGTACCGAGCGGCGTATTAGTTCCTCCGCCAGCGGCACCAAGTCGAAGAATTCCGCTCGTAACCGTTGTTGCGCCCGTATAGGTATTATCTCGATTTAACAAAACAACACTATCAGCGGCGGTATTTGTAGCGACGCGAGTAGTAACGCCCGAACCGCCAATAATCGCGTCGACTGTCCCACTTCTTAAACTATAGAAACTACCACTTAATATTCCGGCTACACCATCAATAGTTCCTCGCTGCAAGGTAACCGCACCGACCGTATCACTAAAACCTACAATATCAAAAGTACCATTATTGACAGTGACTCCGCCCGTTGATAATACGTTGCTGGCGCCATAAGTTAGCGTTGCGTTATTTACAGAAGTTAAACCAGTATAGGCAACAGCAGTGTTTAAAGTAATATTCCCTGTTCCGCTTAAAGTCATAGAACCCGCAACCGCTGTACCAATAATTGCTGAAATTGTGGAATTAGCACTCGCCAGAATTTGTAATTCATTAGTTGTAATTCCAATCGTCGTGTTGGCACCGGCAATATTATTAGCGCTGTTAATTAACATATTGCCGCTTAAGCTGGCACTAGCCAATGTAATAGTTTGAGCTGATCCAGGATTAGTAACATCAAAACCATTTAAAATTAATGAGTTGATTGATTGAGTAGAGGCCGCGGTATTGCCAGTTAATTTTACGTTGACATTGGCCGCAAAAGAAGCGGAATATTCACCGCTAAAACCAGCACCGTTAAGAAGACGCAGGCCATTGGTATTTCCGACGTTATGGGTGACCATATCAGTACCAGTACCTGATAATGAGTCATCGCCAAAAGCTCCTCGGATAACACTGATAGTCGTAGAGTTGGCAGCACCGGCGGCACCAATCAAGTTTGCTCCTATAGAAGTAAAGATCAAAGTAGAAACATTGGCGGCCGGAGTGGAACCAAAATTAGTTCCTCTAAATAATGCCGTTGCTCCAGCCGTACGCGTTAACGAAGCGAAAGTCAAAGTAGTAGGTCCTCCGGCACCAGGGGTAACGGTAATAATGTTATGTCCCGTTGAGAGTGTTAGCGCTCCAAATCCTTCCGTTGATTCAACTGAAGGGTGTCCAATGTAATTAAAATTACCGCCATTCATCGTTAGGGCTGATGAAGACACACGATTCAATAAATCAACCGTGCTATTATCAACTGTTAGAGTTGCACCGGAGTTAATCGTAACGGCAGAGGCAGGCATAGTTCCTGCGCCGCTCAAAACAATTGTTCCATCGTTGATAATTGTAGTACCGGTAAAGTTATTATATCCGCCCAGTGTAAGTGTACCCGAATCATTCTTTACTAACGCCGCCGTTGTTCCCCAAATCGGTGCCGAAGAGGTCGTCGTAACATTTCCGGCGCCGCCCACAGTAAGCACTAAAGCTGCAGCACTTACACCTTTACCATCTATTGTAAGAGTTGTTCCCGTATCAGACATTATCATACCGGCAGCCGCTAGAGTCAGGACACCGGTTAAGGAATTATCGCCACCAGTATTACGAAGCGCGCCAGTATACAACATACCAGTACCGGAAAAAGTAATATATTCAGGAATAGAAAGTCCGTTGCCGTTTATCTTAAGAGTTGCACCGCCCGAAACAGTCGTAATACCGTCAATAAGTCCGAGAGACATACTTTCTTGTATTTCAAGCACACCGGCTTGCAAGGCAACCGCACCGGTAAATAGATTAGGTCGCGTTAGAACAACCGTCCCCGGCGTTGATTTAGTTAAGGCTACGGCGTCGCCGGCAATAATTGCGCTGATCGTTCCACTGTACACGGTATAACCGGTACCGCTTAAAACTCCAGTGGATCCCGTAATCGTCGGATTTGAAGGGCCGCCAATAATTCCCAGGGTAACCGCTCCGACCATGTCAGAATATGTTGCGATATCAAGCGTTCCTCCGACCATCATAATCGCGCTTGATAGGATCGCGTTATCGACGCCGTACAACAGTGTTCCATTATTAATAATTGTCGCACCAGTATAGGTATTTGGAAAATTATAAGTTACTGTTCCCGATCCGTTTTTAGTTACAGTACCGCCCGCGATAGCAAGCGGTGCTTTATCAAAAATAAAATCACCAGCTCCGTCTAGTGCAAGCGGAAATGCACCGGTTATTCCCCCAAGGAGAGAGAGCGTATCTGAATCAGAACTAATCTCAGCACCACCAGCCACCTGAGTAATAATTCCGGCAAATGAATTATCACCACTGATATTTCGAAGAGCTCCCGCATTAGATACTCCAAAGCCCCTAAGAGTCAGAGCTTCAAAGCCGATAGCAATTCCATCTTGTAATTCCAAGGCGGCGTTACCTACAACTGTCGTACCGGCTGCAATAGTACCCAAAGCCGTGGCATGCCGCGCATTCAACACGCCAGCATTTATATTGGTAAGTCCCGAATGAGTATTTGCTCCGGAAAGCACGAGTGTACCGACGCCTTCTTTATTAAAACCTCCCGCTCCGCCAATCATGCCGCTAATCGTCAAAGTTTCTCCACTATTAGTTACAAAAATATTTCTATAGGCGATAACAGTTGTATCAAGACGTATATTTAAACTAATCGTATTACCTCCCGATGAAACGCTATCGGTTATACCCGCCAATCCCGGACCCAACACAATATCGTTACCTGCCAAGGTATAACCGCTTCCCGATAAAGTAATAGAATTAAATATCGTATTGTGAGGAAGATCGTTTGTATTCGAAAGATTAGAAGCACCGCCCGGGAAAATTAAATTATCTCCGGCATTTGGCGCCGTACCACCCGACCAGTTTCCACCGTTTGACCAATTTGCGTCGGCTGCACCGGTCCAGGTTGCTGATAATGAGTCCGAGGCAATCTGCCATTGCCTTATTTCTTGAAAAATTATTTCTTCATCAACTCCAAATATTTTCTCAAACCAATTTTGAGTATTAGAAAATTTCATCGGTCCTAAGACATACACCTGAGGTGAAACTTTTTCACCTTGGTATTCATATTGCAACTCAATTGTTTCTCCGGCACTCAGATTTTTCTCCCAAATAATAAATGTTTTTCCTTCAACTGTTTTTTGTTTCGTATCATCTGTTGGAGTAACCGTATAGGTGCTCGGTACGCTTTCGACAATGTCGCCGCTAAAATCTTGATTGGCCCTTATCTTAAAAGTCATCACATATTTTGATAAGAAAGGATTGATTCTAGTTGCTCCAATTCTTTCAACCTCAAAGGGTACTGACTGCGTAACTTCAAAAGTATCGATGATTTCAGCTACGGTTACACCACTAACCGGATCAACTCGTTTTAATATCATTTGGTAAGCACCGACTTCCCCCACTCCATAGTTCACGTAATAATCAGGATTATCAGTAACGTTGTTTGCTCCGCAACTTTCACTATATTTAATTGTTCCGTCCTTAGTAGAAAGTACGGTTACAATTTGCAAATTTTCTTTCTTAATTATTAATTTAAGACTTGCATCGCACACCGTGTTTCCTTTGTCATCCAAAACTCCCATTTGCAGATAAGCGGATTCACCCGGTTGATAAACCGATTTATTAACGTTGATAGCTAGGACCCCCCAGGTAAAATCTTGACTGGAAACAAAAACAATCCTACCTTTTAGGATCTCTATTTCCATTCTATATTTACCTGGAACAAAAGTATCGGTTGGTGTTGGTAAACTAATACTGACTGCTCCGTTTATTTCTTCAACGATGGGCTCTATGTCGGTTTTTTCTCCCTCCGGATCAAACACTTCAGATTTAATAACTCTTAGCTCTGACGTGGAGGCAAAGGTCAAAATTGTTTCATCCGTAGCTGCGTTTATAGCACCGTCAATCGGAGCATCAATTGTGCCCGGAGTAATGAGATCACTCGGCGTCGGTATTTCTCCATCAATCGGAGCATCAATGGGATTTGGAACAATAAGTTCAGCGGTCGCTTCAGCTGCTGTCGCATCACTAGACTCAGAAGAGATCTCAGCCAGACTCTCGGCTGGGGCTACTGCGGTACTTTCAGCAACTGGCAATACCGCCGGAGCATCACCTGATTCTTGAGCAAGAGCAGTAAGAATATTGTTTTTAAACCAAATTCCGCTAAAAGCGGAAGTAATTTTTTTTAATTCTGTTATTGCGTATATTGATTTTTGCAAGAGCCAAGACGAGGGCAGGAGCAAACTTTCCGCAGGCTCAGCTTCAAGCGTTGGTTCAGATTCAGGCTCTGTAATAATTTCCGGCTCCGGTTCGGGTTCTGATTCTGGTGATGTTTCAGGAATTATCGTCGGCTCTGTTGTTGGCTCATTTATTTGAACCGGAAGCGTAATATCGAGAGCATTAATATCGACTTCAAATTTTGGTTCTTCATCGACCTGAAAATCTTCCGTAGTCGGTTTAAAAATATTATCAATTCTAATTCTCGGTAAATTATTAATTTCTTCTTCGCTAAGTTCTTCAGATAATGTTTGATATTCAAGATTCAACCACATGGCATCAAGATAAATTTTTGGCGTGACATCAAGAGTAGGCAGGGAATCAACAACCACCTGTATGTTCTCTAAATTTGCCATGGTAGTAGAATTACCAACTGGAATTTCAAAGCTCACAGCATTGTGTATATCTGTGACATAACCGAGAGCTTGCCATGTTTCTCCATCAAAACTATAACGAACTCCGAGAGTTGCTCCGGCAGGAATAACATCTTGATCAAATGTTATTGCTTCTACTTCCTCTTGAGCATGAGCAGTAGTAAAAAATAATGTATCCAAAAAAGATGAACCTTCGGCAGGAGCTTCTTCCATGGGCGCTTCCTGAGCTGGGGCTACTTCTTGTTCTGGTTCTGGTTCTGATTGTGATTCTGGCGCTAACTCGATGACAGGTTCGAGAGTCGGTTCTTCCTCGCTTACAGGAGGACCTTGATCTATCGATGGATCAACGGTAATTACTGAGTTAGCTTTATTTGTCCAAGAAAATTTAAGAGCAATTTTTTTTGGCACTACATCTTTCGGTATCTCGCCCTTAAATCCCAAACACACTATTGGTGCACTGGCATTAGAAATTGATGCGGAATTAAGATCACTATATTTCTCTATACTATCTTCTGATAAATCCGGAGGACCAGCTGCCTCTTGAGTATTTTCCCAACCTCCGCTACAAGAGCTGGCAAACAAAGAGATAACTTCAGCTTCAGTTTTTTTTCCACGTAATAGCGGATACATTACTAGTAAAACAATAGCCAAAAAACCGGCGATAACCTTAACGGGTCGCTGATTAAACCAACTTGTGCGAACAAGGACTTTTATCTTTCTACCAAGTAAACGTTTCGCCATATTCAAAAGCTAGATTCCGTAGAAGAATCTAGCTTTAGTATACCATATTTTATGGCTTTTTTAAGCTCTTAAAATTATAATTTTCTCAAATCAAGTTCGTCCTCTATGTTTATCTCTTTAACAAACTCTTCCATGTGGCTTACGAGTATCATTGCTCCTTCATATTTGTTTACTGCCTCGGCAATAACAGGAATATGGCGAAAATTAATATGATTAGTCGGTTCGTCCAAAATTAAAAGTCCCGGTCTCATTAAAACCAAACGAGCAAAAGACAGGAGTCCTTTTTGGCCTTCAGATAAAGCAGCGACTGGATATCCCATTAATTCACCGCCAATCAAAAAGCCGGCGGCAATTGATCGCATATCATGTAAGTCATATCCGTCAGCCATAACGCTTTTCAGCGAATCAAATACGGTCTGTTTAAAATCTAATGTTGCAAAATCTTGACTATAATATCCAACTGTTACTTTATCTAAAATCACTGCGCCTTTATGTTCCGGAGAAACCAGGCTGCGTAAGAGTGTGCTCTTACCCATGCCGTTTGGTCCGGTAACCAGCAATCTACTTCGCTTGCGTAATACAATATCACAGGGCTTATCAACCGCTTCATGATCAATGATTACTTTGACCGAATTAATTTTTACGATTTCTCCGACAATATCTTGAACCGGAATTTCAAAAGCACGAATAGTTTTATCTTCACGTCGCACATCAACTTTATTTTCTTCCAATTCAACAGTCTCATCTTTAAGTTTCTTTGCAAGCTTACGCATCTTTCCTCCTTTATTGGCAAAGAAGTTAACTTTCTCTTTACGATCTTGAATTGTTTTTTCAAGCTGAGCATTTTTCATGCGTTCACGCTCAATTCGTTTTTCAATTTCTTCAACCACTGAAAAATAGTCACCAACATAATTTTCTACTTTATGCGTATAGACATCAAGATATAATACGCCCTCGGTAAAGCAATTTAAAAAATCTGCATCATGAGAAATCACCACTACAGTTTTTTCATACATGATGAGAAACTGAATCAGGTGATCAATGCCGGCCTTATCAAGATTATTGGTCGGTTCATCCAGTAATAAGATATCAGGACTTTGGATTAACGCATATGCCAACAGTAGCCGAGCCTGCTGACCGCCTGACAAATCCCCTACTTTTCTATCAACCGGAACGCTGAAATTGACGGCTTCCATCGCTTTGCTGATACGGCTTAAAATATTGCCCGGAACAACTTCAAAAGCCTTGGTGAAATATTCCTGTATTGTCAAACCAAAATCTTCGCGGGCTACGGCCTGCATAGCAGTTCCGATACTTGCATTATTGGTAATTGAGATGCGACCGTCTTTTGGTTTAAATTCACCGCGAATCAAGCCAAACAAGGTACTTTTACCTGCACCGTTTTGTCCCATTAAAGTAAATTTCGCGCCACGCCGTAAACTAAAACTCGCCTCTTCTAAAATAGGCTTTTTTTCAAGATATTCAAATGTCACGTTGTCAAAACGCAGTATTACTTCTTCGGCCATAGTATATATAGATACCCAAGCAAAATAACAGAAAAATTGAGTTTTGTATAGTCCCCCTGCTTAGTTGCTTTTAACGGAGCTTTGGTAGATAATAAAATCAAAAGAACGTTGTATATTAAAAACTTAAGAAGGAGCGCTAAATGAGCAACCCTAAAATTAAGCTTCAATTTTTAGGCGGAGTTGCAGCAGGAGAGCTTGGACTTACGGGTTCATGCATTCTGTTGACTGTTATGCAAGGCGATCACACGACACGAATTCTGATTGACCTTGGATTAATACAATGTAGTCCTCAATATTTCTTTGAACGAAATATTGAAATTCTTCAGTATATAGATCCAAGAAAAATTAATGTTGTCATCCTAACTCATGCTCATACGGATCATGTAGGCAGGTTGCCAATATTAATAAAGCACGGTTTCAATGGCAGAATTTTTTGCACAACACCAACCTCAGATCTGTTGGAGATCATGCTTAATGACTCTGCAAAAATACAGGCTGAATTTTTAAGAAATCTCAATAGAAAAGAGAGGAAGAAACACACAAAGAAAGAAAAAGGATTTCGTCGCGATTCCGGTAGATTAAAGTTTGATAAATCGAGAAAAAAATTTAAATCATCCGGACACCAGAGCGTTTTGTACGACGCTGAAGACATAAAAGAAGTTTTAGAAAAAGTAAAATATCACGGCAGCGACTATCATACCTGGATGCGGCTTGATAAAAATATAGATCTAAAACTATATCAATCTGGTCATGTCTTGGGTGGCGCAATTTGTGTTATAAGAGTCATGCACAGCGGGAGCAAAGATATACATCTCGGTTTCAGCGGAGATTTGGGTCGCGTAGACGGTATTATTCTTCCGCCACCCGAAATGATTAGCGAGCAATTGGATTGCTGGGTTACTGAATCAACGTATGGTGGCAAAACACATCCACAAAGAGAAGATGAGATTAAGAAGTTAATTACTGTCATCACAGAAGCGATAGAAACAAAAGGTGTCATCATTATTCCTTCATTTGCATTGGAAAGAGCTCAAGAGATACTATATCTTTTGTCTCACTACATGGAAACTGGAGTAATACCAAAGATTCAAATGTATTTAGATGCTCCGATGGCTACAAAAATTACTCAGGTATTTTCCGCTCATTGGGACAAGGGCATGTTTGCAGATCAAAACATGCTTGGCTTTAATCCTTTTGATGTAAGACAGAATAAATGGTTCAAAATCATTTCCGAAGCAAAACATTCTGACGCTTTAATTCGCAGTCCTGGACCTTATATTGTTATTGCGGGTTCGGGCACCTGTGATGCCGGAAGAGTACGAGAACATCTGCGAGCAAATCTTGGCAAAGAAAATACAGTTGTATTACTTGTTGGGTATATGCCAGCTAAAAGTCTCGGCCGAAAATTAAAAGAAAATGCGGCTATTGTAAAAATGAATGATCATGAAATCAATATCAAATCAAAAAATATTGCTTTTGATGCATTTTCCGCTCATGCCGACGGTCAATGGCTTGCTTCATACACCAAGCAGGTTATTGAGTCATATGAAGGCTCAGCAAACATAAAACAAAAAATATTCATCGTTCACGGTGACCCGGCAAACGCTGCTTGGTTACGTGAAGATATCATGAAACAAATGAAATATCGCCGTGGTTTAACGGATATGATATTCATTCCAAAAGTAAACGAAGAATTCACTATCACTTAAAAAATATTTAATAACTAAAAACCCGTTCGGTCAAATGACTGAACGGGTTTTAAATTTGCTTACTACTTTTTCAGCCTCTTCTTAGCTCGTGCTTCAAGCATGACAGCTTTAATAGCAAGACGCTTAGCAGTTTTATGTGAATTGGTCTTTTGTATTCTACCAATCGGTTTAGCTCGTTTAGCCATATTCTTTATATAATAATTAATGTATTCCAATAGAGTACAATAAAATCTGAAAAAAAGCAATAAAAACAGCCCTTTGATGTTATCGCCGGGCAAAATGAAATTTTATATTCAATGCACATTAGTCAGAAGAGACTGTTTTGATAAAAAGCTTAGTGCTGATTTCCGGCGATATCCCCATTTCAGTAAATGCTTTTTGATATGCCTCAACAGTAGCTTCCAATGACGCCGCTATCACTGCTTTGTCTATCGAACCGTCGCAATACTTCCTAATTAAATCAAGAGTAGCTTGCGAGAAAGTTTTAGATGCTTCGGGATTATCAATATAACATAACTTTAAAGCACCCGGCTTGTCTAAACGTCTTTGCAAGACTTCAAATGGCTGCATCACCAACTGCGCCAAACGATCTACGTCTCTACCTTCTCCGCTTGTAGCAAAAAGTTCGCTGACTCTCTTTAAATCAATAAGTACTTGTTCTACCGTGATTTCTGTTAACATTAATATCTATTCTCCTTTTTATATTATGTAGCAAATTATGTACTTCGCTAATTTATTAAAAAACTATTTAATAACAAAAAATAGCACAAAGTGCTATTTTTGTCAATGCTCCGAGGGTGGGATTCGAACCCACGGCCAATTGGTTAACAGCCAACTGCTCTACCGCTGAGCTACCTCGGAATATAACGCGCCGGTCACCCGGCGCGAAACAATGAATACAGAATATCAAAAAACAGGGAAAAGTCAATAAAAACTAATAATCTCTGAGTTTCTTTATTAAAGAATGCTTTTGAATCTTTTCCAATGTCTTATACTCAATCTGACGAATACGTTCACGGGTAACGTCAAACTCAGCTCCCACTTCTTCCAAAGTATGGGATACACCGTCAATTAAACCAAAACGCATTTCCAAAATCTTTTGCTCTCTTGGTGTTAATTGAGAAATTATTTCTTTAACATAATCGCGAAGTAGCTGCAAAGCCGCAGCGCGATCAGGTGTAACATTTTTTACATCTTCAATAAAGTCTTCCAAAGTTGAATCCTCTTCATCTTCTCCAACAGTAGTTTCCAGAGAAATTGTATCTTGAGAAATTTTAATAATATAGCGAACCTTATCAATCGTCTCGCCCATTTCTGAAGCGATTTCTTCCGGTAATGGTTCACGACCCAAATCCTGAATCAACTGACGTTGAATATGTTGGAACTTGTTAATTGTTTCTACCATGTGTACCGGGATACGAATCGTACGAGATTGATCGGCCAAACTACGCGTAATCGCTTGGCGAATCCACCAAGTTGCGTAAGTTGAAAACTTAAAACCTTTGCGATATTCAAATTTTTCAACCGCGCGGAATAAGCCGATATTGCCTTCTTGGATAAGATCAAGCAAACTCAAACCTTTTGAGCCAGCAAATTTTTTCGCAATTGAAACGACTAAACGTAAGTTAGCTTCAATTAAACGACGCTCGGCGTCTTTATCGCCGCGCTCTTTTCTCTTTGCCAATTCAGTTTCTTCATCACCGGTCAACAAAGGTACTTTTCCGATTTCACGCAAGTACATTTGAATCGAGTCGGCAGATAATTCAGAAATATCAAACTTTAAACGATCTTTATCGCTGCCTAAAATTGAACTGAGTGCATCATGTTTTTTTAAATTGGCATCAGCGTCCAAAAAGCTGCCGGAATCTTCAACGATTCGAATGCTATTTTTTTGCAAACGTTCGAGTAACAATTCGTAGTCATAGACATAGTCTTCAACATACGGCACGGCCTGCAGTAATTCTGTTTCCGTGACAAAGCCGCGAGGACGCACTTTAGCGACCAGGGCATCAATAATACTGAGGTCCGGTTTATGTGCTGTCGCTTTGACACTAGGCGTTGCCTTTACTTTGGCTTTGTGGAGTGGCGCTTTTTTAGCAACAGGCTTTTTTGTTTTCACGATTGATTTTTTAGTACTAATTTTTTTCTTTGACTTTAAAACCATAAACTATTGTTCGTTGGGCACGTTAGAAAGTTGGCGCAAATCTTCCGCCAAATCATTAAATTCCCGCAACAAAGCGTCTAAACGCTCATCTCTTTCCGGGCTTGAAGATTGTGATTCCAGTTCGCCGATAAACTTGGCGACTGCTTTCAAGCGACGGCTTAAATATGAACGTCGAAGTTCGTTTTGGATTTCTTTGACCGAGCGCGACGCTTCTTCTGCGCTAAGCTCAGCAAAAGTCCTTTCAATTAAAATAGCGAGTCGATCAAGAATACTGAGGTCGACCGCCGAAAAATCCTGTGCTTGTAGCCAGGATCTAAACTCGCTAAAGCTGAAATTAGAGATTCCCTCTTCGGAGCGAGCGATGCTCTTATTATAATAGACAACGAGCTGTCTGTAAAGGGCTTGATGTGCTGAACCTGAAAGCTGTTCGGCGGGAATATATGGTCCGACCGACTCGATCATTTCAGGAAATGACAATAACAAGGCCAATAATTGCTCTGACAGAATCTCTTCTCGATCAGGCGCTAAGGGTGGCGCGATTGGCGTAGCGTGTACAGTCTGAATTTCTTGTGATTTTTGCTTACTCAATATTAGATTCAAGCTTTCTCTAACCGAAGCTTCATCGCTGTTAATAGCTTGTGACAATTTCTTTAACCAAAAGTCTCTTTCCACGGCGTTACTTAAACGCGCAACTTTTTTAAGAACATAGTCACTGATAGCCCGTCGCCCTGATGAGCTTCCTGCGTCATGTTCTTTAACTATTTCATCTAAATAATATTGAATAACCGGTTTGGCGTTTGTAATACTATCTTTCCATCCGTCAAAATCTTTTCGAATACACTCATCCGGATCCTTACCTTGCGGCAGAGTAACCACCAGAGCTTCCAAATCAACTTCAAATGCTTGATCAGAACCGCGTTCCAAGGCTTGTCGTCCAGCAGCATCCATATCAAATGCAAAGGCAACACGCTTGGTAAAGCGCTTTAACAACATGGCTTGTTCAAAGGTCAACGCAGTTCCGGATGAAGCAACTACATTAGTATAGCCAAATTGATGTGCAGTGACGCAATCCATTTGTCCTTCAACCACAATTGCTAAATCATGCTCACGAATAGATTGTTTGGCTTTTTCCAAACCAAATAAGACATGGCCTTTATCATACACAACGGTTTGCGGACTATTAACGTACTTGCCCTGCGTTTTATCGCGCGCTTCAAATTCCGGCAATAGACGACCGGAAAAACCGATAACATTGCCGTTTATTTCACGAATCGGAAACATCACGCGAGCCCTAAAGCGATTATAAGTCCTCGAACTTCCCTGTTGTTTAATACCCAATCCCGCCTTAATTATTTCATTGTCATTAAAATTTTTGGAATGTAGATAAGTTATCAGGTCATCCCAGGAATCCGGAGCATAACCAATTT
Organism: uncultured Gammaproteobacteria bacterium; assembly: GCA_964487795.1. Classification (GTDB taxonomy): domain Bacteria; phylum Patescibacteriota; class Patescibacteriia; order Patescibacteriales; family Patescibacteriaceae; genus Patescibacterium. Next base: position 16,101 of record CAZASI010000003.1, read on the forward strand.
CCCAATGTTCAACAACCGCCTGATCCATACCTCTTCCTTTGATATATTCCTTGGCTTTCAATCCTCCGGCTCCAAACAAAATTTTATGATAAAACGTTGATGCCTGTTCCAATAAATCAAGAACACGATTTCTCTCAGAAGCTTTCGGACCGCTGTCAGCTTTTAGTTCAACGCCGGCTTTAGGTGCCAACAAACGAAGTGATTCAATAAACGACAGCTTTTCAATCTCCATGATAAAAGAAAACAAATCACCGCCTTTGCCGCATCCAAAACAATGCCAAACCTGTTTAGTCGGACTAACGTTAAAAGACGCTGTCTTTTCATTATGAAAGGGACAACGTGCCACAAAATTCAAACCGGCAGGTCGCAAAGGAACATAGCCGCGAATAACCTCTATTATATCGAGTCGTGATTTTATTTCGTCTGCTGGACTGGTCATATACTATTTTTTAAACGCCGACCACGGATTGCTTGGTTCAGAACTTTTCTTAGTACTACGAGGCATTTGCGTTATCAAAGACTTAAGACGCTCAGCCTCTTCTTTTACTGGTCCCTCATCTTCGTATTCTCCGCTGTGCGCGGTCGTACCTTCGTAACTGGCTTGTTTTTGATCAAGGTGAATTTTAAATGCTAATTTTCCGCCTTCATATTCGTCAACATACATATGAAAACGCGGATAGTGTCCGTTACCGAGCGGACGCGCAAAACTGCCTTGACCGCTGCGTCGGTCTTCTATATAGGTATAGCCGGCCTGTCGAAGAAATTGATGATAGGAGACCGGCAGCTCGTTGTTATTGATGATAAATTTCATGTGCGGAGGGTGAGGGATTCGAACCCTCGGTACCTTTCGGTACACACGCTTTCCAAGCGTGCGCACTAGACCGCTATGCGAACCCTCCGAACTTGCCCGCCGAAGCCTTGGCGAAGGCTGGAACTATCGGTTGGCGTTCAATTTCTGTTGAATTAGGGATCGCAAACCGAGCGCGGCGCTCCCGTCGGGATATGTAAAATCCTCGTATGGAAGAGCACCCGGAACGTATTGATTATTAATAAAACTGGCAGGCGTACCGATTACGCCCAAATTCTTCACTTCATCTTTTTGCGCCAATATCTTATCCTTATATGTCTCTTTAGTCAAACACTCGTTATAAGTCTTTTCATCAAGACCGAGCTTGGTGCCATTGGCCGCAATAGTCTCGGGTTTAAGATTACCGGCCTTATTATCTTCAAACAACAACTTATACATTTCCCAAAATTTCGTTTGCGCCGCGGCGCACTCTGAAGCAATAGCTGCCGGGATCGCCTGTTCATGACTGATCAACGGAAAGTGACGAACGACTACTACTAAATCATTACCGAACTCAAGTTTCGCACGATTAACTGTTTCATAAAACTGCGCGCAAAACGGGCACTCAAAATCATCGTATACAATTAAATTAACCGGCGCATCGATCGGCCCCCATAAATGATCCGCGCGTTCAATTGGTCGAACTGCAACATTCGAATTAACACTCACGGCGCCGTTAATACCCGCATCATTAGTTTCTGTATTTTTTGCTTGATTTGATTCTATATTTGCTTTTTCAATTCCAAACCAAGAAGCGATAATGCGACGATTTTGCGGAGTTGAAGCAAAGAGTATTACAACTAGCGCAACACCCGCGATACATACGATCGCCAGGATGCGCAATATATTATCAAAACGATTGGCTTTAAAAGCATTATAATGTTTTTTCATACCATTATATTATACGTTTACTGACGCACTCTGGTCAATTCCTAAGCGTTCGCAAATTGCAGCAATACGCAGCATTTTTTTTTCTTGCATAAAAGGCGCGATGTATTGAATGCCGACAGGCATAGGAATTTTTGCAGCAGGAATCGAGATAGCCGGTAAACCTGCGAACGACGCCGGAATCAAAAACTCATCTTCAAGATACATTTGCAAGGGGTTTTTCTTGGCTCCGACTTTAAAGGCAACAGACGGTGTTGTCGGCGTCATAATAATATCGCACTTTTTAAAAGCTTGTTTAAACTCATTGATAATAACAGTCCTAACTTTTTGCGCGCGCAAATAATACGCGTCATAATATCCCGCTGACAAACAATAGGTGCCAATCATAATACGTCGTTTCACTTCCGAACCAAAACCGGCGTCACGAACGACTTCATATGCTCCGGCAAGATTTTTTTGTTTTGTTTTATTTGAGCCAAAACGCAAACCGTCAAAACGTGCTAGATTTGAACTGATTTCACTTGGCGTAATTATATAATATGAAGCTACTGCGTATTTCATTGAAGGCATTGAAAGGCTCACAAACTTCGCTCCCCTCTGCCTCATCGCTTCTTTCATATGTTCAAAAGCTTTTGCTACTGCTGGTGAGGTTTTAAAACTTTTCGGAATACCGACGCGTAACCCTTTTAAGTCTTCATCTAATTTTCCGACAGCATATGAAGATAGTTTAGCTTTGATGCTGGTCGCATCTCGCTCATCTGCTCCGGCAATAACCTCAAGAACCAAAGCAGCATCCTCTGAACTTTTAGCCAACACTCCCGGAACATCAGTTGAACTGGTCATGGCAATCAAACCAAAACGCGAACTTAATCCATAGCTTGGTTTAAGTCCTGTTACACCGCAAAAGGCAGCCGGATGCCGCACACTGCCGCCGGTATCTGTGCCAAGCGCAAATAAACAAAAATCTGCAGCAACAGCGGCGGCTGAACCGCCGGAAGATCCGCCGGCAACAGTCGCCATGTTCCAAGGATTTTTAGTTACACCAAAAGCACTGTATTCAGTTGAAGCGCCGTGCGCGAATTCATCAAGGTTAGTTTTACCAAGTAAAACTGCACCAGCTTTTTTTAAACGCTCAATAACTGTAGCATCATACGGTGCAATATAATTTTCAAGCATTTTAGAAGCGGCTGTCGTTCGTAAACCCTTGGTCATGATATTATCTTTTGCTAAATACGGAATGCCGAGCAATCCTCCCTTTTCTCCCTTAGCTAATCGTTTATCAGCTTCTTTAGCGGCCAGACGCGCGCCTTTTTCATCAACCAACAAACAAGCATTCAATTTCTTATTCAATCTTTTTATCGTCTTTAAACAAGCCTCTGTCAAAGCGAGACTACTTAACACTCCTGTATCAAGCTGTTTGCGAGCATTGATAATTGTTAGTTCGTTGTAATTCATGATTCAAAAATACGCGGTACTGAAATGTAGGAATTTTTTTTCTTGGACGCAGCCGCTAAGGTTGATTGTCTTTCATCGCCCGGCCAGAGCATTGCTTCATCACGACGCAATTGAGCCACTGTAGTAAGAGTAGGCGTTGCTTCAACTTTAGCGACATTGACTTCAGCAATGTGTTCAAGATAGCTAATAATACCGCTGATTTCTCGGCGGTATTTTTTTATTTCGCTGTCAGTCAACGTAAGTCGCGCTAACTTGGCAATATGTTTAATGTCTTTATTCGATAAACTCATAAAATATTTATAATCCGAAGCTTCAGCGTAGGATTATTTTACGCAACGAAAGCCAATTTGATTATTTGCTGTTCCTGTTTGTGTTTGATCCAATTGAAAAATACCGGCGTAGTTTGTATTAGTTGATTGAACAAAGCCTCCACGAACAAAGTAATTACCAGGCGTTGAACAGGTGTACGCTCTTCCTAAACCATTAGTACCATCATTATAAGTATTTACTGACGGACCGGCTGCCCCGCGCTCATAGTCATCAAAGTTAGCATTTGTCCATTCAGTAAACGATCCAATATTATGATAATTACCTGCTCCTGTGCCTTGCGCACAAGTATCAGTCAACCACTCAGCCACATTTCCGGACATATCCCAAATTTTATCAGTGCTGGAAAGATAGTGAGTTCGTCTTGTTGCTCCAGAACTCTCGGTTGTTCCATCAAGTGCCGTCAAAAAACCTGTATAGCGGCCTCGATTTACGGCGCCGGTTCCTACAGGGCCAGCACCACTATTCCAATTAGTGGAAACTTGTTCTAAGTTTCGAGCAATCGTCATCCACTCCGCGTTAGTCATCAAATGGCCGCCAATATTTGCACAATAGGTTGCGGCGTTAGCGCGAGTTATATTTCCTATCGGCAAACCCGAACTGACAGAAACTGGCGCATACGAACCCGTGCAGGCAGTTGAACCGTTATCGTAAATTCCATAAGTTCCATTTGTTGGAGTACTTAATCCGACTGTTGGAGCTGCAGTTGTCGCACATTTTGCTTCATACTTCATAACGCAAAAATCATTTGTGTTAAAAGTCGAAGATCCGGGAATCGCAACATACCCGGTCGGACAATTTAAAATGCCGTTAGCGGTTGCCACATGATTACCTGAACTCAAATCATCAGTGATATCACCCAAGCAAAAACCTAAGCTGTAACGCGCTCCGCTTTCCAGTTGTTTATATTGATATTCCTGATCAGTACAACCGTTGTCAGAGCGAGGAGCAGGATTAGCCGGAACGCGCAGTAAGTAGTTTGTTCCTCCATTTGCGATTGAAGAACCGGCTGTAATTAACGTAGGATAAATACCAACATCGTTATAATACATTTTCAAAGCCAACTGAACTTGCTTAACGTCAGACAAGCGACGCGAATCGCGTGCGCTCATTTTAGCGGTATTAAAATACACAACAATTAAAGTTGAAAGGATGGCAATTATACTAATAACAACTAATAATTCAATGAGAGTAAAACCGCTCTTTTTATGTGTCATATGTTACGAAATAAGTTTCATCAAGTCCGCTTCGCTCAATATCGTGACTCCGAGAAGGCGGGCTTTATCATATTTTGAACCGGGTTTATCACCGGCTACCAGATAGTCTGTTTTGGAGCTGATGCTTTCAGAAATCTCTCCGCCCCTTTGTCTTATTGTAGCCTTTGCCTCGTCGCGGGTCAAACCCGACAAGCTTCCTGTTAAGACAAAAGTTTTGCCTTGCAATATTCCTACTTGGCCTGCACTTGGAAGCTCAAGACTAAAACCAGCTCGACTTAATTTTACCAATAATTTTTGATTGGCAAGATGAGAGAACCATTCTTTAATCGAACGAGCCACTTTTTCTCCGACATCAGGTAGGGCCTCTAAATCACTTAGATTCAAAGAGTTAAAAATTGCAATAAGATCCTCGGGAGAGACCTTTTTTTTCTTTGACCACTCTAAGATATTTCGCGCCAATAATATTGCAGTTTCTTCACCAACATGAGTAATACCCAAAGCAAAAAGAAATTTTTCTAATGTTGTATTTCTTGAACGACTGATGGCATCCAAAGTATTTGAGGCTGAGGTTTCCGCAAATCGTTCCAAACTCAAAAAATCATCTTTTGATAAAGTATAAAAATCAGCCGCGTCAGACACTAAACTCGCTTTAACGAGCTGTTCAATAATTTTTGGTCCCAATCCCTCAATATCAAGTCCTGATTTTGATGACCAATGTTCAAGACGACGAAGGTTAACTGCATAACAATTTTTATTAATACAACGATAGGCAACCTCGCCCTCAACTTTGCTAACTTTAGAATCACAAATCGGACAGGTGCTCGGAACTTTAATAATTTTTTCAGTTCCGTCGCGCAATTTATCCAATACACCAATAATTTTCGGGATGACATCGCCCGCTCTTTCTAAAATAACCGTATCACCAATTTTTATTTTTAAACGATGAATTTCATCCAAATTATGCAAAGTCGCATTGCTAATTGTCACGCCCTTGACTCGTACTGGTGATAATTTAGCTGTCGGCGTTAAGATGCCACTGCGTCCGACTTGCCATACTACATCAAGCAGTTTAGTTGTCGCTTGTTCAGCCGAGAATTTATAGGCCATCATATATCGTGGTCCCTTACCAACAATTCCGAGAATCGGCCAGAGTCGCGTATCATTAATTACGGCAACGACTCCATCACATTCAAAAGGCAATTTTTCACGATTCTTTTCAAGTTTATGATGAAAGGCCAATAACTCCTTCATGTCTTTACAGCGAGCATTGGCGGATAATGACTTAAAGCCCAATAATTTTGACAGCTCATGCTCTTGGTCGTGATAGACAATTCCTAATTCAGTCGCAATATCATAGCAATAAAAATCAAGCTCACGTTCGGCGGTCATTGCCGGATCAAGCTGACGAATAGAGCCCGCTGCGGCGTTGCGCGAATTGGCGAGCAAGGCCTTGCCTTGTTTTTTATATAACTGATTTAATTTTTTCAAAGTCGCTTCGGTCATGATTGCTTCGCCACGAATTTCTATTTCGGAGTTTTCCACTCGCTCAATAATAACCGAAGCCAAATCTTCTAAACCAATTTTTTTTAGTTCAGCAACGCTCGGTATACGTAAAGACAAAGGGATTGAGTTGATTGTTCGCAAATTTGCTGTAACATCTTCTCCAACTTGACCGTCGCCGCGGGTGGCGCCGCGCACTAACACTCCCTTCTTATATATAAGGCTAACAGCCAAGCCGTCCATTTTTAGCTCGGCGTAATAATTAATATCACGTCTATTTTTTCGATTCTGTTCTAATATTTTTACTGCCCTCTCTTCCCATTCTTTCATATCCTCCTCGCTAAAAGCATCAAACAAAGAAATCATACGCGAAGCATGTTTCACTTTAGGAAATTTATTCATGGCTCGTCCGCCCACTCTTTGAGTTGGTGAATCACTCGTAATCAGTTGCGGAAAAGCTTGCTCAAGTTTAACCAATTCGTTCTTTATACTATCGAGAACCGCGTCGCTCACATCCGGTTTATCCAAAACATGATACAAATAATTATGCCGATTAATTTCGGAACGTAATTTTTCTATTCTTTTCTTGGCATCAGTAATATTCATGAAAGTTAGTAACGACGCATACAACGAATATAATTAGTTTCTGACTTCTCTCCAGGGTTTGAGCAGACTCCGCTCAAAGGCAATGAAAAGTCTTGCACCGTAGCAACTTCTGGAGCAGTCTCCGTTGATGACCAATAACAAGACTCAGCAAAATTATTCAAACTGCTAAGTTGCCAAAGATCATTCAAACCCTGCAACTCTGTAGTGGAAGGCAAATACCAATCACTAAAACCGTTAAATGTTAATTCACTACAGAATTTTACCGCCGGCCAAGTCAATAAGTCAGGATCAAGATCTAGCAATGTTCCTAAATTAATCTCACCCTCTTTGTTATTTACAGCGCCAGTTTCAAGATAATGTCCTCCTGTGTTATCCCAAACATCTGTGTATGTATCGACACCAGAATTACATCCGTCTCCGTTGGTATTCTGACAACCACCTCCAATAACTACAATATTAGTGTTTTCCTCAACCACTGTTCCGCCGCCACAGACTGCCCCAACGCTACATTCATCTCCGCATTCCATATTTATATCCTCACAACTTGTGGTTTGGGCTGTGCAAATACCGGTTTCACAAGTTTCGGGTTCGCTACAAGTTCCGCATATGCCACCGCAACCATTATCCCCGCAATTGCGGCCGGCAACAGTACAATAATTCAAACACGAAGTGAAAGAACGTTGACTGGCCAGATTTTTATAATAACCCGTTACCAAAATATTAACCGAACCCGCGACAGTGCCCTCCTCGCCCGCTGTCGGCTGCGTAATGCCTGTAATCTCTACTTTCTGCTGATTTCCGTTGCCTAAATCAATAACACCGTTAGCACAAGCAACACAGGTTGCGTTTGTCGTGTCAATACAATCACCTGTTGTGCAGCTTGCTAAATACGCGGGACTAACCTTTCCTAAAGCTCTCACACGTTCAAATCCACTTTGAATATTTTCGTTTGATTTATTGCGGTTCACTACCGACGCTAATTTATCAAGATTTCCTGACAACAATGATGCTCCGACTCCAATCATAACAAGAGCCAAAAAAGAAGCAGTTAATACGATAATAAGGGCCATTCCCTTTTTATCTTTTTTCAATATTTCAAAAATCATCATATAGTTAAGGTGTAGTAGCAACGCTAGTTTGTAACATAAAAGTTTCAGGATATTCTTGTCCACTCAAAGTCTGACCGGTTATAGACATAGTTACAACGCCTATTGGATAAGTTGCATCATCAACATTCCCAGTACTGAATTTAAGGGAGCTAACCTGCATTGAAGGAGGAGTTAAATAAGCGTATACTCCGTTACGTCTCATTTTCAAACGTGAAATCCCGTTAGCATCATTTTCAAGTTCATAAATTACGCACAATCCTGCTGTATTTTTATATGTTAATTTTGTGCCCGATGAGTAAGAACAAAAAAACTGAGTAGCGTCAGTGCAATCAAGAGTTAATAAACAAGTTGTTGGATCTTGCACGGCGCCAGCAGCCTCACTGGACATTAACGCAAGGGAATAATTTAAAGATTCTTGCAGGTTACGAGAATTGACCGAACGCGCTTGAATATCCATTGACCTGATAAACATAGTTGTCGAAACCAACATAACTATAGTAAACAAACTCACTGCGATGAGCATTTCAAGAAGTGTAAAGCCTTTTTGATTGTTTAGGTTGTTATAAAACATATTAGCGCCAATCTGTTAATTCGCCTTGTAGGGTATAGGTATTTCGCCTCGTATCATCATTCCAATATACTTCAACCATAACATCGATATAAGCAGGCAAGGGACCGGCGGCGGCATGATAAGTTGTTGTTACCAAACGTCTGAAAATAGTGTCCGTACCGGCGCTTTGCGCGTAAAAGTTACTGGCGATTTCGAGTACTGCGGCATTCTCTACTTCTGAATCAGTCGTTGTAGTAACAGAACCGTCATAATTGATTTTAAAATATAATACTTCCGTGTCTACTTCAGTCGCGATATCAGTAAAAGGAGAAACAACCAATAAATAATTTAAATCCCTTTTATAGCGGACAATCTCTTGCGCTTCTTTCGCTAAATAGCTTGCTATTAAATTATTTTTTGAAGATTTAACGGCTTCCGTTGAAAGAATTGCTAAACCTGTTACACCGCCAAAAACCATAATTAACAAACCAAGCGCAACAACAACTTCAAGTAAGCTGAATCCTCTATTATCTTGTTGAAATTCTTTGGACATATTATTCAACACTTACTCCTCCAAAGGGATTTACACTTACTACGGTTGTTGCGTTGGTAACATTGTCTATTAATGTGACTTCCAAATCATCAGTAGCATTAGTGATAGCAACTGTGGCGTATGACGGCACTGCATCCACAATATTAAAATCAAGTGAATTATCTAAGGTGTCACACAGAGTAAAACATACTTCACTAATTACGATATTTTTCCCTAAATTAACTGTTTTTACTTTCTCGTTTAAATCATACACTTTATCATTATCAAAATCAGCAAAAACAGTATAGCTGGCAGTGGTCAATCCAATATGCACTCCCCAACCACCCGGGGTTTGCAGTTGATATTGGTGAGAATTAAGAGCGGCTAACGCCGTAGCCTGGATTTCACTGGCCAGGGCATCAGCTGCCGCCTTTAAGTTTTGTTTTGAATTTGAACGATTAAAACCATTAGCTGCGATTGTCATCAATATAGCCATGATCCCGACCGTCACTAATATTTCAATCAATGTAAAACCGGTCTGGCGCATTTTTATCATATTATTGCGCAGTTTGGAGTAGCAATTTAAGTGCAGCATCCATTTGCGGATCGCGATTATTTTCACGATCTTCAGAGCTGCGCTCAACTACTGTTTCAGGTTCAATACCTTGTTCATTAATATTTGTTCCTTTCGGAGTCAACCAGATGGCGGTTGTGATTTTTACTACTGAGCCATCTTCCAATTGACGCAATATTTGAACCGAGCCTTTACCAAAAGTTTTCTCACCAATTAACTTAGCTTTGTTATTATCTTTGAGAGCTCCGGCGACGATCTCGGAAGCGGAAGCACTACCTTGGTTAACAAGAATCACGGTAGGCATATTTATAAATCGTCCCGTGCCCTTAGAGCCGTGTTCAATCTTTTTACCATCACCAAATTGTTCCGTAACGATCGTGCCTTCCTTTACCCATTCACTCGCAACCTTTACGGCTGTTTCAAGATATCCTCCCGGGTTGTTACGTAAATCCAACACCAAGCCCTTGGGCTTCTTCAGGAGAGCCTCTTGCACTGCTTGATTAAAGAGAGTCTCGGTATCGCTGTTAAAATTGAAAATCTTAATCGTAAAGATTCCTTTTGCTTCATCATATGAGTGTTTCACACTTTTTACGACAACAGTGGCGCGAGTAATCTTAATCTCAACTGGCTTTGGCTCTTTGTCTCGTACAATAGTAAGCGTAACCTGCGTATCCTTTGGTCCACGAATCATTTTAACCGCTTCTTCCACTGTAAAATTAGAGGCATCTTTGCCGTCTATCTCAAGGATTTTATCTCCGGCGCGAATTCCGGCTTTTACCGCAGGCATTTCTTCAAGCGGCGCGATAATTGTCAGTACGCTGTTTCTAAATCCGATTTCCGCACCAATACCTTCAAAACTACCCGACAAATCTTCTTCAAATTCTCTAGCTTCTTCAGGATTCATAAATACTGAATATGAATCTTCAGTTGCGCCGACAAGGCCGCGCAAGGCACCATAAAATAATGCTTTCTCGGTTAATTTTTCTTGATCAACATAATCGCGTTTGAGTGTTTCCCATACTTCCCAGAATAACGCAAAGTCAACATCGTTACTTGAGTTTGGTTTATTAAGCACTTTACCGTCGAAAATATTGATTGCTTCGCTCCAATTGCCCTTACCTGACACTTTAACTCCGGCCATAAAAGCCCCGGCTAAGAGTAGCAAGACAATAACTATAGAAATGAGGGTTCGCCAAGGCGAATGTGGTGAAAATTGATATGACATATACATCACATTGTAGCATATTGTCATCTGCTTCAGCAATTGAAAAAATATGAGAAATAAGCTATAGTAGTTAAAGTCTATGGCTAAATTCATCATTCAAGGCGGAAAGAAAATAGGAGGAGAAATTTCCGTTGGTGGCGCGAAAAACGCCGCCCTAAAAATTATACCGGCTGCTCTCTTGAGCAATGAGCCGTTGATTGTTCGCAACCTTCCTGAAATTGAAGACTGCAAACGCTCACTCGAGTTATTCGAGGATCTGGGCGGCGTTATCGAACGTGCTGACAATCAAGTTACCCTTACAATGAAGCAAGATCCTAAACAAAGTTTAGAAATTGAATTTGCTAAAAAATTACGCGCTTCAATTATGTTTGTCGCGCCAATTTTGGCGCGCACCGGAAACGCGGTTTTCCCTCATCCCGGCGGCTGCGTTATTGGTGCGGGCCTTAGACCCATTGATTTATTCATCGACGGTTTTAAAGCTATGGGTGCAAGTGTTGAATATAAAGATAATTTCTATCACATCAGCGCAAAGAGACTAAAAGGCTGTTCTTATTTCTTCACCACAGTGAGCGTAACAGGAACTGAAAGTATGATTATGGCCGCAGTCCTCGCCGAGGGCGTCACGACTTTAAATAATTGCGCAATGGAACCGGAAATAGAATATTTAGCTGAACATCTTAATACATGCGGCGCACGCATTTCTGGCGCAGGCACACCAAAAATTGTTATTGAAGGCGTTGCTTCCTTGCACGGCGGCGAAACAACCATCATTCCTGATAGAATTGAAACCGGCACCTTCGCCATTTTGGCAGCAGCGGCCCGCGCAAAATTGATGATTAAAAAATGCCGCCCGGATCATATTGAATCATTGCTCGCTATCTTTACTAAACTTGGCATTCAGTTTGAACGAGGCGCAGATTGGTTGAACATTACCCATGTACCAGCAAACATTCCTGCCTACAATCTGAAAACTCATGAATATCCCGGTTTTGCCACGGATCTACAATCACCTTTTACAGTATTAATGACACAAGCTGCCGGAACCTCTCTAATCCATGAAACTATTTATGAACGTCGTTTGCTCTTTACAGACATGTTAACGCAGATGGGAGCCAATGTTACGATGTGTGATCCTCATCGTGTTGTTATCCAAGGACCGACAGAGTTACACGGTCGTTCACTAACCTCGCCGGATTTACGCGCCGGTATTTCAATGATTATTGCCGGAGCAATCGCCAACGGCAAAACCGAAATAGACAATATTTATCAAATCGAGCGCGGGTATGAAAATATCGAAGCTCGCCTCAGTGCCATTGGAGTTTCAATCGTACGCAGCGAATAACCTATGTCTTTGAAATCACGTCGAATTTTATTTGCCTTTTTTGTTCTTATATTTTGTATTCTGGTTCCGGTCGTTCTCTTATACGCAACGGGTCATACTATTAACTGGCGACGTTTCAGCTTGGAAAAGACCGGCACTGTATTGATAGACAGTGAACCAAGTAGTGCTTCAATTTTTGTTGACGGAAAAGCAATCTCGACAGGACTCTGGGGCGGACTACAAAATGACACAACGCTAACAACCAGCGCACGACTCAAAAATATCGCACCGGGTGAGCACACGATTCGTCTTGAATTGTACGGTTATTGGCCATGGGAAGAAGAATTTAGTCTCAAGCCCGATGAAGCGGTCAACTTCAATACCATACATCTTTTTAAACAATCTAAACCTGAGCTACTTAAAGAAACACGTGGGAAAGTAAATGCTAGTTCGAGCAATGGGAAATACTTTGCCATAGCTGAAAATAATAATGTCATTCTAATTAATACCGCCAATGGTGAAATTTCTAATATTAGTTTAGCTGCCGGAGAGAAAATTGATAGTCTACAGTGGTCAAAAGATGAACAGTTTATATTAGCAGATCAATTCTTAATTAACTCAAACGATTCTACAGTTGTTGATCTATCTAAAGCAATCGGACCAATAGAGATACTTCGTTGGAACGCAGTTGATTCCAGCTCTGTTTGGACTTCACAGAAAAACGTACTGACAAGCTATTCAGCAAGTTCAAAATCGATTACCCGACATACTATTAAAGAAATAACATCTACTGAATCGATTATTGATTTTACAATATACGGTCAAAACACTTTTATTATTGCACGCTCGGAAACAGGCAAGGAACATCTACTGATTGGATCACTTGGCACTAATTTAAAACAACTTGAATTACCCGGTGCTCAAAACTATTTTGTGCTCAACGGATCTGATTTACCATGCTTACATAGTGGACGAAAATTGTATATTATTGATGAGCCATTGCCATTATTCCCTACTCCGCGTTTAGTTGAAGCTGCTAATAATTTTGAAACAGGCGAATGGATCGACAAGAGTATCCTGTATGCTGCTTCTCTTGAATTGCGGCGTTGGAATAATAGTCAGGATACTTTACTGACGCGCTTTGGTTCGCCTATCACAGCCGTTAAGCAATTGACCCGGAAACCGGCTATCATAGTTGCGCTGACTGATTCAATTCGCTTATACTCTGAAAGCCGATCGTCACATATTTTAACAATTTCCTCAATAAAAAATACCGCCGGACTTAGTGTCTCGACGGATGAAAATTTTCTATACGCACTCGGCGAATACGAAAACGTACAGGGCATATACCGCCTAGCTCTTTAATGCGACGCGGGAGTTCGAATCCCCCACTTAACAATATATTTCCACCATGAGCTGATATGTCGTCGGCTCGCTTTGTGCATAAAAAATGTAAACCAGGGCTGCTTGGCACTCTCACGATTATGATTATGAATAATACTTGCATCAGGCAAATAGCAAACCCTCCAATGCTTTTTCCAAAAACGACGACATAAATCGGTATCCTCAAAGTAAAGGAAAAAATTTTCATCAAACATTCCGACATCTTTTAATGCCTTGGCTCTCATAAACAAACATGAGCCTAACAACCAATCCACATCACGGGCGTTTTTTTTATCATAATCAGCCATCATAAAACGTCGCAACTCTTTTTCGCCCAAACCTCCTAAAAATGTGCGGCGCAAAATCGGCGTAATTAAATTGTGCCAACGGTATGATGAGTCCTGTACACTTTTATCAGGATTAAATTGTTTTGGCCCAACCATTCCGACCGTCGGGTTTTCTTCCATGAATTTTCTCAACTTAATAAAGGTATCTTTGAACGCCAAAGTATCCGGATTCATCACAACAAGATAATGTCCTCGGGCACGACGCAATCCGGTGTTATTTCCGGCACCCATACCAATATTTTTTTTATTTTGAATAAACAAAACATGAGGATGCTGCCATGACAAAATTTCTCCGATATTATCTCCGGAGTTATTATCGACCACAATAATTTCATGCTGCAAGCCTTCGAAGCTAGCTTCTTCGATAGATTTGATGCAATTTAAGGTGAAGCCTTTATTCTTATAATTAACAATGACAATACTTATATCCATATTCACAGCTTACCAAAACATCACTGTTCTGACCACTTTCCAATAAAAAGCAAAAAATGGATTTATTAATCGCAGCTTCGGGTCATCTATTTCTTGATACCAAATCCGGCCCGAAAAAAGTTTGGTGGCAACTCGATCAGATATTTTTCGCGCCGCCTGTATTTTTTTTCGCTCAGCCATAATATAGCGCCAATGCTTTGTTGATAGAAAATATGCCCAAACTCTCATCTTTTCCTTAAACCAACCGGACTTCAAAGAAAACAGTATCAAGCCGCACTCCATAATCATAAAAGCCGGAGCAATCGCAATCAAAGTTAAGAGATGATAATTTTTTAATATCGCGATAATACGATTGCGATCCATCCAATAAAACTTAGTAACCGAACGACTGAATTCGTATTTGTGATAGACAACAGCTGATTCGGCAATCAAGCATGATCGGCCCGAAAGCCAAAATCTCCATCCCAAATCTTGATCTTCGTTATACATCCACATCTTCGAATCAAACAAACCAATTTCACGCAAAGCACTAGTTGGCAACAATACTGCGGCTCCGGACGGATACGCAATTTCTTTAATACCTGGTTCCTGATTTTTAAAATCTTCTCTATAGCCTTTTGAAAAACCAAAACCAAGAAAGTGTGTAAGGTTGCCAAAACTATTAACCTTGTCTTGTTCAGGCCACATCATTAAACGAGCCTGTATTGCCGCTTCGGGATTAGTGCTAGCCGCCAACATAAGATCAGCCAAACAATTTTGATCCAAAACTGTATCCATATTAATAAGAGCGCAATAATCAAAACCTTGCTTGATCGCTATACGTAACGCCGCATTATTTCCTTCGGCAAAACCTTCATTCTTTTCTAAACCGATAATTTCAGCTTCCGAAGCCTGACTTTTTAAAAACGCAAAACTTGTTTCAGTTGTTTCATTGTCAATTAAAAAAATCTTAAAGTCTTGCATGGTTTGTGCGCGCAAACTTACAAGACAATCGTGCAAAAAGCGCTCGGCGTAATCTTTCCAGTTAGGACTGATGATAACAGCTAAACTCATATTATTTTTTAAACTTTACAATCACTCCGCCCAGTATCCATCCAAATTTTAATACAATAAGCTGCCAGGGAGAATGCCACTTTTTAAAGTAAGCCATCATTGATTGCTTAAAGTAATTTTGTTTTATAACTGTACTCACTTGTTTAAAACTTTGACCGACGTAATCCACGCATTGCGCTTGCGGTATATACCATACTTCAATCTTAGCCTGCTTAGCCTGATGACAATAGTCAACCTCTTCAAACCAAATAAAATATCGCTCATCAAGTCCGCCTAATTTTTCAATCACAGTTCGTCTTATTAAAAAATATGAGCCACGGATTGATTCAACTCGAGCTGCTTTTTCGTAATTAAATGTTGAACACATATATCGATTTAGCAGTGCCGGGAAGAGACGACCAATTTTTGTCGCCACTAACAATTGATCAAAAATATGTGGCAATCGACGAATTTGTTGAATAGTTTTTCCTTTCTCATCAACTAAGTGAATACCGGCGATGCCGGCCTGCGGATTAGCATCAAGCCAATTAACGCTCTTTGCCAAAGTATCCGGAAATACTTTCATGTCCGGATTTAACAATAAAATATATTTTCCTGTGGCTTTTGCAATCGCTTGATTACAGGCTTTAGCAAAACCAAGATTTTCAGTATTGGCAATTGTAATTACTGAGGGAAAATCTGTTTCAAACATCTCGAGAGTTCCATCATCTGAATTATTATCAACCACAAAAGTTTCAAAAGAAACTCCGGAACTTGCCATTAAAGATTCTAAGTTTATTTTTAACTTATCTTTAACTTTCCAAGATACAATGATAACGGAAATATCCATATTAATAGCGTTTCAATGTTTTAGCTTCTTTTACAATAGTCGAATAAGAAGCTAGTAAATATTGTTCAAATATTAAAGCTTGGATAAACATAATTTTCATCCGAATAATTGCTAATATTTTTGAACTAAAACTTTGTTTTGACCAATATTTAATAAACAAAAAATGCTGATTGGTAAAAGCCCAACGATTAACATTTTTTGAGCGTTTAAAACGATTAAAAAATCTTTTAATTAATGTTCCTGCTGCTGAACTGCGATCATGATAGCCGATCGCGTCCGGCACAAGCTTTGATTTCATTCCTTTGAGATATAGGCGATAGGCCAGATCGCAATCTTCCTTGTACATAAAAAAATGTTCATCAAAGAATTGTCCGTTTTCTTCTATTCTTTCAAAATCACTCAAGCGAAAGATTGCCGCTGCTCCGCTTGGACCGATAATCTCTTGTGCGTCATATTGGCCCGTATCAATTTGACCTTGTCCATAATCAAAAAAGTTAAGACAAGGTTTAAGACCTAGGCCGCAACTATCAATGATTGAAGTTTTGTTCTTATGTTCAAAATCCCAAACTCGTAATTTCGGCATGACAATACTCAACTCAGGTTCGCTATCGAGAACTGTAAGTAATTTTTCAAGTACATCAGGCTCTAAAATTAAATCAGGATTTACAATAAAAAAATATTCGGCTCCGGCAGCACGTGCTTGCTCGATCATTCGATTATACGCTTTACCAAAGCCTAAATTTTTTTCAGCGTTGTCATGAATAATCAAACCAAAATCTTGAAAACTTTGCTCTTTTAAGCTTTGTTTAAAAAATGGCAGATACGGCGCCGTCAAGGCGCCGTATGAAATTGTACCAATAATTAGCTTATGTTGGGGGGCAGAAATAGACATTAAATAATCATTTTAGAATCAAGTTTTGTCTTGGCAAGATTTTGCGCATCGAGCAAACTATCAAAAGTTCCGGCATCAATCCATTCGTTATTAACCATCGCCACCTCAAGTTCACCTTTTTCCAAATACCAATTATGTAAATCAGTAATTTCTAATTCGCCGCGTTCGCTCGGTTTGACGGATGAGGCGACGTCAATGACACGATTATCATATACATATAAACCCGTAATGCAAAGATTACTCTTCGGCGCCTTGGGCTTTTCTTCAATCGATACAGCTTTGCCGTTTGAGTCTACTTCAACAACGCCAAAGCGTTCAGGATCAGGTACGGTTTTAGCAAAAATTTTAGCGCCTTTTTTGAAATTCTTAATTTCATCAGTCAAATCATCAGCGAAAATATTATCACCTAAAATCATCACCACATCATCTTTACCAACAAATGATTTTCCTATAATAAACGCATCAGCCAAACCGCGCGGTTCATCTTGAATCTCATAGGTAAAACGAGCACCGAATTCAGAACCTGAACCGAGTAAGTTTAAATATTGTCCGGCATGTTCAGGGCCGACAATAATCAAAATTTCCGTAATCCCCGCTTTTAATAATGTATTAAGCGGATAGTAAATCATCGGTCGATTGTAAATCGGTAATAAACCTTTGCTGGTTACTTTTGTGCAGGGACGAAGGCGTGTCGCGCGTCCGCCAGATAAAATTATTCCTTTCATATAAATGTTTCTTTGTTACAATAATCCGAAACGGCCTCTTGCCAAGTTCTCAGTGGCGGACGTTTGGTGTTTAATAATAATGAATGCTTAGGACGTTTAGCCGGACGAGGAAAAGATTCAGCGCCTACCGGTTCAAGAATAATTTGTTTTCCGAGTGTTTCAAAAAAATATTTTGCTGCGTCGTGCCAACTTGTTTCACCAGCGTTGATAAGGTGATATATTCCGAAGGCTGCATTATCATCAATTAACGCAATGGTTGCCGCAGCTAAATCTCTTGAGTAGGTGAATGAACCGATTTCATCATTAACAAGTTTAAGTGAAGGATTGGTGTTTGATAAACGAAACATCAATTCAAAAAAACTGGGCTTTGCTCCAACGCTCATCCCCTTTGGTCCGAAAAGTTTTGAGGTACGAATTAAATACCATTGCAAGCCTTTTCCACTTGCGCTAATGATTTCTTTTTCTCCATTAAGTTTTGTCTCGCCGTAGACACTTAACGGATCAGCTTCGTCAGTTTCACTATAACCTATTTCAGAATCTCCCTTAAACACATAATCAGAAGAGTAGTGAATCAGTGTCGCGTTAATTTCCAAAGCAATGTCAGCCAGCGTTGCAACTAATTCAACATTCAATTGATTTGCCAAAGTACGAGCATCTTCACTCGTTTCACAAGCATCAACGTCATTAAAAGCCACGGTGTTAATAATAACCTCGGGTTTTAACTCAATAATTTTTTTAGATAGCAAAACCTGATCACTGACATCAATATCAGTTTTATCCCAGCCGATGAGCTTCAAATCTTCTCGTTCGGCCCCATATTCAGTTAAAGCCGTGCCTAAATTGCCGGCTGATCCGAGCACCAAAATGGTCATAGTCTTAACTTAACAATAGACGTATATATTCCTTTATTTCCTTCTGTTCGTCAAGCGTGTTGTCGGCGTCAATAATAATCAGCGGTGCCATATAATTTGCCGGAACATGCTTAAGATAATCAAGCTCCGAGAGGCTTTCCAAGCGTCGTCGACGCGGTGTGAGCACTTTTCGCCACCAACTCGACATGATAGGCGAGATTCTAGTCGCTTTAAGGGGATGATGATCCAGCGCATGAATTGATATCTGATATTTTTTTGAGTTATGCATTCTGTCATTTTCCAAATTACCGAGATGCAAACATATTCCTATAACGCCTGAGCGAGTCAAAGCCTCATCGGTAAATAAATCAGCATGAGCTCTGCCGGCCGCATTTTCAAAAATAATATTCTCTTTATATTTTTGTAATACAAGAGCCAAACTAAAAAAATGCGGCTCGCTTGAAAATGAAAATACTTCAGTGTGGTGTTTTGTTATGAGATAATCACATTCCCATAATTCCATATCATGCGCCGCCTGTATAAAAGGCACAACAAGTTCAGTAATCGTATCCAGTTCACGAAAAAGCTGTCGACGATCTTCGCTATTCATCAAATTAAGAAACAAGGCAC
Source organism: uncultured Gammaproteobacteria bacterium (assembly GCA_964487795.1). Taxonomy (GTDB): domain Bacteria; phylum Patescibacteriota; class Patescibacteriia; order Patescibacteriales; family Patescibacteriaceae; genus Patescibacterium. The sequence continues at coordinate 35,394 of CAZASI010000003.1, forward strand.
ATTCCTTTATTCCACTCTTTTTCAAAACTTCAATTTCTTCACGCCAGTTAACAGTCGGACCGCCACCGATTGAACATAAAATCTTTTTTTCTATTTTTTCTTCAATCATATTTCTCGTAACAGTGGTTTCCACCACGCTTCGTTGGCTTTGTACCAAGCAATCGTGTCTGCTAACCCTTTTTCAAAAGACGTTTCCGCTTTCCAGCCAAGTTCTTTGGCTGCACGACTTGAATCAATCGAATAACGAAAATCGTGTCCGAGTCTGTCGTCAACATATTCAATAATACTTTCATCTTTACCAAGCGCTTGCAATAAGTGCTTAGCAATATCAATATTGGTCATTTCATTATTTCCACCTAAACAATATGTTTCACCTAATGTACCTTTAGCAATGATACTCATGATGCCTTTGACATGATCTTCAACATAAATCCAATCACGAATATTTTCACCCTTGCCGTATAAGGGCAAAGTTTGGCCGTTCAAAGCGCGGAGTATAAAACGAGGTATTAACTTTTCCGGAAACTGAAATGGTCCATAATTATTACTGCAATTTGAAATAGTCACGGGCAAATTATGAGTATGGAAATACGCACGGACAAGATGATCGCTCGCCGCTTTTGAAGCACTATACGGACTTCGCGGATCATACGGCGTTTCTTCGTTAAATTTTGGATCAGAGGCGGATAATGAACCAAAGACTTCATCTGTCGAAATATGATGAAATCGCGGTGGTTTTGCTGCCCGGCGTGCGGCTTCTAACAGCGTTCGTGTGCCTTCAACATTGGTAGAAATAAATTCTTTACTGGAAGCAATAGAACGATCAACGTGTGATTCAGCGGCAAAATGCACAACCAACTCGCAGTCGCGCATGGCAGTCTCAACTAATTTTTCATCACAAATTGAACCATGAACAAAGCTGTATTTCGGATTGCCGGAAAAATCAGCCGTTGTTTCAATACGACCAGCGTAAGTCAGAGCATCAAGATTAACAATCTCGTCGTCAGGATGTTCTGCCATCCATTGTCTTATAAAATTTGAACCGATAAAACCGGCTCCGCCTGTAACAAGAACTTTCATAGTTTAAGCAATAGCTTCGCGAATTTTAGTTGCGTACTGTTCAGCAATACCTGCATCATAGGCATTTTGCGGCCAACGACCAAGACCATCGCCTTCAGCGCGCGGCACAACATGAAAATGAACATGAGGAATATGCTGATTGGCCGCATCTTTATTATCAAGAAAAATGCTGTAACCTTTGACATCCAAACCTTTCATCATTGCTTCACCGATTTTTTGTGCAGCAGGTAATAATCCTGATAATTCATCCTCAGTTAATTCTTCTAAAGATGCAACTTGGCGTTTTGGTGCGACAATCGTATGGCCTGGTTCAATCGGCAACACATCCAAAAATGCGATGAAATAAGTATCTTGCCAAACTATTTCTGCCTGAGTTTCACCGTCCGCGATCTGCGCGAAAATTGTTTTTTCCATGTGTTTAAAAAATAAAAATTATAAAATTTTATATGGTGAAGCCGGATCGACCTCCCAACGGATCTCGTCGATTTCTTCTTGTTTACCAACGCCTTTATATAAAGCGTCTGGTAAATTAATTGAATACGCCGGTATATCACTGACACACTTATATCCGTGAACAACGCCGGGAGGAACAATAACCATAGTCGGATTCTGCTGACCAACGGTAATAATCTCATGATCGCCTTCTGTAGCGCTGCCTGAACGACGATCCCATAAATGTAATTCAAAAGTGCCAGGTCCAACAAAGACAAAACAATCGGACTGCTGTTTGTGCTCGTGAGGGCCGCGAACAACGCCGGGCTTTGTTAGACTGACATAAGACATAGCCGGAACAAAAGAAAATTCGTCATTTCGAAAAATCTCGACCAACCAGCCGCGATCATCGTCATATCTGTCTAATTTCTTAATAATTACGCCTTCCATGTGTGATTTTTAGATGAATAAAACACTATCAGTATAGCATTGATTATCCATACAATCAACCAATAATTCAGGTTAAAAAGGCTATAAATTGAGCCTCGGACCAAGACTTCAGACACTATAAAAATCCCCAAGCCAATGCTTAGAAAAAGATGAAGTTCATACTGTAGCCATGATGGATATTTCATAAAAGCGGTCCGATAAATTGAACTTTAATATCTTCTATATTAATTTTCTTTAACTGCTTTTGTATTTCCGGATTTGATATCATAAATGAGTATCTGCCCTTACGACGTTCAGCGGAACGTAAGTCAAACTCAAGTGTAAGTTCGCGCGAGTTTTCAGTTACCTGTTTAAAGTCATATATCCACTGAGCTCTGTTATGAGCAACGCCCAGTGCAAAAGCCGGCGTTGGTTCGCTAAAGCGCATGGTGACAATCGCCGTATCAAACTTTCTTGGAGTGTATACCGTAAAGTACACCGGCTCATCTATAATGATGCGTTTATCCGTAACACGTTCGGCTGGCAAAAGATCTTCAAAAATATAGCTTGATTTAGTTAAATCAGTGGAATAGCTGAGTGTGCCAAATGGAACCAGCGTACGCCAAGCAATCCATACGACAAGTATTACTAAAACGCTGATCCATATTGCTCGAAACGTCTGTTGCTTCATTCCTATATCATAGCAATTTTTCCAAAGCCGCGCATCAAGGCACGGATTGATTTTTTTTGGCTAAGTTGATAGTATAATTGCTATGAACAAGACAATTCTTATTAAAGACTTAAAAGACTATGTCGGGCAGGCTGTAACCCTGCGCGGCTGGGTTTATAATTTCCGTTCATCTGGGAAAATCGCTTTTTGGCAGATTCGTGACGGATCAGGTTTTTGCCAAGCAATTCTCTCTTCTGATGAGCTGAGTGTTGAGATGTGGCAAGAAGCCTCAAAGGTTACCGTTGAAACATCCGTAGAAATTACAGGCATGGTAACTAAGCATCCGAAAAAAGATGAGTATGAACTGCAAGCAGTCAGCTTTGCTTATTATCAAATTGCCGAAGAATACCCGATTGGAAAAAAAGATCACGGCATTGATTTTCTTTTGGATAATCGACATCTGTGGTTGCGCTCCCCTAAGCAATGGGCAATCCAGCGCGTACGCGATACGCTGATTCATGCGTGCTATGATTTCATGCGCCAAAATAATTTCACTAAAATTGATTCACCAATCATTACCGCCAACGCCGGAGAAAATACTACAGACTTATTTAAAGTAAAATATTTTGACCAAACTACGTATCTTTCACAAACCGGACAATTATATATTGAAGCAGCAATCGCTGCGCACGGACGAGTCTTTGACTTTGGTCCGACTTTTCGCGCTGAAAAATCTAAAACGAGACGTCATTTAACCGAGTTTTGGATGATGGATGCTGAAATGGCCTTCACTGATTTAAACGATAACCTTGATACGCAAGAAGCTTTGATTAGATTTATGGTTAAAGCGGTTCTTGAAAAAAATCAAAAAGAGTTAGAGATATTAGAACGAGATTTAAAAGTACTTAAAAATATTGATAAACCGTTTTATCGTATGTCTCACGAGGAAGCAGTTAAGAAACTGAAAGAATTAGGCTCTGATATCAAAGACAGAGATGATTTAGGCGGTGATGACGAAACAATACTGACGAAAGTTTTTGATAACCCGATTTTTATTACGAATTATCCAGCCGAAGTTAAAGCGTTTTATATGAAGCGTGATGAAGAAGATAAAACGCGGGTATTAGGCGCAGATTTATTGGCGCCGGAAGGCTACGGAGAAATCATCGGCGGATCACAACGTGAAGATGATTATAAAACTTTAGAAAAACGCATTAAAGAATTTGGATTAAAAGTGGAAGATTATCAATGGTATCTAGATCTGAGAAAATACGGATCAGTTCCGCACGGTGGATTTGGTTTCGGACTTGAACGCATTGTGACTTGGGTTTGCGGATTAGAACATGTTCGTGAATCAATCCCCTTCCCTCGAACAATTTACAGGATTACTCCATAACAAAAAGCGGGCCTAGCCCGCTTTTTTTATTTTTACTACTTTATCCCCCGAAAACTTTCCCATTATAATTTCTATATTTAATTTCGGAACATCAAATTCCTCGCTTAAGAGCTTAATTAATATTTCATTCGCTTTGCCTTCTTCCGGAATCTTAGCAATATCAATCTTTATTGTCCCGTCAGACAGAAGAGATTTAATTCGTGTTTCATGCGCGCCAGCATGAACTTTAATTTTTAGTGTTATTACTCCCTTCTCCAATAATTCTTTTTTATATTCTTCAATCATATTATTCTTCTGAAAAAACAATGGCATTAACAATATTTCTTCCCGGCCCAACTTTATAAACATTATCATAGATAAGAGCCGACGAACCCCCACCATCTAAATTAATCGCAAACTGCATTTGCATCACAGCGACGATTTTAGCAAGATCGGGTACAGTGGCATTACGAGCAACAATCAAATATAGCTTATTGTCAGCGTAACCAAACGCATTACGCAAAGATTTTGTATTTCGCTGTTTATCATCCAACTGTCCTTCATTTAAAATATTAACTCCGTTCTCAATTAAGGCCGGCTGATTACCAATAGCAGCCTGCAGAATTCCAAATCGACTTTCATAACTTTGTTTACTTGCAAAATCACGTGCATCAGAAAAATAATGAAATTGATTACCAAGGGAAAACGCCATGATCGGTCCCGTGGTCGGAAAAACCAATTGGCGCTCATTGATAAAAATATTACGCAAGGTATTGTAAGCCGGATAAAAAGAATAATTAGGTCGACTTGCTCCTGTATCAAAATAACTACCGTTAATAGCTGCAAAACCCTGTCCTTCTTCATTAAAGGAAGATAAGCTTCTAACCGGACAATTCAGATCGCATTCTTCAAGTCCTGCCGTCAAAGTCATGACTTTGAGTTTTGGGTTCGCAAGATTAATCGTCACCACATCAATACTAAATTCTCCAACGCTGGTGACGATACTTTTACGCTGATAACTATTATATGAACTTATTTGTCCGCTGCTTGAGCGTGGAATCTGCAATAGATTATTAACACTAATACCTAAACCTAATTGACGCATGAGAGCAAACGCATCAGCAGGTCGTCCGAGATAATATTTTTTCAAATTAAGCGGATTAATATACCAAGCTTCACCATCCTTCTCTACACGTATAACAATTAATCCCTTTAAAGTATTTGCCAAACTACTGCCATCACGCAAATTTGTAAAATCACGTTCATTAATACCAAGTCCAAGTTGTCGCATAATTAAAAATGCGTCATCAGGACGACCAAGAAAGTATCGTTTTAAATCTTTCGGATAGACGTACCACGCTTCTCCATTTTCTTCAACACTCAACAGTATCCGCCCTGATAACTGAGAAGCCAAGCTTGCGCCTTGCGCGCTGTGCGAGAATAAAGCGCAACTAACAAAGAAGAGTAATAATCCGAATAAAGTAAACTTCATAATAACTTATAAACTAATTACCGGAATAATAAACTGTTCTTCGTATTCATGTGCTGATTCTCTGATAAATCTCTCTTCGTGATAATTTGGTTCTTGTGAGAGATCTTTCAATAGTTCGATTTGCGCTTCAGCTAATATAATTTTAACTGATGGTGGCAAAGGAATTGAAAAATCGCGATTAACTGAAATCTCGGAAATAAACAAAGTCTTGTCTTGCTTATCACTACTTCTCCATAACCTTAAAATATATGAATCGCTTTGCTCACCCCGTTCAATATATTTCACAAATGTTATATCATTTGGCTGATTGGACCAAAATCTCGGTCTAATTGGTGCGAGTTCTGAATTCTTTTTCATAATGACGTTTAGTAATTCTTGACTGAGATTTGATATTGATGGCTGCGGTCGTTCATTCCAACCATAGCGTGACAAAGCATCACGCAAAGACGCTTCCTCTGAAAGAATAATAAGACTGACCGGTCGCTCACGTCCGCCACGGACGTTTTCCGTTATTGAGGGCCAAGTTCTGTTTTCCTGCAAATCAATTCTAAGATGGCGATCAATCGACGCCGAAGAATAGTAAAACTCTCTGAGATTATTTCGTTCAAAAAGATACGTACTTAAAACGCCAAAAAGTACTAAGGATCCGAAGCCAATTATAATAAGCTGCAAACTTTTTTTTAAACGTCTGGCATTATCTAATCGCTCAAACTTGCGCTGAACAATAATGCCAATCATAAGCCAGGCTCCCGCAACAAGATAACCGCCAATCACATCACTTGCGTAATGCACGCCAAGATACATACGGCTGAGACCCACCAATAAAGCTACAACTGAGGCAATAAGCACAGCATTAATATTTCGAGACCAACGAGGATATGCTTTGATAGCATAATAAGCGATAAAAAATCCAAATGCTATAACAAATACTGCGTGAGACGAAGGATAGGAAAAAGAATTTTCATAATAAAAACTCGGCGCCGGTCGCGCGCGAGCAAATATCATCTTCAAGAGACTTGAAGTCAATAGTCCTCCGACTACCGAAATAAGCAAACCCAGGCTGTAAGAAAGGCGACGTTCAAGCCAAAACCAGAATAACGCCAAAGCTGTTACTGTACAGATAAAAATAAATGAACCAAGGCTCGTAATCATAAAAAATGAGGCGGCAATGTATGAATTTGAAAAGAGTAAAATAATAGCGCGAATTCGTTCGTCATAATTAATAAAAATATTCGTATCACCCGAAATCTGTATCCCGATAAGAATACTAAATACCAAACATACAGCTGCTCCTATCAACATGGCGCTCATCGTTAAACCGCTGAAAACCATAGGATTAAAACGATGTTCAAAAAATAATGCGCTACGCGGTCGAAGCGTAGCAAATTTTTTCCAAAATCGTGACCCTATAAGTCTTTCATAATTAGTCTTTAAAAATATCGCACTAATCGAAATTATTTCTCGTCCTTGTCGCACAAAGAAATTCTTAAGCCACCATAACACTAAAGCAACTACAATCAAACCGAGTAACAGTGATCCGGCTCGGCCAGCCCAACCCTCAACACTTTGCCAGGCACTCGCGGCAAAATATCCAAGCAATACATGAAAGGACATAAACAGAATTGTTCCCGGAGCATCTAGTAAAATAAATGTTAACCAACGCGTCTTAGTAATGCCTGAGACCAAACTAACAATAGAGCGTAAAGGACCGATAAAACGACTGAGTAAAATACTCTTCTTCCCCCAACGAGCAGTAAAAGCATCAGCTCGTGCTAGATATTCCGGCTTTAAAAAACGATGCTGGCCTTTGAATAATGTTTGAAAATGACGACCAAAAGCAAAACTGATAAGATCGCCGGCAATTGCACCAAGTGAAGCAATGACCAATACGCTCGACAACTCCAAAAGACCTTCGGCGGCCAAGACACCACCGATAACTAATATTATTCCGCCAGGAGTAAATAAACCAATAATAGGCAAAGATTCAAACAGTGCAACGACAGCTAAAACAACATAGCCCGCCAGGCTAAATTGTTCAACGATATGTTTTATCCAAAGAAACACTTCATTCATATATGTCGGGATGCCGGGAATTTCCGCCAGAGGCGGATCAGCCTTTGGCTGAGAACCCTATCTAGTTACTTATCTTATAAGTGTCGGGATGCCGGGAATTGAACCCGGTCTACACGCACCCGAAGCGTGTGTACTACCGGTATACTACATCCCGAGAACCGCGCAATGCGCGGCTATCAGTCTTTATCAGGACTAAGTTTGTTGAGGAAAAAAGAAACAACCGACAATACTAAGCTAAATAGTACTGCAGTCCAAAAACCGTCGATGGAAAAGCCAGTCACGATTGATGAAGCGAGAAGCACGAGCAAAGCATTGATCACAAGTGTGAACAAGCCAAGCGTGAGAATATTAATTGGCAAAGTGAGAAGCACAAACAACGGCTTTAAGAATGCATTGATAATACCGAGCACCAATGCAACGAGAATTGCTGTCCAAAAACTATTGAGCGTGACACCAGGCACCACATAACTTGCGAGCATGACTGCCGCGGCGGCAATCAGCCATCTAATAAGTAGACTCATAGATTTTATTTAATAATTATTTTTTATCAAGTAACTCATCACTCTTTAAAAGCTTTTTAATAACGATGTACAGAAACACCATAACAATAACAAAGGTTAATCCGGCGTTGATGATGATTCCCAAATCAAAAGCTTCGCCGCGAATATAAAAAACAAAATTGGTAAAACTTTCCGGGGCAATCAATTTAATAAGTGGTGTAAAAATTCCTTTAACAATCGCGTCTACTAAATCTTTTGAAGCTTGAGCGGTGATAACACCAATCGCCAAGCCGATAACAGAATATTGTTTTAAAAAACCTAAAAGCTCTTGTCCAAAGCCTTTACCGCGCGCACCTATTTTTGTAATTGTTTCGTGCATATGTTCTTAATAATAGCTTATTTTCTGGTTTTTTTCAATCATTGCGCAGAAAATTTTTTATTAAACAATATTAAATCTACTTTTCGTTTTCCTTTATAGGTCCAATGATGCTTAATCGGGAATCTACGCTTCTCACTATTACTGACCGCTTTATCATCTCCAATATAAAATCCGATATGTTTATGCATGCCGTGCTTACCAAAATCATTTTCCTCCCAAACAAGAACTGCGCCGGGCAACGGCTTATTGATTTTTCTCCAGCCGTTTTTTATTAAATCTTTAATCGTTGAATTAACAGTCGTATGACCGGAATTGATTTGCTTAAAAAAAGACAAAATAAAAGATACAAAAAACGCACAGGATAATTCTCCGTTATGCGTAATATCTGTTTTTCTTCCGTTGACTACAGCGCTAAAATTACGAAACATCTTAGCCTTCGGACTATTGGCTATGACCGAAAGATAGGTTTCAAAAAGTTTTGGACTAACTTTTACTTTTTTAACTGACATATGTGGACTTGAGGGGACTCGAACCCCTTACCTCGGCAATGCGAATGCCGCGCTCTACCAGATGAGCTACAAGCCCCCTTGCCTCGCCAAAACCCGCATTGCGGGCAATGGCGGGCGTGTATTTATTTCTTTATCAATTCAATCGATTCAATCTTCACATCAGTCACTGGATGATCATTGGCGTCAACCGCAACTTCTTGAATTTTTTCTACAACGTCCATACCGGTAACAACCTGTCCAAAATTTGTGTGCTTACCATCAAGCCACGGCGTCGATTCGGCTGTGACGATAAAAAACTGAGAGCCATTGGTATCGGCACCGGCGTTAGCCATAGCCAATGATCCTTTAACCAAAGGATGAGAATTAAATTCATCTGAGAACTGATAACCGGGACCGCCTTGACCATGTGTCGAACGATCAGCATTTTTTGAATTTGGATCACCACCTTGAATCATAAAATCTTTAATCACGCGGTGAAACGAAACTCCGTCATAAAAACCCTTTTGCGCCAGTGTCAAAAAGTTACTGACTGTCACCGGAGAGTCGGCGTACAATGAAACTTCAATACGACCCATGCTCGTCACGAGAACGGCGCCGGAATATTCCTTAACTAACTCTTGATTGATTTGTGTTGGTACTTGCATAGCATTTAATTTAGCGTTTGTCTCGGGCGTCATTTCTTGTTGTACGCCGTTGGCATCATCATAATAATAAGTATTTTGAGTCTTGGTACATCCTGCCAAAACTAAGGCAAAAAGTAAAGTAGCACTAATTTTTGTTATATTACTTAACATAATGTTCTTTTTTAATTTTATCATCGTCAATTTGACGTTTTTCATCAATAAGTTCACGAGCTTTGTTACGCAATTCATCCAAAGGCATCTCATACAAATCTTTACTGCGCTTTAAGAGATATTCCCTTTCGTTTAATGTCGGATCCTCAATTACTTCCGACAACAAGACATCAAATATTGCGCCAATTTTGGGGCCGGGCTCAATCTTTAGTTCTTTCATCAAATCATCGCCGTTAAGTTTAAGCATTTTGACCGAAACCGGATCATGTCGCACTTTATCCATCATGTATTGCAAATGACGCAACTTATAAGGCACAGCTTTGGCAACGCCGGATCCTAATCGATCGGCAATTCGCAAGTCGATTAAGTCAGAAAGGTTTTCTTCACCAACTTTACGAATCAAACGTCGTACTGACGCAGCTGTCACTTCATCGACATTATAATAAAACATGTGATTACGCACCAAATTCACAATGCGGGACATATCTTCATTTGATAAATGGAGTCGCTTAGCTATTTTTTCTACCATTTTAGCTCCCACTATTTCATGATTATAAAAAGTCGCCGCGCCTTGCATAATTTTTTTAGTGCGCGCTTTGCCAATATCATGTAGTAGGGCGGCAAAACGAATCTGCCAAGCGGAGTTCGGGCAATGTTTCAAAGATAAAATGTTATGATCAAAGACGTTATGGGTATGATGATGATTCTGCGCCATACCAAAACCTTCTTCAAGCTCCGGTAAAATATATTGCAAAAGTTTTAGTTCATGCAATTTCATAATACCTTCAGAAGGCTTATCAGAAGCCAGAATTTTTATCAGCTCATCGCGAATTCGTTCGTTGGCGATAAACTTAATACTGCCGGCCAATTTTAATATTGCCCGTTCAGTTTTTGATTCAATTTCAAAATGTAATTGGCAAGCAAAACGAACGGCGCGTAGCATTCTAAGCGCATCCTCTTTAAAACGGTCAGCTGGTTCTCCAACTGTTCTGATAATTTTCTTTTTCAAATCTTTTTCTCCGCCAAATATATCAACGACATTTTCTTTCGCGTCCATTGCCATGGCATTGATAGTAAAATCACGGCGCGCCAAATCATTTTCTAGCTTATCTTCAAATATTACCGTGTCAGGATGTCGACGATCACTGTAGCCCTGCTCACTTCGATAGGTTGTTATCTCAACAACGTCAGTAGCTTTCCCGTTAGCGTCCCTAATTGGAACGATAACTGTGCCAAAAGTATTTTCGTACTTTGAATCTTCAAACAGTTCAACAATCTTTTCCGGCCGCGCGTTGGTCGTTATGTCCCAGTCTTTCGGCTCAGAACCCCGCAACCAATCCCGCACTGATCCGCCGACAATGTACGCCTCAAAACCCGCCTCGGTCAGGCGGGTTAGCATATCAATGATGGGTTTCGGCATTTTCATCTTATTTTCCTTTATATAAAAATCTGTCCAAGGGGCTTACTTTATTTTTGATAATAGTGACTCCTTCTTTACTAAGAAGCGAAATTTTATTACGCGGTCCTGAAGCAAATCCGCCAATAGAGCCGTCTGATTTTACAACTCTGTGGCAAGGCACAATCGGAGCGTAGGGATTTTTATTTAATGCATTACCAACCGCTCGAGCCGCTTTTGGCTTTTTTATCATCTTAGCAATAATTGCATAGGTCGCAACCTTGCCCTTGGGAATCCTTTTGGTCGCTTGCCAAACTAACTCAGAAAAGGTCACCATACTATTTCATCAAACTTGAGGGAAACAAACCCGAATAAACACTTGATAAATCACTTAAGAATTGCGGCAGATAGAGCCACGCGGCAATAAGCGGGATGAGGATTAGAAGAAACTTCAAAATATCTACAACACGCAGCCACTTCAAATAGCGAGCTGTTTTCTGACTCACCAACTTCATCTCATTAATAGCGGCCGTTTGCTCAGCCAGGATTTGTTTAATATCTTCATCCATATAATTTCTAATATTAGCAAAAATGTAATATAGCCTTAGTTTACTACATAAAAACCGCCTCGTAAAGAAGCGGTTTTTACACTAAACAAGCATGGGGTAAGGTTTAAGAACTCATCGCCAGATCAAGATTTTTTCCCTTTCAGTAGTTTATTTAACTCTCGTTTAAAACTCTGAGCATCTTTGAAAGACTGATAGACAGAGGCGAAACGAATGTAGGCAACCTGATCGGCTTTCTTCAACTGCTTCATGACAATTTGCCCAATCTGCTCGGATAAGATTTCTGCTTTACGCAAAGCCTGCAAATCTCGTTCAATTAAGTTTATTAATTTTTTAAACTTTTCTTCTGTAACCGGTCTCTTTTCAAAAGCCCGACGTAAACCCTTCACTAGCTTATCTCTCAAATATCCTTCTTTTCGTCCGTCTCTTTTAACAATGGTCAAATCAAGAATTTCAACTTCTTCATAGGTTGAAAAACGAAAGCCGCATTTCAAGCATTCTCTGCGTCGACGAATAGATAAACCGTCCGCCGCGACGCGAGAATCAACGACCTTAGTATCAGCAAAATAACAGACCGGACATTTCATATATAGAAAGCTTAGCAAACAGGAAAAGAAAGTCAACAAAAAAACCTGTAGGCACGCATAATTATGCGTGCCTACAGGTTTTTTATATTTAAATTACATCATTTTCTTACGGATAAAAGTCGGAATGGAAAGTTCATCATCTTCTTCTTCCTCAGCACTTGGCTTTTTCGTAGCTGGTTCTGCTTGAGCAATCTTTAAAGCCGAAGCTTTAGATTTTGCCGGTGCTGGGTGATGGTCTTCACCATCTTCGATAAACGGAGTCGGGCTGTAGCTTCTCTCAGGTGCCACTGAAGAGGTTCCTATCGGGCGCTTGCCGCTGTTAAAGCCGGTAGCAACCACGGTGATCTTAATTTCATCTTTGAATTTCGGATCAATCACCGCGCCGAAGATAATCTTAGCATCTTCGTCAGCCGAAGAAGTAATAATCTTGGCCGCTTCATTCACTTCATGCATAGTCAAACCGGCGCCGCCCACGATTGTAAAGAGAATACCACGAGCACCTTCAATAGACATTTCGAGTAATGGTGAATTGATTGCCATTTTGGCAGCTTCGATAGCCTTATTTTCACCGCTGGCCTGACCGATACCCATCAAAGCGGAACCGGCGCCGGACATAACGGCTTTAACGTCGTTAAAGTCGACGTTAATAAGACCTGGAATCGTAATTAATTCTGAAATGCCTTGTACACCCTGACGCAGTACTTCATCAACAACCATAAAGGCATCAAGAATCGAAGTCTTCTTTTCAATAACTTGTAAAATCTTATCGTTCGGAATAGTAATAATCGTATCAACCTTATCAGTCAATTCAGCTAAACCGCGTTCAGCAACTTGTTTACGCTGAGCACCTTCAAAAGCGAAAGGTTTAGTGACAACCGCAACAGTCAAAGCACCTATGTCACGAGCCAGCTCAGCAACGATTGGAGATGCGCCGGTACCCGTGCCTCCGCCTAATCCGCAAGTAACAAAAACCATGTTAGCATCTTTCAGAGCATCGCGAATTTCATTCTGAGCTTCCTCGGCTGCTTGGCGTCCCAATTCGGGATTCATCCCTGCGCCCAATCCGCGAGTAATATTTTTGCCAATGTGAATTTTGCGTGTCGCTTTATTATAGTGAAGCGCCTGCACATCAGTGTTAATAGCGATAAATTCAACGCCCTTGATGCCGGAATCAATCATCCGGTTCAAAGCACTGCCGCCGGAACCTCCGACGCCAATCACCTTGATCTTGGCAAAACTTTCGATTGATGGTTTTACTTCAGCCATATTGATTTTAATATATAAAAAATCCTTCGCTTTTATTATAGGGCGAAGGTCTGTAAATGGCAAGGTATTTGTACACTATTTGTGTACAGCTGTAGTTACGGTTTTAAGGCTGAAAAAAGATTACGAATTTTATCAATAGTTTGCTGAAGTGGAAGCTTATTAAGCAGTTTGCTGCGCCCTTCGAATTTTGTGAGCTGTTCGCCCCAGGAAATTAAACCAAGCGCAGTTAAATATTCAAGATCATTAACTTTATCAACTACTGTAGCGATGCTGCGATTTGAACCAATCGAAGCAGGCAGACGCAATTTACGCTTGGCTACATCAACAATGTCTGAGAGCTTGGCTCCGCCGCCAATCAAACAAACACCGGCCGGCAACATTCCTGAACGGTCAATCTTTCGTAATTCTGCGTCAACTTTTTCAAAAATTTCTTCGACGCGTGCTTCAATGATTTCAGAAACATAGCGACGTGAGATAACGGTAATCTCATCAGTTAAATTTTCTTCCTGCACTAAATCGCTAATATCAATTTCATCTTTTTTAGAAAACTGGTCTGCCTTGGCGCTACCATATCGAACCTTAATCTTCTCAGCAAGATTAATCGGGCAACGTAGTCCTATGGCGATATCAGACGTGATATGTGCTGAACCAATAGGCAATACTGCAGCATGCAACAACTCACCTTCTTCAAATATAGCAATACTTGTAGTGGCCGCTCCGATATTTACAATGGCCGTTCCCAATTCTTTTTGTTTAGGACTGGTTACTACGCCGGCCGCAGCCAAAGGAGAGAACACTAAATCATCAATATTAAGACCAGTATGATAAATAGATTTGGTCAGGTTCTTAATCTGACTTGAAAGATTTTGAATAATTAAAGCAACAACTTCCAGGCGAATACCGGTCATGCCCACTGGGTTTTTAATGTCTTCCTGTGAATCAACGATAAATTTAGAAGGGATAACATGCAATATTTCATAGTTTGGCGGAACAGCCAAAGCTTGAGCGGCTTCTACCACCCGAGCCACATCTTCTTGATTAATCTCGCTGTCTGAGCGACTAACGGCCACAACGCCGCGGCTTGATTGGCATTTAAGATTAGGTCCGTTAATTCCCACCCAAACATTAGTTACCGGAGCTCCCAGCAAACGTTCAGCTTTCTCAAGAACCGTAGAAATTGAAGCAGTGGTGTCTTCAATGCTATTAATAATTCCTTTGTTTACACCTTCTGAGGGTACAGATACAGCGCCGATGACCTGTAATTTTGGTCCGGCCTCTGTGTCGACACGCTGTCCGACCACAAGTCTGATTTCTGATGATCCGATATCTAAACCGGCAATCAAATTTTCACGCATATAAGCACTGATTTACACTCTTACTTAATGAGATTATTTTATTATAACAAGAAATTGCTTCTAACGCCAGAAAAACGCAATCATCGGCGGAACCAAAAGACATGCCGCTACGCCAAGAGATCCAAGCGCGGCAATAGCAACAGCTGCGGCTGTCAAATCCTTGATATCTTTCACATATTGGTTTAAACGGGGCTTTAGCATATCACTAATAGCTTCAATCATTGTATTAACCAATTCAAGCGCCAGAACTATTGCACAGCAAAAAATAATTAATGCTAAATCGCCCGCATCAATTCGTAATAACCCAGCTAATAAAATAACTGCAAGGGCGGCGATAATTTCCAAGCGAAAATTTGGTTCTTCACGCCAAGCCTTGGCAATTCCCCTTGTTGAAAATGATACGCTTTTTGCAAACCGTGAAAGATGTTTCATACGTAGGTATTAGCGAACAATTTTTTTGATCAGTTGATAACCAAGTTTTTCCATCAAAACGCGCCCTCGTTCAGTGTCATCTTCATAGCCAATAAGATGCAGTGTTCCGTGAATTACGATAAAAGCCAGTTCCCAGGAAACAGAATGTTTGAATTTTATAGCTTGGCGTTCAATTTGTAGAGAGTCAATAATCAGCTCCCCTACAAACCCGCGCATTGGCATTTCTGCTTCTGCTTCACGAAAAGATAAAACATCCGTTACTTTATCTTTCTTTCTATATATCTTGTTTAAACGTCGAATCGTTGTATCTCCTACGATCACAACAGATACATCTCCTTTTATCTTTCCAAATCTAAGAGTTGTTTCAACCGCCTTTGTAATTAAAGAAGCTTTCAACGCTCTGCGTGTACGATTTGTTATTTCAACTGCCATATCGATTACACGCCGAGCTTAAAGCTGCGGATCATGGTATCGAATATGTTTTTGTATTCCAGAGTTTTTGAACTTGAAAGATTATAGGTCAGAACAAAGATATAAGTCTTATCTTTATTTGTCAGATACAGTGTCAAACCGTCAGTTGTTTTTACACCATCCCAAGCTTCGTTAATAACAAGCTGGCTGTTCGGGATAGTTTGAACACTGAAGGTATTTTTATACCAATCGACAATGTCGTCCTGATTCGAATTGGGTTGAACGAGGATTTGAACGAATTGACGGTTGCCTGCTGTGAATATAACCGAATCATCGGTTGTAGCGATTGCTCTATCCCAATCTGTCGGATAGAGAAGACTGAAATTAAAAGTGGTATTCAAGTAGGTTCCCAAGCTTTGATTGGCAGAAATTTTACCTTCTCCGGCTGGATTATATCCATTATTAAGTTCCTCTAAATCCTTGTATCCGTCGCCGTCAGAATCGCTGGCCTTAGCGTTGGTACCCAATATCGCCTCTTCCGCGTTGCTTAAGCCATCTCCATCATCATCAGCACCAGCTGTCGGGTTTGCAGCGTTTGGATCGCTTGTTGCGCTTTCTGACCACAGTTCTTCCGAAATTTTCCATTGCCCATTTTCTGGAACCAAAGTAATAGTACCAACATTTTTACCGTTAGTTTTAGTTACAGTAAGTGTTGCCTGAGTATCAGTGATATCTTCACGAATATTTTCCGTTCCATCTAGTGCTGGAACCGGAGTGCCACGCAATGAGGCCAAAATGTCGCCCTGACCGCCTACCGACTCCAGGCTTGCATTTTGATCATTAAGTTGTTTTTGTTTCATGACTGATCCATAACGCGCAAAAACTGCGAGATACTTATCAACCGTATCGGCTATTTCAAGTTCACTGCGAAAAGCGAGATATGAGTCTTTAGGAGAACCCGTTGGCCTGACGTTAGTCGGTAAAGAAGTTTCGGGAGATATAGTTGAAGTGGGCATGGTCTCATTTTGCACGATAGGCGTTGGATTATCAGAACCACCAAAAATATTACCAAGAAATTCCGGACGTACAAGATATATATATAAACCTCCTCCAAGTAATAATAGGAACAAAATACCAAGAATCAAAATTACAACACCGGAAACATTCATGTTATGGCCAGCGACCTGATTATTCTTTTGAAAATTTTCCGGCATATAGTAAATGTCCGTATTTTCCATAGCAGCTTTTGCGCTTGCCGCATCTTGAACTGGCGCAGCTGGACGAGTATCAAGTTCAGTCTCCACTGAAGATGCCTCGGCTTGTTTTATTTGATCTTGGTTAAACATAGATTAAAATTAGTAAATTACTTAACTGAAATTTCTTGAGGGGTTGGCGGCCAAGCTGCATTCGGATTCGAATCCAAGGGATTAGTTCGTTGTTTTATCTCATCTCCGTCATTGATTGAATCGTTGTCGCTGTCACTTTTATTCGGATCTGTTTTATACACATTAAGTTCTTCACGATCAGTTAAACCATCTGAATCAGAGTCGGCTTTAAATGCATCAGTACGAAAAACGGAAGACTCTTTGTCATCATCGAGCCCATCTTGATCAGTGTCGGTGATTGCCACGGAAACAGAATCTCCGGGATTAAATAAGCGTTCCAAAAAACTCTCTTTAGCCGTCGTAACACCAGTCATAGAATCAAGATCCTGTGATGAACGTGACATGTAGGTATAAGCAATAATTCCAAGAATAATAACAAATACTACCAACAACGCAATTCCCAAGCGCATCGAATGAGTTTCACCGGCTTTGGTGGCGGCCAACACTTCTTCAAATCGTGGACGACTTATGGGAGTCGGCACACTGTGTTCTATTTCTTTTTTGGAAGAAAAAATATCTTCAGGATTTATTTTTGGCATACATTATTTAGTTATCGTTTGAATTTGGAATGGCTGATCTCTCGTTGGATGAGTTACTATCAACAGTGGCTGATTTTTTAGCTTTAATGGCAAAGAAATAGCTAGTACCATTATCAAGACCGCTTAATAAACGAGAATAGGTGTTTGCGGATACTTCCAGGCTATCAGTTAATTGTCCAGATCTAGTGCCATAAAATATTTTATAGCCAATAGCATTAACAAATGGCAACCATTTGAGAGTAACTGCGCCGTTAGCAGGCAAAGCTGAAATCAAATATGGTTCATTCGGTTTCTTCTTAATTTCCCCAGCATAATTACTAATGTTGCCGAATTGATCCACTGAACGAACTGAAACATAATAATCAGTTGTATTATTCAGATTCGAGAATACTGCGTTTGGCTTATTAGGTAGCGGATCGGTGCGAACCGGCAGCGCCGTAGCGTACTGACCTTCTTCGGTACGCGGCTGAGAACCAATATACGCGATATAACTAACTGCTTCCGGTACCTTATCCCAAAATAGCGCAATTTGACCGTCCCCGCTTGAAACCTGCAGATTCGGAATAGCTGGCGGAGTAGTGTCGGCAGCTTTAATTTTAATTTCTGCAGAAAAAGCGCTTTCCTGGTTCTTTGCAGTCAGTGCGGTTACTGCGAAATAATAATTCAAACCGTTGACCAATCCTGAGATAGTCTTAGAAACTTCGGGACCACTCGGGATAACTTCTGTGTTGTAAATATATTGTCGTGGATTAAGACCATAATACACTTTATATTTAGTCGCGTTCGGGACGGCGTTCCAGGTTAAGGTGACTTTGCTGCCAAGTGGGTCGGCTGTTGCGCGAGGATCAGGAATACCTGTCTGATTTTCACGGAAGAAGAAAAATTCTTTAAGCACTTCCGGCAAACAGCTACCGGCAATATTATTGCAATTCGCATCTGAACTGCATTCACGACCAACGTTTGAACCGAACATACAAATTTTACGACCACCTTCTTTTACGATAGGTTCATCAATTAAAGCTGGCAAATCGTCTACCGTACCTTCGCCGCTCCTGTCACGGCAATAATAGAATTCAATACCCGTTGCCGGATCACGCCACGGCCATTCATATTCAGGTGGGAATGATGAGTATATCGGCCAAGGATTTTCACACAAGAACAAGCGCAACTGGGCCGTTCCCTCTTTTGATTGACCAACGGTTGTTGGCTGATTGACCGTATCGGCGATAATGGTTGACTTAGCGCGCGCTAAAGTTTGCGCATCCTTTTTATTTCCCGCCGTTGCTATGGCTTCATGCTCTTCGCCCTCACGTACTACCGTAGCAACCTCAGAATTATCAGACGCCCAATTCCAACCCCATGCATAAATGCCAGAAATTGACTGTAGAGCCCGATTAGAACGGTCACGCGCTGTTGCAGAAAGTGATCCAGTCTGACCTGACTTTTGGAAAAGTTGGAAGTTAGGTGCTATGGACACGTGGTCAACAACACAGACGTCTGCACCGCTCGTAAATGACCATAATTCAGTATTTTTGAATTCAGTGGTATTAAAGATTGTTGGAATTCCACGAGTTGCAGAACCAATCATACCAACACCGGACAGGTTCTTGATATTATCGTTATAATATTGTTTTGGATCGCCATTTCCCAAGTCATCCAATCCCGGATCACCTTGCAGAGCTACAAAATATCTAATATTCGGATCAAGTGGACGAGTTAAGCGGAAACTTACTTTTGTTTGCGTATCATTTATATCTTGTGCAACTACGGAACCCGGCACATAACAATAATTACTCAATACAGCAAAGGCACTCTTGGTCAAAACTTGCGGGAAAATCTTGGCAACAAATTTCTTAACTGAGAATAGAGCACGAGCGAATCGTGACTCAGGCAATTCAGCCTGAGCTACCAATGGGTATCCAACAGGACATTGCGCATTTCCATAGTCCGCTATCACTTTTACATTATCACTAACGGTTGAGATATCAATCTTTTGATTAAAATTTGCTTCTATAACAGTATTGCGACAGACACCTGTGGCATCCGCGACTGGTTCATGGTTCACAACTAAAGGTCTACTCTGACAACAACGCGCACCGGTTAATCCGCAACCTGTTGTTGCGGTATCGCCGCACATGCCGTCGCTTGTACAACCACAACATAGTCCTCTTTCGCCGGTATTACTGGTACAATCGCCTTGGTTAGCAATACAATCAAGTCCCGGGTTAATGTCCTTACAGGTATCACGTTCACCATTCACTGGCGGCTTACAGCAACAACGACAGGTGTCTTCTCCTACACCTGGTCCGGCGGTCGGCTCATTACCAATAGGTCCGTTACCATATCCCGTCGGTAACAAGCATTGGTAACCGGTACTGCAAGATCCCGTACACGCATTAGTCAAAGGATCGCGACATGCCTCACCCGGACCCGGATCATCCGTCTTACATGTACAGCTTGCTGCATCACAACGCATATTTTGCGGACACGGGCTATTCTTATCACACAATCCCAATTCGTTAGCGCAAGAAATCGGAGCCTGTGCACAACCGGTTGTACACGCATTTAATTTGTTATAGGTGCCTGTAATCTGAGGAGCGACATTACACATATTTGGATATTCATTCGTGCAGTTATAATACGCGCAATACTGTAATCCGTTATCTTCAAAACGAGAACCATTCGGTACAACGCTCGTACAACGTCCTCCATTTTTTCCATCAACACAGCATTCAGCATGTTCAGAGCATTCAGCCGCAGATGTAATGCTCGAGCAATCGTTACAAACACCTCGGGCTACTTCTGAATTATCGCAGAATTTTCCAGTTGAGCCTGTGCAATTACACAATGAATCATCCGGCACACCACCCACGACACAGCCGGTGCATAGTCCTAAATTTGTTCCAGAAATATCAGCACCACATGATCCTTCGCACGACAAACCTGCACAACAATCTTGGTTGGCTTTATTCTTATCACAGCAACAATCACATGTTCCCTGATCAGGCTTTTTACATTTGTTATCTGTCGGATCACAAGTCGAACCTGATGGACAAATAGTTTGATTAATTGCGCATTTACCTTCATTGCCGTTCATCTGGCAAGTGAAAGGATTATCACACTTAGTGCAATTTCCATTAATAGCAGATGTATCAACACAGCGATTGTTACTAATCCTGATCCATCCGCTAGGACAGGTCTGTGCCCAATCTTTAATCATCCAACGGGGAGTATTATTATAAATATCGCAAAAACCTTGTACGGATTGATTATCCTTCTTGATTACAACCTGCAAGCTATCTTTCATTTCGGTTTTTTTGCACGATTGCCCAGTTACCATCACGCAGCGATTAAGTCCTATGTCATATCGACAAGCTCCTCCTTTACAACCAGGCTTATCATTACAAGACTGATCGCCGCAGACTCCTACTTCAACTAATTCATTAGTTCCCGGATATGGCGAACAAAGTCCGGGAGAGTTTGGACAGTAAAAACCTTCAAGACATTGGTTATGTGAATAACCCGAACAAGAAGGAGGATCACCGCAGTAGCTGTCACCAACACCGCCTATAGGTTCTTCACAATCTTGATTACAGCAAGTTCCGTCTCCGCACTTATTTTGTCCTGAAAGACATTGAGTACACTTGCTCTCTTCTGCATCTTCACATTCGCCTTGAGCGCAGCACGCTGTACCGCATTGTTCTTGATCAGCCGCACAACTCGCAGAACTGCCAGTTGAGAAACGCCATTCATATACGCTGTTCGCGACAGAACCGTAACACTGACCCGCCGTGGCTTTACATTTTCCGGCTTCCGGCAAACCACTTGCGCAACACACCGCAGCGCTTCCGCAATCAGAATCTTGGGAACATAGTCCAACCATAAAGTTAACTGGATTGCTTTCTTGCGCTGGTGTTCCAACAATAATCTTAAATGGTCCACTGGCCGCAGTTTGCGGAACAGTCGTAATAACTTTCCAGGGTTTAATACCTGAAGCCGACTGATCAATATCCCAAAAACTCAAGGCTTGTCCTTGCTGACTCAAATTATTATAAAAGCGTGCAGTGCTATTGGCATTTTTTCCTTGGAAATATTCACCCCAAACAATTACCTGACTGTTAGCTTGACCAAGAGAAGGCTCGATACTGCAGACACCAGGGTTTGGAGTTCCTGTTGTTACATTAAATGTCAGGTTACCTGAATCCGCCGGATTAAATCCGCTGCGTGCAACTGTCAAAGGAAATGACTGTCCCGAACTAATACCACTCGGTACTTTAATAATGATCTGCTTATCGGTCCAGACAGATTGAGCACAGACCTCAGGAAAAGCATAGTCTGCTTCAAAACCAGTTGCAGGTCCAAAAAATACTTTGCTGCTCGCTTTCGTTGCTCCAAATCCGGAACCGCGTATTGTCACATATTGTCCTACCGGACCGGTCGACGGATCGATTGAACTGATAATCGGACCCTCATAGGGTTCGTTCTCTTTAGTAAATGGTAAATAGTTACTGTCTACATTTGATTTTAAGACAAAGGTTGTCGTAGCGCCGTTTGATAAATTAGGGACTGTGGCGCTCCCCTGTTTTTCAGTATTAAATGATGAGATAAGAGCCTTGATATTACTTGAAAGATTTCCGTAATACGCTTCACTCGATGAAAGTTTGATACCCTGATAGGCAACCACATCGTTAATTTTTCCGGCCTCAGGACTTAAGGCACAAATACCGGGACGATTAATTGCATTCTTTTGAAAGTTATGAATGAGAGGACCAAATTCATCATCTGTTGCTTCATCTGTGCCCCCGCTTGTTTCAATACTTATTTTTCCACTTTCAGCTCCAGCAGGTACTACAGCGATAATTTGTCCATCTTGCCATACAGCACTAATACAAGCCGGGTTACCTGCAGTCGCATCATCAGCTAAAACTGCTTGCGTCGGTGTACCATTTGCAGCTGTAAAGAATACTTTGCCGCGAGTGGTTCCAAAACCAGAACCGATAATCGTGACAAAATTTCCAGTCATACCATTCGGAGTTCCCATATTGCAACTTGCATTTGCTCCACAGTCTTGCAATTCAGTCGCTTTGCGACAAAACTTATTATCATTGACACCGCCCATACAAAAACCTCCAGCAGGGGTTACCGAACTGATGATCGGACGATTAAGAGCAGAACAAGAAATACAAGATCCTCCACAATCAATATCAGTTTCGTCTCCGTCCTGAACACCGTTACAACAATGCGCCGGTGCGACCGTATATTGTTTTTCGGCTGAAGCTACATTGCTATCAAGGTCATAGGCCGTTGCTTTTAAGGTTACTGTTTGACCGACCGGAATATTAGAAGCATCCCAAGCGGTTTCAGCATTGAACGGACTGCCAATAAAAGGATTAGAATTATTAGAAATAGAGTTTATCAAATTTGCACCACTGAAAAAATCAATCATTGAGACTCCGTAATTATCAATACTACTCGCTCGCAATGTATTATTTGCCGTGGCACAAACTTGTTGATTGGTTAAATTGATACGCGGCACATCAGTATCCACAATATCTCCTGTTGTAAACTGAATTGTACAATTAGAAGTTCCGGCACAAGATAACTGATTGTCATCCATACTAATCACACCGCTCGTCCCGTTATTGACCGTCACGTTATACACAGTATTTTTTTCAAAACATTTTAGTGTTTCGTTCGGCGCTTCGCAATTTGCCGTTGGGACAAATTCTATCATTGATCCGTTTACCGACAAGTCTCCGGCGACAGATCCGTTAGCCGTAACTGCAAAATTAGTCGGATTTACCGTTGTAGCCTTAATATTTTTTGTAAATCTAAAACGAATAACGGAGTTGCGCGGTATGTTTAATGAAAGATGAGCCGGTGTTGTTCCTGAAATAGCAAAGATATTAGTACCTCCACCTCCGACACCGCCGCCACCCCCTCCACCGCCGCCTCCACCATTAGTCGCACTTTGCAAACGGCTCATAACAAAAGTCGCAATACCAAACGAAGCTAAGATAATGACTAAACCAATAACACCACCCATCATGATTTTCTTCGCTTGGTTTATTTTTTCTTCTTCACCTTTGGCAGTCATCCAAATAAACCCAGCATACATAATAATACCGATGGCGACAATTCCCAAAAAGCCCAGTGCATAACGAATAATCTTAGCAACCGTAGCTCGAGGATCCTGCGCACTTAAGCCGGTTCCTTCTGCAAAGTTCAGGCCTGTATCAAGGTTTCCTTGAGCTAAAACTGGTTCAACAAAATTCCATACTGAAAAAACGGCAATAATGACCGCGATGCTTACAAGTATTATTTTGAATCGTGATTTCAGCATAAAGTTACGGACAATTGCCGTCTGGTGTTAAATTGGTTGTTGGGACAAGATTACCTGCTCCGTCGCGACAGCAAGAAGGATTACCCGGACCGGCACTACAACTCGGACCCGAGGACGGTTTAAAACAATTTTGATATATATCCTTAACACCGGAACCGACTTGTGACTGATATTGAGTTGCATCCCTAAAGGTGCCGTGTGACAAGAAAGCACTCGTTCGATCGGGCCTGCCATCAAGAGGAGCACTATCTTGATCTTCTTTGCGCACCCAGTACCCAATTGGATCATTAGCTACGCTCCATAAATTAATCAGTTTATGTGTAATTTGCTGAATACCGTTATCAATCAAAATGCTACCGGTAGACAAACTTGATGACATCATTAATTTTGAAAAAACAATCTCTATTGCGCTGCTTAAATTAACATTTCCTTGGCCGTTAGGCGTATTCAAGCCAGCGATGGTCGGCGGAGTCAGATCAAGGCGATCACTAATCCAAAATGACCATAGGTAATTGTCGCCGCGTCCGGCATTATCCTGAACTGATATATTTTCATTATACGTGTCAACTCTTCCCTGAGGATTGTCATTTCTGTTTCCGTCCAACGAATTATCAGCTAAGTCCACAATTCCGTTCAAGCTCGAAGCAGTCGGATTGTTTTTATTGTTTGCAGCATCATTACACACACCCTGACTACAAGTAGTAAACGGAGTAACGGTACAGTCTTCATTTCTTGTACAGTCCTGGAGACTCGCCGCACTCACTTCAACTTTCAAATGACTATTAGCAGGCAAACAGTAGATATTTTCTCCGCAACCGTTCACGCCGCACTTTATATCGGAAATAAATTCGGCAGTTTTATATTGATTTGAAACAGTGAAGGTTCCGGCAAGTTGATTACCGTCACAAGTTCCATTGGAGCATTTATAAGAGAGACATTCTTCGTCTTTAGTACAGGTAACACCACCAGCCAATGCTGTATCACTAGCATTAACGACCTGAAGTTTATCTGCCAGCTCCGTACTTGAACCTGAAACAGTCAGCGGATTAACAGCTTCATTAAAATTAATTTGAATAACAGTATTTTTCGGCTCATCAGCCTTATCCTTAATACTATAGGTAGTACGCTGATCCGTTCCACCTTTCATCGTAGTAATAGCGATTTGTACCGCATTCGAACTTGAAAGTTCTATATTATTACCTGACTGACCCGCCACTTTTGCTTTAATGTTGACGGTGGCGTTTTGTACCGGTAACGGGGAAGTTACTTCGGGATGAATCGCATTGACGGCCGCGGCAATATTATTTGCTGTAGCACCGGCATTAGCGCCCATACTTATTTGATTATTATTAGCAGCACCACTAACAAAAGTATAGGTTTTTGAACCGATTGTCAGTGTATCAGCCTGCTTAGCAGCCAGAACTGGAATATTCCAGCTGTGCCCCGCTGCAAAACCTGAGCCCAGACTCACTGTTAAACCGCAAGGACCGATGCTCACACTATTGTTAATAATTGCAATGTCCGTATTAATAAGGCCTGGTTGACCATAGTCAATACGAGCCGCCAAATTTGCACCTTGTTGAATAATAGACAGGGAAACCGTTCCATCGGAACAGACGTTAGTACCTGCCAGCGTAGCATTTACTGCAAGGGGCGGTGTTTCAACAGGAGCAGTTCGAACTATAGTAGCACTTGCGGCTCGAAAAGCAGTGGGCTGTCCATTTAATTTAATTTCACCGCTTGCTTGAGTTGCTTGGCTTATACCACTCACCGCATCAGCAGCGTTATCAGTTAAAGGGAAGATACCTGAATCACCGATACTTCTAATTTTTGGTGAAACCAAATCAAGCGAATTACTTACTTGAAAATTCCAACGAAAATCTGTCAGTCTAAATGCTGGATCGCCATTGGCTTTTTTAAGCTCATCAGTAAGATTAACAGTATAGTCCGTTGGTCCGAGAGGTGAACCAAGATATGCGGGACCGGCCGGTTTAAAAACGAATGTTTTATTATCAACGGAATTAACACTAACATCAGTTACGTTAGATGCCTGACTATCGCCAGGAGGAGTTTTAAAAATTTTAATACTGTCCGGTTTGATTTTTGCACCAGGTGCACAAACAGCCGGAGAGCCGCTTACGTTATCACAAATGCTCGAAGCAAGCATCGGCTCTCGAAAAGTTACGATGATACTCGTATTACGCGGTACATCTCTCTGATACGGCTCAGGATAAACGCTTTGGATGATTCCGTTACCGAGCGCGCCAATTCCTTCTCCATTATTATTTCCGTTATTATTACCTTCAACGTTACCAACTGCCTTCATTAAATTACTGAGAATAAATGAAACGATTCCGAATGAGGCTAAAATAATTATCAATCCGATAGCGGCATTTCTTAAAATTAATTTCGCTTGTGCAATCTTCTCTTCATTACCTCCGGAGTTCATCCAAATAAAACCCGCGTACATTATAAGTCCCACGGCGATAATACCGAGGAAACCCAAAACAATGCGAATAATCTTCGCAATGGTGATTCTAATATCCTGACCGGACAATCCTGTTTGCGCCGCAAAGTCGAGACCGGTATTAAGGTTTTGAGCACTGACTGGATGCAGCACAAAAAAACCGGTAGCGACCGCGATAATGCAGATGATGACTAAACTTAGTTTTAAACGCTTTTTATTCATTTCTTTGACTGGAAGTCTTGGCACTTTTATAATCATAATACCACATACTAAAGACCTGACGCAACGCATATGACCATAGAACAGATTGTAGAACAAGTAGAAAAGAACCAACCGGGCGCTGACTGCTCGATTATTCGTCGCGCATATACTTTCGCTCTAGAAGCGCACGGTGACCAGAAACGCAAAAGCGGCGAACCGTATATACAACATCCCTTGCATACGGCTTTTATTCTCGCACAAATCAGAGCAGACATTACAACCATTGTCGCCGGCTTATTGCATGACGTACCAGAGGACACAAAGCGAACTCTTGAAGATATTCAAAAAGAATTTGGCGATGATGCCGCTCGTCTGGTTGAAGGCATTACTAAATTAAGTAAAATCCGCTATCGCGGAATTAAACGTTATCGAGAAAGCCTGCGCAAAATGTTCTTAGCCATGGCTGAAGACTTGCGCGTCATGGTTATTAAGTTTGCTGATCGACTTCACAACCTGCGCACCCTCGATGCTCTACCTAAAGATAAGCAACGACGTATTGCTCAAGAGAGTCTTGAAATCTATGCACCGATTGCCGGACTTTTAGGTATTTGGAGCCTGCGTTGGCAAATGGAGGATATTTGTTTCAAATATTTATTTCCGGAAGATTATAAAAAGATTGAGTATAAATATGAAATTGAACGCAAAACCGAATTGAACCAGTATATCGAACGAATCAAAATTATTGTTGGTTTGCGCTTAAAAGAAGATCGTATTAAGAATCAAATAGACGGACGTTTTAAGCATCTCTATAGTATCTGGCAAAAGATGCAAGAGAAGCAAAGAAAATTCGACGAAATACACGATGTTTTTGCGCTACGTATTATTGTTGATACAGTAGCTGATTGCTATAAAGTGCTTGGCATTATCCATTCTATTTGGAAACCGAACTATAGCCGCTTTAAAGACTATATCGCCGTGCCTAAGCCAAACGGATATCGCAGTATTCACACTACGGTTTTCGGACCAGAGGGCCGCGCCACAGAATTTCAAATCCGCACGAAAGAGATGCATGAAGAAGCGCTCTACGGTATCGCCGCACATTGGAATTATAAACTGCAACGCGGTGAGTCTTTAGAAAAAACTCCGCGTTGGGTTCAAGAAATTTTAGAAATTCAAAGAGAGGCTAAGGACAGTCAACAATTCTTACAAGAAATTAAAGTTAATATTTTTCGCGACCGTATTTTCGTCTTTACTCCGAAGGGCGATGTTCACGATCTACCAAGCAATTCAACACCGGTTGATTTTGCATATTCAGTGCATACAGATATTGGTAATAAATGCGTGGCCGCTCGAATCAACGGACGCATGACTCCGCTCGAGGGCACGCTTAAAAATGGTGATATGGTTGAAGTTATTATCGATCCAAATCGCGCCGGCCCAAACTATGATTGGTTAGATTTTGTTAAAACGCGCCGCGCTCGAGTTAAGATTAAGCAATATGCCAAACGATCGCGCCTTGATAGCTTTAAACG
Organism: uncultured Gammaproteobacteria bacterium; assembly: GCA_964487795.1. GTDB lineage: Bacteria > Patescibacteriota > Patescibacteriia > Patescibacteriales > Patescibacteriaceae > Patescibacterium. The sequence continues at coordinate 63,607 of CAZASI010000003.1, forward strand.
TTTTATCCCTGGCTTTAATAAAAAATAATCCGCTTTCGCGGATTATTTTTTTACCATCTGCCCATTAATTCATCTTTGAGTTTGCCGGTACGGCGTTCATATTCTTTTTTCTTTCGTAAATCAAGTCCGATTAACGCACTCTTGCGTTTGGCTTGTTCATTCTTGTCTTTACGGTGATAGCGGTTTTTGCGCGCATCATAAAGGCGACCACTTTGCTGTAGTCGCTTATTGAAGCGTCTTAGGAAACTTTCAAAAGTTTCGCCTTTTTTTCGTTTAAATTCTACCATTAGGACACCTGCTTTCTAGTCTTATAAAATAAGGTTTTTAGATTTTAACCTAAAATAACTCTTCAGTCAAGAAGGCTATTTTGCCCCTAATCTCTTCTCAAGCTCATGGATTATCTTCTTGGCATCCACTACTTCCTGCGCGCCGGATTCCATATCTCTGATTATAATCGTTCCGTCCATCAATTCCTTTTGACCAAGTACCAAGGTATAACGAACATTCATCTTCATCGCTTCTTCCAATTGATGCTTTAGAGCATTATGCAAAAACCCTTGGGAAACTTTAAAACCGGCTTTGCGCAATTCCTCAAACAAAGCTAAAGCTTTTTGACGCGGCGCATCGCCAAGTTGTGCAAGATAGATTTCTGCTGAAGCTTCTTCTAATGGCATCTCTAAACTACGAATACGGCTGACAGTTTTTTCAATACCAACTGCAAATCCTACAGCACTCGTTGCTTTGCCGAATAAACGATCAAACAAGGCGTCATATCTGCCGCCCGAACCAAGCACTGCTTCTTTTCTGCCTTCTTCTTCCGGAGCAATAAATTCAAACACGGTACGTCCGTAATAATCAGCAGCACCAAACAAACGATGATTCAAATTATACGGTACACCGAAAGCATCGAGATGTTCGATAACTGTAAAGAAATGATTTTTAGCATCTTCAGAAAGAAAATCCACAATGGCTGGAGTGTCCTGATTTAATTCAACCAAACGCTCATCATTACTTAAAAGCGCTTCAATTGGTTTTTTACTTAAAATCTTTTTTAATTCAATCGGCAATTTTAATTTTTTGGAATTTTCTTTGTAGTATTCTGCAAGTTTTGCGCTGTAGGCTGTGCGGCATTCTGCATCGCCCAAACTATTAATATCAACCCTGATATCAAGCTGTAATTCTTTGAAAAAGTTATAACCGATCATGATAATAAGCGCGTCTGCAATCGGAGAAGCATTATTGATAATATCCAAACTCCATTGTGTATGCTGACGCCAAAGACCGCTCTGAATACGATCACAGCGAAATACCGGACCGAAAGAACAGAGTTTAACAAATTTCGTATCTTCCACTAACAAGTTATGTTCCATAACTGTACGAGCTAAAGACGGACGGATTTGCGGACGAAGCGCTACTTTATCTCCATCAGGATCAATAAAACTATAAAGTTGTTTCGTAACAATCTCGCTTTGTTTGCCAAGAGCACGTTCAAATAAAGCTAAAGGTTCAATCGCCGGTGTTTCTAATCGTTCAAAATCATAAATGCGTGCTAACTGCAAAGCCTTATCCGCGACTAAACGCCAATATTTCCATTCTTCTGGAATAATATCTTTAAAGCCTTTTAAGCGAGCCGGTGGCTCGGTTTTACGACCTGTGCGAACGGGAGCCGGAGCCTTTTTTTTAAACTGTGAGTTGCGTGCATTCATAAAGTGTAATTATTTGCTCAATTCATATGAACCGGTTGCGACCATTCCGACACGGTTCACGGGCCAGCCTCTAAAAAAGACACGGCCGATAATAAAACTCTTTTTCACTGCGCCAAAACTGCGCGAATCTTTTGATCCGTTGCGATTGTCACCTAACACATAGTATTCATCAGCCGAAAGTTTAACCGGCTCTTCCGACAGTGCAATCGTCGAAGTATAGCTTGGCAGATAATCTTCGTTAATCTTTTGCGTTAGGCCTTCGGCATCTGTCAAATATACTGCGCCATCTTTAATAGCTATGGTATCGCCAGGTAAACCGATAACGCGCTTAATATAATATTCTTGAGGATCTTTCGGATAACGAAAAACGATAACGTCGCCGCGCTTTGGTTCTTTAAATCGGTAGGTGATTTCATCAACCATGAGATATTCATGTTCTTGAAAATTCGGTTCCATTGAAGCACCTTTAACATAAAAAGGCTGAACCAAAAAATAACGCACCGGAATAATAATGGCCAAAGAAATGACCACCATCTTCGCGATATCAAGTACGAACGCAAAAAACTTCTTCATATTATTTTAGTTTCTTTTCTGTCTTTAAAACATCAACCGTAGTCTTTATAACAGTATCCGGATTTAAGGACAAGCTGTCAATCCCTTCTTTAACCAAAAACCTGGCAAATTCAGGGAAATCACTTGGTCCTTGTCCGCAAATGCCTACCTTCTTATGCATTTGTTTGCCGATCTGAATCAAATAACGAATCAAGGCTTTAACCGACTCATTTTGTTCATTGGCGAGGCCCGCAACGTGCAAGTTGCCAGCGTCGCGATCAATACCAAGAGTAAACTGAGTTAAATCATTTGAGCCAATAGAGAAGCCGTCAAAAATTTTACCAAATTTATCAGCTTGAATAATATTGGTTGGGATTTCCGCCATTGCATATACTTCCAATCCATTTTTACCCCGCTTCAAACCGTTCTTGGCCATCAAATCTAAAACCTTTTTACCTTCTTCTACGGTGCGACACATCGGAATCATCAATTTGACGTTAGTCAAACCCATATCGTCGCGTACGCGTTTTAAGGCTTTACATTCAAGTGCAAAAGCTGGTGCGTATCGAGGATCATAATAACGACTTGCGCCGCGCCAACCAATCATCGGGTTGGATTCAATCGGCTCAAACTCCTTGCCGCCAATTAAGTTGGCATATTCATTTGATTTAAAATCTGACAATCGAACAATCACCGGCTTAGGGTAAAAAGCCGCAGCAATAATTGCAATGCCCTCGGCTAATTTATCTACAAAGAAATCAGGTTTATGATTCCAGCCTTCTGTTAACTGTGCAATTTGTTTAATAGCTTTTTTGTCTTGCAGATGTGGGTATTTCAATAGTGCTAAGGGATGCGCTTTAATATAGCTATTTACAATGAATTCTTCTCGCGCGAGACCGACGCCGTCATTTGGAATAAAGGAAGATGCAAAAGCTTGTTCCGGAGAACCGATATTCATCATGATTTTTGTCTTTGGGCGACCAAGCTTCTTAATGTTTACTTTAGTAACCTTAAACGGAACAATCCCCGGATACACATAACCGTCATCACCCTGAGAACAATCAACTGTAACTTTATCGCCCTGTTTAATTGTCGTTGATCCGTTTTCTGTACCAACAACACAAGGAATTCCTAATTCACGAGAGACAATCGCCGCGTGACAAGTTCGTCCGCCTTTATCAGTAACAATGGCCGAAGCAATTTTCATAATCGGCTCCCAATCCGGATCAGTCATGTCAGTTACCAGAACCTGACCTTTCTTAAACTTGGCAATATCTTTAATGCTCATGATGCGATTAGCCTCGCCTGAGCCAATTTTTGATCCAACACTTTTACCGGTAACTACCGCCTTGGCATGAGCGGAAAGTTTATAGGTTTCGATAATACTATAATCGCGAACACTGTGAATTGTTTCCGGACGAGCCTGTACAATATAGACTTTTTTATCAGCACCATCAACCGCCCACTCCATATCCATTGGACGATTATAATGCGCTTCAATCATCATAGCCGCACACGCCAATTCCTTAACTTGCGTATCAGTAATTGCATATTTTAATTGATCAGCTGATGACACCGGAATATTTTTTACGGGACGAACACCTGCTTTCTTGTCATAGACCATCTTAATATTCTTATGGCCTCTATGACGTGAAATAATTTGCCCGGTCGGTTTAAATACTAAAAATTCATCAGGATTAACTCGTCCTAAAACGATATTTTCTCCAAGTCCGTAAATTGAGTTAATTAAAACAACATTTTTAAAGCCGGATTCGGTATCAATGGAAAACATAATACCCGACGATCCGAGATCTGAACGCACCATTTTCTGAACACCGACTGACAAAGCAATTTTAAAGTGATCAAACTTCTTATCAACGCGGTAGGAAATAGCGCGATTGGTAAATAACGAGGCAATACATTCTTTAACAGCCTTTAATAAAACCTCATGTCCGCTTATATTAAGGAAGGTCTCTTGTTGTCCTGCAAAACTTGCGTCCGGCAAATCTTCAGCCGTTGCCGAAGAACGAACAGCAACTGAAAGATTCCTTGTTCTATATATTTTTGAAAGTTTATCGTAGGCAACAATAATTTCTTTCTTTAATTCTTCGGGAAACTCAGCTTTAATAATCGCTTCGCGTACTTTTAAGCCTCGTTTGCCTAAATCCGTGACGTTGTGAGTGTCCAAACCTTTTAATATTTTTCTAATTTCAGCTTCTAAGCCGGTCGCTTTAAAAAAATAGCGATACGCTTCGGCGGTTGTCGCAAAGCCGTTCGGCACACGAATACCTTTTGGCGTTAGGGTTCTAAACATTTCGCCAAGCGAAGCATTTTTACCGCCGACTGAAGGGACATCTTTGATGCCGAGTTCTTTGTAGAATTTTATAAATTTCATACTCATTTAGAATTTTATTTTTTGACTCCATTCATAAATAAAAGGCCCCTTCCAATACTCTCCGCTGTAAGCCTTGATGATACCGATAATCGAAACAATAAGTAGGACGATAAAAAGCAGTTGTCCGATAATCGGAACCCAGATAAAGAAACTGGCAATAACATCAATAACAAAAAGGATCATGCCTTGTCGGGCGTGAAATTGAGCAAACTTGGATTTACGTTTTAAAAGGAGTGGAATCAGGAAAAGAATCCAGAGGTAGGACATAGCCGCGATGATCTTATTTTCCTCAACGTCGGCATCAAAAACTTTTTGGTCTGACATATATTTATTTTAGTTTAATTAATTACATTATAACACATAGTATAAAAAAGAGGTTCCAGTGCTATAAACACTGAAACCTCGGTTAATTCGCCATTCTCTTATAAATGAAAAATGGCATGAGCTTGAGAATACGTTCTCTTTTGTTCCATAACTCACTAGAGCGAACACGTTCTTGAGTAGAATCTGGGCAAAACCAAGAATCTTCCTCATACTGATATATTTCTTCACAGACACGTAGATCAATCTTCGTACCAGCTTCAGAAATTACCTTCAGCAAGTCTCGCTCTACTCGCCAAAGATGCGGCTTAGCAACAACAATCCACAACTGTGCAATTCCATGACGCTTTGCCCATTTAACCGCTCCTCTGGCAATACCTAGAGTTGGTGGCGGCATGCCTGGATCTTCGTCAATGTGCTCAACGAAAACCGGGTCATCAATGCGAACATCCGCTTGAGTATAAATTGTACAACTTAATTCCCAGGCTTTCTTCGTCGCAATTTGAGCAATACGCCGGTTTGAAAGAATTGTATTAGGCGAGCCAAAAGCAAATGCAACAACTCCTTTTTTCAATGATCAGCTCCTTCCTGATTTTATTTACAACCAATATGATACTATTTTTTATAATATACAATTTAAACACATATTAACAAGGGGGTCAATGATATTAAAAAAGCGCAGTCCTAAAAGGTCCTGCGCTTAAAATGTGAAAGAGAATAATTAAACTAATGGAATGGCATAGTTACGATTATGCCAACTTGATTCATGATGCGTTGAAACAAATACATCCCCTCCTCTCATGGTTAGTCATCATTATTACATTCCGCCAGCAGCTTGTCGCTGCGGGAAACGATAAATTATTTCCCAACTCACCTTTTTAACAGTGAAGCGTGTACCGAAGGTTTTTTTTAAATCTTCATTCCACTTCAAATAACTTTTCGCGTCAACAATATGATCAGCTTCAATACCCTGCAAGTCCGGAAATTGTTGCAAAAGAGACTGTTTGGCAATTGACGTATAATCTCCCGGAGGAATCTTCTTATTTTTTTCTTCCGCGATAGAATCAATCATAAAACGTTCTAGCTCTTTAGTCTCAGTTTTTACCGTAGCCCTGGTACGGAGAAATGGGACATCCAAAACAATCGCAAAAACAGCTGCTAAGGAAAACCTTTTAGTCCCTTTTGATTTTTTACGAAAATTTCTTGGTTTGATGTTCGGACCATAACCTCTTGGTCGATCTCCATTTTTCATGGCTCCTCCAATATTTTATTTTTTATAATGTACTTCTTGTGCGGGCGGAGAGACTTGAACTCTCATGCCTTGCGGCACCAGCTCCTAAGGCTGGCGTGTATACCAATTTCACCACGCCCGCGTACCACTGCATACTATCATAAATTCTGCTATAGTAAAGAGGCAAAAAATATATGAAAATATTAGCTATAGAAACAAGTTGTGATGAAACCGCGGCGTCGGTCGCCGAAGGATCAGGTACAAAACTCTCGATTCTTTCCAGCGTAGTCGCCTCACAAATCAAAATTCATAAAAAATACGGCGGGGTTGTACCGGAAGTTGCCGCGCGCGAGCATGTCCTAAACATTATTCCTGTTATCGATGAAGCTCTACGCAAGTCAGGTATTTCTAAAAAAGACGCGCCGAAAAAATTATCAGCTATCGCTGTAACAGCCGGTCCGGGTTTAATTACTTCGCTTATGATTGGACTCGAAACTGCAAAGACTTTGTCGTACGTTTGGAAATTACCAATCGTTTCGGTTAATCATATCGAAGGTCATCTCTACAGTAATTTCATAAACCAAGATAAGACAAAATTCCCAGCGATGATCTTAACCGTCTCCGGCGGACATACGCAATTAGTGTTAATGAAGAATCATTTAAATTATAAAACAATTGGCGAAACCAGAGATGACGCAGCTGGCGAAGCCTTTGATAAAGCTGCGCAATTATTAGGTCTCGGATATCCGGGCGGACCTTTGATTTCAAAAATGGCAGATACATTTACAGGGAAAAATACTATACAGCTTCCCCGCCCGATGATGGATTCTAAAAACTATGAATTTTCTTTTTCCGGTTTAAAGACCGCCTTGCTTTACATGATCCAAAAAGACAAACATTATAAAAAAAGAATTCCTGAATATGCGCATGCCTTTCAAGAAGCGGTTGTTGATGTACTCGTTTCAAAAACCTTACGCGCCGCAAAACAATATAAAGCAAAAAGTGTCATGCTCGCCGGAGGCGTTGCCGCCAATAAGCGCTTACGCGAAAGATTATCAGAAGAAGTGGTGAAATTACAACTTGATTTTAGAATGCCGGAAATGAAATACACGACCGACAATGCGGCGATGATCGCCTCAGCCGGCTATTTCAAATTCAAGGCAAAAAAAACAACTCCCTGGAAAAAATTAAAAGTTAATCCGAATTTGGAATTATAAAAGCCACCAAGTTTCGGTGGCTTTTTTAATCTTCATCATCATCTTCCTCATCAAACACGAGACGACCATCCGGATTGATGGAAATCGACTCATCATGATCATCTTCACAGTCATCAAGCTCAATCCTATAATTTAAGGACTCGTCAAGATCGCATTCAATACTAGCGACCTCCAAAAGCTGTTCACTGACTGCAACATACGCACTAAGGGCAGTTAAAAGATCAATACGTTCAATTGTTCCGGCAACATAAGTTTCAACTGCCATATCAATCGCATCATAACAATCTTCCCGCACATCAATCTTATCAAGAAACAAATCTTCAATGGATGTCCAGAGTGGATTTGAAACTTGCTCAGCATCGGGATAAGCCGATTTGATTAAAGAGATAACATATTCATCAGACAAAGGCACTTTCAATCGCGCACTCATTGCCAGATATACTGTGTATTCTCTCTTGTTGATCTCGCTTACGACAGGCAGTGAAAGGTATATATTCTTTCTGGCATTATCAAAGGATTGCCAGTCAGATGGAATATATACGATATACTCCTTACCTTTACCCCAGACACACTCGCCAACTCTCAGCTTTCCAATCACATCATCTGAGACAACAACATACTTCAGATACTTCTTGAAGTATGGCCTATCAAACAAGTGCTCAGTGCTGGGATCAATTTCATATCGTGTCAGCATGGTAATAAATCTCTTTCGTACGAGATCATGCAGATAATAGGTTGAAATAACGGTAGAAAAAAATACCCAAAGATATCCGATGACCGGCAACTTGATATCTGCGAGAAGCAGCGCCGTTATCGCGGCAACTGATAAAGTCAGCGAATAACGAATCAAACCCGTTCGTATGACCCATAGAAAGTAAGTACGGAGCATGTGACTCATATATATCCTCCTTGTAATGAGCTAATTTATCTTGAAAGTACCAAATTAAGCAGAGCTTTGTCAAATCCGAGATAGTGACAAATCGTCCGATATTTTATACACTATGGACATATGAAAACACTCTTCTCGGGCATACAGCCCTCATCAGGCAATCTACATATCGGTAACTATATCGGCGCCATTTCTCAATGGCTTGATTTGCAAAAACAATATAGTTGTTTATTCTGCGTCGTTGATTATCACGCTATTACCGTTAAACAAGACCCGAAAGAATTACGTAAAAATATTATTGATATTGCGCGCATTTATTTAGCTTCCGGCATTGATCCGAAAAAAGCGATTATTTTTCAGCAGTCAGATATTACAGAACACACTGAACTCGGCTGGATTTTAAATACGATTGTTAAGGTTTCCGAGCTAGAAAAAATGACACAGTATAAAGATAAAGCTGGAGATCAGAAAAAGGAAGGACCGGGCGCCGGCCTCCTGACCTATCCGGCGTTGATGGCGGCTGATATTTTACTTTATCAAACGCAAGTTGTTCCAGTCGGCGATGATCAAATGCAACACATTGAATTAACTCGAACTCTTGGACGACGCTTTAACACTCAATTTGGTGATACATTCTATATTCCTCAGGGTCTTATCAGAAAAGAAGGCGCAAGAATTATGGCTCTCGATGATCCAACGAAAAAAATGAGTAAGAGTAGTCTGAGTCCGAATTCCTACATCGCTTTACTTGATGATCCAATGGTCGCTCATAAAAAAATCAAACGCGCGGTAACTGATTCCGGAAAAGAAGTTAAATATGATATGGAAAAGAAACCAGCTATTTCAAACTTACTCGCGATTTACTCAGCATTAGGAAGCAAATCAGTTCGCGAACTTGAGATAATGTATGAGAATAAATCATACGGCGAATTTAAAGAAGACCTCGCTAACGTTGTTGCCAACTTCTTAACTGAATTTCAAGCTCGTTATAAAAAATATTCAGATAAAGAAGTGAGAAAGATTTTAGATAAAGGAGCGAAGCAAGCTAAAGGTATTGCCGAGAAAACAATGAAACTTGTTAAAAAGAATTTAGGAATTAATTGATATACCATATGATGCAAGACAACTTGAAACAGTTAGAATCGGCTTATGAAATCATAAAAAATCATAAGCTTATTTCGTTAGACGAGAAAAAAAATATTATTGAAATTCTTCGCCATCCAAAGCGCTTAGTACGCGTTAGCTTACCGGTCGCGATGGATTCAGGAGAAATTAAAGTATATGAGGGCTACCGCGTTCAATACAATGACGCACGCGGTCCGTTTAAAGGCGGACTTCGATACCACCCAGAAGTTGATGAAGATGAAGTTACTTCACTCGCCTTTTGGATGGCAATTAAATGCGCTGTCGCTGATATTCCGATGGGCGGAGGCAAAGGCGGAATTATTGTAAACCCAAAAGAATTATCAATTGGAGAACTTGAACGTTTAACTCGCGCTCTGGCTCGCGCCTTAGCTCCTGTTGTTGGCCCGGAAGTTGATGTTCCGGCGCCGGACGTTTATACAACTCCGCAAATGATGAGTTGGTTTAAAGATGAATATTCTCGCATTGTTGGAAAAGATAGTCCGGCAGTTATTACCGGCAAACCAATGGATGACGGCGGATCAAAGGGTCGCGATAAGGCGACCGGACTCGGTGCAGTATATTCACTCGAAGCGTATTTAGAAAAAACTGGTCAATCAGATAAAGAAATTTCCGTTGCTGTACAAGGCTTCGGGAATGCCGGATTGCACTTTGCTGAACTATCTCATAAGAACTGGAAAATTGTCGCTACCTCAGATTCCAAAGGCGCGATTTATAATCCGGATGGATTAAATATCCCAGATTTAATAAAACATAAAGAAGAAACAAAGTCAGTGATCGATTTCGCAGGAGCAAAAAATATAAGTAACGAAGAATTACTTGCTTTAGAGGTTGATGTCTTAGTTCCGGCAGCACTAAATAGCGTTATCACGGAAAAAAATTGGGAAAACATCAAAGCTAAAACTATTGTTGAAATTGCTAACGGTCCGATTAGTTTGCCGGAAAGTGAGAAGTTATTCAAAAAGGGCATTACGATTATTCCGGATGTCTTGGCGAACGCCGGAGGCGTTGTTGTTTCTTATTTTGAATGGAAACAAAATATGCATAACGAAAATTGGGAACTGGACGAAGTAAACTCAAAATTAAAAGAAAAAATTGTTTCAGCTTTTTCTTCAATCTGGGAAACTAAAGAAAAATATTCTCTTGATTTAAGAACTGCGGCGTATGTTTTAGCTGTTGCAAGAATTCTAGAGGCTGAAGCGAAGAGAAACTAATATGGATATTCAAGAATTAGCTGACAAAGCGAAAAATAGGCCGCGTGAAGAGTTTAAAAGAGAACTTTCTAAACTTGCGCGCACCGATACGAAGTACCGTAACCTTGATGCAAAAAATCAAGAATTTGTTATGGATATTGTCTATAAGCATATCGATAATATTCGCGATGGCGATGGTATTTCCGGATATCTCCTGCAACAAGAAACTCAGAGAATATATTCCAATCGAGAGAAGCTCGGAATCTCTTTAGAGGATTATGAAGATATAAAAGAAATTCTAAACCTATTTAAAAAATAAATTCAAAAGCTGCCTTTGTTGGGCAGCTTTTTGATTTAAGTTTTTATTATTTTTTAGTTTTATAAATGGACCTATACATAAAAATTCGGACCAGGGATAGAGTGTAGAGCATAAAATATATATGCTCTTCATTATTCTGCAGCCATTCTACTGACTGGAGTACTGAGGAAAATATCCAAAGATTATATCCGGAATGGAAAATAATCATTTGAAGATACATGATCCAAGAAACATCTACCCTGATAAGTATAAATACCAAAACAGTAGCCATTTGCAAAAAAGCAATTTCTTTACTGCCATTGGCAATTAAATGTCCTGTTCCGCCGCGCGCCCGTGCTGAGTAATATGCACCGATAAGTTCCAATATCGTCACAACCAAAGCAACGTCCTGATTAATATGATAGAGAATCACAACTACCAATAATTTATCAGCAATCGGATCCATAATCGCACCAATAGCGGATTTCCAACTGTAGCGACGAGCAAGCCAACCGTCATAATAATCCGATAGCATGCCGATAGCACAGAGCACAAACATGAGTGCCCATAAACCGCCGCAGTAAAAGAAAATATAACCTATAATGAGAAACCGTATGAGGGTTAGACCATTAGAGGGCGTCAAATAAATACTTTTGTGATCTTTCATGGTCCTTGATTAAATTTTCAAATAACAACTATTTTTCCACCTTAACGTCTTTCAATTCTCTTGTCAATTAGTAAGCAGTTCGATTATTTCATCTCTTTTTGCTTCCATAACTTCTCTATTTTTTGCCTCAAGATTTAAACGAAGTAAGGGTTCAGTATTTGAAGCACGAACATTAAACCAAAAATCTGGATATTCAACTGACAAACCATCTAATTCATTTATTTTCCCATCACTATATTTCTCTTTTATTAAAGCAATCTTTTCTTGCGAATCATCTACTCTAAAACTTGTTTCTTCGCTGGAAACATATTTTTTAAATGGAGTTAGATATTCTGAGAACGTCATGCCCGACTGCGACAATTCAACCAGTATTTTTAAAGCGACAATTCCCGGTACTTCGTAACAACCTTCACGATCAATATTAAGCATAAAATGTCCGGATGATTCTCCGGCAAAATACGCGCCGGCGTCGATGACCGCTTCCTTGATTAATGAATGTCCAACTCGTGTCACGAGCGGTGTACCTCCATTGGCAATAATCGTATCGTAGGTAATGCGACCCGGACGTGCATCATACGCAATAGTTGCTCCAGGTTTTTCTTGCAAAAATATTTTGCATAAAATTGCTCGCATAATGCCCGGCTCAACCGGTCTACCTTCATTATCTACAAAAAATATACGATCAGAGTCTCCGTCAGTTGCTATGCCAAGATCGGCCTGTATCTCAATAACTCTTTCGCACAACTTTTTAATATTTTCTTTTTTAAACGGATCGGCTTCATGCGCCGGAAAAGTGCCGTCTAATTCCCAATTCATCTTTTCCAAACTAATCTGCGGCAAGGTATTAAACAATGTTTCAAAATATAAGGCGCCCATTGAATTAGCAGTATCAAAAACTATTTTCAAAGATTTAATTTTAGCTATATCTACAAAGTCACGATCAAACTCAACTTGATCAGAAATTACATCTTCTTTTTGTGTCACTGTGCCCTGAGTGTGATGAGGCGCTACTCCTTCTCCAATAATCAATTTCTTTAAATCTTGGATACCTGAACTTTCCGCAATCGGTGATGCCATCTGCCGCACCATTTTAAAGCCGTTCCATTCTTTTGGATTATGTGAAGCACTAATCATAATGCCACCATCGTATTTATAATGTGCCACGCCAAAATAAAGCGTTGGTGTAGCGACCAAGCCAATATCAATAACATCGGCTCCGCCATCAACCAAGCCTTTAATTAATTGTTCGTGCAATGCTGGACTTGAAAGACGCATATCGCGTCCAACAACGACACTGAACTTATCCTTCCCCATCTCTTCGCGTCGTAATTGACAATACGCGAGCCCTAGCTTATACGCAAAAGTGTCGTCGAAATCTTTATTATAGATTCCGCGAATGTCGTAGGCTTTAAAAATTGATGGATTAAGCATATATATTAAACTACCATTTCATTACACTGAAAAGCAAGTAAAACAAAAGCCCCACCTTTCAATGGGGCTTACTTAAAATTATAATTATTATTCTTCGTCAGATAATGAAGGGAGTATTACTGTTCCAAAAATCTCAGAATGCCTCATCCTTCTAATAGCCTTTTCTTTTATTTGCCTTACTCTTTCTCTTGTTAATCCCATCTTTTCACCAATTTCTTCAAGCGTCAGTTCCTCCTTATCAAAGCCATAATACATTCTTACAATTTTTTGTTCGATTTCACTGAGAGCACTGAGGAAATCTTCAGCTTTTACCGGCCACACTCTTTCAAACTGTTGAATAAATTTGGAGCTCAGCCAGTGCTTTGGAAAAGACGTTACCAACACATCAATTAAGTCATCAAAAGAAGCACACTCCTTATAGTTATCTTCTTCACTCAAAAAATTATTCAGAAAATTTTTAATTTCATCTTTCTCGAAATCCCAACGTCTTTCACTGTGCTTGGTGCCGGAAATATAACACAGAAAATCCCACTTTCTGTCTCCAAATAAAGCTCGGAAGAATCTGTCTGGCGTACTCTTAGGAACAACCAAAGCAGCGAAGACGAAACATGTTCGTAAGGACCCCCGTAATATTAAGTAAAGGCGGTTTAAGGGGATTATCAAAAATATTGCTCTTTCTATAGCAAGGATAACTTCATCTGCAGGCAATACTTCAAATAACTCCTTTGACCATTCTTTGTAATTAATTGTTCTTCGTACCAGAAGCTTTAAAATATTTTGAAAAACTTCTTTCTGTCTTGTTGGTCGCTCCGGAAATACTTTAGTACCGCCCATGCCTTCAATCAGTTGATGCACAACTTGTTGACTCCAGCCGATTGCGCGAGCGATAATTTCCTTGCTTAAACCAAGATTAAATAAAAATTTAATTACTAATAATCTATTTTCTTTGCTAATTTTATTTATTATTTCCATTTTATTCGGCCTCCTACCGAACAAATATATTATTTATTCATTTTTTAATTTGCAATATTTTAAAATATCATAAAATAGGGTTTCTGTCAATGCATCCTCCGTATCTTAGGATTATTGCGAATATAACGTCGAACATTATGTAATTCACGTTCAGTGCGAATAATCCGATCATAATATCGCGGTTGCCAGGCGAATGGGATATTATGGTGGTTGGCCCAACGGGTTACGGAACCTTTGAAATGGTTAATGATTGTCCACAATGATCCACGTTTTGGTTTGGAAAAAACATTTCCCTGTAGGCGCATGCCATGGCATGCGCCTACAAATGCCGTATTATGCGCGCCTACGGAACCATGGCATGCGCCTACAAATGCCGAATCATGCACGCCTACGGGGTATGTCAATTCGTGTGATTTATTAATCACAATAATCCCATGTATATGATCCGGCATGACAATAAATTCGTCCAATAGAACAAATGGAAAATGTTTCGGGATTCGTTCCCATAATGTTTTGGCAATTTCCCCAAAATGTGTATATTCCATTTCATGTTCAATAATACTGCCAAAATAATTTTCACGAGGTTTTACACAAATCGTTACGAAATAAAAACCATTACGACCATAATCGTAATCTGATAAACGAAACGAACCATTGCGATGCAATTTTTTTGACATTTCCCTCCTTGAAATGTGGTCGTTGCTGGACTCGGACCAGCGACCTTTCCGATGTGAACGGAACGCTCTAACCAGCTGAGCTAAACGACCGCGTCTAACGCTTCATTAACTAATCTGTCTGCTTCTTTATTTTTCTCTCGCGGCACATGTGTATAAGAAATTTTTTTGAATTGAACTGACAAATTATGCACCTTTAAGAACAAAGGCGCCAAGTCTTGATTTTTTACTTTATATTCTCGCTTTAATTGTTTAACAACCAGCTCACTGTCTAAAAAACATTCAACCGCTTCCGCACCTAAATCTTTGGCTACTTCTAGTCCAGCGATGATCGCCTGATACTCAGCTTGGTTATTGGTTGTTTCTCCAATCGTTTTAGAAATCTCTTTAATAACTTCTCCGTCTAAAGATAAAATAACCGCACCAATAGCAGCCGGTCCGGGATTGCCACGCGCTCCTCCATCAGAATAAATAATAAAAGTTTTCATATTATAGTGTACGCAAATCTACAATTTTTAATTGCGGCTCTCTGCGGCCGTTAAAGTCATTGAAACATACCGTATACGCAAGGTCAACCGTTGTTCCGGCTGGCAGATGTCCCCATTCCTCGGCTTTACGAAAAGCCAAAGCCCAGAGACCGTTCACTCGTAATTTAAGATGAGTTTTATCCTTGCCCATAACCATCACTTCTTCAATACGAACCTGAGACATGAATTTCGGTTCATTATTATCTTGTCCAAAAGGCGCAAAACGTTCTATCTGATTAATAAATTCCGCATTGACCGCTTCGATAGCTACGGCAGCATCAATTTTTAAAACTGGCGATAAATCAACGCTTGCTAAATCTTGTTTAGCTAAGCTTCGTGCCTTATCACAAAATCCGTCTAAATCTTCCAAGGCTTTCATTGAAAAACCGCAAGCCATTTTATGTCCGCCGTAGCGATCAAGATGTTCTTTGCCTACTTCTAAGGCGCTAACCAAATTAAATTGCTCAATACTTCGTCCTGAACCTTTAATTTTTCCTTCGCTTCTCGTAATTACTAAACACGGACGCGAATATTTTTCAGCGATTCGTCCTGCCGCCAAGCCAATAACACCTTCGTTCCAACCTTCTGCACTTTCATCGCGTACATTAGGAGAAATAGCAATCAACAAGGTTTCATCTTTTTGGTCTTTTTCAATTTGCGCCGTCGCTTCATTAACAATATTTAAAGTCATAGTTTGACGCTCAATATTTTTTTGATTTAAATCTGCGGCAATGCTACGCGCCTCATTCGGATCTTTTGTAACCAACAACTGATACGCAGCATTAGCGTGATCAAGTCGTCCGGCGACGTTTAGTCTCGGCGTAATCTGCCACGCAATATTCCAAGAATCAAGTTCCCCTGTTAAATTTGAAACAGCAGCAAGTTCACGAATGCCCAATCTCGGTCGTCGATTCATTTGTTCTAAACCTTTAGCAGCTAAATGACGATTTTCCCCGAGTAGCGGAACGCAATCGGCAATCGTGCCAATAGCCGCAAGATCGACAACAGACTGTTTTAAATTCTCTTTTACTTCTTCCGCCAAGGTTGAAGCATTAATCAAAGCAGTGGCAAACTTATACGCGACTCCAGCGCCGCACAGATATTTAAACGGATACTGTTCATGTTCAAGAATTGGATCAATCAATAAGCATTGGGGCTCTTCTTCGCGCGTTGGCGGTCCTTCGTGATGATCCGTCACAATCATTTCCATACCAAGTGACAAGGCATATTCAGCTTCTTTCTTTGAGCGGATGCCGTTATCAACTGTTATAATCAAAGAAAAATCTTTCGCTTTTAAATCATCAACAATCGCGTTACTCAAACCATAGCCTTGTCCAAAGCGACTCGGAATCCATACTTCAACAATCGCTCCAAGTTTTTTTAACGTCTCTGACAGGATTGCCGAGGAACTAACACCATCCGCATCGTAATCTCCACAAATGGCAATTTTTTTTCTATCCTTAATAAAAGAAATAGTTTTTTCAACTGCCGCCGCCATATCTTTAAACAATAAAGGATCATGTTCATATTCTGATTGAGATGGATTTAAAAACTCATCAATCTCCGGCTTTGTTCGAAGATTTCTATTATATAACAACTGAACAACCGTCGGATCAAGATCGGCGTAGGTTTTCACAAATTCTTGTGGCGCTTGTTCGCGAACAAGCCATTTCTTTATCATAGATTAAAAAGCAAAAGCCCAAGATACCATCGAAAGAATTACAAAGAATCCGACAATGGCCATAAGAATTCGCATGATATGTTTTTTCTTCATATTATTGTTTTAAAATTTTAACAAAAGTGTCAGAAGGAATATCAACGCTTCCTTTACCGGCTGCCATCATTTTCTTTTTACCCTTTTTCTGCTTTTCTAAAAGCTTACGTTTACGCGTCACGTCACCGCCGTACAATTTTGCCGTAACGTCTTTGCGCATTGCTGAAATGCGTTCGGAAGCAATAATTGCTCCACCGATAACTGCTTGCAATTTAATAACGAACATCTGTTTAGGTAAACTCTCTTTCAAAGTTTCTACAATTTCTTTACCGCGACGATGCGCTTCATCGCGATACACAATTACTGAAAGCGATTCAACAATATCTTCCGCCACCATAATATCCATTTTAACTACGTCAGCCTGACGATAATCGAGATATTCATAGTTAATGGAAGCGTAACCAGACGATACACTTTTAATGCGATCATAAAAATTTGTTAAAATTGTCGCCATTGGAATTTGATAATGCAAAACTAAACGTTCAGGATCAAGATATTCGGTTGTGAGGTAAACTGCTTTTCTTTCTTGAACCAAATTCATAATCGGACCAATATAATCTTTAGGCGTAACAATATCAAGCGTTACCCAAGGTTCATCAATATGATCAATATGGGACGGATCCGGCATCATATGCGGACTGCGTACCACTAAGGGTTCGCCATTAGCTTTTGAATAAACGTGATAAGCAACGCTCGGAATCGTAACAATCAGTTCAAGATTATATTCTCTTTTTAATCGTTCCTGAATAATTTCCAAATGAAGTAAACCTAAGAAGCCACAACGGAATCCAAAACCTAAAGCTTGAGATTGTTCCGGTTCGTACATCAGGGCCGCATCATTTAATTTTAATTTATCAATTGCTTCGCGCAAATTTCCGAATTCGTTTCCTTCGCGAGGAAAAATTCCGGCGTAGACCATTGGTTTTACTTCGTGATAACCAACTAATGATTCTACTTGAGCTTTTTTCAAAGTTACGGTATCACCAACACGGCATTCCGCCACGCTTTTAAAGCCGGTCACGATATAACCGATTGCGCCGGTTTCTAAAATTCCCGTAGAATGATAATCCGGTTTAAAATTTCCAATATCTAAAATTTCACTTTCAGCATGAGTTGCGCATAATTTAATCGCATCTCCTTTTTTAAATGCGCCGTCAACTACTCTGACATAGGCAACTACTCCTTTATACTCATCAAAATTAGAATCAAAAATTAATGCGCGCGGTGGCTTGGCTTCATCGCCTTGCGGAGACGGAACTCTTTTTATTACGGCGTGTAAAATATCCTCAACACCCTGACCGGTTTTTCCGGAAGCAAGAATAATATCTTCTTTTTTACAACCTAACAATTTTATAATTTCATGGGAAACTCGTTCAACATCCGCCGCCGGCAAATCAATTTTATTTAAAACTGGAACGATTGTTAAATCTTGTTCAATCGCAAAATAGAGGTTAGCTAGAGTTTGCGCTTGAATACCTTGTGACGCATCAACCAACAAAACAGCGCCCTCGACGGCCGCTAATGAGCGCGAAACTTCATAACTAAAATCAACGTGACCCGGAGTGTCGATCAAATTTAATTTATAACCCTCAAATTCCATTGCCACCGGAGTCAGTTTAATCGTAATACCGCGCTCCCGTTCCAAATCCATTCTATCGAGTAATTGAGCTTTCATTTTACGCTGTTCAACCGTATGGGTAATCTCAAGCATACGATCCGCTAAGGTCGATTTTCCGTGGTCAATATGGGCGATAATGCAGAAATTTCTGATCTTGTTCATCGTGCTAGTATAATCTAATTTTATCAGTTAATCAAGGTTTCGGGAAATTAAAAAAGACACTGTAATGCAGTGCCTTTATAATTTGAATCTCACCAAAATGCTCCAAAAAGATATCGGTAGATAATAACAGTTGCCACAGCTATACCGATTGCCGATACTAGTGTGACAATTCTTTTTTTCACATTACTACCTCATTTGCTTTAATAACTTTTTTTGATTGGATATATTCAAACCAAGCAATAGTTCCAAGAATTAACGAAAACAAAATATTGAAAATTAAACACAGAAGATTATTCATGGGATCACCCGGAATATATTTAAGCGAAGGGATAAGCAAAGTCACCAGTAATATTATCCAGAAAGGATACAACACGGTAATTTTCCAGGGAAGCCCCAGAATATATTTTGTATTCTTCTCGTCCCATCTTTTCAAAAAATTCATTCCAAGAACAAACTTTGAAAAAATTAAAAGACCAAAAAAGCCGCTTAAAAAACCCATCCCCAAATCAACACCGCTTATAACAGCAAAAAGTATTGCTAAGACAGCGCCGATAAAAAAATATTTTACGGTTGTTTTCATTTTATTCCTTTTTTAAATGTACGATTTATTATTTTATTTATCTAATACTAATAGATTTGCCGAACTTTGTCAATAGTAAAAGCCCCTCTCCGTTGCCGGAAAGGGGCTTTTTAAACTATTTATTCGTCAGCTTTAAAACAATTACGGCACCTAGCTTCATAACTTTCGGTTGCGCCGACCGCGACTAAATTATCATTCTTAATCAATCGTTGGCTGCGATTAGCCGGTCCGCCGCACTGCATGCACACGGCCAAAGTTTTCGTAATATATTCCGCAATCGCCAAAAGTTGAGGCATTGGTTCAAAAGGCACACCGCGATAATCAGTATCAAGTCCGGCAATGATCACGCGTTTGCCTTGACCTGCTAACGCTTCGCAAACCTGTACGAGCGACGCATCAAAAAATTGCGCTTCATCAATGCCGATAACTTCAGCGTCAAAAGCGCCGGCTAAAATTTCTTCAGCATGTTCAACAATAATCGAAGGAATACGTTGCTCGCTGTGCGAAACTATCTCTTCTTTGGAAAAGCGGTTATCAAGCGCCGGTTTAAATATCGAAACTTTTTGTTTGGCAATTTGCGCTCGACGCAAACGCCGAATTAATTCTTCGGTTTTACCAGAAAACATCGAGCCGCAAATAACTTCAATCATAGTTTAGCTCTTTGCTTTTCCGTACTGCCAAATCGCACCCATTCCCCAGAGCGTCGCAACCATACAGGCGAGCCAACCGATTACCGGGATCATGAAAATAATTGAAGAGATAACAATACCAAGTACCATTGGCCAAACTAAAGTTGCAGCTTCAACTTTATTCGGAGCAAACTTCTTTAAGAGCCATCGTCCAAAGGCAACGCCGAAGACAATGTCACCAAGATACATAGCAAGTAACCATGCAGCCAAGATAATTAATCCGAGCGGGAAACCGATAATAGTGATACAGATAATAAACGCGGCAATCGGTGCGACAATCGCGACAATCAATCCCCAACCAATAGACGGCCATGGCTTTGCCACAATAATATCAGTAATTTCGCGAGCCGGTCGTTTGAGCCAAGAGACAAATACTAAACCAATAATCAATGAAGAGAATAATCCGATTAAGCTAAAGACAGCTAACCCGCTTTTGGCAGCGTTCTTAGCATCGCGTCGATCAATAACATCTTTCATCGCCAAGCGAGAAGTCTCGCCCTTGATCATACTGCCTTTTTCAATCTGTGCTTCTGCACGAGATCGGTACCACATATTTCCGCCGATAGTCGCGGTGCTTGTAATAATAGGTGATGCTTTAACTTCTTCCTTATTTTCTTTATTCATTCTATTATCATCCATCAAAAGAAAAACGTTTCGTCCAATATTTCCGGAAATAATAGCTGATGCTCCGGCTCCATCAACATCGCGTCCTACTTTACCGCGAATTTCTGAAAAGGCGGAAGCAAATTGCATGTCCCAACCAATGGTTGCTTCAGGGGACAAAGTAACATTTGCTCCGGCGGCCATCACGTTGCGTGAAACTTTGCCGTTAATCACAATTGAATTACCTGCAGCGCGAACACTACCTCCGACAGAGCCGTTAATAGTAACGCTTTGTCCGGCACAAAATACATCGCCGTCAACGATTCCGTTGATAACGATTGATTGTCCGGCGCAAAATACATCGCCCTGAACTTTACCGTCCACGGTGATAGAAGAACCTGCAGCGAACAAAGAACCACTCACCGTCTGCTCTTTCGGGATATAGACTGAATCTTCAGCCTTATTCATAAAAGCCTTAGCCGAAAGCGGCATACTAATGATCAAGGCTACAACGGCAATGATCGCCAACCTTGTCTTTGTCATATAAGTGTGGTTAAATAATTATATTCTAATTATACTAAAATTAAGGAAAAATTGCCATTATGCTATCATTTTCTGAACTTGAAGCCGAAGATAAGGAGTTGGCTGATATTATTGCTCGAGAGGGCAAAAGACAAGCCGATGAGCTTGAACTTATCGCTTCTGAAAACTACGTTTCTGAGGCAGTTTTAGAGGCGCTCGCCTCTCCTTTAGCAAACAAATACTCCGAAGGCTATCCGGGTTCTCGCTATTATGGCGGAAACCATATTATTGATGAAGTAGAAAATTTGGCAATTGAACGCGCAAAGAAATTATTTGGCGCTGAACACGTAAACGTTCAACCCTTGTCCGGTTCTCCGGCGAACGCCGCAATTTATTTTGCAACTGTTAAACCAGGTGATACTGTCATGGGTCTTCGCTTAGATCACGGCGGACATTTGTCGCACGGTCATCCGGTAAACTTTTCTGGTATGCTCTATAAATTTGTTCAATACGGCGTCGGTCAAGACGGAAGAATAGACATGAATGAAGTAAGAGAAGTTGCCTTACGAGAAAAACCGAAAATGATTGTTGCGGGTTTCAGCGCCTATTCAAGAGATATTGATTGGGAAGGGTTTAAAAAAATCGCTGATGAAATCGGCGCGATAACTTTTGCTGATATTTCTCATCCCGCCGGATTAATTGCTGCCGGAGTTCTTTCGAGTCCTGTTCCTTTCTTTGATATTGTCATGACCACAACGCATAAAACTCTGCGTGGTCCTCGCGGTGCGATAATAATGTGTAAAGAACAATTTGCTAAAGCAATTAACCGAGCCGTATTTCCAGGAATGCAAGGCGGACCGCATGATAATATGACAGCGGCAAAAGCCGTGGCTTTAGGCGAGGCGCTTCGTCCTGAATTTAAAATCTACGCTAAGCAAGTTATCAAAAATGCGCAGGCCATGAGTGATGAGTTTATCAAGCTTGGTTACGAAATCGTTTCCGGCGGAACTGACAATCATTTAATGGTTGTAGATTTACGTAATAAAAATGTTGTTGGCAAAGAAGTAGAAAAGACTTTAGAAAAAATTGGTATTTCTGTGTCTCGTTCAACGATTCCAAATGATCCAAATCCTCCTATGAATCCGTCCGGCATTAGAATCGGTACTCCAGCAATTACGACCCGCGGATTAAATGAAGATGATTGCAAAAATGTTGCCCGCATTATCGATCAAGCAATTATCAATAAAGATAATGAAGCGACTTTAAACGAATTACAAAGCGAGATCAAGAAACTCTGCGAAAAATATCCGTTAAAATATTAACCACAGATTACACAGATGAAACTGATTGATGGCCGTATTTTGGCCGATAAAATTAAAGATAAAGTTGCCTTAGAAATTCATACACTGGCCGGTCCTCGACCAGGGCTCGCTATTATTTTAGTTGGCGAGCGGCCTGACTCACAGCTCTATGTTAATTTAAAAGAAAAACAAGCCGGTACAGTTGGCATTGATGCTCACGTCTATCGCATCGATGATGATATTGCTCAAGAAAAATTATTAGAGACAATTAACTTTTTAAATAATGATCCGGAGGTTGACGCTATCTTAGTTCAGTTGCCACTGCCTAAGCATTTAGATACTGACACAATTGTTAATGCGATTAATCCTGATAAAGATATAGACGGTTTTACTAAAGAGAACATGAAGCGATTATTATCAGAAGATACGGAAGCGGGGTTTATGCCTCCGGTCTACGCGGTAATTCTCGCGATGCTATCGAGCATTAACTGCGAACTTGATAATAAAACAGTCTGCCTTAAAGTTAACTCGGATATTTTTGAAGATAACTTGGCAGAAATATTAAAACGACAAGGTGCAAGTCTCAGCGATGATATCTCACGCGCTGATATTATCATTACAGCGCAAGGTCGTGCTGATGCAGTGAACGCCGAAATGGTTAAAGATAATACTGTAATTATTGATGTTGGTATTGCTAAAGACAGTGAAGGCAAAACCTGCGGCGACGTTGACGCTGAATCTATGAACGACAAACCAGGATTTTTAAGTCCTGTGCCCGGCGGTGTTGGTCCAATGACTATTGCTATGGCCTTCTTAAATACGATGATCGCTTTTAAAAAACAGAAGAAACTTTAGTAAAGACGCGCCATGGCGCGTCTCAACAGAAACATAATCATGCCCGAAACAGAACAACTACTTCCTCTCCTCGAAAAGCATTATGGCTTTTCTTCGTTTAGAAAAGGTCAGCTTGAAGCTATTGAAAGCGTGCTCGCTAAACGAGACACGCTCGTTATTATGCCGACTGGTGGCGGTAAATCTTTGTGTTACCAACTTCCTTCATTAGTTTTAGACGGCGTAACACTTGTTGTTTCTCCTTTAATTGCCTTAATGAAAGATCAAGTAGATTCTTTAAGCGCTGTTGGAATCAAAGCAACTTTAATTAACAGTACTATAACACCTGATGAAGCCAACCTTCGTTTAGAAGAAGCGATTAACGGAGCCTACAGCATTTTATATATTGCTCCAGAACGTTTTTACAATTCTTCATTTGTAACACGCTTACATGAATTAAAAGTTACGCTTTTTGCAGTTGATGAAGCGCATTGTATTAGCCAATGGGGTCACGATTTTCGTCCGAGCTTTAGAAAATTAGGTGAAGCAATTGAAGCTTGCGGCAATCCGCCCGTGATAGCTTTAACCGCAACCGCAACGCCCGAAGTTCGAGAAGATATTATTAAACAATTGAAATTAGAAAATCCTTTGCAAATCGTCACCGGCTTTGCCCGACCTAATTTACAGTTCGGAGTAATTGAAGCGTCAGATGCATATAAACCTAAACTTGTCTTAGACGTTGTACAAAGTTTAGAAGGCGGTTCAGGGATCGTGTATGTTGGAACTCGTGCTAAAGCCGACAGGATGCTCGAAGCATTACTTAGTGAGGGAATTGAAGCAGTTGGATATCACGCTGGAATGCAAAATGAAGATCGGCAATGGGTGCAAAATAATTTTATGAAAGGTACGGCGCAAGTTATTGTCGCGACAAATGCGTTCGGAATGGGAATTGATAAAAAAGATATTCGCTTTGTTATTCACTTTGATATGCCGGGCACGATTGAAGCCTATTATCAGGAGGCGGGACGCGCGGGACGTGACGGACAACCAAGTGTTTGTTTACTGCTCTATCATCCTCGCGACAGATATTTGAGAGAATTTTTTATCCGTGGCGATAACCCGAGTCCGGAACTGATCAGATCAGTTTATAAATATCTCTTAAAATTTGAAACGCCGAGTGTTCTCGTAACCTACGCTGATATTAAAGCGGCCACTGATGACGAGTATCCGGAAATGGCAATTGGTACAAGTATTAAAATCTTAGAACAAGGCGGATATATTAGACGCGCTCGAGAGAAAAACGGACAAGCTTTTATTAAACTTACAAAGTCTCTAGATCAGGCCTTAAAAGCTTTTACTACTCGTTCCGCAAAACAACGAACTGTCTTTGAAAAATTGATTGCCAAATTTGGCGCAGAGCTGCAAATTGGTTGGGAGATAAACGTGGAAGAAGCCGCGGCAATTATCGGCGAATCAAAAGATATGATTCTCAGAATCTTTAAAAAACTTTCAACAGCTGATGCGCTTGAATATCGTCCTCCCTTTAAGGGAACGGAAATTGAAATAGTAAAACGCACTGATGAATATGATATTGAGATTGATACTAAAGCTTTAAAATACAAAGCAACGCACGCGTATTCAAAGCTTGACCAGATGGAAGAGTATGTCTTTACTCGTCAATGTCGTCAACGTTACCTACTCGAATATTTTGGTGATTATGAACTACAGCGCTGTGAACGATGTGATATGTGTTTGCGTGGAGGGCAGTCGCAAGAAATAAATGATAGCGCGGAAAAAAGAGAAGGAGGAATAAAGCTTTCAACAAAATTAACTCAGCTTGAAACTTTTGATTTGTTTAACAAGGGAATGGATATTGATGAAATAGCAAAAGAGCGCGGGCTTGATCGTGCAACAGTTGAGGAACATATTAAATTCTTAAAAGATAAAAAACTTATCAAGAAATAAAAAACTCCCCCGTAGGGGAGTTTTTTATTTGGCTTCTGCGCCTTTCTTTTTAGTAGCTTTCTTTTCTTGTTTGGCTTTAGTTCCTTCAATAATCTTTTTATTGATCAAGAGGTTGGCTACGGATTCTGACATCCCTGAGCCCTTACTAATCCAATATTTGATACGGTCAGCTTTGGCCTGTAATTCTTTAGAGTGAGGATCGTATGAGCCGAGAATCTCCAGGGCTTTACCATACGGATCGCGCGCTTTTTCAGAAATCACGAGACGGTAGGTTGGATAACCCTTTTTGCCGACGCGGGAAAAACGGATAGTTAACATAGGTTCTTTATAAAATAAAAATGCTGAGCAAGCATTGACGGTACAAGCATGGTATCGTAAATCGGGCTTATTGTCAAGAAAATTGACTTATTTTTAGAATAGTAGTAAAAATGACAGTAATAAAACAAAAAATAAAACCCTTAAATTAGGAGGGGGAATAGATGCACATTAAAATTAAAAAAAATATCGTTACAAAGGCCCTGGAGCAATTGGGGCTAAAAAAATCTTCATGTGAAATTGTTGGCTGGGGTTATGCGGGTAAAGAGAACGCAACTGATAAATTTGATCTTGCTGACCAAACACGGTTTATACGGGAATACCTTTCTGTGTGCGGCAGACAAGAATTATTTGGGCATCCTCCTCCGTTTACAGACAAGGAAGTTGCCGAAAAAGTTGCAAAATGTTTAAAATCTACAGGACTGACAAACCGTTTATTTTTTAACGGCACCACTGAAGAAATGGGATTGATAGCAGCAATGAATTGTTTAAAGGATGCCGGACTTGATGCCAGTATTCTTGATGCAATTCTGTTTGGAAGTAATACGGGAGTCCGTTATCCTTCGGGCGCTGACTTTATCAAACTATTTTTAGGTGTCAGATCTGATGCATGGTGCAGTAACACAAATGAAGCATGTACCACTGGATCAACTGCAATTCACCTTGGTGAACGTCTCATACGAAGCGGTGAATATACATATGTTCTCGTAGTCATATCAGAAAAAGCTACCATTCTTGCCGATGTAGATGACTGGAAAGCCAGCAATTTATTTGGTGATGGTGCATTTGCAGTTGTATTGAGATTGTCCAATAAAGAATCATTTCTTTTCTTTGATTTAATATCTGATCCTTTTGATGACAAAATCGAACTAATTACAGAAGATAAGAATAGGCACTTCGCGCAACTTGGTCCAAAGGTCCATAGACTCATAGGAGAAATTGTTGCGCCAACCGTTAGCGAAACTATTAAAAAATCAGGTATTAATATAAAAAAAATTAAGCACCTGATCATGCATCAACCGAGCTGCAAAACTATAGATTTGTTTGAAGAAAAATTCACGGAATTAAGACCTGATTTTAAAGGAACAATCTATAGGGATACTGATATTGGCAATACCAGTAGCGCCAGTACCGGAGTGCTCTACGCAAAACTAAAAGCCAAAGGAACATTCAAGAAAGGAGATATTATTTTATTTGTTACCTTCGGCGCAGGTTTCAGTATTGGTATTTATGCAATTAAATATAGATAGTACATCAAAAAAAAGGGGGTTTGCTTGCAAATCCCTTTTTTAAATTGTTACTTTTTTGATTCGCGACCCTTTTCCAAACCAATCAGTCGTTAATTTTTGTATATGCGGCGTTGTTCGCGTTACATTAATAACACATTTTTTATTTTTTGTAAGTCGCTTTTCGATTTCTTTGTGTTTTTTTAAATATAAAACTAATTTTTCAGGAACAACTTCGTCTTGCGAAATTACTCTAATATCTTTTGGTAGAAATTTTTTAATAAGCGGATAATGTGTACAACCTAAAATTATTGTTTGAACTTGCTTTTCTAATAATGGCTTTAAATACTTTTCTAAAACAATTTTAGATTCTTTTATTTTTCCAGCCTCTATTAACGGCACAAGTAACGGAGCCGATTGATGAATTACCGCTATCCTCTTGGAAAGTTTTTTTATTTCCTTAGCAAATGATTTTGAAGAAGTTGTTGCCTTGGTTGCCAAAATCCCAATACGTTTAATATTTGTTTGCTTTGCGGCTATTTCGACTGTTGGAATAATAACGCCGAGTATCTTTCGATTTGGATAATGCTTTGGTAACCATTCTTTTTGTAAGCGCCGTAGAGCACGAGACGAAGCTGAATTACAAGCAATGATAATCAAAGCGCAATTATGCTCAAAAAGGTAATCAACGCCTCGTTTGGTAAATTGATAAATTTCCGCCTGAGTCCTATTTCCATACGGAATATGTGCTGTATCTCCTAAATACAAATAATCGTAAGCCGAAAGTCGCTTACGAATTGCTCGCAAAATAATAAGTCCACCGACGCCGGAATCAAATACGCCGATTTTCATATTATTATGAAAAGTATTTCTTTAAAACGGCAAAATAATTTCCGCCCGTATCTATTTCCATAAAATTATCTTTATTCACCCAACGAAAGTCAGTATGTTCGTCACTGAGTTTAAGTTCGCCGGAAATATATGTACATCTATACGCAACCAAAAATATTTTCTTTCCCATGCTTCTTCCTTTGCTAATCTCGTAATACCAGGTAGTAAACGGATCACCAACCTCAATTTCTAAATTTGTTTCTTCTCGCACTTCTCTTTTTAATGCTTCAACGAAATCTGTTTCACCCTCTTGAATCTTTCCTCCCGGATAGTCAAGATTGCCTTGAGTACTTTCAAATAAAACCAAGACTTTCCCACCATTTTCAATGATAGCTTTTTGACCGACGTAAAATTGTTTATCTTCCGGCATAGTATTATTTTATTCCGATAACAGCCCTCACAACATATTTACGTTCAATCTTTCCGGTACGCGCTTTCATATTTTGAAAATATTTCTTTACTCCCAACCATGCTTGATCACGAAGATTCTCAGGAGCCGTACTCCAAATTGAGACCGATTGCACGTATTCCAAAGCCTGAGGCAAAGTATAGGTTTCAGATTCTTTCCAACGTTTAACTTTTATTTTTTTAAATCCATTTTTAACTAAACTTTTCTTTGGGTCATACGAATCTTCCCTAAAATGCGCGATTTCTTTTTTAATGGTTTTAATAATGGCTCTTCGGTAGCCTTCTCCCCAGCTTTTCAGTCCGGTCTTGTTAGCAACGAACAATATTCCGCCGGGTTTTAATACGCGTTTGATTTCACTGATATCTTTTTTATTATCAAACCAGTGAAAAGCCGAGAATGCAGTTACAGCATCAAAACTCGCATCTTTAAAGGGTAGTTTTGCAGCCGATCCAACAACATATTTTTCAACCGGAGCATCCTTATGCTTTCTGGCAGCTTTTAACATTCTAATATCAGGATCGCAGCCAACAACTTTTGAAAATGAAGCAAGGGGACGAGTTGAGATTCCGGTTCCGCAACCCAGATCAAGAATATATGGATTTTTGATACTTAAAAACTTTTTTAAAAAATTATAAACCTCCGGCTTATAGGGCCGGCGGGCTTTTTCATATTGCTTAACAAATTGACCAAATACTCCAAGACGTTTTTGCATGGTATTTACATTTAGGTGACTAAGATAACTTTTGTTTTAGCTTATACAAACACCACGCTGCCAATACAGTATAATTCTTAATTTCACCTTTCTTAATTAATTCTTCTATTTCCTCTTCTGAAAACCAATAGCTGGTAATATCTTCTTCTAAATTACCTGGCAAAGTTTCGGCTTGTAAATCTGAACCCACATAAACGTACATCTTACTATCACTTTTCCTATTATTCATATAATAGGATCCCAACTCAACTAAATTATTTGCTTTCAAGTCAGCCTCCTCCATTAATTCTCTATTGGCTCCTTCTGAAAGTTCTTCTCCATTAGGCACAAAGCCGCCAGGGAATTGGTAAAGGTCTTCATTTGGTGGATAAGAATATTCTTTTTGCAAAAGAATTTTGCCTTCTTCATTAACTGCAAGAACAGTTACGGCATTTCCACCCGAATCAAATTTTAAATATTTGGTTATATGACCGTTTGGAAGCTCAACTTCATCTTCCAAAACTTTCAAGCGAGGATGATCAAGAAGAATTTTTGAAGCGATTTTTTTCCACATAATTTTGGAGCGGGTAAGGGGAATCGAACCCCTATCTTAAGCTTGGAAGGCTAACATAATAACCATTATACGATACCCGCGAAAAACTAAATGTCGGGGTGCTGGGAATTGAACCCAGTCGACATGGTCCCAAACCATGCGTACTACCGGTATACGACACCCCGTATATAAACACTGTGCCTCGGGTCAGAATCGAACTGACAACGCCAGCCTCTTCAGGGCTGCGCTCTACCATTGAGCTACCGAGGCTCACCTACGCTCTCCGAAGGAGAGCTTCGGTGAGCAAGCAAACTATACTAATCTTTTTTTCAAGAACGCATTACCAGATCCACTTTTTAAATATTGTTCAAAAGCAACAGCTTTATCTCTGCTATAAAATATTGCCGTCCAAACTAATTTAACAGGTAGACGATATTTAGTAGAAAAACTTAGACCAGCTAAATGGTTCTGATATCTTGCGTTTATATTTCTTGTTAAACCAACATAATATTTTCCATCAGAACATAATAAAATATATACATAGTACATATAATTATTTTACTGAGGGAAAATTGTAAGGATGCAAACTCTAATGAGCTTGCACTCTGAAGCTCCGCAGGAGCGAAAGAGTGTTGCGGGGGCCGGATTCGAACCGGCGACCTCCAGGTTATGGGCCTGGCGAGCTGCCAACTGCTCTACCCCGCTATATTAAATTACTCGTGGGCATACATGGACTCGAACCATGGACCTCCACATTATCAGTGTGGCGCTCTAACCAACTGAGCTATATGCCCGAGAGACAACAATAGCATTATACCAAAAAAACTAGTCCAGAATAATCATGAGCTAGTTTTTTCAAATTCAAATAGCCCATAACTATTTGCCAAAGTATTTAAGATTTTTTCAATGCCAATAGACGTCGCTTCAGGTGTATTCTACTTAAAAAGTAGAATCGTCTGTTCAAGAACAAACGTCGACTAATGTCCATAAAGGACTATCTCCCTAGAAAGGAGGTGATCCATCCACAGCTTCCGCTACGGATGCCTTGTTA
>CAZASI010000004.1:0-25320 GCA_964487795.1 uncultured Gammaproteobacteria bacterium
GTGTCGTGACTGCGACAACTAGGAGGTTGGCTTAGAAGCAGCCATCCTTTAAAGAAAGCGTAATAGCTCACTAGTCTAGTCGTCTCGCGCCGAAAATGTACCGGGGCTAAGCATAATACCGAAGATGCGGGATCCAGTTTACTGGATCGGTAGAGGAGCATTCCAAGACCGCTGAAGTCGCACTGTGAGGTGCGGTGGAGGGCTTGGAAGAGAGAATGTTGGCATAAGTAGCATAAAGGCGGGTGACAACCCCGCCCACCGAAAGTCTCAGGGTTCCTGGGCAACGTAAATCGTCCCAGGGTGAGTCGGTCCTAAGGCGAGGCTGCTGTAGTGGCAGCGTAGTCGATGGAAGAGCTGGTTAATATTCCAGCACTACTGTAATTTTCCGATGGAGGGACGAAGTCTCGAGGTTCAAGCGCTTCTATGGTATGAGCGTCGCTTGCCGTAAGGATAGATCTAGGCAAATCCGGATCAACATTCCAAGCGGTCGGCGGAAGACAAAGCCTTCGGGTGGCGTCAATTTGAGCGGAGAGATTTCCAAGAAAAACTTCTAGGGCTAAGGTTACAGTAACCGTACCGTAAACCGACACAGGTAGACGAGGCGAGGAGCCTCAGGTGAACGAGAGAACCCTCGTTAAGGAACTCGGCAAAACAGCGGGCGTAAGTTAGCAATAAGCCCTTCCCCCTTCGCCTTGCTCTTGAGCACTTGGCTACGGTAGATGAGGATCCGGTTTCCGGTATCTTTGTCCACCGTCGCTAGCGCAGAGAGCAGAGCGAAGGGGGACGCAGCGAAAGATTTCAAGTGACTGTTTATCAAAAACACAGCTCCCTGCTAAATCGCAAGATGATGTATAGGGGGTGATGCCTGGCCAGTGTCCGAACGTTAAGAGGAGAGGTCATCCACTTCGGTGGAGAAGCTTTGAATTTAAGCGCGGATGAACGCCGGCCGTAACTATAACGGTCCTAAGGTAGCGAAATTCCTTGTCGGGTAAGTTCCGACCTGCACGAATGGCATAACAACTTGAAAACTGTCTCAACGAGGGACTCGGCGAAATTACAAGACCAGTAAAGATGCTGGTTAACCATAGTTGGACGAAAAGACCCCGTGAAGCTTTACTACAACTTGATATTGGGTTAGGGATATGTCTGTTCAGCATAGGTGGGAGACTTCGGTCACCAGTGAGATACCACCCTGGCATATTCTTAATTCTCACTTTGATCCGTGAATCCGGATAGAGGACAGTATCTGGTGGGTAGTTTGTCTGGGGCGGATGCCTCCTAAAAGGTAACGGAGGCGTTTACAAAGGTCGGCTATCTCGGGATGGAAACCCGAGAGATAGTGTAAAGGCATAAGCCGGCTTTACTGCAAGACCTACAAGTCGCGCAGTTGCGAAAGCAGAACTTAGTGATCCGACCGTGCGAAATAGAACGGCGGAAGCTCATCGGATAAAAGCTACTCCGGGGATAACAGGCTAGTCACGCCCAAGCGTCCACAGCGACGGCGTGGTTCGGCACCTCGATGTCGGCTCGTCGCATCCTGGGGGTGGAGAAGCTCCCAAGGGTTAGGCTGTTCGCCTATTAAAGCGGCACGCGAGCTGGGTTCAGACCGTCGTAAGACAGGTCGGTCTCCTCTCCACTATGGTCGCGGAAATTTGAGAAGGCTCTTCCCTAGTACGAGAGGACCGGGAAGAATGAAGCTCTAGTGTGCCAGTTGTTCCACCAGGGGCATTGCTGGGTAGCTACCTTCGGTTAAGATAAACGCTGAAAGCATCTAAGCGTGAAGCTGTCTTCAAGATTAGATTTCATAGGTTGGTTAGAGAATATGACCTTGATAGGTTCTAGGTGTAAGCCCAGTAATGGGTTAAGCCGAGGAATACTAATAAACCATTTGATGTTCCCACTTTTTTGTTTTTACGATTTCTGATTGTTGATTTTCTATTTCTATATTTTCACCCCGCCCATCTGGGCGGGGCAAGTTAACTGAGCCGACGTTTGAAAGCGTCGTCTTGGTGCTTCAAGCGAAAGGGTCACACCTGTTCTCATCCCGAACACAGAAGTTAAGCCTTTTAGCGCCGATGATACTCGAGCCGTCCAAGCTCCGGGAAAGTAGGCCAGCGCCAGGACAATGCTTTTAAGCGTCGGTTTTTTGTTATATAATTCTTAGATATGAAGAAGATAAGAGTCGGAATTTTATATGGCGGTAGATCGGCCGAACACGAGGTTTCACTGGAATCAGCGAAGAATATTATTGCTGCACTCGATAAATCAAAATATACGCCAGTGCTGTTGAAAATTAAAAAGTTCGGAGCCTGGCCGAGCGAAAATGATATTAAACTTTTGAATAAAGTTGATGTTGTTTTCCCTATTTTGCATGGAATTTTTGGTGAAGACGGAACTGTTCAAGGTTTAATAAAACTTTTAGATATTCCATGTGTTGGCGCGGGTGTTCTATCTTCAGCGATTTGCATGGATAAAGATGTTATGAAACGCTTATTACGTGATGCTGGTCTTGTGGTACCTAAATTTCTAAGTTATCATATTGCCGAAATTGAAAATATTAATTTTACGACAATAAAGAAACAACTTGGTCTACCGGTTTTTGTAAAACCAGCGAATACGGGTTCCTCAATTGGAATTTCAAAAGTATATACATCGATACATTTCTCCAGGGCGCTCAAAGAAGCCTTTAGATTTGATAGCAAAATAGTTATTGAAGAATGTATTATTGGTCGAGAAATCGAGTGTTCAGTGTTGGGTAATGATAAACCGCATTCCTCTCTTCCAGGTGAAGTTATTACACCACAAAAATTTTATTCATATAGCGCCAAATATAATAATGAAAAAGGTGTACAAGTTATTGCACCAGCTAAACTCACTAAAGTTCAGATTAAAGATGCTCAGAATTTAGCAATTAAAGCTTTTAAAATAGTGGACTGTAAGGGAATGGCACGCGTCGATATGTTTCTAACTAAAAATAATAAATTCGTTATTAACGAATTGAATACCATTCCTGGGTTTACCAACATTAGCATGTACCCGAAACTCTGGGCAGCGAGCGGTATACCTTACAGTGAGTTAATTGATAAGCTAATTCAGCTAGCGATTGAACGGCATAAAAAAGAAATTAAGTTAAAAACAAAACGATAGCAAAAAACACTGACTTTTGGCCAGTGTTTTTTTATTTGAATTAACAATTAAGCAGTAATGAAATCTTTATAGCCCTCCATTCTGAATTGTTTTTCGGTGGGGAGGAAATCATTGAGTGAATTAATGATTTTTGAAATTTCATTACATAAATCAACATAATAACTATTTTGCTTGATTATCAGGTAAGTTGTCATTGTATCCTTGCAACATATGCCTATGCCTATTACATGAGGAATAGTGACGTTGAAAAATATTTTTGAGAGATCAAGATATTCTACCCTATCAATCCAGCAAGGTTTTTCTGTAAATGAAAAACGTAATTGCATATGTTGTATTCCATTATCTTTGTGCCATGTAAGCGCAATTTCATTGATTACAACATCATCAAATTCCTTGCTAATGATATCTTTATAGAAGAGTCCTTTAACCTGCGGGAAATTTGCTTCAAGTAGAATAGCAATGCCTTTTTGGTTATTTTCATCGAGTATTTCCGTGGCTAAGTTTCCATAGAAATTTTCATCTCCTATAACAAAGAATTTAGCCGGAGTAATATCTAAGATTTCTGCCATGATTGTTTTTTTATCCTTTCATTTTGATGAACTAATTTTCTTTATATAATCATAAAAATAATATTTTGTCAATGCGGCTTAAAAAGAAAATAACCGATTGCCCCTAATACTATAACGCTGCCGCTGACAATATAGATAAGTAACATATTCTTTTTTGGAGTCTCGGTACTAGTTTGAAAAGTCTCGGGCAGAGCTGTTTGACTGATAGGCAGCGATGCAATACTTACATCTTCGGAATTTGTTGTTGTTTCTATGTTTGTAACCTTTTTAATATCATCTTTGGTTCGAGGCTGGATTCGGGGTTTATTGTCATTGATAATCACAATACCAGTTACAGAAATTTTATCGCCGATATTAAAGTCTGAAACTTTTAATTTTGTTCCGGCGCTTAGATACACTTCGATTTCACCTTCCTCATCACTTAAAAAAATACGTGGTGATTTTTTTGAGGCAACTATACCCTCGACCGTAGTAAGGCGCGGAAAGGCAATTTTTTTAAGTTGTGCGCTGGAGATTAGTTCGGGCTTTTCTACTGGACCCTTACCGCTGATATTAATATCCCTTTGTTCTTTGGTTGTTACACGTGGTCCCTCGGGTCGTTCAGTATATTTTCCGGTAATAATTAACTGATCTCCTATTTCAATCTTAGGAAATAACTTTTTAGAATTATATATTTGTAATAACGGTTCGCCATACTCAGGTAAGAAATAAAAATATTGTACTCCGAAACTCCCGGGTTGTGACACGGCCGTTCCTGAACTTGTAAATATGTCATTATCCTCAATTTGAGAAATTACTTTTTCTTCTGGCTCCTTGTCCTCCGTATCCGCCGCTTTGGCGGAGGAGGAGGAATCTTCATTTTTAACAGTTCCAATACTAATAGTTTTAGAAAATTGCGATGAACCGTATTCAGTTGTGACGTTTAAGCTAATAGTATATTTTCCGCTTTTTGAAAAGCGATGTTTAGGATATTGTTCTGTGCTTGTTTGTCCATTGCCGAAATCCCAGGCGTAATGTGCTGCTTGATTATTGGTAAAAGTATCAGAGCTATCAAAACGAAGATCAATATTCGGCAATAATAATCCGATGATATCAAAAGCCGCTTTCGGCGCTTGTGCTAAAATATTTGTTTTATCAGGAGTGGCAATCGCTGTCCAGCGCCAAGCGGCAGCAAAGTTGGCGTAAGAAAATCCGTCAGGTGCTTGTTTATATGTAATAGTCTGCGACGGCGTTGAACGGTTCGGAGCAAACAGCTTAACACTTGCTCCGCTATTAGGCAGAGGAATGTTTTTAATATCGCGAATAGTCGTAAAGCCACCCGGCGCAAGCGTTGTGCCTCGTGGTAATTCGTACACTATATCGCCGATTTCAATTCGCCAATCATCAAGCGCTGCGCGCTCTGTTCCTTTGTTATACAGTTCAATAAATTCACTTTGAGCAGCGGGACCATCCAGCTCTTTTGGATTAACAAACAATTCATTGATAATTATATCTTTGCCGGTCGCTGTCGGTGCGTTTTCGTTTGGTGGGGTTTCTGTAGCTTCAGTTTCCTCGATAGGAGGATAGATTTCAAAGTCTTCGGCGTTATTTTCAGTATCAGTATTATTAATACGTTGCAAGTATTGTCCTCCAGCGGGGTTGATCGGAAAAACTGCGCCTTCAACAAAAATATTTGCTGCCTCGCCCCAGGCTACACTGTCTAAGATTGCGCCTGAATCTTCCGCGCCAACTCGCAAAGCAATGCCGTTGTCATTGGAAATAGTTTGACTTGAATTTGTATCAGCATTAATTTGAGTAGCAATGTCGATATTTGCCCAGCTGTAAGATGCGCCTGCTTGCAGGAGCGTTTCAGAACTCCAGGATTTAATTGTTGTATCGCTTGTTCCTGTTTTTGTACGTTTAACCAAGCGCATTCCATTAAGATCAATTACCGCGTCGCTTCGATTATACAGTGTGATGTAATCATGACTTGTTAAACCTGTTCCACCCGTGATTTGTACTTTAGATATAAGTATATCGCCGGGTGAAACAGCGGATACAGAAAAAGCCCCTGCCAGAAAGCAGACGCTTGCGATGCTAAACAGCATCGCGCGGCAAAGCCGCACCCCTCCTTGATGCATATTGTGTCCAATTAATAATTAATTGGAGAGTTTTTTCTTAAACCAATCGACAAAAGGTATTTTAGAAGGGTCGACATGGTTAATGATAGATACATAATACGACAAGTAGCCACCAAATTGCAAGAGCTCAAGCCCTTGTTCTAATTTTGTCTTGCCTTGAAGTTTATATATTAAAACTGAAACTCTATTTTTTCTAAAAATTTCTTGGCTAAGATTTATTCTTTTTTGAATTCTTTGATCATCAAGTGTTGATTCAATAAAGAGAGCACATAGTTTCTTACGATTTGATTTAGGAAATGATAAGCCCTCCAAAGCATGATGATTCATATCTGAAACTGTCAGAAAGAATGAGCTTTGTTTAGCGCTTTCATTGAATTGGTTGCGCAACGTTTGAGCATTACCGGAAAAGAGTGGGCCGCTGACAATTGCAATAGTTTTACCTTTCATGCGCTTGGCAAGAGCGCGGGCTGGGTTTTGAGAAGAAGCTAAAATTTTGCTGTTTTTAGCCAATTTTTTGGCTGTCAGATTTAACTCTTTGATTGATGATTTAGGTAACGCGTTAAGAGCGACAAGGACTGTCATGAGGCCCGAGAGAGCCGCTCCGACGCCGAGACGCGGTTGATTTGAAGGATTGGCGCTGATGGGGAATTGGAAGAGAGGCAGCTTGTCTTTGCGAGCTTTTTCGGATAATATGTTTTCTCCTATTGAGGTTAAGGCAATAACTAGAGCGCCGCGTTGTTTAGCTTTAGTATAGGCGACCAGCGGTTCTTCGGTTGTTCCTGAATATGAGGAAACAATGTACGCGGTATTTTTTCCAACATAACCCGCGACGTCATAACCCGGGTCAATCGCGACGGGCAACTTTAGTTCTTTTTGTAAGAGACTGACAATAATATGAGCGCCAAGATTTGAGCCACCCATGCCGTTAACAACGATATTAGTAATCGGACGTTTTAAGCCGCTCGCATTTGTCCAAGTACCTTTAGAAATAGTCTCGGTAATTTGTTTGCCGAGTAGCGCTAAAGAACTTTTATATAATTCCTTTTCTTTTTTTGTTTTGAGTGATAAAAACATATAAAATTATTATACCCCAGAACAGGACTTTTTGTCGATTTATTTTTTTCCCAAGTTATAACTGAGAAATTATTTCTTCTATCAGTTTATTAACTTCTTTATTTGTTTCTATCTTAATTTTTTTACCAGGTAGTTTTTCGTACACAACTTCTTTTTCATTTGAGTATACTGACATATCGCGTTCATGATCATGATGTGCGGGATGACGCGGGCGAGTGTCAAAGCGTTTCATTTTTTCTTCGTCAGAAATTGTACAAATAATATTAATGATATTTACCTTATGTTCATCGATCCATGCTTGAAATTTTTTATAATCTTCTTCAACCATAAAAGGAGCCTCTAACATAATATCAATTTTATTAGCAACCATGCGCTCGGCTAATTCTAAAATAAGTGATATTGAAAGATGACTGCTTTTTTGACTGTCTTCATAACTTTTCATATTTAAAAGCATATAGAGGCTTTCTTTTAAAACATCCTTATGAAGGCAGGCGATATTTAATTCTTTAGACAGGGCTTGCGCGAGGGTTGTTTTACCAGACCCAGGCAAACCGCAAATGATGATTAGTTGTGACATAGTCTTATTCTATAGATACTAAATGAATTGTCAGCTTTGTCAATGAATTATTGAAACTTTGGGCATTTTAGGCTACACTATCACCGATATGATTTTCTTCCTCTACGGACCGGATAGCTACCGTGCCACTCAAAAAATTAAAGAATTGCGTGATAAGTTCATTGCGGAAGTTGATCCGCAAGGAACGAGTATTGTTGAACTTGATGGCGCTAAGCTGACATTGCAAGATTTATCGGACGCTTACAGTTCGCAGTCTTTATTTGCCAAACGTCGATTTATTTTAATTAAAGATATTTTTTCTTCCAAGAAAAAAGAGTTAGCTATAGATCTTCTTGAATTCTTAAAGGCGGAGAAGAAGAATGAAAACATTTTACTGATCTATGAACCGAATTTGGTTGAAAAAGGTACGGGCGCCAAATTGACTATTGGTCGCATTGCTAAAGATAATAAAGTCGGAGCATTACTTAAAGATGAAAAAAAATTATTGGAATATTTTTTGAAAAATGGTTTTGCGCAAAAATTCATGACCCTTTCAAGTGCGGAAACCCTGAAACTAATTTCGCGCATAGCTAAGCTTCACAATGTTTCAATCTCTGCTCCCGCGGCAAATTTGTTAGTACGTATGATAGGAATAGATTTATGGCGCTTGTCTGGGGAAATTGAAAAATTGTGCGCCTATAAGCAGTCTACGACTGTTGACGAAGCACCGATTATTGGCGAACAAGATGTTAGACTCCTAACTCCTGAGCTATCAGCCGAAACAATTTTTGCTTTAACTGACGCCTTGGCTGTAAAACGAGCTGATACTGCCCTTCGATTGCTACGACAACAATTTGAAAATGGTGCGAGTGTACAATATATTCTTTCGATGTTGCTATGGCAATATAAGACACTGGCTTCAATTCGTCAGGCGCTTGATAACGGAACCAATCCAAAAGAACTAGCTGCAGCTGTTGGTTTACATCCGTATGTCCTTGAAAAAAATATTAATCAAGTCAGGCGCTTTAGTTTTGAATACTTACAGAATATGATCAATCGTTTAGTAGAGATTGATTATCGACATAAATCAGGACGAGGTAAGGCCGAAGAATTGTTGCCGGCGCTATTATCTCAGGTCTGACCTCATCCCCGGCCCTTCTCCATCTTTGATGGAGAAGGGAGTAACAAAAAACCGCCGCTTGTAGCGGCGGTTTTTTTATTTTATTTCTTAGCAATCTTGTTGACCGCTTTATGTAAGCGGGACTTCTTTCGATCGCGGGTGTTCTTTTTAAGAACGCCTTTTTGTGTCGCTTTATCGAGAGCTTTCAAAGCAGTCGTAAGAGCGAGGCGGGCGGCATCAACACCACCGGTGGCAATGGCTTTTTTGACATTCTTGATGATCAAGCCTAATTCATCTTTAACCGCATCGTTGCGGCCTTGGCGACGAGCGCCTTTGCGAAGTTCTTTCTTGGCTGATTTAATTTGAGGCATAATGGGTTTAAATAATTATGTTTTGATAGATTATCACGCTTTATGTAATTTGTAAAGATTGACAGCGTTCTAATATAGTATAGGATTAAAGCATATGGAACCAATTACTCAAGAGATACTTGATCTCGTAAAAATAAAAATGCGCGAGCAAGGCGCCTATGATCGTGACGCCTTTCGCACAGTCGTTGAAGAAACGGTTGAGTATTATCGTGAGCGGGGATTATTGACCGATGATGATAATGATGAATTTATTGAAAACCAATTATTGGATATGTGGAGTACGGTTCAGGAGAATTTGAAAAATACTGAAGAGGAAGAATAAATAATTATAAGGATAAAAAAATATGAACTTAGGTTCATATTTTTTTTAATAAATTCTTATTTAATCCCCAATTCCTTCTTTCTCGCAACAGCTTTATCAAGCGTTACTTTTCGAAGTCTGATATTAAGAGGAGTGACTTCTACTAATTCATCATCGGAAATATATTCGAGCGATTCTTCAAGGTCCATTGTTTTCGGCGCCTTAAAATGTTCAGCAACACCGTCACCTTTCGAACGCATGTTTGATAATTGTTTAGCTTTACAGACGTTAACTTCCAAATCTTCCGAGCGTGCGTTTTGTCCGACAATTTGACCTTTATAAATAGGAATACCTGGGCCAAAGAATAAAATCCCGCGATCTTGAACGTTCAATAATCCGTAGAGGTTTGTAGCGCCGCTTTCGTATGCTACGAGCGAACCGCGATCGCGTTCCGGCCAAGGTGCAGAGTCCTGACGATAATCAAGGAAGCTTGTATTGATAAGTCCAAGCCCGCGCGTATCAGTTAAAAATTCAGAGCGATAACCGAATAATCCGCGAGTCGGCATAATAAAATCAAGATAGGTGATTGTACCGTCTTTTCGCATGTCTTTCATTTCAGCGTGACGAGTGCCGAGTTTTTGAATAACAGCGCCCGAATATTCTTCCGGAACTTCAATAAAAATTTCTTCGTACGGCACGACAGTTTTTCCGTCAACTTGTTTTGTAATAACTTGCGGGCGAGAAACTTGCAATTCATATCCTTCGCGACGCAAACGTTCAATCAAAATTGCAAGGTGAAGTTCGCCGCGTCCCGATACGACCCAACCTCCGCTTGCATTATCATCAACATTTAAAGCCATGTCATTTTCAAGTTCTTTCATCAATCGTTCTTGAATCTGGCGGCTTGTTGTATATTTACCTTCTTTGCCGGCAAACGGAGAATCGTTCACCATAAAAATCATCTTAACGGTTGGTTCTTCAATATGAAGTAAAGGTAAAGCCTTCGGTGTTGTAGGATCGGCAATAGTTTCACCAATAGTGATATCATCGATTCCTGAGATGGCGATAATGTCTCCGACACTTGCTTCTTTAGCATCAACGCGTTCGAGACCCGAATAGGTCATTAAAGAAACCAAACGATGATTGGAAATCTGACCCTTGCGATTAATTAATGCAATTTGCTGTCCGGCTTTAACAACGCCGTTATAAATTCGGCCCGTGGCAATGCGTCCTTTAAAGGCATCACCGGAAATTGTGGTGATTAAAATTTGTAGAGGAGCCGCTGCGTCGCCGCTTGGTTCAGCAACTTGTTTTAAAATTGTTTCAAACACAGGAGAAATATCTTTCATCTTTTCCATGTTGTCATCAAGACCGGCCAAACCATTTTTTGCAGAAGCGTACACGATCGGGAAGTCGATCAAATGATCAGGTGCGCCAAGTTCAACAAACAAATCAAACGTTTTATTCAAAGCGTAATCGACACGAGCGCCGGGTTTATCAATTTTGTTTACGACAACAATGATACGAAGATCAAGTTCCAAAGCTTTTTTTAAAACGAAACGGGTTTGCGGCATTGGACCTTCTTTGGCATCAATTAATAGTAAGCAACCATCAGCCATTTTTAAGACGCGTTCAACTTCACCACCAAAGTCAGCGTGACCCGGAGTATCGATAATATTGATTTTTGTTCCTTTGTATACGACGGAAGCGTTTTTAGAGAAAATGGTAATACCGCGCTCTTTTTCCAATTCATTCGAGTCCATGATTAACTCAGTCCCCGCATCTTTATTAAGATGAGTGGCTGTTTGTTTAAGCAAAGCGTCGACCAGCGTAGTTTTGCCGTGGTCGACGTGAGCGATAATAGCGATGTTACGGATATTAGCCATAGTATGTAGTTGGCTTACTATAGCAGAAATATAAGAATAATCAAGCCCGCGACGATGCGATACCAGCCAAAAGCCGCAAAACCGTGTTTTTGGATATAGGACAAAAACCATTTAACGGCTGCGAGTGCTGTAAGAAACGCAACAATAAAGCCGATGACAATGAGTAGCCATTCATGTTGAGAAAAGCTGAAATCGCTTTTGATAAGGTCAAGACCGGTGGCCGCAAGCATTGTTGGAATAGCTAATAGAAATGAGAATTCGACAATGTCTTCTCGCTTAAGACCAAGCGCCCGTCCTCCGATGATTGTCGCAGCAGAGCGGGATACTCCGGGAATAACTGCGATGGCCTGAAAAATACCAACCCAGATCGAGCGATGAATTGAAAGATTTTTTTCTTTGATTTTCTTGGCAAAGAAATATTCAAATATAATAATAATTGCTCCGCCGATAATTAGAGCAATACCAACAACAAATAAGTTCTCGAGTAGAACGTTTTTAATAAAGGGGAAGAGCAGTAAGCCGATAATAGCCGTTGGTAAAAAAGCGGCGACGATATGAAGCATGCGGGTCCAGCTTGTAAATATTTTTTTGAAATATAAAACAACAACAGCAAGAATTGCGCCGAGCTGGATATATATATTGAAGCTCGTGATAAACGAAGACAGGCCGATATCTAAAAGTCGATCGGCAATCATTAAATGACCGGTTGAAGAAATTGGCAGAAATTCTGTAATCCCTTCGATAATACCGAGAATAATGGATTGAAAAATTGTCATATATTATATGTTATACTTTCAGTATATCATTAAGCATTATCATGAGCGAATTACTAAAAAAATTTCCGCCTGCCCTACCACTGAAAAAGATTATCGGTCCAAGTTTTATTATATTAGCTTTTGGACTTGGTTCGGGCGAATTAATTTTATGGCCCTACTTAACTGCTAACCATGGCTTAGGATTAGTCTGGGCGGCCTTACTCGGTATCAGTTTTCAATTTTTTATAAATATGGAAATTGAGCGCTATGCCTTAGTCAAAGGCGAAAGCGTTTTTGTTGGTTTAGCTAAACTTTTAAAATGGACACCGTATTGGTTTATTCTTTCAACTTTCATCGGCTTTGGTTTACCGGGCATAGGCGCCGCGGGGGCGCAATCGCTCGGTGCCGCGCTCGGTATCGAGCATTTTAAATGGCTCGCGATTGGAGCGTTTATTCTTATGGGCATTATTCTCAGTATCGGTCGTTCAGTGTATTCGCTCATGGAGCATCTGACAAAAACATTAATCTTAATTGGTGTACCGTTTATTTTAATTTTAGCAATTTTAGTGATTGACCTTGATACTATTAAAGCTTTGGGTCGCGGATTAATCGGTATGGGTGACGGTTTTCGTTATATTCCTGAAGGAATTTCTTTAGCGGCTTTTTTGGGAGCGTTTGCATATTCCGGAGCGGGTGGCAACTTGAATCTAACCCAATCGATTTATATTAAAGAAAAAGGTTTTGGCATGGGAGTATATTCACAAAAGATTGCCGGACTATTTAAAGGTAAAGCAGTTGATAGACATCTTAAACTTGAAGGCGAATCATTTGCGATTACTGCAGAGAATGTCGGTAATTTCCGAGCCTGGTGGAAGCGAATTAATACTGAACATGCGATTGTATTTTGGTTTTTAGGTTTTGTTTCAATGGTGTTACTGATGGTTTTATCTTACGCGACAACCTACGGTGCGGCGGATAATACACAAGGCATTAACTTTATTATTAACCAAGCCAGTCACGTCGCTTTTGCAATCGCGCCTTGGGCCGGTACGGCTTTACTCGCCATTATCGGAATTTTACTGCTGCAAACTCAACTGGGTGTTATCGATGCTACTTCGCGTATTATGGCAGAAAATTTCGCTCTGAAGAGAATGGAAAAAACTAAATCTGATAAAGTTCCTCTTTCTAAAATTTATTTTATTTTTGTCTGGGCGCAAATTGCTTTTGGTATCAGTCTCTTTTTATTCAATTATTATGAGCCGCGAACTTTAATTATTGCCGGAGCGGTGATTAATGCCTGGGCGATGATTATTCATATTGCTTTAGTTCATTATCTTAATCGCAAACGTCTGCCTAAAGTATTTCAACCGGCAGCGTGGCGTCAGATTGTTATGGCCTTAATATTTATTTTTTTCATCGGCTTTGGTTTTATAACCCTGTGGTCTAATTTTATTGGAAAGCTATGAAACGATTTATATTAATCGCCATAGTATTTATCTGCGGAGCGGGTTTGATGATTATGGAGCTGGTCGGTTCGCGAATCTTAGCCCCGTATGTCGGAACTTCGTTAATT
This sequence comes from uncultured Gammaproteobacteria bacterium, assembly GCA_964487795.1. Taxonomy (GTDB): domain Bacteria; phylum Patescibacteriota; class Patescibacteriia; order Patescibacteriales; family Patescibacteriaceae; genus Patescibacterium. Next base: position 13,473 of record CAZASI010000004.1, read on the forward strand.
GTTTGGACAACTTTAATCGGCGTTATATTAGCAGCCTTATCTTTTGGGTATTGGATTGGAGGACATTACGCGGATCGTCATCCCTCGCCTAAGCATTTAGGTGCTATTATCGGCCTTTCAGGTTTATTTATATTCTTTGCTCTGTGGCTTTCAAGCTTTTTGCCCCAGATAAATCTTATATTGATTAACTGGCTTTCCTTGGGCGCCGCCGCGTTTTGTATGTCTTGTTTACTTTTTGTTATTCCAAGTATTTTACTCGGCGCCGTGTCTCCGTTTGCGCTTCGTTTGTCACTTAATGAAACTGCTCACTCCGGTGCAATCGGGGGACAGCTCTATGCTTTTTCTACGCTGGGCAGTATTGTAGGAACTTTTCTTGCTGGCTTTGTTTTAATTCCTCAGCTTGGTAGCTTTAAAACCCTAGCTCTTGTCAGTGTGATATTGGTTTTGTGCAGTGTGATACTACTTCGCACAAAAACAACTCTGATGATCACGGTTTTTATTGCTGTCGGTTGTAGTGCTGTTTGGAACAATACTTTTCTGTTCAGTCCTAGTGCGAATGTATTGGCTGAACATGAAAGTGCTTACAATCGATTATTTATTGTTAACGGTATTTCTCAAAAAACCGAAGAACCGATTTTAAGTATTATGTCCGGACCGCATATTTCACAATCCGCCATGTATACAGATCGTGACGAACTCGTTTTTGAGTATACAAAATTTTTTAATATAGCAGATTATTTTAATCCAACAATTAAAAGCGCGCTTATGCTCGGCGGCGGAGCTTATTCGTTTCCTAAAGATTATTTAAAAACTCATAGTGGTACAATCGATGTAGTGGAAATAGATCCGTTGTATACTGAACTTGCAAAAAAATATTTTAATCTTACTGATAATGAAAGATTAAATGTACATCATGAAGATGCCCGAGTATTTTTAAGCAGATCTCAAGAAGCGTATGACGCAATATATGTGGATGTATTTAATAATGCAGGTTCAGTACCGTTTCAATTAGCTACAAAAGAATTCGTTGCTCAGATTTTTGAGAGACTTTCTGACAATGGAGTTGTGATTGTAAATTTAGTAGGTTCTTTTGAAGGAGTGGGCAGGGAATTCATTGAAAATGAATATGTGACTTATCAATCGGTGTTTCCGGAACTTTTGATGTATCCGCTTGATAGCCCCGGAGGAGAGAATATACAAAATATCATGCTCGTCGCTTTAAAAAATCCAGCAGCTCTTAAAAACACTACAATAAATCAAGAACAACAGGCTTTTTTTAATAAGCTTTATAGCCATACAATAACAGGGAATATACTGACAGATGACTGGGCGCCAGTTGATTATTACTTGTCTGGTATATATTAAAATCGCTAAAATTAGCTAAAAAATAAGATATTATGTCTAGGCCCTTGACATAATTTTTTATATATGTTATTATACTTTTTATAAGTTTGTTCATATACAATTGAGAAGTGGTGAGCGCAACTCAAAACAACAAACTGCTACAAAACGCAGTAAAGAAACAATAAGATATAAGATCGGATTCACCTTGGTTGCCAAGGAAGCAGAACATGAGCCAACGGTAGATACCCATGGCTAAGAATAGTATTCATTAGAATGTACAGCGATACAGGTCCTAACTCAAATGAGAGGACATATAAAACACAACGTTACGCATAAGTACAATGCTACGAATCGAAGCAACAGGCAACATTGAATGCAACACACGCAGAGTCGCTCACCACAAAATTCTCAATTTGGTCCTGGCCAATACCGGACCACAAATGGAGCCCGTTTTTAACAAAGCGGGCTCTCTTAATATCCAATTTGATTTTTCTTGAACTGGGTGGCATACTGGCAATGTAAACAAATACTATGTCAGGACACTCCAAATGGGCGACAACTAAACGAGCTAAAGCAATTGTCGACGCTAAACGCGGCGCGGCTTTTACCAAGATTGCCAATATGATCTCTATTGCGGCGCGTAAAGGCGCTGACCCATCAATGAACTTCGCGCTGGCGCAAGCGATTGAACGTGGGCGCAGCGTCAATATGCCAAAAGATAATATCGAACGCGCTATTAAACGTGGCGCCGGTGGTGAAGGCGGCGCACAACTTGAAGAACTGTTGTATGAAGGTTTTGGTCCGGCACAAAGCCAATTTGTTATTAAAGTCGTGACAGACAGCCGTAATCGTGCGGCAGCTAATATTCGTCATCATTTTACCAAGTACGGCGGAAGTATGGGTGCGGTTATTTGGAATTTTGAAATGAAAGGTGTGATTTTAGTGGCTGAAAGCGTCTGGGAAGACAGCAAATTATCATGGGATGACTTTATGCTTGAAGCGATCGACAACGGCGCCGATGATATGAAGCACGAAGCTGACGGAATTATTATCTATACTAAGTCGGAAGATTTAATTAAGACTAAGCATTGGCTGGAAACAAAAAAATTAACTGCTGAATCAGCAGAAATTGAATATGTTGCTAAAGAAAAATTAAAACTTTCTGAAGAGGAGAAAGCTAAAGTTGAAACATTCATTGATACCCTTGAAGAAGATGAAGATGTGAGCGACTATTTCTCAAACATCGAATGACGCTTATGAACAAACGAATTATTATCGGCTTTGATCCGGGCTTAGCGGATACGGGCTTTGGCGTGATTGAAGATCGGGGAGGAAAATTAGTTTGTTTGGCGTATGGTTCTATTAAAACTCCGGCTAAAACTGAAACTTCCGAAAGGCTTGCAACGATTTATAAAAAAGTTTGTGAACTTATCACTGAATATAAACCTGATATTGTCGGAATTGAAAAATTGTTTTTTTCTCGCAACGTAACAAGCGCACTACTCGTAGGACAAGCGCGCGGCGTTGTTCTACTTGCAATAGAACAAGCGGGACTGCCAGTTATTGAATTTACTCCAAATCAAGTTAAGCAGGCAGTGTCGTGTTACGGTGCGGCAGGAAAAGCGCAAGTTCAGAAAATGGTAAAGATGATTTTAAATTTAAAAGATATTCCAAAGCCGGATGATGCGGCGGATGGACTCGCTATTGCGATTTGTACAAGCGGACAAAAATAAAACTGTACACAAATTGTATACAAAACCATTGACTTTAGTGGTTTTTTATGCTATTATTGAATAGTAAAGCAAAAATCCACCTACGCATAAAGCTACGGCGGATAAAACAAAAATAAAATGTTAGACAAATTAAATACGCTTGGGAATATTGGTTGGCAATATTCATACAAGCTGATAAAAAAGAAAGCAATGGATCAGGAGCTCAGTTGGACTGGGCTCGCTATTAATCTGTCCATTGCTTTTTTTATTGTCGCGCTTTCCGCAACGTTTTTAAATGTAGCGCATCATTCCATTAATAATAAAAATGATAAGACAATTATTGAGAGCCAGCGCTTGATTCAAGCCGGTGCTCTCGTTCGCGCAATTATTCCGACGGCGCAGGCCGCGAGCGAATCAATACTGATACAGCCGGAGAAGAATACCTACTATATTCAAATCGCTCAAGATCAAACTGCTACACAAACGATTCGTTTTAAAAATGTATCAAAACAGATTTTTAAAGCCTCGGAACTAAGTTTTGAAACAGGACCGTCAATGCGAACTTTTTCAAAATTTAAAACCGATGCTTGGCCAAAGTTTTATCAGCCTACAAAAATTAAATCTGATTTAAAACCTGGACAAAGTGTAGATATTAGTTTTCCTTTAAAGGCGCCTACTGCCTTGGAGGGAATGATGCAGGAAAATTTTCAACTTGTGATACATGAGCGGCCCGTTCCCGGATCGCTCGTTCGAGTTTTTATAACAATAGTTAAACCAGGTACTAGTTCAAGCGCTCCAAGTGTAGCTCCTGTTACACCTACGCCAAATTCAACGATTAGTCCTGTTGTTCCGGCCCCTTCGACAAGCAGCCCGTTGCAACAAAGTGTTTCAAGTAGCACTGAACCAATACTTAGAATTGGTATCTTTAATCCGAGCTCGGCCCAGCGTGTTACCTATAATGGAGTATTTGATATTAAAGCTTCCGCCGAAACCTTATTTGCAGAAATTCCTGCAGGACAAACAGTGTCTGTAATCTATGATCCCGCTTCCCGGCGTTACGCCGTTACATTTGGTTCTCAAACCAAGCTAACGGCGTCGCCGATCCGCTTTGTTCCGCGTTTGATCGATTCAGTCGCAACCTTAGTTGATTATAAGAACGGTCCGGCTTGGAATCCGAACGCGTCGGACAATCGTTTTCGCGGTATTATAGAATATCGTTATACAGAACCCGCTAAAAAAGTATGGTTTATTAACGAGCTTGGTATCGAAACCTATTTAAAGGGTATGGCCGAAACTTCAAACGCCGGCGCTTTAGAATACCAAAAAGTTATGGCGACTGCGGCGCGAAGTTATGCGGTCTATCACTATATGCGCGGTGTAAGTTTTGGTTTGACTGATGCGTCAACGAAACACGCTGCTGATCATTTTCATATTGATTCATATTATGACCAAGTCTATCGCGGTTATAATTCAGAAATTCGTATGCCACGTTTATCAGCCGCTGTTGATGCGACACGCGGAGTAACAGTGACCTATCAAGGCAAGACTGTTGTTACTCCGTATTTTTCAAATTCTGACGGACGAACTCGCGATTGGACTGAGGTCTGGGGCGGGTCTGCGGTTCCATGGTTAAAGAGTGTTGCAGTGCCATATGATATTGGCAAAGCATTGTATGGTCATGGAGTTGGCATGTCAGCTCGCGGTGCGGTCTTAATGGTTAATGCCGGACAAGACTGGCAGAGCGTCCTAAAATATTTTTATAGCGGCATTGAGCTGCTGAAGGTTTACTAAATTTGTATATGTCTACAACAATTGAGAAGAGTGCGGTCGAGCAATCAACCCCGGTTTCCAAACTGGAATTACTCAAAAGAAAAATTGCTGAACAAAAAGAAAAGTATTCAGAAAAATTTTTAAGTGATGATGAGTTTGCTTTGGAAATTGCTGACATGGTCAAAGGAAATATGGCCCTGTCTAATAAGCAAGAGCAAGAAGGTGGTCGTCTAGAGAAGCCGCAACGCGCAATTGAACGAGCTATTAGAAATAAAAAAGCAGTTATTCAAAATGATATTAGTTCTTTGAATAACACCTTAATGGAGTGTCAAAACGCAATTACAGAAGCTGAAGCAATGGAGACGAGCGACGAAGCAATTCAAGAAGAAATTAAAAATGCCATTACCGGACTACAGGAAGAAAAAAAGGCGATCGAAGAAAAAATAAATAATCTTAATCAAGATATTATTAAACTTGATGATGATCAAAACCAAGAATTTTCAAAATTAGATTCATATAAAATAGATCAAGCTAAGGCAGTTGATGATCCGTATCAATTTGCTGTTGAAACGGCCGTAGCGACACGAAATAATTTAAAAGAATCACTAGGAGATAAGGATTCTAATACTATTAGAATGCCTGATTTTAAAAATGAAGATAAGGAAGTATATCTTTCCTCGATAAAAGAAAAGGCCAAAGAAATTAATGAGGAAAAATTTTTTATTAAAAAAGTTGAGGATCATCTAAAAGGTGCGGGCTCTTATAATATTAATGGGGAGAATAGAAATAATTGGAAGATAACTGAAATTATCAATGCTATTGAAAAATCTGAAGATACTGATCTGCCTGAGAATAAGAAAAGAGATATTGTTGCGCGCTTAATTGTTGATTACTCTGAGGAGGGTCAGTCAATAAAGAAAGAGAATCATTCGAATAATGAAAAAAATCGTTTTCTTGCTTTGTTAAAAAGTTATCCGGAGAAATATGAAAAACTCCAAGAAAAAATTAATGAGGCGAAGGAGCTTACTGAAGTATTAAAAAATAATATTTTAAGTTTGGGCGATGAGGAACAAATGAATAATTCCTTGAAAATCTTAGATACCAATTTAAAGCGACTTGAAGATTTCCCAAAGGAATATGGCACTTATGTTGATAAGAGTCTGGTAGTTGCTGTAAAAACGGATTCTTTCAGCGATAATTCATTGCTATATTCTGATACACGCAAACCAAACACCGACAGAATATCTACTTGGCTAGTGTCCGGTTTTCCAGGTTGGGAAAAAACTGCTGATGTTTATTGTTTACAACTTAAGGCAATGGATGATGATCTACTCAACAAGAAGGAACAATTACAAGCACATGCTAATAAAGCGCAAATTATAGCAAGTTCTGCGAACAAGATATATAAAGAGCAAGAGAATAAGAAATTTTCATATATACAAGAAGAAAACATGCGCGATTTTAAGAGTAGTGGATCAATCCATCAAGCTGAGAGGATTACTAAAGAAAGCAATGATAAGTTGGCGGAAAAGAACGAAGTTTTACAAGCAAGAGCTAAAGCATTAATTGATTATTTGAGTGCGAAAGAAGAGTATGAAAAAATTATAAATTCTCCGGAGCATAATAAAGTGCGTAATGAAAAACAAAGCTTTGATGAACGTAGAAAGAAATGTATAGAGGACAATAAACAGGCCTTTAATAGTTTAATGCAATTTTCTTCTAATGATAATTTTGAAATTGTTTGGAATAAATTACAATCAAGTAAAAAAACTGATGATGAGCGTGATGCGGCTTATAATGAATACCTCCGCCTGACGAAAGAACTCAAGTCTGCAGAAGATAATCTATCATCCAAGAAAAGCGAAAAAAATAAAGTCGATTTAGAGTCAAAAAAACTAGGTAAAAAACTTTCTGGCTTATTTGGAGGCGGGAATAAAGTTGATTATGAAAAAGAAGTTTCTGAACTTGAGAAACTAAAGAATGATATTTCAACTGAACTAGATCAGGCTAAACAGAAGTATAATAAGTCTGAAGAAAAAAGATACTTACCAAAAAATCCTTACAATGGTGAATATTCGGTTTTTGCTCAGAAAGGGATGGGAGAGCGAATGTCAGTAAGCGCTTATTTGGACAAAGTAAAAGAAATAACTGATGAGGAGTTAGCTAAAGAATTTCCTGCGGATAAACAACAATTAGTCGAAGTAAGAGAAAAACTTCAAGCAAAGCTTAAAGAGGCAGAAGAAAAATATAATAAAGCTTTTAATGTAGAAAAATAATTCTATGGGATTTGAAAAAATCGAAGTTCCAAAAGTAAAAAAGGTGGTGAAGAACGGTTGGGATTTAGATGAGTTTCTTCCACCGGGTCAAAAAGACGCACTTGATTATGCTTCTGTTCAAACCGGGCAGGCGTACGATGAAACATATGTTGACGGCGCGGAAATAGGAACGAGTTATAAAGAGAAGCCACTTGAAGCAAGTTCAAAGATTAATAAAGAATCCTTTGATTCAGTTGAAGTGATTCAAGACACATTTCAAAAGAAGGCTGACGCGGACAAAATTAAAGAGCAATTTGAAAAACGGAATAAGGCAGCTTAAAACAAAATCCGGGGTATAGGGCCTCGGATTTTTGTTATTCTAATGAGCCATTTGACAAAATTGTCGCCTGGAGCTAAGCTGTTATTAACGTTTCAAATGTTATTTTCAATTTAATATACTTGCGCAGTATAACAGCAAAAGAAAAATAATCAACGCAAACGAAAAACAATTTAAAAGAAACAACGGTTTTAAAAAAATTTCTACAGGAAAACGAGGAATTATCACTCAAGACATAAATGCATAGCGTCTTCTCTGAGCAATCCAATAATATATTGGTATTTAATAAGCCTCTAAGTGTATTTAATCTCCTCCCTGCCGTTTTAATAAATTATTTTTCAAATAGTGCCAACAACTCAGTAAGTATGTTTAAAACCGAAGATCGTGTAAAAAAATACGATCTTAAATTAACCTCCCCTAAAGTCTAAACACTTCCAGGGGAGTGTTTTTTTATACGCCAATCTTGGTTTTTGTTTCTCTGAAAATGATGTATAATAAAGCTAACGCCAAGGCGCCTTTTCTTATTTTCTTATGTATCTAGAACGACTCGAAGTCCAGGGCTTTAAATCATTTGCCAATAAAAACCAACTCGTTTTTCCGGGTATTGTTGATGGCGACCGCCGCGGCTTAACTGCGATTGTTGGTCCAAACGGTTCGGGTAAATCTAACATTGCGGATTCGGTGCGTTGGGCTTTGGGCGAACAGAGCATGAAAACTCTGCGCGGAAAAAAGTCCGAAGATATTATCTTTTCCGGCTCTGATAAGAAAGGCAAGCTCGGCATGGCTGAAGTTTCGCTTTATTTTAATAATGAAGATCGCAGCGCCCCAGTTGATTATTCGCAGTTTGTTTTAACTCGTCGTCTATATCGAGACGGCGAAAGTGACTATTTGATAAATAATACCAAAGTTCGTTTGCTTGATGTGCAGATGATGCTGGCTAAAGCCAATGTCGGTTCAAAAACCTATAGCGTCATCGGACAGGGTACGGTTGAAGGATTTTTAAATACGTCGCTCGCGGAACGAAAGGAGTTTTTTGATGAAGCGACCGGCGTAAAACAATTTCAAATTAAGCGCGATGAGTCTTTGAATAAATTACGTTTAAGTTTAGAGCATCTTGGACAAGCCGAAATGCTCTTGTCAGAAATCGAACCGCGCTTGGCCAATTTAACCCGTCAGGTTAACCGTTTAAAACGTCGCGGTGAAGTTGAAGTTGAATTAAGAGAATTACAACTTGCATATTTTAGAACAATTTGGCATGAGATTCATGATCGCTTTAAAGAGTCTAATGATTCTCTGTTAGAACTTGAAAAGAATAAACAAGTTAAAGATAAAAAGTTGGCGACCCTAACTCAGGAGCTTGCTGGTTTGCAGCGTCAAGGTGGCGTGAGTAAAGATTTTGAAAGATTGCAGCATGAACTTTCCACTTTTCAAACTCAAAAAGAAAAGCTGCAAACTGAGCGCATTAAAATGGAAGCGCGTTTGGAATTAAAAATAGAAGCTGAACATTCATATCTCACTAAAGAGATTGCCATTGAACTTCATAAGAGATTAGAAAAATCTTTAGAGCTTTTAGAAAAGTCTGAAAGTATTAATGATCTAGAAGGAATAAAAAAAGCGTTTGCTTTAATCAAAAAAGAATTATCAGAATTGCATGCGCTTACAATAAAACATACACAAAGCTCCGTTAAAGCTCCAGTTAAACAAGAAACCAATGTTGTTGAACGAAATAAGCTGGACGAAGATATCGCCAAGATTGATCAAGAAATTTCTGCAGTTAAAACAAAGTTGTCTCGTTTTAGCGATGACCAAGAAGCTGAACGCCAGCGTTTATTTTCGATGCAAAATAGTATTCAATCCTTGCAACATGAAATTAACGAACTGAGCAATAAGTTAAATGCTGCGCAGGTTGAATCAGCTCGTCAGGAAACAAAACTTGAAGATTTGGAAAATGCTATCAGACAAGATTTGGGCGGACTTAAGGAGGTGCGTGATGAACGCGCTAAAGAATCAATTGATCGTTTTGCGGTGCAAGATAAAATTACGCAATTGAAACGCCAGATGGAATTAATCGGCGGTATTGATCCGGAAATTGAAAATGAATACATTACTACGAAAGAACGCTATGACTTTTTGTCGGGACAAGTAAACGATTTGCTCAGTACTGGGGAATCATTGGAGCAAGTTATTGTTGAATTAGATGCGACGATCAAAGAACGTTTTGATAAAGAGTTTAAAATTATTTCTCAGAAATTTGAAGAATATTTTAAGATCTTATTTAACGGCGGTAATGCCAAGATTATTAAAGTCATGGCTGATGATGAATCTTTAAACCCTGAGAATCCTGCTGAAAGAGAAGAAAAGAATGAACAAGAAGAAAATGCTCCAATGTCAGCTTCTACGATTAAGTTAAAACGAATTAAATATTTACAAAAGTATAATGCAACCGGTTTGGCTGGTATTGAAATTCAAGCCACGCCTCCGGGAAAAAAAATTAAATCAATTACCATGTTGTCCGGCGGAGAACGCGCCTTAACTGCCATTGCTTTGATTAGCGCAATCATCTCAGCGAATCCTTCACCGTTTGTTGTGCTCGACGAAGTTGATGCAGCTTTAGACGAAGCGAACTCAGAACGTCTCGCAAAAATTTTAGATGACCTGTCTCATAAAACTCAATTTATTGTTATTACTCACAATCGTGCTTCAATGCTTCGCGCTGCTATGCTCTACGGTGTCACGATGCAAGATGACGGTGTTTCAAAACTATTAAGCATCAAAATGGAGGATGCTAAATTTAACCGATGAAAAAATCAGAAATCCGCAAAGACTATATAACTAATCGATACGTTATTATTGCTCCGGGTCGCAAGAAGCGCCCGCACGAGTTCAAACCGCAAACTAGCGCAAATCCACATAACACTGAGTTCAGTTTCGATAAACTGAAGCCGAAAGCCCTGGCTTCAATCGGTCATGGACAAGGACAAATTATTGCGGTGGCAAATAAATTTCCGGCGGTGACGCCTAATAATAAAAAAGCGTACGGCTTTCAGGAGGTTGTTGTTGAAACGCCTAATCCAAAACTTCGTTTGGGTGATTTAAATGTTACACAGATTAAAGATTTGTTTATAATGTATCAACGTCGGACAAAATTTTTATTAAAAAAACCGCGTTTGAATTATATTTTGTGTTTTAAAAATGAAGGATCTGAAGCTGGTGCCTCAATCTCTCACGCACATTCTCAAATTTTTGCCACAGAGATTATTCCCCTGCGCGTTGTAGAAACAAGCGAGCGTTTAAAAGGATATCAAATTGAACACGGACATTCAATGTACGGCGATATTATTAAGAAGGAAATGAAGTCGCCGCGCCGCGTTTTTGAAAATAAAGAAATCGCAGTTTTTTGTCCTTACGCGAGCGCGTATGAAAATGAGGTATGGATTGTGAGCAAGCGCGAGATGATTGATATTACAAAGTTGAACGACGCCGAATTAAACTCGATGAGCAAAGCTTTGAAAAAAATTCTTCAGCCTTTGAAAGAAATAAATGCGCCTTATAACTACTTTTTTCATTCCTTAAAAAACGCCAGTCCGGAACGGGTTTGCCTGCGTATTCAGCCCCGGGCTCATATCTGGTCCGGCGTTGAACTCGATTCTTCAATGACCGTCAATTGGGTGGCGCCGGAAGAGGCGGCCAAGATGTATCGAAAAGCCTTTAAAACAAGGTAATTCTAGCTCTTTTAGGTCTTAAATGTTTGATTCTCCGCAAACTCTTGACACATTTCAAACAATGCTCTAAAATAATCGTACTATTCGCTTATATTTACTTGCTTATCGGCTATCGTAACTAGAGCGCACAATTTGAAAACACGTAAAAGAAGAAACAGTGACGAAAACTACTAAGTTTGTGTCCCTGTTTTTTCTTTCGCGTTTCGAAAGAAAAAGAACTTTGAAATTCAAATAGACAACAATACAACCAAAAGTATAAATTAATCCTGGACTGGGTCCGGGATAAGGATAATTTTTTTTGTGCAAATAGACGTCACTTCAGGATCTGGTTCACCCCCGGTGAACCAACTTATCTTCAGTCGCAAGACTGGACCAGAACTAAACTGGTAAAAATATTTTTTGAGAGTTTGATCCTGGCTCAGGATGAACGCTGGCGATGTGTCTAAGGCATGCAAGTTGAAAGCTGGTAGCAATACCGGCTTGGCAAACGGGAGAGTAACGCATTGGTAACTTACCTCGAAGACGGGAATAACCCACCGAAAGGTGGAATAATACCCGATGGTCGTGGGGGGACATAAGTCATTCCCACGTAAAGGCTCCGACGCTTCGAGAGAGACCTATGTTCTATCAGCTAGTTGGTGAGGTAAAAGCTCACCAAGGCTACGACGGATAGCGGGTGTGAGAGCATGACCCGTCTCACTGGGACTG
>CAZASI010000005.1:0-1645 GCA_964487795.1 uncultured Gammaproteobacteria bacterium
GGTATTCGCGAATGTTATCAATGGACGGTGTTTTGCGTTGCTCAATGAGTTTTGGGGCTTTGTTGAATAGCCCAAGATTTGACCATTCTATCTAATTGACGGTCATTCTAATATAATCCTTCACCAACGTTCAAGCAGTATTGGATACCTGAAATGCCCAACAAATATCCCATCAAGAAGGGCTGGAAAGTACCTAAACAAAAATACAAAATTAGCAATTGGTCTGACTATAATGAAGCGCTTCGTCAGCGTGGCAATATTGATATTTGGATGTCAGAAGAAATGATTAATGTGTGGTATGAAGCTGAGCGTGTTTATGATGGCACGGGTACGCCCAAAAAGTTTAGTGATTTAGCCATTATTGCTTGCCATGAAATAAGACTTGTTTTTAAATTACCATTGAGACAATGCCAAGGTTTTATTGATTCACTTTTTTCATCAAAAAACATGCCCCTTTGTTGTCCTGATTATAGTTGTTTATCCAAACGATTAGCGCAACTTGAGCTTTCTGCACCGCGCTATAAAAAAAGTGATAAAACAGATGAAACAATCGTTGCAATAGCGATTGATTCAACCGGATTATAGCAAAATCCCACTTGGTCAGCATATATAGCCGCAATGTTTGTACCAATTCACTAAGTCGCTTTTATTAATCTCTTCAAATGCAGTACGAATTGCTTTTTTAAATTCTTTTAATGTTCTTGGCGCTAATTTGCGTAATGAATTTTTTATTTTACTCCACATATTTTCAATGGGTGAAAAATCAGGCGAATATGGCGGCAAGAATACAACCTTTGCACCTTTTGCTTCAATCTTATTAGCAATACTTGCCTGCAAATGAAACTTCACATTATCCATAATAACAATCTGGTGTTTCTTCAGCCTAGGAACCAAACAGTCTTCAATAAAACTTAAAAATATTTCGCCATTAGTCGCCCACTCACCATATAAAGCTGCCTCAACTTTCTTTGTTGAAATTGCCCCAATAATAGAGAGCTGCGGGCCACGATTACACGGAACAGGCATTTTAATTCTGCCACCTCCTTCAGCTCTGGCGTAGCGACTTGTCATTCGTAAGTTTGCACCTGATTCATCTATAAAAATAAGCTTATCCGCATCAAGACTCATCATTGTTTCTTGCCAATCTTCCCGTTTTTTTTAACATCTTCGCGCTCTTGTTCTTGAGCATATTCGCTTTTTTTCTTACGGCGTAAATTTAGTTTTTTAAAAGCTCTTGAAACCATCGATTGCACGACCGTTTTGTCAAATCGCTTCAAGTATAACCGTCGAATTTCATCAATCAATATATCGGGTTTCTTATCAATAAGTCTTTGAATAAATATCAAGCCTTTTTCATCAATAATAGGCTTTTTTCCACGATAAATATGTTCTTTAGGTTCAAGATCGCCCGTCATACTTTTTAACACCAGCCATTCTTGAAAGGTTCTTAATCCAATCGAGAATCGCGTTGAAATTTCTTCTTGAGTTCCTTCTCCGTTTTCATAAGCAGCGACTGCTTTTTGTCTCAGATCCAGTGAATAAGGTGCGGGCATTCCGTTAGTTCCATTGCAAAAGTGCCTGCATTTTACATGGCACTACAAATGGCGTCTATAGTTTATGCGGACTATTTGGGATTGCGCTATAA